>NZ_SMDQ01000052.1 GCF_012911975.1 Nodosilinea sp. P-1105 | reverse complement strand
TGACCTTGTCTGCTGATGCTGCCCTCCCATTACTGGTTGAACATTCCAAGGCGGACATCCGCTTGAACACTAGCGGGGAAAGGATTTTGGAGCCCTTTCCAACTCCCCCGAACGACTTCGAGTCGCGCGTATAACTATGTATTAAGTGTCAGATCAGCTAGATAAGACCCCTATTACCCGGTATTATCCAGCAGATCCACGAGATAATACCTGGATCTTAAGGAATTAAACATCATTTCTGCTGGATAAGTCCGTAACATCCGGGTGTTATCCAGTAGATTTGAGGGTTAAGTATAGGTTTTGGGGGTATTATCCAGCACTTGCACTGGATAATACCCCAAAGTTAGGGGTTATCCAGCATCTGCCTATGTCACCTCCGCCACGCCTGCTTGACCAAGTGAGGGAAGCAATTCGCCTCAAGCATTTCAGCCTTAAGACCGAGAAATCTTACGTACACTACATCCGAGACTTCATCTTGTTTCATAACAAGCGGCACCCGAAGGAGATGGGTGCTGATGAAATCCGGGCATACCTTTCGCATCTAGCCATTCAACGAAACGTAGCCTCCTCGACCCAGACGGTGGCGCTAAGTGCCTTACTGTTTCTCTACCGTCAGGTGCTTCATATTGACCTACCCTACATTGACGACATTGAGCGGGCTAAGAAGCCTGAGCGGCTACCCGTAGTGTTTAGTCGTTCTGAGGTGAAGCAAATTTTGGCCCATCTCGATGGTGTAGAGCACCTTATCGTCAGTCTGCTCTACGGCAGCGGCATGCGCTTGATGGAAGGGTTGCGACTGCGGGTAAAGGATTTGGACTTTGGTTATGGCCAAATTACTGTGCGAGACGGTAAAGGGAAAAAAGATCGCCAAACTATGCTGCCCAAGTCTCTAGAAGTTCCTCTCCAGCTTCAGCTTCAGAAGGCTAAAAAGCTACATGAGCTAGATCTATCGATGGGTTATGGCACTGTTGAGCTGCCTTATGCGTTGGATCGAAAGTATCCCAACGCTAATCAGGAGTGGAGTTGGCAGTTTGTATTTCCATCTTGGAAGCGCTCGGTTGATCCTCGAAGTAAGGTCGTGCGACGGCATCATGTCTACGAGCAGTCCGTGCAGCGTGCTGTGAAAAATGCCCTTCGGCAAGCTTGCATTGCCAAACATGGGGGTTGTCATACGTTTCGCCACAGTTTTGCTACCCACCTGCTGGAAGATGGCTACGACATTCGCACAGTGCAAGAACTGCTGGGCCATAAGGATGTCAAAACCACCATGATTTACACCCATGTGCTGAATCGGGGTGGGCGGGGGGTGCGCAGTCCGTTGGATGGGTAGGGGGCAAGGATAATTGTTACCCTACGGTTGACGGTAGAGACCTACCCCACTATGCTCTTACATTAAGCCGTTCAACCGAACGGTGACCACACAGAACTCGAAAGCTTTGGCGCTGTCCGCAGGTGTGCGACCACCTACGAACAGCTAACCCCGCAAGTCTAACCAGCAGATTGCGAGGCTAGGATCAACCCTAGCACCCAGTTTGCACGTCCAGCGTGGGTGGCTAGGGTTTTCGCGTTCTGTTTTCCTCAAACCCACCCCTGATCCTCCCAGGAGGGGATGGCGGCGAAGGGTTTGTTCTCTGCAAACGCAAAAAAGGAAACAGAACCGATGTTGCAATATCTTGAACCAGGCGCAGGGGCTGCGTCCGGCAGTGCGTCTAGCCTGCCGCCGTCGGCCAGCAATCCCCGCCCGCCTCGACCCGAGCGAGTGCGCCATCTGCTCTACGGCAGCCTGCCCGCCCTGGACCGGACGATTAAAATCCTCCATGCCCTGGGTTATGCCGAGCCCAACGACTGGAGTGAGCCCTTGCCGATTCCCCAGGGTGGAGGGGCTCCCCCAGCCGTTAACTCCACCGAGGAGACGCCACCGAGCCCAGTCGAGGGGGCTCTACCGAGCGGAGTCGAGGTATGGATGGTGATTTTGACCAAAACCATCCTGCTAGAGTAGTCTGCAGATTCAGACCTCGGCGGGTTAGCCCTGTTTTTTTGGCTCTAGAGTGCCAGTACAGGTTTTGAATTTAGAATTAACAAACCTAGAAATTTAGTAGCGTCAAGGTCCGAAATCCCCTCCTTGGGAGGGGTAGGGGTGGGTCAACTCAAACCCGAAGAACCCACCCCGCCCTTTCCTGCGGAACGCTTTTCCTCGGAACGCTTCGCGAACGCGAACGGGCACCCCTCCGTCGGAGGGTTTGAATTTGACTTAATTCGGCACAATTTCTGTGACCACACCGCCACCGTCCACCACCACGGTTTGCTGATCTAGGCGACCCACTGCCCGGGGGCCATTCAGGTTAATGGTTGGATTCACCTGGCGGTAGTTGACTCGACCTTCGGCCACGAGCACCTGGTCATTGACGGTCCAGGTCAAGTTATCGGTGGTTAAGCGGGATTGATTTTCCTGGCCAATGGCGACCACATCCTGGGACAGGTAAACCACTTCATCGGCCAGGTTCATGCGGCCCCGACGGGCCGTAACGCGCACCTGGGCTTCGGGGTGAACCACCGTCAGGGGTTGATTGATGGTGACCAATTCTGTCTCCACCTGCCAGTCCACAGCGTCGCTGGTCACCCGCAACGGCATCTCTAGCATGTCCATGGCCACCTGGCCCCGCAGGGTAACCAGGGCGTCTGCCAAGTCCACCGCTCCCCGCTGACCCACAATCACATCAGAGATACTGTTGTTTTTGAACTGCTCGACCCGTAGGGGTTGAGGGCTATCGATGCGCTCTTCCTCCCAGTGCCACACCAGTTCTTCTGCCTGAAGCTTTAGCCAGGGCTCTTGGCGAGGGTCCTCGACAACCGTACTAGCGACCACTTGGCCCAAGAGCTCCATGCGGTTATCGCGGTTGTAGACTCGGGCTTCCTGGGCTGAGGCTCGCAGTTGGGGGTGGCTGCCGGTGATTTGGTTGCGAATCACCAGTCGGTCCTCATCGGGACGCCACTCCAGTTCGTTGCCCCGTAGAATGGCATTGTTTTTGATGCCAGTGGCCACAATGTTGCCCCGCAGAAAAATTACCCGCCCGTTTTCCTGCACTTCCCCAGTGTCGGCGGTGACTTCGTAAATGGCCTCGCCGTCCTGAAACAGTTGCCCATCGGGGCGCACAATGTAGGCGATTTGTAAGTCGGGGCTGTAGGTGACCTCGTCCCCCTTCACCCGCCACATAGGGTTCCCTTCCTCGTCGGGTTGTTCTAGGGTGACATCCCGCAGGGTCAGGCCAGGTTCGGTCACCTCAGAGTCTTCCGTCAAGTCAGTGCCAGGGAGCACCGCTGGGTCGGTGGTTAGAAAGCTGTACAGCGCGATCGCAGCGCCAAGCCCCAGCACCCCTGCAGCTATGATTCGCCATTTCACCATGCTATCGACTCCCCTGTTAGGCGATTATCCCCCCGTCAGGGGGCAGGGCTGTACCCCTCCTATTCTGGCAGGTTGCCGTCAGGATTAACCATGACCGGTAGGGGCCGATACGTATAGCTGTGGTTATTCGTTGTGGGGTTGCGGGGTAGCTTTTTAATGTCATCTTTGACCCCATCCAGGTCGATGTAGCGATCGGCCACGTTAATCAGACTATCGCTCGTCATCGAGCGCAGGCTGACCACTTCAATGCGGGCTCCCCGGTAGCTGGCGGCATCGGCGGCATAAGCCAGATCACCATCGCCGCTAACCAAAACAGCCGTGTCATAGTAATCCACAAGGGCCACCAGATCGACGGCAATTTCGACATCCAGGTTGGCTTTTTTAGAGCCATCCGGCAGTTGCACCAGGTCTTTGGCAATCACCCGATAGCCGTTACGGCGCATCCACAACAAAAAGCCCTGCTGCTTTTCATTGGTGCGGTCTACCCCGGTATAGAAAAAGGAGCGGAACAGGCGAGAACCAGCCGTGAGCTTGCAGAGTAGCTTGGTATAGTCAATTTCAATTCCAAGCTGTAGCGCCGCATAAAACAGGTTGGAACCATCAATAAAAATGGCCACCCGCCCCCGGTTACCAAGCACCTGCTCGGGGGTAAATATAGCGTCTTCACTTATCAAAGAATGGGCATCTAACATGAGTTTTTATCCGTTGTCTTCTTATGGCTTTGATGTTATTGGGGCTTAAAAGGAGCAAAATAGGCTAATTAATCATCCAGCAGCTATTAAGTCGTGGGCATAGCCTGGGGTAGTTCGAGACGCTGAAATACTGGAGAGGTTTGGCCAAGGGGCTGACCAGCGGGCAAGTATCCCCAGCAGGCATGATCGCTAAAGGGGAGGCGATCGCCAATGGATTTATCGTTAAAGTCGGCATCGAACCCTAGCTGCCGGTAAATGTCGATGCTAATGGCGGGAATCACCGGCGACAACAGATAGGCCGCTAACCGTACCGACTCCAGGACGGCATAGAGCACCTGTTCAGTTTCAGCCTGCTTGCCCTGCTTGTATAAACTCCAGGGGGCTTGTTCGTCTAGGAATTTGTTGCTGGCCTGCACCAACGCCAGCACTGATGTACAGGCCCGACTAAAGTTGAGGTTGGTGTAGGCTACAGTCACAGTATCGGCCAGGGGCTGACCTAGAGCTTTTAACTTGTGATCAGGGGAAATAACGCTAGCATCAACATCAGGTACCCTTCCTTTACAATAGCGCGCCGCCATCTTGGCTGTGCGATTGAGTAAGTTACCCAAATCGTTAGCTAGATCAGCATTGAGCACATTGATAAACCGGGTTTCGCTGAAGTCGCCATCTTTGCCAAACTCAATTTCTCGCAAGAAATAGTAGCGAACGGCATCTGCACCGTACTTTTCGGTCAGCTCTACCGGATCGAGGGTATTCCCTAGACTTTTGCCCATCTTTTGGCCATCTTTGGTCAAAAAACCATGGCCAAAGACGCGCCCAGGTGTCGGCAACCCCGCCGACATCAGCATAGCTGGCCAGTAGACGGCGTGAAATCGCAGGATATCTTTGCCAATCAGGTGAATGTTGATTGGCCACCATTGGGCGATCGCGGCATCTAAGTCCGGCGTTTCTGACGGATCTTGTAGGGCAGTTACATATCCCAACAGGGCATCAAACCACACATACAGGGTGTGCTCTGGATCGGTAGGGACTGGAAATCCCCAATCTAGATTCACCCGAGAAATTGAAAAGTCCTGTAGCCCCCGTTTGACAAAGCTCAACACCTCATTACGGCGAGTCTCTGGCTGAATAAAGTCAGGTTGCTCAGCGTACAGTTTCTCCAAAGATTCCTGGTATTTAGATAAGCGGAAGAAATAATTTTGCTCATCTCGCCATTCCACCGGCTTGTTGGTATGGATAGGGCAATGCTTGTTGGGCAGCAGATCGCGCTCTTCTTTGAATTCTTCGCAAGAGACACAGTACCAGCCCTGTTGCTGCCCCTTGTAAATGTCGCCCTGGTCCCACACCCGCTGAAAGAACTGGTTCACAATAGCGTGATGCCGCTCTGCGGTTGTGCGGCTAAAGCGATCGTAGGCAATATTCAGTTGCTGCCACAGCCGTTCAAACCCAGCCGCCACCTGATCGCAATGCTGCTGGGGGGGCACATCCCGCTCTTGAGCCGTGCGCAAAATCTTTTGTCCATGCTCATCGGTGCCGGTGATCATCAACACCCTGTGCCCCACTAGCCGATGGAACCGAGCCACCACATCAGCCGCAATTGTCGTGTACGCACTACCGATGTGAGGCAGATCGTTAACGTAATAAAGCGGCGTTGTAATTGAGAATTTTTGCGTTTTAGCGGGGGATGGGGTCATAGAAAAAAAGTGGAAAATTACCCTCCTACAATGCTCTTTATCATAACAGTAGGGGTTGTTAACGATGGCCGAGAAACAGGTGACCTAAAATCCCCTAGAAAAATCTGGGTAAGTTCTAGTAGAGTAACAGCCGCAATTTAGGCCAATCGAAAATGACCCGAAACATTTAATGATCTGCCCAACGCCAGTCAACGGCCAAGGGCAAGATAACTAGCTGGGGCAGTTTACGGTTTTCGGCTTACGGCCTGCCTAGAACCTGACATCCTCAGCAACGGTGGCCGTCATGCTGCCAGCCAATACTAGTCATCAATCAGGCCAACTCGGCTGGGGGGCCAGAAGCGGACCAAGGCCCGGCCAATAATATTTTCAGCAGGTACAAACCCCCAAGAATGGCTGTCATAGCTGCTATTGCGGTTGTCTCCCAGCACCAAGTAAGACTCATCGTCAACCTGTTCAGGCCCCCACTCATAGCTGGGGGGGGCCATGATGTAGTCTTCTTCCAGGACAACGCCGTCAACAATCACCTGCCCATTACTGACTTCGACCACCTCCCCAGGTAGCCCAATCACCCGCTTAATAAAAGCATCCCGTCGTTGGCCAGGAGGTGTGAGACTGTCTGGGGGCCAAAACACAACGATGTCCCCCCGTTCTGGCGGGTTGAAGTTATAGCTGATTTTCTCCACCACCAGGCGATCGTTAATCTGCAGAGTGGGCTCCATGGAGCCCGATGGAATATACCGGGCCTCAGCCACAAAGTGACGAATTCCCAGAGCCAACACCACACTCAAGCCAATGGTTTGCAACCCCTCTACCCAAGGATTATGACGCTGCTTGGTGGGATCTACCTTGGGCAGGGGTGTCCCTGGGGGTTTTTCTACGGAAGGATCTGGTGGCAGTGGTGATTTATCAGGCTGGTCGGTCACAGGTATTATCCCCGCAGTTAGGCGATAGTAAACAGTGGATGAAAAAGAGCTTCTGAATCAAAAGCAGCTATTCACAGATCATACTCACAGATTTTACCCTTGGGGTAATCTTGGCAGACGGTTTAGAACTTGGCCCTAGGATTAGCGGGGGAGCAAATCATCTGACCACAGTCCCTTTGCGTCTAGCCAAGCACGGCTGTAAATGCGTGACTGGTAACGGGAGCCACTGTCACACAGCACAGTAACAATCCGGTGACCTGGCCCCATTTGCTGAGCCAGTTGCACCGCCGCCGCCACGTTGATCCCCACTGAACCGCCCATAAATAGCCCATCTTTATACAGCAGTTGGTAAATCGTTCGCAGGGCATCAGCGTCGTTCACTTGAAGGGCATCGTCAATCGGTACATCTTCCATGTTGGCGGTAATCCGGCTGTTACCGATACCTTCGGTGATGGAGTTACCCTCCGGTTTAATTTCCCCGGTTTTGATGTAGCTGTAGAGGCCGCTGCCCATGGGGTCAGCCACGACGCAGCGGACCTCAGACCGTTGCTCCTTTAAGAACAGGGCTGTACCGGCATAGGTGCCACCGGTGCCAGTAGCGGCAACCCAGCCGTTAATGGTGCCCTCGGTTTGGGCCCAAATTTCGGGGCCAGTGGTCTCGTAATGGGCTCGACGGTTGGCCAGGTTATCAAACTGGTTGGCCCAAATGGCGTTCTCCATCTCATCCGCCAGGCGACCCGAAACTTTCACGTAGTTGTTGGGGTCTCGATAGGGAACGGCGGGCACGGTTCTAACCTCGGCCCCCAGGGTGCGCAGCAGGTCAATCTTTTCTTGGGACTGGGTTTCGGGAATCACGATCAAGCAGCGGTAGCCTTTGGCGTTACAGATGTGGGCCAGACCAATGCCAGTATTGCCCGCAGTGCCTTCGACCACGGTACCGCCGGGTTTTAGCAACCCCTTCTCTTCGGCGTCTTTGATGATGTACAGGGCGGCCCGGTCTTTCACCGAGCCCCCGGGATTAAGAAATTCGGCTTTGCCTAAAATGTCGCAGCCGGTGGCTTCACTAACGCTATGCAGGCGAATTAGGGGGGTATTACCGACGGTGTCAACAAAACCGTGCTTGATATCCATACTCTTTGTAATCGTTGACAACAGCTGGAGGTGCTTCTTCATCCTACGGTGAAATGGCCCGCATCTCGGCTAGAATCGGGTTGCCTAAGGCGATTCGGTGCTCATGTCTGCTGATGTTTTCCTATGCTACATCCCGAGGCTTTAATTTTTGATGTGGATGGCACCCTGGCCGAAACCGAGCGGGATGGGCACCGGGTAGCCTTTAACTTAGCGTTTCAGGAGTTTGACTTGCCCTGGTACTGGCCGGTGGGCCTGTACGGCCAGCTGTTGCGGGTGGCGGGGGGCAAGGAGCGGATTTGCCACTACATTAACCGCTACCAACCGGCATTTCGGCGGCAGCAAGCGGTGACCGTTGAGTCCGAACTAATTGTGGCGCTTCATCAGGCTAAAAATTGCCATTTCCAAGCGTTGCTGGCTCAGCAGGTGATTCCGCTGCGGCCTGGGGTGAAGCGGTTGCTAACAGAAGCCCGACGGCAGGGGATACGGTTGGCGATCGCGACCACCAGTGCCAAAGATAATGTCATCCCGCTGCTGGAAACCCTGCTGGGTGCAGAGGCGCCCACCTGGTTTGAATGCATTGCCGCTGGGGATATGGTAGCCGCCAAGAAACCGGCCCCGGACATCTATCAACTGGTGCTCAGTGCCATGGATCTAGACCCGGCCCGCTGCCTGGTGTTTGAAGATAGCCAGCAGGGGTTGGAGGCGGCGATCGCAGCGGGGCTGCCCACGGTGGTCACAGTGAACGACTACACCCGCAACCATGCCCTAGAGGGGGCAGCCCTGGTGATCAGCCACCTGGGGGAGCCTAACCTGCCCTTCGAAGTGTTGCATGGAGACCCCCGCCATGCCTACTATTTTTCCCTAGAGCTAGCCCAGACCCTGTTGGCCCAGGTGAGCTAACGGATGTCCCCCCTTACCTATCCCTGCAACCCCATACCCCATCGCCATGCCCCTTTCCTCCGATCTCTGGCAAGCCCATCACACGACAGCTGTGGCCTGTCTTAACCATCCTTTTGTCCAGGGCATTGGCGATGGCACCCTGGCCAAAGCCAAGTTTGCCTATTACGTCGGACAAGATGCCTTTTTTTTGGAAGCCTTTGCCCGGGCCTACAGTGTAGCGGCAGCCAAGGCCTCCAGTTGGCAAATGTTTCAAACCTTTCATGCCCTCGCCGCCGGGGTGATGGAGGAGTTGAACCTGCATCAGGGCTATGCCCAGGACTGGGGCGTTGACCTGCGCACCGTCAGCCCAGGGGCCGCCACCCGCCGCTATACCGACTTCTTGCTCAGTACGGCCTGGAGTCAAGATGCGGGGGTGACAGCGGTGGCCATGTCCCCCTGTATGCGTCTCTATGCCTTTTTGGGGCAATCTCTGGCCCAGACGCAACCAGCCCCCCATGCCTACAGCCAGTGGATTGACACCTACAGCAGTGAACAGTTTGAGCCCTTGGCCCAACAGTTAGAGCAGTTGGTGAATGCCCAAGCCACCGATTCCCCCTTGATTCACACCACCTATGGCTATGCCATGGACTGCGAGTTGGCCTTTTTTGAGGCCGCTTGGCAGGAGGAGTAGGGGGAGGTGGGGAGGTGGGGGAAGTGGGGAGGTGGGGGAAGTGGGGAGGTGGGGGAAGTGGGGAAGGTGGGGAGATGGGGAAGGTGGGGAGATGGGGAAGGTGGGGAGATGGGGAAGGTGGGGAGATGGGGAAAGCAAAGAACTTAGGGCGGAGCCGGTGCGCAGCAGCAGGAATGGGAGAGAGGTTTCGTTCTTCTCTTTTCTTTTTTCGGTTTTCAAATCCGTAGGGGCAGACCGGTGTGTCTGCCCGGCTGCGGAATATTACTCCAGCAAGTCCAGGTTGCGGACGGCCCCCCGGTCAGCGCTGGTGGCCAGCAGGGCGTAAGCCTTGAGGGCCGCTGTGACCCGACGCTTGCGGGGCTGGGCTGGTTTCCAGGCGACTTTCCCCTTGGCTTCCATAGCGGCCCGACGGGCGGCGAGTGCCTCGGGGGAAATGTCCACATTAATGCTGCGATTGGGAATATCAATCAGGATGCGATCGCCGTCTTCCACCAAGCCAATGGCCCCACCCGCTGCCGCCTCGGGTGACGCATGGCCAATCGAGAGCCCTGAGGTGCCCCCCGAGAAACGTCCATCCGTGAGTAGGGCACACACTTTACCCAGCCCCTTCGATTTCAGGTAACTGGTGGGGTAGAGCATTTCCTGCATCCCCGGTCCTCCTCGGGGGCCTTCATAGCGGATAATCACCACATCTCCGGGTTGGACCTCGTCCTTAAGAATGCCATTGACGGCACCATCCTGGCTTTCGTAGATGCGCGCCCGCCCTGCAAACACCAGAATGCTCTCGTCGACCCCCGCCGTCTTGACGATGCAGCCTTGCTCGGCCAGGTTGCCATAGAGTACGGCCAGTCCCCCCTCGCGGCTATAGGCATGATCAAGGCTGCGGATACAGCCATTTTGCCGATCCAGATCTAAGGAGGGCCAACGGGTTGACTGACTAAAAGCTTGCTGGGTGGGAATCCCCGCCGGACCGGCTGTGAAAAAGGTGTGCACCGCTGGGTCATCGGTGCGAATCACATCCCAGCGATCGAGCGCCGCTTTCATGGTTTCGCTGTGCACCGTGGGCACGTCCGTGTGCAGCAGTCCCGCCCGATCCAATTCCCCCAAAATGCTAGGGATGCCACCAGCCCGGTGAACATCTTCGACATGGTAGAGGGGGGTGTTAGGGGCCACCTTACACAGTTGCGGCACCTGTCGTGACAGCCGATCAATATCGGTCAGGGTGAAATCAACTTCGGCTTCCTGGGCGGCGGCCAACAGGTGCAGAATGGTGTTGGTGGACCCACCCATGGCAATGTCTAACATCATGGCATTTTCAAAGGCTTTGAAGCTGGCCACCGACCGGGGGAGCACCGAGTCATCCCCCTGCTCGTAGTAGCGACGGGTAATGCTGACGATGGTGCGGGCCGCGTTCAGGAAGAGATCCTTGCGGTCAAAGTGGGTGGCCAGGGTGGTGCCGTTACCGGGCAAGGAGAGGCCGATGGCCTCGGTTAAGCAGTTCATGGAATTCGCTGTGAACATGCCGGAGCAAGATCCGCAGGTGGGGCAGGCGGAGCGCTCATACTCTTCCACCTCTTGATCACTGAGGGTATCGTTGGCGGCGGCCACCATGGCGTCTACCAGATCCAGCTTGTTCTCCGCCAGTTTTGTTTTGCCCGCTTCCATCGGACCACCGGAAACAAACACCGTAGGAATATTTAGCCGCAGGGCCGCCATCAACATGCCAGGGGTGATTTTGTCGCAGTTGGAAATGCAAACCAAGGCATCGGCACAGTGGGCGTTGACCATGTACTCCACGGAATCGGCAATGATTTCGCGGGAGGGCAAGCTGTAGAGCATGCCGTCGTGGCCCATGGCAATGCCGTCATCTACGGCAATGGTATTGAACTCCTTAGCCACCCCCCCAGCCGCTTCGATTTCGCGGCAGACTAATTGTCCCAGATCCTTCAAATGAACATGCCCAGGCACAAATTGGGTAAAGGAGTTGGCAACAGCGATAATCGGTTTATCAAAGTCTTCGGTTTGCATACCAGTGGCCCGCCAAAGGGCCCGGGCACCGGCCATATTACGTCCCTGGGTGGACGTTTTAGATCGATAGGTCAGCATGGCACAATCCTAGTCGGCTAAGGGGGTAAAGGGTGTTCTCAATTGTGATCTAGGCCAAGTCCAGCTCGAGATCTGGAGTTTTCCCGCAGACAGAACTCCAGGTCTGGACTTGGATTTGGTTTAAATCTAATTTACGCCTTGGCTGCCCTAGGAATCTACCCTGATCGGGGGCAAGGTAATGGTCAGCTCCCATCATCTGCCGGGGCCATCCTGCTGAGCATTGCTCCCTGTGCCGCAAGGGTACTGATGGGGGGCTATCTCTCTTGAGCCCAAACAGGCCAACCTGTCAGCCCCCGGTTATTGCCCCCAGGTTAGGGTAAGGGTATCACCATCAATGGAGACTTTTGAGTAGCCAGTGATCACATTTCCTGCGGTACAGCATCCCCGACGCTACGTGTGGGACTTTTGGTATGTCTTTGACGCGGCGGCTGGGCAATATCATGTGTTTTACCTGAGTGCTGAGACCGCCTTGGTGCCACTGGGGCAGCACCACTTTGCCACGTGGCTAGGCCATGCTATGACCCCAGACTTTAGCCACATCGACTGGGGGGATGGCCGCCGCGATCGCGTGTTAATCCCCCCGACCGATCACTGGGCCGAGGCCGCCCTGTGGAGCGGGGATGTGATTCGGGTAGGCAATGGCTATCTGTGGTTTTTTACTGGCCGCCGTCGCCACCAGGATGATGGCATGACCCAGGCGATTGGCATGGCCTATTGCCCAGACTTAACCAGCGATCGCTGGCAAGTGACAGCCCTGGGTATTTCCCCTGGGCACAGCTACCAGCCCAAGACGGTGCCGGGGGATAGCACCGTCCATGCCTGGCGGGATCCGTTTTTGTTTCGAGATCAGGGGCAAATCTATATGCTGGTGGCCGCTAAGGTGACCGATGCGCCCCTCGGTCGGAGCGGGGCGGTGGGGCTGCTAAAACTCAAAAATAATGACTTTAGCCAAAGTCAGTGGGACTATCTGGATCCCCTGGTGCAGCCCGAGCGATTCTCGGAAATCGAAGTACCCCAGCTCTACCAAACTGCCCAGGGGCAGTACGAGTTGGTCTTTTCCTGCTGGGCCAAGCATGATAGCGAAGCGGCGATCGCCCCGGCCGGTGGGCTACAGGGGTTTAGTGGCCCCCATTGGACCACCCTATCCCCCAGCCCTTACACCCTGCTGGCCGAAGGTTCTGGCCTCTATGCCTGCCGGGTAATTCCGGAAATGGGGGGCGAGATTGTCGGGTTTGATGGGCAGCGGGGCGGCATTCGCCGCAGCGGCATCAAGACAGGCTGGCAAGGGGTGAATCGCGATTTCTCCGACTGCTGGTTTAAAGGGATTTAGGGTGTAGACCCGGAGTGGCTTCTCTTGAGTGGGCTACAAAAGGCGGAGGCAGAGCCTCTGGGGAGCATTCCCACACAGAGCATGGGAACGAGAGACGACGTTATTATCCGAGTTTCACCAAAAGCAGGATCATGGTTTTCGTGTCTCGCTACAATGGGCGACGTACTTGATCCTTGTAGAGGCCCTATGAAACGGCTGCTGTTTGCCCTGGTTCTATGCCTAGCCCTGATTGGGTTCCCCACCCAGGCCTGGGCCCACCAGGTCGAAACCTTTTTTACCCTGGGTGACCAACTAGAATTTCAGTCAATGTTTAGCACGGGTGAACCCTTTGCTGGCGCAGAGGTCACTATCTATGCCCCCAACGACCCCAGCCAGCCCTGGCTAGCCACCTCTACCGATAGCCAGGGGCGCTTTACATTTGTGCCAGATGAGTCAATTCCCGGTGACTGGGAAATCGCCATCGAAGACAGCGACGGTGACCAAAGCCACGCAGACTACTGGACCGTACCTGTGGGCGACAAAGGCATCATCTATGACGGCATTGTGCTGGACGCCACCGAAGACCAGCACTACATGTTTGCCTCCGCCATGGGACCACTGGCCATGACCATCGGGGCTAGCTTAAGCTGGGCGTTGTATAAGCGGCTACGGCGACTAGTGTAGGCCCCAAGAAATCCAGCGAGAACTGTCCGCTAGGGGGCTGTCCATACCGCGATGCCGCACCAGGTGCAAATTGGCGCCTCCCAGTTCAGCTTCTTGCAGGTCGGTGTTTTCCACCCAAGCACTGATCAGGTTGGCATGGGTGAGATTTGCCCCGCTCAGGGCCACCTCGCGCAAAATTGCCCCCCGCAGATCAGATTGTTCTAACTCGGCGGTGCGCAGGTCGGCATAGCTGAGGTCTGCCCCAATTAAGCTGGCCCGACTGAGGTCTGCCCCAATCAGGTTGATGTGCTTCAGATTGGCCCCACTGAGATCGACCCCGGTTAGGTCGGCATCGGTCAGGTTGGCGCGTTCCAGGTTGGCCCGAGACAAATCAGCCCCACTCAGATCGGCTTGGGAAAGGTCAGCCCCACTGAGATCAATACCGCTAAGGTTGACCCCACGTAAATCGACACTGTGGAGATGCAACCCGGAAAAGTTGCGATCGCCCTGATTGTACTCGTGCAAAAACTGTTGAATATCCATGGCGTACAGCCTCCGCAATTTAACTAGGGAAGCCTTAACCGGCAACTGACATAACTGCCATCAACTCAGCCCCAACTGAAGAGGTCTCGCTGACAAAGTGCTGTAGATCCTCAAATTGGGCCTCAATCATTCTGTAGTTAAGGCTATGTTCATTGTCTCTTAGGGCTGGGTGGGCTGGGGCTGAAGTTCATAGAATGCAAGCTTGACGAGGCAGGGATCACGGAAAACACTGGCTTTAGCGGTGTGATCAGGGTTGATGTGCTATAAATGTTAAGGAATTATAAGCAATCTCATCTAAGGGTTTAGCCAGCAGCCCTGACCTGTGGGCGTTGTCTGAAGATCTGGCCGTGCGGCGGATGAGGTATTTTGGCTTGTGGCCACATTGCTCACCGATGTTTCCCCTGTGGGGCAATTCCTTGGGCGAGAACTGGCTTGGTGCTAAACATGGCTTAGAAGTTGGCCTGGTGGCTCACTGGTGGCCTCCAGGCCTTTTTGGGCTGAAATCAAATATCAAATATTGACGTTATTGACTTTGTGGAGATTATTCCTTGACTGCAACGATTGAGCCATCATCCGCTCGGATTTCAGATGCTATTTTGGATCGCCCCTTGACCCTGAAACAGGTGATTCAGACAATCCCTAAAGTTTATTTCCAAAAAGATCCCCGCAAAGCCTGGTTTTCGGTGTTGCTGAGTATGGTAGCTGTAGCCATCAGCTATGGCGCGATCGCGCTGTCGCCCTGGTTTTTGCTGCCAGTGGCCTGGTTTTTGACCGGAACTGCTCTAACCGGTTTTTTTGTAATTGGTCACGACTGCGGCCATCGGTCCTTTGCCAATCGGCGCTGGGTGAATAATTGGTTGGGCACAGTGATTATGCTGCCGCTGATGTATCCCTTCCATAGCTGGCGGCTGCTGCACGATATTCACCACCGCCATACGAATAATATGGATATCGATAATGCCTGGGCTCCCTGGCCTGAGGACGAGTACATCAACGCCAACCGGGTCTTGCAGTGGATTTACCAGGGCATGCGAGGCTGGCTCTGGTGGTTGGCGTCAGTGGCCCACTGGGCGGTGTTGCATTTTGATCTACGGAACTTTGAGCCCCGCGATCGCAAGAAGGTTAGCCGCTCAATTTTGGCGGTAGCGTTGTTTGCCGCTGTCTTTTTCCCTACCCTGTACTGGCTGGCTGGTCCCTGGGGTATTGTCAAATACTGGCTGATGCCCTGGCTGGGCTACCACTTTTGGATGAGCACCTTTACCCTGGTGCACCATACCATCCCCGAGATTCAGTTTCGCCCCGGGGAAACCTGGAATGAGGTCGAGTCACAGCTCTCAGGCACCCTGCACTGTGACTATCCCCGCTGGGTCGAGGTGCTGTGTCACGATATTAACGTCCATGTTCCCCACCATGTTTCAGTGGGTATTCCGTCCTATAACCTGCGGCCGGCCTATGCTTCGCTGAAGCAGCATTGGGGGCCACTAATGAGGGAAACTCACTTTTCCTGGGATTTGATGTGCACCATCACCCAGCAATGCCATATCTACCATCCCGAGCAAGCCTACCAACGGTTTCGGGACATAACTCATCAATCACGATAGAAAAGCCCTATCCCCCTTGAGGAGAGCTGTACCGGCCCAGGATCCCTGGGCCGGTTTTGTGTGTGCCTTGTTTAAGGTCAAGGACAATTGGTAAACTGCGACACCTAAAACCGCAATTGTCGTGAGGCCACCCAAAATCAGGATTAGGATTGGAGATTCTAGGTTAGCTTCAAGCCTGGCTGGGGTTTACTTGGGGGCTAGGTCATCGCTTACCCATGGTTTAGGCCGAAGACCAGGGGTTACCTCTCTCACCACGGCGGCCTGAACCCTACTCCACCTGATGGTGCTCTCTTCGTCATTCCGGCTTTCGCAACTCACGCCCTGTTTCGCAACTCACTATGGCAACCTTGTCTCGTTCCTTGTCTCGTCCATTGACAGCCCTGGCAGCTACGGCAGCGGCCATGGTTACCAGCCTGGCCCTAGTCCCTGAAGCCCTAGCCCAGCAGTTTGACCAACAGCCCATTCCCCCAGACCGGGTAGTGGCGATCGCCAGCCCAGTGAGAGATGGGGCCTTCCATAACCTGATGATTTTAGAGCAGGTGCCGAATCAGCGGCAGTGCTGGCAAGAACAACAGCAGGGAGATGGGCCGGTGGTGGTGGACCCGCTGCTGGTGAATTTTGACTTTACCGGGGCCTGCAAGCGCAAGACCGACAGTAACGGCTATTCGGTCCGGGTGAATGGGGCAGATCTGGGGGTACAGTACCGGCTAGAAATTTCCACCCGGCAGAACGATCTAGTGCTGTTTGCCCGCCATAGCCGCGATCGCAGTCAGCCGCCGATTGAAATTGGCCGTACCCATGGCCGCGCCGATGGGTTTCTACGCTTTCGGCTCAATCCTGGCTGGCAGTTGGCCCGCCGCATCTATAATGGCCAGCCCCTGGGCCACATTTACCTCAGCCACGATGGCCCGATGAATGTGGCCACCGCCACCCGTGGAGATGGGGAGTCTGGACCAGTAGCCAGTGCCCCAGGGCTCAGCGCCACCATGACCGCCCCCCCACCATCTTCGCCGCCATCTTCCCCGTCGGCTACGGCCCAGACCCCGGTATTGCAAACGCCGCCTCCCAGCGGTGGTGCTGCCAATGCTGGCAACCACTTCCGGGTGGTGGTGCCGATCGCGGGTCCGGCCACCCTGCCGCAGGTACGCAATATTGAACCCAGTGCGTTTCGCACCACGGTGGATGGTCAGGCGGTGGTGCAGGTGGGGCTATTTAGTGAACGCCAGCGGGCGGACGAGGTGCATCGTCGGTTAGTTAATGCCAATCTGCCCGCCCAAATCCTCAGTGCGGCGGCCCCTGCGGTGGCGGCTACCCCCACCCTCCCCCCCGTGCCCCGAGGGTCCACCACGGTGATGATCGACCCCGGCCACGGCGGGCGCGACCCTGGGGCCATCGGCATCGGCGGCCTGCGAGAAAAGGACATCAACACCACCATCTCGAATCGGCTGCGGCAGCAACTCCAGGCGGCGGGTCTGACGGTGCTAATGACCCGGGACAGTGATGTCTATGTCAGCCTGGAAGGGCGGACCCAAATGGCCAATCGAGCCGGGGCCGATCTGTTTGTCAGCATCCACGCCAATGCCATCAGCATGTCTCGCCCCGAGGTGAATGGCCTGGAAACCTACTACCTGTCCAGCGGCGAGCGACTGGCCCGCAGTATCCATAGCAGCGTTTTGCGGAATACGGATATGCGCGATCGCGGTGTGCGTCAGGCCCGGTTCTATGTACTGCGCCATACCACCATGCCCGCCGTGCTGGTGGAAACTGGTTTTGTCACCGGGGCCGAAGACGCCGCCCGCTTCCGCGATCCCGCCGCCGTGAACCGCATCGCCGATGGCATTGCCCGCGGCATCTTGGACTACCTGGGGCGGTAGGCAGAAGGCAGAAGGCAGAAGGCAGAAGGCAGAAGGGGGTTGCCTGTGCATCGCTGGTTGGATTTGGGGGGAAGCAACCCATGGCGGACAATTGCATCCTGGGCGGATGGTATCCCTAGAGTTCACTCCGTGGTCCCCTGTCTGGCAGACCTATCTGGCAGAATAGAGTTACAGGCAATTCCCCCCAGTGCCAGCGGTGGCAAGCGAGTGAGCCATGACACCCCACGTTGCAGTAGCCAAGTGGACCCTTGAGCAATACCACCAGATGATCGAAGTCGGCATTCTCGCCGATCGCCGGGTAGAGTTACTGAACGGAGAGATCATCGAAATGTCGCCGGAGGGAGAACCCCATGCCTACTACAGCCGCACCGCAGCGAAATATCTAGAACAGGTGCTGGGCGATCGCGCCGAAGTTTTGCAAGGTAAGCCCATCACCATTCCTGCAACCCAATCTGAGCCAGAGCCAGACATTGCCGTGGTGCAGCCCTTAGGGCGCGAGTATTTACAGCATCATCCCTATCCAGAAAACATTTTTTGGCTGGTTGAATTTTCCAACGCTAGCTTCAAGAAAGATGTTGACCCCAAGGCCAAAGCCTATGCCGCGGCGGGCATTGCTGAATATTGGATCGTTAACCTGAAAGCCATGGAGCTGATGGTGATGCGCTACCCCGATGACGGGCTTTATCAAGCCAAAATGACCTTAACCACAGGCATACTCACCCCCCTGGCGTTTCCCGATATTGAGGTATCTGTGCGGCGCCTGCTGGATGAGTGAATAAGACATAAGTCGACATACTCGCGCACCAGTTGCGCCGCCGTCGCCGCACCGCCGACCCAATTTGCCAGATTGGGGCTGCACCGCCTAACTTAGACCTAACCTGCATTCTCCCTTCCCCATGACCGCAGACGCCTTCCCCCCGGCCCAGGTGTTTATTAGCTATCGCAGCCAAGACCCCGACCAGGCTCTGGCGCTTGAGCTTCAGGCGGCCCTGGAAGCGGCAGGCCATGTACCGTTTATGGCGGCGGCTAGCATTCGGTTGGGGGATAACTGGGCTAAACGCATTGATGAGGCCCTAGAGCGCTGTGACTATTTTGTGGTGCTGCTGTCGGAGCGATCGGCCACCAGCGAAATGGTCACCGAAGAGGTGCGGCGGGCCAGGGAATTGCGGGATGCTCGCCCCAACGACAAGCCCCGCATTTTGCCAATTCGGGTGAACTTCCCGCTAGATTCTCCCCTCAACTATGACCTGCGGGGCTACCTGAACCGCTTGCAACAGCGGAGCTGGCATTCTCCGGCCGATACGCCTGGGATCGTCCAGGAAATGCTGACCCTGATGGCGACGGACACCGCCCCACCCCCAGCCCCGGAGGAGACCCAATTGCCGGTCGCCCCACTGCAGGACAGTCCTGATGCCCCGCCCCTGCCCGTGGCTGAACCAGAACTGCTGCGGGAACCCGGAGGCGTGGTGCCGATTAAATCGGGCCTCTACATCGAGCGGCCCCCGGTGGAGCAAGACTGCTATGCCGAAATTATGCAGCCGGGGGCGCTAATTCGGATTAAAGCACCCCGCCAGATGGGCAAAACCTCCCTGATGGCTCGGATTTTGAACTATGCCAGCCAGCAGGGCTACGCGGCTGTGCCCCTAAGCTTGCAGCGGGCCGACAGTAGCCTGTTTACTGACCTGGATCAGTTTCTACGCTGGATCTGTGAACAGGTGCGCCGTAAGCTGAAGCGACGAGACAACCTGGATGATTACTGGCAAGGGTTTGGCAGCAAAGATAAGTGCAATGCCTATTTTGAAGACTGTCTGCTGGAAGACCTGGATACCCCCCTGGTGCTGGCCTTGGATGAGGTAGACATGGTGTTTCCCCACCGGCAGGTGGCCGATGACTTTTTTGGCCTGTTGCGATCGTGGTACGAGTCGGCCCGCTACGGCGACTTTGGCAGCGACCTATGGGAAAAGCTACGGCTGGTGATTGTTCATTCCACCGAAGCCTATGTGCCGCTGAACATCAACCAGTCCCCCTTTAACGTGGGTAAAACCGTCGAGTTGGCCGAGTTTACCTCGGCCCAGGTGCAGCAGTTGGCCCAGCGCTATGGCCTGAGTTGGGGCGACCCCCAGGCCCAGCAACTGATGACCCTGATTGGCGGCCATCCCTACCTGGTGCGCAAAGCCCTGTACCACCTGCGCCGAGGGGAAGCTAATCTGGATAACCTGAGTGCCACTGCCGCTACGGAGTCGGGGATCTACAGCGACCACCTGCGGCGACACCTGTACAATTTGCAACGCTACCCCGAGCTGGCCGAGGCCATGCGGCAGGTGGTGGTAAAGCGGGAAGCGGTGACGGTGGCCGCCGAAGCCGCCTTTAAGCTAGACAGTATGGGCCTGGTGGAGCTCCAGGGCAATGAGGCGCTGCCCCGCTGTGATGTCTATCGGCAGTATTTTCGAGAGCATTTGCGCTAGCCTTGGGGAGACCAGTTGCTTTTAGGCCGGGCTTTGCCCTCTGTCAAACCCCCTGTCAAACCTCTGTCAAACTTGCCCTATTGATGGCGGAGCTTACCCATGACCGCTTTCACTGTCACCCTCGAACCGGTCGGTGCCCTGACTGACGAAGCCTTTTACCAGCTTTGTCAGGCCAATCCTGACATCAAGTTTGAGCGTTCTGCCCAGGGAGAGTTGATCATTATGGCACCCACCGGAGGCGAAAGCGGTCGTCGTAATGCCGACATTACCATCGAGCTGGGACTTTGGAACCGCCAAACCCAGCTTGGCTACGTCTTCGACTCCTCGACTTGCTTTAAGCTGCCCAATGGGGCTGAGCGATCGCCCGATGCCGCCTGGATTGAAGCCAGCCGCTGGCAAGCCCTGAGCCCCGAAGACCGGGAAAAATTTCCGCCCATTGCCCCTGACTTTGTGATCGAGCTGCGATCGCTCAGCGACAGTCTGGCCAGGTTGCAGGCCAAAATGGCAGAATACCGAGATAATGGCGTCAGGCTGGGCTGGTTGATCAACCCCCAAGACCAGCAGGTGGAAATCTACCGCCCCGGTCAGGATGTTGAAATTTTAAACGCTCCTGCGGAACTCAGAGGCGACCCGGTTCTCCTGGGCTTTAGCCTGCCTCTAACCTCAATCCTTACCTAGCAAACAGGTATGGCCATCACTCAAGTTAATGTTGGCGGCTATCTCAAGATGGCTAAAGCACTACAAACTGTGGAACAACGCCCCTGCTGGATGATGTTTGATGCAGAGGCTGATGTCCTGTACATCAACTTTGATCAGCCAGCCCGATCCGCTACTGATAGCGAGGTCACTGACGATGACGTCGTAATTCGCTATGCCGATGATCAGGTGATTGGCCTCACCATTTTGTCAGTAAGCCAGCGGTAGTGGGCGGGGATACCCAATGGGATGCATGAAGAAAATCCCAAGCTTGGGGCTGTCAATCCGAAAGCGCCCCTATGATGGGCGTAGTCTAGGGTAATGTGCCCCCCTTTGCCCCATGCCTAATCGCTACAACGTCGGCGGCAGCTTAGCCAAAGATGCCCCCAGCTATGTCTATCGCCAGGCCGATGAGGACTTCTTCCAGGCTCTGAAGCAGGGGGAATTTTGCTATGTGTTGAACTCGCGGCAGATGGGTAAGTCGAGCCTGCGGGTGCGCACTACCCAGCGCTTGCAGGCAGAGGGCATCGCCTGTGGCATCATCGATATCACTGCCATTGGCAGCCACGACATTACCCCAGAGCAGTGGTACCTGGGGGTAATGCGGCGACTGGCCCGTAGCCTGGGCCTGAAGGTCAAGGTGGTGCCCTGGTGGAACGAACACAGCGGCCTGTCGCCGGTACAGCGGCTAGGGGAGTTTTTAGAAGATGTGGTACTGGCCACCCTGTCCCAGCCAGTTGTAATTTTCATTGATGAAATCGACAGCATTCTGCGGCTAGATTTCAAAGACGACTTTTTTGCCCTGATTCGCGCCTGCTACAACCAGCGGGCCGACCACGACGCCTACCACCGCCTCACCTTTGCCCTGCTGGGGGTGGCCACCCCCTCGGACCTGATTCAAGATAAAAAGCGCACCCCGTTTAACATTGGTCGAGCGATTGAACTCTATGGCTTTCGACCTGGGGAAGTGGAGCCGCTGACGGCGGGGCTGAGGGATAAAGCCGACGATCCGGCAGCGGTGCTGCAAGCCATTCTGACCTGGACCGGCGGCCAGCCCCTACTGACTCAAAAGCTGTGCCAGCTGATGGCTGAATCGCCGGAGTACCTGGCGGCGGGGGACGAAGCCCAACGAGTGGAACAGTTGGTGCGCACCCGCATCATCGACAATTGGGAAGCCCAGGACGAACCCGAACACCTGCGCACGATTCGCGATCGCCTGTTTCGGGACGACAATGCCGTGGCGCGGTTGCTGGGGCTGTACCAACAAACCCTGCAGCAGGGCTACCTGGAGGCCGACGGCAGCCGAGAACAGATTGAACTGCGCCTCTCGGGCCTGGTGGTGGAGCGCAATGGTCAACTGCGATCGTTTAACCCGATTTACCAGGCGGTGTTTAGCCCTGAGTGGGTGGCCCAACAACTGGCGGAGCTGCGCCCCTATGCCGCTAACCTGACCGCCTGGGCAGCCTCGGCCAGAGCCGATGAGTCGCGGTTGTTGCGGGGTCAAGCCCTGGAAGATGCCCAGGCCTGGGCCATGGGCAAAAGCCTGGGGGATGATGATTACCAGTTTTTGACCGCCAGCGAAAAGTTAGATAAGCAAGCAATTCAGGAAGCCAATCGGATTTTAGCAGCGGCCCAGCGGGAAGCGGAACAGGAACTACAAGCGGCCAGGGAAACCAACCGCAAAGCGCGGCGTTTGCTGGCAGGCACGGTAGCGGTGGCGGCGATCGTCGCTACTGCCACCGGAGGAGCGGCTATTTTTGCCACCCGCGAGGCCCAGGAGGCTAGGGCCGATGCCACCGACAGCCAAATTAAAGCCGAGCAACAGCAAAGAACCGCCAGCTTTGCAGAACTGAAGGCTGACTTTAATGTAGGGGTAGCGAGCATGCGAGCCGGGATTGCTGACCGGCGATCGGTGGCAGCGATCGAGCGGGAGCAGGAGGCCCAGCAGCAGGTGGACGAGGCGGCGGCGCAACTGGCTGAGATTGATCGGCAAGCTCAACAGGAACAGCAGGCGGCTCGGGAGGCGGTGGAAAGGGCCACTACCCAACTCACTCAGGCCCAAGCCGCTCGGGCTGAGGCTGAAACGGCGGCTTCCCAAGCCAAGGTTGAGACGGAAGCGGCCCTGGCTGAGCGAGAGCGAGCCAGCGATGAAGCCACCCTGGTCAGGCGTGTGACAAATCTAGAACGGGCTGGGTTTGCCGCTAGCCAAACGTTTCGGTTTCAAGAGACGGAGGGATTGTTCGCAGCCTATAGGGCAGCTAATGGGGCGATTCAGGTGATGAATCAAGCTAGCAAGATGTTGGCCACTGATAAAGTCGATTACTTGGCCGCTAGTCCTCTATTGGCTTTGCAAACGAGCTTGAATGAAATCCGCGAAACCCGGCTGGAAGGCCATCAAAGCAGTGTTTGGCAGGTGACGTTCAGTCCCGATGGCGACCTGATCGCGACGAGCGGAAACGACGGCACCGTCCGTCTGTGGGACTTAAGCGGCCATCAACTCGCCCTCATGGAAGGCCATCAGGGCAGCGTCTGGCAGGTGGCGTTCAGTCCCGATGGCGACCTGATCGCGACGAGCGGAAACGACGGCACCGTCCGTCTGTGGGACTTAAGCGGCCATCAACTCGCCCTCATGGAAGGCCATCAGGGCAGCGTCTGGCAGGTGGCGTTCAGTCCTGATGGCGATCTGATCGCCACTCGCGGGGCGGACGGTACGGCGCGGCTGTGGGACCTACAGGGGAATCAGGTTGCAGTGATGGAGGGCCATCAAGGCAGTGTCTGGCAGGTGGCGTTCAGTCCTGATGGCCGCCAGATAGCGACGAGCGGAGACGAT
This sequence comes from Nodosilinea sp. P-1105, assembly GCF_012911975.1. Taxonomy (GTDB): domain Bacteria; phylum Cyanobacteriota; class Cyanobacteriia; order Phormidesmidales; family Phormidesmidaceae; genus Nodosilinea. The sequence goes on along the minus strand of NZ_SMDQ01000052.1, from coordinate 18,084 downwards.
GGCACTATCCGGCTGTGGGACTTAAGCGGCTATCAACTGGCGGTGATGGAAGGGCATCAGGGCTCCGTTCGGCAAGTTTCGTTCAGTCCCGATGGCCGCCAGATAGCGACGAGCGGAGAGGACGGCACCGCCCGGCTGTGGGACCTAAGGGGCAATCAACTGGCGGTGATGGAAGGCCATCAGGGGAGGGGCTGGCAAGTGCGTTTCAGCCCCGATGGCTCCCAAATTGCCACGAGCGGAGAGGAGGGCACCGCCCGGCTGTGGGACCTAAGGGGCAATCAACTGGCGGTGATGGAAGGCCATCAGGGGAGGGTCTGGCATGTGGTGTTCAGTCCCGATGGCCGCCAGATAGCGACGAGCGGAGAGGACGGCACTGCCCGGCTGTGGGATTCAAGTGGTAATCAACTGGCGGTAATAGAAGGTCCTCAGAGAGGCATTTTAATGAAGCTATCTGAGCCTGGTGGCGGCACAATATTCACGAATATGCAGATAGTTTTCAGTCCCAATGGTCGCCAAATTGCCACGGGCGGGCCTGATGACACGGTGCGGCTGTGGGACTTAGGGGGCAATCAGTTAGCAGTACTAGAAGGTTATCAGGGTAATACCAGGGAAGTTGTTTTCAGTCCTGAGAGAGATAAAATCGCGACGAGCGGTGTGGATGGGACGGCCCATCTGTGGGACTTAAGCGGCCATCAGCTAGCGGTGATAGAAGGTCATCAGGGCAACATCTGGCAAGTGGTTTTCAGTCCCGATGGCCGCCAGATAGCGACGAGCGGGGAGGACGGAACGGCACGGCTATGGGATTTGCAGGGGAACCAGTTGGCGCGGCTAGAGAATCATCAAGGCAGTATTTTTCAAGTAGCGTACCGTCCGGATGGCCGCCAGATCGCGACGAGCGGGGAGGACGGAACGGTGCAGCTGTGGGATCTCCAGGGAAATAAGTTGGGGCAGTTGGAGGACGTGACGGCGTGGAGAGGAAGTAATCAAGGCAGGGTCAGTCAGGCTGTGTTCAGCCCAGGCGGCTCCCATCTCGCGATGCGCGGTGCGGACGGGACAGCGCGACTGTGGAACCTACAGGGTAATGAGTTGACTCGGCTAAACGGCCATCAAGGCCCTATCTTTCAGGTAGCGTTCAGTCCCGATGGCAACCTGATTGCCACGAGCGGTGCGGATGGCACGGCGCGGCTGTGGGACTTAAGCGGCCACCAACTCGCTCTCATGGAAGGCCATCAGGGCAGCGTCTGGCATGTGGCATTCAGTCCCGATGGTGACCTGATCGCGACAAGCGGAGAGGACGGCACGGCGCGGCTGTGGGACCCTTCGGGCCAGCAACTGGCGGTGTTGGAAGGCCATCAAGGCGGTGTCACTCAAGTGGCGTTCAGTCCCGATGGCGACCAGATTGCCACCAGCGGGGGTGACGGCACTACTCGTATCTGGGCCTTAAACGGCCAACAAATTGCCCAATTTGAAGGAACGGGTGACTTCAATGCAGATTGGACTCAGATAGCCGTTGCCCTGCCCCCCGATCGCATGCGAGAAAATGGCGTCGTTAAACTCTGGCCGGTCTACACCCTCGATCGCATTGACGATCTACTTGCAGCGGCTTGCCACCGCCTGCGGCCTTACCTAACCCATAACCCCGACCTTTCCGACGAAGACCGAGCCTTATGCGAGGGAAGGTAGCCTGCATTAGGCTAATGGGCAAAGCCAAACGTACTTTATTCTGTTGGTACAACGACAGGTGGCTGTAGCTGTAGCTTTCGGGCTCTACGGGCAAAGCGCTGATCGTCAAAGCTCACCAGGTTTTCACAATGGTTACTCCCATGGCTTTGGCAACATCAAAGTCAGTAAGATGACGGGTAGGGCCAGGGGGACAAACCAACATGCCAAACCCCTCGTCAATGGTGGTGTGAGCGATCGCGCGTTTGACCTCTACTCGAATGGTGTTGCCTTCCAGGGAAAAAGTAAGTTGGCTTCCAGGCGTAATCCCCAAGTGTTTGCGGATGGCAGCCGGTATAACCACCTGGCCATTGTCTGAGACGGTGACAGTAGACATAGGAACTGCCTCTTACTTGGTAAGTCGATTCTATCGTAGTGGACAACAGGTATCGGACTTAGACCGTCATGGCTGCTGTTTGCCAGGTTCTGTCTACAGTTGGCTACCAATGAGGCAGAGCCTCTGGGGAGCGTTCCCACGCAGAGCATGGGAACGAGGGGCATGGGAACGAGGGGCATGGGAACGAGGGGGAAGCAGGAGGGCGGACGGCTGGGGCAACTCGATGCCCAGGGTAGCGGCCAACATGGGATCGCAGGCGGGGCGAGCGGTTTCGACGGCCCGTTCTAACTACAGTTCTAACTACAATGGATAAAATATGACGCTCGCCCTATTTGAGCCATGATTGCCGCTGCTGACAATCACCCCCTCACCAAGCAGGCCTATCTGGCCCTAGAGCACAGTAGCCCAGAACGCCATGAGTACGTAGCGGGGCAGGTCTATGCCATGGCTGGGGGCAGCGAGGAGCATGACCTGATTGCCGGAAATTTTTATACTCGCCTGCGTGCCCACCTGCGCGGCACCGACTGCCGGGTCTTTTCGGGCAACATGAAAATTCACATTGCGGCCCTAGACATTTTTTACTATCCCGATCTATCGGTAACCTGCGACCCCACAGATGCCGAGCGATACTTTAAAGAACGCCCCAAGCTTTTGGTCCAGGTGTTGTCCCCCGGCACCGAACGGATCGATCGCAGCGAAAAGCTGATCAACTCTCGCCAGATTGAATCGCTGCAAGAGTATGTGCTGGTATCACAAATAGCGGCAGTGGTCGAGGTTTACCGACGAGAGGCCAATGGCAGTTGGGGCCGCGAGGTACTGAAAGATAACAGCCCCTTGCGGCTAGAATCCGTGGGGCTGATCATGACGATGGCGGACATTTATGAAGACATTGTTTTCCCCCGGTCGGGCTGAGAGTGTTCCAGCTAATACGTTATCCAGGGCGTTGGTGAGACCTGACTGTAGGACTGAGTTCGGCATCTCTACTGCGGATATTTTTTTAGATGGAATACTCTGAGGCTTGAACAATCGCCTCCATGGTTCTAGTGCAGCATCAAGTCTTGAATTTAGGGTTAGCAGATGTAGAGACTTGTTGGCATCAAGGTCCGAAATCCCCTCCTTTGGAGGGGTAGGGGTGGGTCAAGCAAGCCCGAAGGAACCCACCCCGCCCTCCGGGCACCCCTCCGTGGGAGGGGATGGTAAGTCCTGATGTGTTGAAACAACCTCTCTGAAGATCTAAAGACTTTTGCAAAGCACTTACCCTAATTTTTAGTCTTGACGGACCACTAGACCAAGGCCTGTTCCGAGGCCCGATCAAACAGGTGAAAACGGTTCATATCGAAGCTCACCTGCACCGTCTGCCCCGGTTGAAAGCGAGAGCGGGGATCAATCCGGGCCAAGAACTCATGGCCATCGACCAGGGCCAGGTAGACAATCACCTCATGGCCCATCATTTCGACCACGGACACCGTCGCCTTGAGCTCAACTGGATTAATGCCGGGGGGGGCAAACTGCGGATCATAGATATTCTCGGGCCGGATGCCAAACACCAGGGGCTGACCCAGGTAAGGCTGGAGACTGGCTTTGACCGAGGCCGGGACCGGCAGCCGCAGGGTACCGGCTTCGATCCACAGCTGATCGCCAGCGGGTTGCAAACTGGCCTGGAAAAAGTTCATGGCTGGACTGCCCATAAAGCCCGCCACAAACATGTTATTGGGTCGTTTATAAAGGTTTTGGGGGGTATCGACCTGCTGCAAAATCCCCTGGTTCATCACAGCGATGCGGCTGCCCATGGTCATGGCCTCCACCTGGTCGTGGGTGACATAGACGAAGGTGGTGCCCAGCTTTTTGTGCAGCTTGCTGAGTTCGGCTCGGGCTTGCACCCGCAGCTTGGCATCCAGGTTAGATAGGGGTTCATCCATCAAAAAGGCGGCTGGATTGCGGACGATGGCCCGACCCACGGCTACCCGCTGTCGCTGACCGCCAGACAACTGTTTCGGTTTGCGGTCTAGCAAGCCCTCAATGCCCAGTTGGGTGGCTGCCGCTTGGACCCGCTGCTGAATATCAGCCTTGGGGGTGCCCTGCAACTGGAGGCTAAAGGCCATGTTGTCGAACACGCTCATGTGGGGATACAGGGCATAGGACTGAAACACCATGGCGATGTCCCGTTCTCGGGGGGAACGCTGGTTAATCCGCTGGCCATCAATATAGATGCTGCCCTGGCTGATGGTTTCTAGCCCGGCCAACATACGCAAACAGGTGGTTTTGCCGCAGCCAGACGGCCCCACCAGCACCAGAAACTCATCGGCCTCAATCGCCAGGTTGAGGTCTTTGACTGCCACAAAACCGTTCTCGTACTGTTTGGTGACCTGCTCGAACACAATGTGCGCCATTATCCCTTCACTGAACCTGCCAATAAACCGCGAACAAAGTACCGCTGTAGCCCCAGAAAGACCAGCAGTGGCACCACCATAGAAATAAAGGCCCCTGCGGTCAGCAGGTGCCAGTCCTGGCCTCGATCGCCCACTAAGTTGCGCAGAACCAGGGTGACGGGGGCCACCTCTTGGTTGCCGCCCAGGTAGACCAGGGCGACCAGCAGGTCATTCCACACCCAGAGGAATTGGAACACCGCAAAGGAGGCAATGGCTGGGGTAGAGAGGGGCACCACGATGCGGGTAAAAATTTTCAGGTGGGAAGCTCCATCCACGGCGGCGGCTTCAATCAGATCCCGGGGTAGGGTGCCGATGTAGTTGCGCAGCAGGTAAATGCCCAGGGGCATGCCGTAGCCCGTGTGGGCCAACCACACCCCCAAAAAGGTACCAGATAGTCCCAGACTGTTGTAGGCCCGCAGCACAGGAATCAGGGTCATTTGCAGCGGCACCACCAGCAACCCGACAATCACCACAAACAGCAACTGTCGTCCGGGAAACTGCATCCAGGCCAGGGCATAGGCGGCAAAGGTGGCGATCGCAATCGGCATCACCGTCGCTGGAATGGTGATGATTAAACTATTTATGAAGGCCTGCCCCATCCCCTGACGGGTGAGCACAGTGATGTAGTTGCCCAGGTGAAACTGGGTGGGATCCAAAGGGGGCACAAACACGGACCACCAGCCACTGGTGAGCAGGGCGTCGGGCTGGCGAAAGGAGCTGATCAGCAGGCCAGCGGTGGGCAGGGTCCACAGCAGGGCAATGACAATTACCACCAGATGGACCGGGGCAGTGGTCAGCAGCGTCTCTAACCGATCGACCCAGGTGCGGGCCTGGGCTGGGCGTTTTGGAGATAGGCTGCTCATCGGTTAGCCTCCTGCTGCTGAAAGCGACGAATGTTGGCCACCATGACCGGAATGACAGCCAGGAGCAAAATTACCGCGATCGCGCTGCCCCGGCCAAAGTTGCGGAAGTTGAACATCTCTTTAATCATGCGGCTGGCAATCACATCCGTGTCTAGATTGCCACCGGTCATCACAAACACAATGTCGAACACCTTCAACACCAGCACAATGATCGTGGTCGAAACCACCACAATGGTGGAGTTGATCATGGGAATAGTAATCCGCCAAAAAATCTGAAACTCGTTGGCCCCATCGATGCGGGCCGCCTCAATCACATCCTGGGGAATGCCCTTAACGGCGGAGGAGAGCAGCACCATGGCAAAGCCGGTTTGCAGCCAGATCATAATCGCAATCAGGGCGAAGTTATTCACCGTTCTGTTTACCAGCCAGCCTACGGGCTCGAATCCCAGAGCCACCACAATCGCATTCAGTAAGCCAATCTGCTCGAAGCCCGGCGGTTGGTAGGCATAGACAAACCGCCAGATGACGCTGGCCCCCACGAACGAAATGGCCATGGGTAAAAAGATCAGCGCCTTAGCCAGGGGCTCGTAGGGCACCCGATCCACCAATACCGCAATCACCAGGCCCAAGCTGACACTGATGCCAGTCACCAACACCAGCCACAGCAGATTGTTGCGGAAGGCAATCAACATGGCGGAGTTGGTAAAGGCAAAGATGTAGTTGTCCAAGCCGACGAAGGCTTCCGATCGCCGGTCCATAAAGCTGATGATCAGGGTGCGAATCGTCGGTAAGATCAAAAAGGCCGCCAACACCGCCAGGGCCGGGGTCATGTAAACCCAGGGCAAAACCCGCGATCGCAGCCCATAGGGCAAGTAATTAACCAGCCAGTTAGCCCCGTAGAACAGGGCAATAATCCCCCCGGAACCTAGGACAATGGCGGCGATCGCGCTTAATAGCCGCATGAGGTTGGCAGTATCTTGCATGATGTTTTGTGATGCCGTTGGTCACGAATGCCCGCTCAAAATCCAGGCGCTAATTGGGCCAGCTGTCATCAATATTAGCCAGCACCCGATCCAAATCTTGACCGCCGACATAGTCGACAATGCCACTCCAGAAGGTGCCGGTACCCACCACCCCCGGCATCATATCAGAGGCATCAAACCGGACGATCTCCGCATCGGCCAAAATCTCAGCCTGTTGCCGGGTAACCTGATCGGGATACACCTCCAGGCCGACCGCCTCGTGGGGCGAGATGAATCCCCCCAGCGAGGCCCAGATCTCATGGGGTTCCGGAGTCGCCAGGTAAGCCATCAAGGCTTGGGCTTCAGGGGTGTCATTGAACATGGCAAACACATCCCCCGCCACCAAGACCGGGGTGCCAAATTCCGGGTTAATGCCTGGTAACGGAAACACCGCCACCGTTTCTCCGGGCACCACCGTCTCCGGTAAGAAGCTGGCGATAAAATTCGCCTGCCGATGCAGATAGCAGCGAGGCGGATCCGTAAATAAGCCGCGAATTGAGTCGCCAAAGGGGGTGCTGATTGCCCCCACCGTGCCGCCAGAGATGTAATCGGGGTTGAGCACAATCTCGCCAAACCGCTCAAAGGCGTTGCGCACCGGCTCAGAATCAAAGGGAATCTCGTTCGTAATCCACTGGTCGTAGACCTCTGGCCCAGCAGTACGCAACATGATGTCTTCCACCCAGTCAGTACCTACCCAGCCCGTGGCATCACCACTTTCCATCCCCAAACACCAGGGGGTATTGCCATCGGCCACAATCTGGTCGCTGAGGGCGATCATTTCATCCCAGGTGGTGGGTATGGCATAGCCTGCTGCCTCAAACTCCTGGGGGTTGTACCACACCAGACTTTTCACCGAGGCCCGCAGCCATACCCCATACAGCTGATCATCAATGGTGGCCAGATCGAGCCAATCCTGGGCATAGGCCACCTGCAAATCTGCTGGGTCTAAGGCCGTATCAACCGGCACCAGCTGCCCGGCCTCAGCAAAATCGGCCATCAACCCCGGTTGGGGAAACATGGCAATGTCTGGCGCATCGCCCGACTCCACCCGCACGGGCAGCAGGGTGGCAAAGGCATCGGTCCCTTCGTAAAGCACAGTAATGCCAGTTTCTGCCTCAAAGGGGGCCAGGGCTGCTTCCAACCGGTCCTGCTGTTCTCCCACCACCACACCGAGGATGGTTACGGTGCCTGGCCCACTAGCCTCAGTGTCAGTTTGGGTTTGGTTGCCATTGCAGGCTGCTAACAAAGACAGGCTGAGACCAAGGGTAACCACCTGGCTCCAATGCCTGCTTAAGGTTGCACTGTTCATATTTTGTCGTCAAATTTTATAGTTAAATGGTTTTTATCCTTTCACCATAGAGGAGGATGGCACCCAGGGCAAAACGTGCAGACGGCCCTTGGGAGACAATCCACGACCGCTTACGGGCTTGGAGCGGGTATCGGCAGGGCAGCCAGAAAGCCCGTCGGAGGTGACTTTTGACAGTCAAAGCATGGAACTGTGCCGATTAAGAGTAAGGCTTCAGCCGAAGACTTCTCTCACCTAATCCAGCAGGCACGGTGGTTGAGATAGGTGACATAAGTAGATGCCGGATAACTTCGACAGGAGCAGGTATTATCCTGTAAATCCGGTGGATAGTATCCATCACGATAGTGGTTATCCACCGGATATGACGATTAATTAATATGTAATATATGGCTGGATAGCTAGTGATTCTTGTGCCGAGCCATGAGCAGCTGTAAACCGAAAAACCTTAACAGAATCGACGATATGTCCGCAGAGATTCTCTCGCGGCTTAAAGAGCATACCCAGCTGTTGCAACAAATCGAATTCTCAGAGGATTTCGAAACGCACCCTGCTCTAAGTGAAATCGTCCGAGAATTGGATGCTATTGCTATATGTGAAGCAGAGGGGATCGTAGGCGTTCACTACACGAGAGGAGAACAAGGGCACTTTTCGCGTGACGGGCTCGTTCCTTGCAGCGGATACGAGCGTCGCATCAAATTTCTGGAAGAACACGGCTATCGGTTCAGCTCAGCTCAGCTAGAGAGACTCAAACAAGGTTGGCAGTCCTATTTCACCCACGAACAGAACAAAGTTCGCGATGGACGCGTTTGGTTCAACCTGACGAGAGTGGCCATGTCCAATGGTGGCGCGGAGCCACTACTCTCTCATTACGGAGGGGAGGTAGTATACATGCCGTTCTCTCAGGATACTGAGATTGAGTCGATACTTCGTGAGATCGGGAGCCCGCTTATTATTGAGTGCGCGCTGTACCCCCGAAACGCCCGTACATTCTGCGAGCACCCATGGGGCCGTACTTGGCTGTCCAGTTATCACTGCACTGTAAATCCGGACGCACTTCAGTGGGACGTAGACCTCTACACTGAGGAGCCCATTGACCCCGGTGCAATACTCAACATTGAGGTGGTGGAAGTTGATTGAAGCGATTTATCATCGCTGTCTCAAATTGTTCTGAACTCTGGCGTTAGGTGGCTTAGAGCTGGCTGACCTACAAAAGTTGATTACAGGTAACTGAGCACCCTACTGTGCGGTGGTTGGGGAAATTGAATGGAAAAAGGGGAAGGCACCGGGTAGTGCATTAATGCGTTACCCGGAGCTAGAGGTTGTTGCCGATGAATTGGGACGCCCGCACTCTACACAAAGTGTCAGTGTAGGGTCGTTTATGCAAGCATTGACTCAAACCAGGCGATGAAGCGATCGCCCAAGGCCGTTAGGGAATACTCCGTCGAGCTGATCGACAGCTTTCATTAGGGCACATTCCGCAACCACTATAGGTGGCATTGAAGTACACATGTACACTCTTGATATAGAGTGGTTTATCTGGTGCATGCACTAAGGCGAGTGTAGTGCTGATATACTATGCCACCCCTGGGGGCAACCTGCGGAATGTGCAATTAGGGAACGGCTGCGGTTATTCGATGCCCAAGGTATTGGCCAACATGCGATCGAAGGCGGGTCGTGCGGTCTGGACAGCCCGCTCTAAATTCGGGTCGGGGTAGAGTTCAGTCATAAACCCCAGATCCAGCATAGATAGTGTGGGTACGCCGTCCTCCTCGTAGAAGGCCAGATGACCACAGGGCATCATGGCCATGGTGTGCAACCCAGCGGCCACAATATCGCTAGCGATGGCGGGATAGCAGATTTTGAGGGCGGTCACATCGCCGCCGAGGAGGCTAATCTCAGCTAGAAACAGCCAGTCGTCTTGGCTTTCAGTATACTCGCGCACCAGTTGCGCCGCCGTTGCCGCCGGTTGGTTGAGCTGATAGATCAGGAAGTTATCTGGGTTGGTGGCAGTCGGAGCCGCTGGTGGCATATCCGGGTCATACCCTTTGGCCACGGGCAAATCGGCCTGGGCCGAGTACTCTGTCCAGGAACCTTCGTAAACCCGCACGTTGGGATAGCCCAGCAGATGCTTTAGCACCACGTAGGGCAGGGTAGCTTCCCGGCCAGTACTACAGGTGACAATGATGGTGTCTTCCGGGGTAATGCCTCGTTCCACCATCAGGGCTTGCAGCTGCTCGCGGGACTTCAGCTGGTGCAGGTTATCGTCCCCAGCGGTCAGCAATGGCCAGGGAATATTTTTGGCCCCAGGGATGTGGCCGTTGCGGATAAAGACGTTTTCTTCTCCGGCAAACAACGCTGCCGGACGGGGGTCAATAAACACCACATCCGCCGCTTCGTTAACGTATTGCCGCACCTGGTCTAGGGTGACGCGAATCGCGTCATTGTCTTGCATCGTCAAGGAGCCCGGTTCGTACTGGGGAAAGGTTTGGCTGACGGGCAGCCCCGCCGCCTGATAGCCCTTAAAGCCGCCATCTAGCACGGCGGCCCCATGGCCGCTACGCTCTAGCAAATAGGCCACCATGGTAGCGCCCAGAATGTTGGGACCATCGGCGTAGATCACCACCTGGCTATCGTCGTTGACCCCCGCCTGGGCAAACAAACTGGCAATCTTTGGCTCTGACCAGTACTGTACCGGTAGTCGGCCATTTGGCCCGCGAAAGGTATTGTCAGCCAGGTGCACAGCCCCAGGTACATGACCGGCCATATATGCCAGGGGGTTAAGACGCACATCCAAAACCCTCAGGTTCGGATCATCCCTGTGATCGGCTACCCACTGGGGACTAACAACACTAATGGCAGCAGGGCTGGGACTGGCTGACCAACTAGGCGCGGCCAGTAAGGGCACTAGGGCAACTGTGGCCAGGGTCAGTACAAAGGCCACCAGTCGGCCTTTCCATGAGGTTATTCGCGACAACATCGCTCAACTCCAATAACACTTATCAACTATCTGTGAATCCATCTAGCTGGCAGCGAGCTGAGACAAACGTTTTTGGCCGGTTTAGGATAAAGAAGAGGAGGCTGGGATGTCTGCAGCTTCTCCATCGGGTTCATCATTGGGATCCATCCATACCAGGTCCACCTCAAGACCTGCTCAGCTTGAGGCGTGACGTTTTCCCACGGGCAGAACTCCAGCGCTTGGTTTGGGCCGGGGTTCTAGGCTGACCAGCAGCATAGAGTCAAGACCGCTCAATGCTAGTGCTCAGGCAGGACCCCTGTCTTGAAGAAAATTGACCTCAACCCCTAAATCCCCAAGAATGAGGGGAAGAGTTTCAACTATCGCTCTCCGTGGACAACAGCACAACCTTTGTCGTGGCCCTAAATGGGCTGAAAACTTTGGAGGCTGACTATGTTTCACTGGCAATACGCAATCAGACAGCCTCCCCCTGGGCTGAGCAGCTTGGTTTGCCCTTACATTCGTCATTCACAAAACTTAAAGCAGCCAGTTCGGCTCTTTCAGGTTCCCAGCCCCAATATTTATGTTGTGATCGGCTTGGGGGAGGCCTGTTCGTTGAGCGGCCAGGGTATATCAAGGCAGCTGCAATCCTTTCTGGTAGACGTCAAAACCTTTCCCCTGGTCACAGAGCATAGTGGACAACAGTGTTTCATCCTGATTCCTTTACCCCCTTTGTCGGGCTATCAGCTCTTGGGGGAACGCTTGCTCGACTGTACCGAAAAAGTGATTCCCTTAAGCGACATTTGGGGAAGAGAGAGCGATTTGCTTATGGAACAGCTGGCCGACCAGCCCTCCTGGCCAGAGCAGTTTTCTATGATTGACCATTTCCTGATGGAGAAGTTTGCCCAGTCTGAGTATGACGTTTGTCCAGAAATAGTCTGGGCCTGGCAGCAGTTGATAGCCCAAAGCGGTCACGCCTCTCTTCAAAAAATGGCTAAAACCATCGGTTGGAGCTATCGCCATTTCTCGAGACGCTTTCAGCAGCACATTGGAATTACGCCAAAGCTAGCAGCCCGTCAGATTCGGTTTTATACATCTCTGCAACTCCTGAGCATGTCCCATGAGTATCCCCTCAGTCAGATCGCATTGGCGAATGGATATTCTGACCAAAGCCACTTTACCCGGGAGTTTCACGCTTTTTCTGGCTGTTCTCCAAAAACCTTTCGAGATTCCCATAAGGCTGGTTTGGCAGGTATTTCAGGGTATGTCTTATGATCCATACTCTATGGAATGGTGCACCATCATCTGTCGTCGAGCTGAGAAATCCTATGGCCACTGACTTTACCATCGGCGATCGCGTTACCCTAATCGCCCTGCCCCCCTACTTTAAAACCGCTGAGCCCATGCCCATGTTGCGACCTGCAGACACCCTGGAGGTCGGAGACGAGGGGGTGATCCTCGATCGACGGCCCGCTGGCTATTGGGGGGTCAAGTTTGGGCGGGGGGCATTTTTGGTGGACAGCCAGTTTTTGGCTAAGGCGGAGCCAGAATCTGCCGACGGAGAAGAGGTCTAGAAAGGCAGCGGACGCCCAGGTTAACCCCTGCCCATCCACCCACCACTCATCCACCCTCCAAATAAAGCTCTATTCAGCAGAACTGTCTTCCGTTGCCGTGTCCTCAGATGCCGCCGTATCCTCTGTCGTGGCTTCGCCCTCGGCTTCGGTGGCATCTGGCTGTTCGGGCTCCGTCGCTTTGGGCTGGGGCCGAGGGCCACGCATTAGGGCCGGGGGTACCGCTGGCTGGCGATCTTCATCGCGATCGCGACCACCCCGTCGCCCTTTGCCGCCACGACGCTCTTTGTTCGGGCGATCCTTGTTAGCCAGTCTATCTACCCCTACGGTGATGACTTTCTTTTTGGGCTTTTCAGAAGATGTGTCGGGGGATGTATCAGGGGTATCGGCCATGACTTCCTTGGGGTTAACGCCGTGACGATCTTACCGTGAATTGCTAGTCCCTTGGAGACTCGACCCGAACTCAGCCTAAGGATAGGGGCCACCCCTAGGGTGGGGTTATCTTGGGTATGACAGAGGTTAGGAGAAACCCTGCTGGCGCAAAAACCGATCCAGCTGGTTGGCAAAGGCCCCGCGATCGCGCTGACTAAAGGCCGGTGGACCGCCGGTCTCGACTCCGCCCCGGCGCAGTTCCTCCAGAAAATTGCGCATGGACAAGCGCTCGCGAATATTGCCCGCATCGTAAAACTGACCTCGGGGGTTAAGGGCAACGGCCCCCTGCTCGATGGCTGCGGCCGCCAATGGAATGTCGGCGGTAATCACCAAATCCCCCCCCTGGAGATGCTGCACGATGTAGTTATCCGCCACATCTAGGCCGGCCCTAACCAGCACCGTGTCGATGTAGGGCGAATTGGGGATTTGCAGTTCTTGGTTGGCCACCAGGGTGGTTTTCACCCCAACCCGTTTAGCGGCCCGAAACAGAATTTCTTTGATCGCATTGGGGCAGGCATCGGCATCGACCCAAATTTCCATGGCGTCCAGGGGAGTAAATGTCCCGATTGTAGCTGGAGGGGGAATATACCCTCACCCCTGAGCAAATTCAGGCCCTTAACAATGGCATGGTGTATTTGGATGTGCACACCACTCGCTACCGGGGTGGCGAGCTGCGCGGCATTCTAATGCCCATGTAAGGCTGCTCGAAAAACTAACCTTCCCAGGAAGCAGAGGACCTGACCCAGGAAATCTGCAAAAACCATGGTGACTCCCCCCATTTTGAGTTAGAAGGAAGAGGAGGTACCATTGCTTTTTTCCCATGGCAGACGCTCCCCAATCCATTTGTATTCTTGGCGGCGGCTTTGGCGGGCTCTACACCGCCCTACGCCTGAGCCAGCTTCCATGGGGGGCCACGCCTCCCACCATTACATTGGTCGATCATCGCGATCGCTTTTTGTTTTCCCCCCTGCTATACGAACTGGTAACAGGGGAGTTGCAAACCTGGGAAATTGCCCCCCCCTACGAAGACTTGCTAGCCGCTACCCAGGTGCAGTTTCGTCAGGCCGATGTCACCGCCATTGACTTAGACCAACGGCAGGTCAGCCTCAGCCAGGGGAGGCCCCTCACCTATGACCGGTTGGTGTTGGCTCTGGGGGGCGACACCCCGATGGATATGGCCCCCGGTGTGGCCGAATATGCCTTGCCCTTTCGTGCCCTGCAAGACGCCTATCAACTCAAAGAGCGGTTGCGACTGCTGGAGGCTTCTAGCGCCGACAAAATCCGAGTGGCTGTGGTGGGCGGCGGCTACAGTGGGGTAGAACTGGCCTGTAAGCTGGCGGAACGGCTGGGCGATCGCGGTCGGGTGCGTCTAGTCGAGCGGACCGACACTATCTTGCGCACCTCCCCAGAATACAACCGCAAGGTGGCCCAGAAAGTCCTGTCGGACCTGGGGGTGTGGATCGACTTTGAAACCTCTGTAGACCAGGTGACCGCTGACAGCATCAGCCTCACCTTCCGGGAGCAAACCGACATTTTGCCGGTGGACCTGGTGCTGTGGACCGTGGGCACTCGGGTCAACGCTGTCATGGCTAACCTGCCCGTGAACCACAGCGAGCGCCAGCAAATTGTGGTGCAACCCACCCTAGAAGTGGTGGATCGGCCTGGGGTCTATGCCCTGGGAGATGGGGCGGACTGCCGCGATGCTGAGGGACAGCAAGTCCCCGGTACGGCCCAAGCTGCCCTGCAACAGGCAGACTATGTGGGTTGGAATATTTGGGCGTCCCTTAGCGATCGCCCCCAACTGCCCTTCCACTATCGCCACCTGGGGGAAATGCTGACCCTGGGCACCCACCAGGCCACCCTCACCGGGTTGGGGGTGCAACTGGACGGCGACTTGGCCCACATTGCTCGCCGCTTGGCTTACCTGTACCGCATGCCGACCTTTTCGCACCAGGTGCGGGTGGGGCTGAATTGGATGACCAAACCATTGCGGGATCTGCTATCGGCCTAGGCCTGAGTGCTGAGGGAATAGCAAAAGCGATCGGCCCGGGAGATGGTTTCGCCATAGAGCACTGGCTGCTGGTTGGTGGACAAGGCCGTGTAGCGATACACCATCAAGGGATGCCCCAGGGGCACCTCTAGATAACCGCCCATGGCGTAGTCGGCGTGGGTACATTCGATCACCGCATCCACCTGGTCAATGGGGATGTCGTTTTCTGCCAGGGTGGGGAAGGTCATCTGTTGGGTCAGAATGTCAGCTAACCGCTTCCCCAGGTCTGCAATCAAATAGGACACATCCACCGCCCCAGCCGCCCCATCCATCCGGAACAGTTTTTTCTGGAGGTATACCTCAGCACCGGGGGCGATCGCCAGGGCAGCAGCCACGGGTTCTGGGGCGGCTACGGGCTCCAGGGTCAGGTTTTCAAAGCCAAAGTCGATACCCTGGCGGGCCATGTCTTGCTCGAGAAACACCAGGGGACTGGACAGGGAATAGGCGACTTTTTTGCGGGGGGTGACAAAGACCCCCTTGCCCCGGTAGGCGATCGCCAATCCCTGACTAACCAAATTAGCGATCGCCTGGCGCACGGTAATCCGGCTCACATCAAACATGTCCATCAGCTGGTGTTCGCTGGGCAGCTTATCCCCTGGCTGATAGTCCCCAGCGGCAATCTGGCGGCGTAGCTGCTCTGAAATGCTGATGTGCAGTGGGGGAGACATAACAATAAAGACAAATGGGTGGTCAGCATCCGAGGTAGGCGGTGGCAGCTTTGTCACCCCAGGGCAAATGTGCTAAAGTAACTTGTCATAACAAGTTACCGCGCCAGGGGCGTTGCCCCAGCCTGCAGCCAACTTGGCCAGATTTCTGGCGGGTCTGCTGCATAGGGCCCAGGTTCGGGGAAAATTAGCGCTTGAGTCAGTTATTGTTCCATCCTTTGCCCTCAGAATTTTAGCCATGCTTCCGAATGCTACCCCTGCCACGGCTACCCCTGCCACTGAGCCTAGTTTACCGGCCATCAACCCCCGACAGATATTATCCGCCTCAGACCTGACCCAGTTAAACCAGCGGTCTAATCGGGCTGGGGCGGTGCAGTTCGGTGGTCACCTGGGGGCGATCGCCCTGAGTGGCTATCTCTGGGCCACGGCCCCCCTGTGGCTGGCTCTACCGGCTCTGGCCTTCTATGGCACCAGCCTTGCCCTGATGTTTTGCGCCATGCACGAGTGCTGCCACCGTACCGCTTTCGCGAACCCCCGCCTGAACGATGGGGCCGCCTGGCTGGCCGGGTTGCTGTCGTTTTATAACAGTACGTTTTATCGGCGATATCACAAGTGGCACCACCGCTATACCCAGATTCCGGGCAAAGACCCCGAACTGGAAGACCCCAAACCCGCCACCCTGGCCACCTACCTGTGGCAATTAAGTGGGATTCCCTGGTGGATCGGCAAACTGCGGGGGCACAGCCGTGTGGCCCTGGGCAACCTGGAGGGCTGCTATTATTTGCCGGAGAGTGCCCATGCCGAGGTGATTCGCTCTGTGCGACTCCAGCTGGCTGTATACGGGGTGTTGATGGCGATCGCTACGCTATGGGGGCATCCCTGGGGTTGGATCACCTACTGGGTGCTGCCCCTGGCCATCGGTCAGCCGCTGTTACGGTTCGTGCTCCTGGCCGAACATACCGGCTGCCCCAACGAGGCCAATCCCCTGGTCAATACCCGCACCACCCTGACCCGCTGGCCCCTGCGCTGGTTGATGTGGAATATGCCTTTCCACGCCGAGCACCACCTGTACCCGTCGATTCCGTTTCAGGCGTTGCCCCAGGCCCATCAGCAGCTAAAGTCCTACTTTGAGCGGGTCGCACCTGGCTATACCCAAGTCCATCGCCACCTGATCGCCGCCTTGAAATAACCCGGAGCAGTCTATGGCTGAACAATATGTACTGGCAAACTTTCCCTTGCAATGTGGGGTGGTGTTGCCCAAGGCGGAGTTAATTTACCAGGTCTATGGCGAGCTCAACCGCGATCGCACCAACGTCATCCTGTACCCCACCTCCTACGGGGCACAGCATCCCGACATCGACTGGCTGGTGCGCCCCGACGGCATCCTAGACCCCAGCCGCTGGTGCGTGATCATCGTCAACATGTTTGGCAATGGCCTATCAGCCTCTCCTAGCAATTGCCCAGCGGTAGCCAAGCCAGGGGTTTATGTCACCCACTACGACAATGTGCGAGCCCAACACGCCCTATTAGAAGCGCTGGGCATCGACCAACTGGCCCTGGTCTATGGGTGGTCGATGGGGGCACAGCAGGGCTATCACTGGGGGGCACTGTACCCGAACCAGGTGCAACGCATCGCCGCCCTCTGCGGCACCGCCAAAACCACTGACCACAACAAAATTTTTCTCTACAGCCTGCGGGCCGCCCTGACCAGCGACCCGACCTGGAACGGGGACCGGTTTGAGGGCGTGCCCGATCGCGGCTTCCATACCTTTGCCCACATCTATGCCAGCTGGGCGGCCTCCCAGGCCTATTACCGGGCCAAACCCTACCTGGCCCTGGGCTTTGGTTCGTTAGAGGACTACCTGCAACGGGGTTGGGAAGCCAACTACCGGAAGCGTGACCCCCACAACCTGTTAGCGATGATCGATACCTGGCTGCACTGCGATGTCAGCGATAACCCGGTCTACCAGGGGGATTATGGGCGGGCTATGGGGGCGATCGCCGCTCAGACCCTGGTGATGCCCGCCACCACCGACCTGTACTTTACCCCCGAAGATTGCGCCGCCGAAGCAGCCCTGATTCCCAGGGCCGAATATCGTCCGATTCCTTCTATCTGGGGCCACCGGGCCGGTAACCCCTACCAGAATCCGGAGGATGAGGCCTTTATCCGACGCGCGATCGCGGAGCTACTGGCTCAATGAGGTCAGCCTGAGTCCTCAGTGCCACAGCTCACAGGCAAGCCGATCCAGGTCAACCGCCAATTCATCCCAGGGGATGTAAGTGACGGCGATCACAATCGGCCCTAAACTTGATAAACCCCACGGCTGAGCCAGGTTTCGATGAACATGCCAACGCTACCCCTGCGATCAGAGCTGGTCTAAGGCATTCTAAGGGTGGCGACAGCCGCTTCTTCTAACACTCTCACCTATAACGAAATCTATATAACGAAACCGCCCCTGGTGCTCCGGCACTGGGGGTTATTTAATGGGCTCCACCAAAAGCCCCACCATTCCTGGTGAGGCTCTAGTTCAGGTAGGTGGGCTCGATAGCAATACTGTTCGGATAAGGTTCAGGTTGGTATTAGGATCGAGAAATTAAGTTGGGGTCGAACCGTTCCCCTCCCCCGATGGGAGGGTTTTCGGGCGGGGAATTTTGCCCGAGGCTTTTTCACGACCCGTGGATTACTGCGCCCCGCTCGGGGCGGAATGCGTTGTTCTGCCAACTCCGTCATGAGCCA
>NZ_SMDQ01000051.1 GCF_012911975.1 Nodosilinea sp. P-1105 | reverse complement strand
GGTGGATGGGTGGATGGGTGGATGGGTGGATGGGTGGATGGGTGGATGGGTGGATGGGTGGATGGGTGGATGGGTGGTAGACGCGGAGCGGCTTCCCGCAGGGTAGGGTGAAGGGTGAAGGGGTGGTAGACGTGGAGCGGCTTCCCGTAGGGTAGAGGTGAGGGAGGTGGGGCGAGTTTTGAATTTTGTAGGGCTTTGCCCTTCCCGAAAGGTATTTTGAGTGGAAACCGAAGCGTGGGTTAGGGGGTTGGAGGTGGGGGGACGGTCAGATCATTCAGGCTCCGCCGTAACCCACGGATGGGGAATGGCGGCCTTAAAGTTAACTATATCCATGATCCGGTAATGGCTTAAGCGAGTCCTCCGGGTCGAGGCGCATCCCTAAGGAGGCTCTGACCCTTCTGGGGGAAGGAGGTTATGATAGGGAGACCCGTTCATATTTCTTCATAGATCTCGACTACACTTTTGCATGACGGTTTCTTCTTCTATGGCTAGCAGCCTCAAGGGCTTCATTGAAGCGCGAGTGCTCCAGGGGCAACCTTTAACCTCAGAGCTAGCGGCCATCTTGCTGGTGTACTTCGTCCAGGGCATTTTAGGCCTGGCGCGGCTGGCGGTGAGCTTTTTTCTCAAGGACGACTTGGGCCTATCCCCGGCGGAGGTGGCGGCCCTGACCGGTATTGCCACCCTCCCCTGGACCATCAAACCCCTATTTGGCTTTGTGTCCGATGGGTTTCCGATCTTGGGCTATCGGCGGCGACCTTACCTGATGTTATCAGGGCTGCTGGGGACCGGGGCCTGGCTGGCGTTGGCCACAGTGGTGCAGTCGAGGGAAGGGGCGATCGCGGCCATTACCCTTAGTTCCCTGTCCGTAGCCGTGGGGGATGTAATCGTCGATTCCCTGGTGGTGGAGCGGGCCCGGGGCGAGTCCCTGGGGCAGGCGGGCACCCTGCAATCCCTGGCCTGGGGGGCGTCAGCGGTGGGAGGTGTGATTACCGCTTACCTGGGTGGCCTACTGCTAGAGCAAGTGAGCACCCGCACCGTGTTTGCAATTACGGCCACTTTCCCGCTGATCGTGTCAGTGGTGGCCTTGATGATCAGTGAGTCTCGCACCCAGGCGGCCCCTTCCCTGGCTGTGATGGAGGGACAGGTCCGCCAGTTGTGGGGGGCCATCAGCCAACGGGCGATTTGGATGCCCGCCCTATTTCTGTTTCTGTGGCAGGCCACCCCCACCGCCGATGCCGCCTTTTTCTTCTTTACCACCAATGACCTGGGCTTTCAGCCTGAGTTCTTGGGTCGGGTGCGGTTAGTCACCAGTGTGGCGGCCCTGCTGGGTATTTGGGTGTTTCAGCGATTTCTGCGCACGGTGCCTTTTCGCAACATTTTTGCCTGGTCCACAGTGTTGTCTAGCCTGCTGGGCTTGTCGATGCTGCTGCTGGTGACCCATGCCAACCGTAGCCTGGGTATTGACGATCGCTGGTTTAGCCTGGGAGACAGCTTGGTACTGACAGTGATGGGTCAAATTGCCTTCATGCCGGTGCTGGTATTGTCGGCCCGGCTCTGCCCACCGGGGGTAGAGGCCACCCTGTTTGCCCTGCTCATGTCGATTGTCAATCTAGCCAGCCTCACCTCCCACGAGTTGGGGGCCTTGCTGACCCATTGGCTGGGGGTGACCGAAACCAACTTTGACCACCTGTGGCAGTTGGTGTTGCTGACCAACCTCAGCACCCTGCTGCCCTTGCCGCTGCTGTTTTTGCTGCCCCAGTCTACGTCCCAGGGGGTGGGCACAGAAGCCATGGGGCCACCCCCAAAACCCGCGATTCCCGCGACCGAGTTTGCCGAAGTACCGCTACCGGTAGGCGAAGGCGATCGCTAGGCATCGCCTTCTGTTTCCAGGCCTATTGATTGACCAACCTTCAAACCTTACTGCTATGACCACGACCCAACCTCGCCCTGCTGCCGCCCCATCATTTTCCATGGAAGACTGGCGTAGCGGTTATCGCTCCCAGCCAAAAGAGTACAGCTACTGGATCACCGACATCGAGGGTGTTATTCCCCCTGACCTGGAAGGCACCTTGTTCCGCAACGGCCCTGGCCTGCTGGATATCCATGGCCATGAGGTCAAGCATCCCTTTGATGGGGATGGCATGATCAGCAGCGTTGCCATCCAGCATGGACGGGCCTATTTTCGCAATCGCTATGTGCGTACCGCTGGCTATGTGGCCGAGCAGCAGGCGAAAAAACCTCTATATCGCGGGGTGTTTGGCACCCAGCGGCCCGGTGGTCCCCTGGCCAACGCCTTTGACCTGACATTTAAGAATATTGCCAACACCCATGTGATCCACTGGGGGGGCAAACTACTGGCCCTGTGGGAAGGGGCGGAACCCCATCGCCTCGAGCCCACCAGCCTGGATACCCTGGGACTCGACTACCTGAATGGGCTGATTGCCCCTGGTGGTGCCTTTACGGCCCATCCCAAGGTGGACCCTGGTCACCATGGCGATCCTCGTTTGGTGGGGTTTTCGGTGAAAACCGGCCTGTCCAGTACCCTCACCCTGTACGAACTGGATGGGGAGGGTACCCTGCTAAACCAGCGCAGCCAAACCATGCCGGGCTTTGCCTTTATCCATGACTTTGCCATCACCCCCAACTACGCCATCTTCTTCCAAAACCCAGTCAGCTTTGGGCCACTGCCATTTTTGCTGGGGTTGAAAGGGGCGGCTGAATGTATTCGATTTGATCCTAAACAGCCCACCAAAATTTGGCTGATTCCTCGCCGTGGGGGAGAGGTGCAGGTGATTGACGCTGACCCCTGCTTTGTATTCCACCATGCCAATGCCTACGAACAAGAGGGCCAGGTGATAGTGGAGTCGGTCTGCTACGATCGCTTCCCTTCCCTAGAAGGCAGCGCCAGCTATAAAGAGGTGGACTTTGAGGCCGTACCGGCTGGGCAACTGTGGCGCTTTGCCCTGGATCTAGACACCAATACCGCCCAGGTGACCCCGCTGATCACCCGCTGTGTGGAGTTTCCTACCCTGCACCCAGACCAGGTGGGGCGACCCCACCGCTATTTGTACATTGGGGCGGCCCATGCCCCCAGCGGCAATGCCCCCCTGCAAGCCCTGCTGAAGCTCGATCAGCACACTGGGGAGAGCCAACTCTGGAGCGCAGCCCCCCGTGGGTTTATGGGAGAACCGCTGTTTGTACCCCGACCCCAGGCCACCCAAGAAGACGATGGTTGGCTGTTGGTATTGATGTACAACGCTGAACGTCGCTGTTCTGAGCTGGTGATTTTAGCCGCCCAGGATATTACCGCTGGCCCAATCGCCCGGCTAAAGCTGCCCCACCATGTCCCCTACGGTCTACACGGCAGCTTTGTCTCCCAGTACTTTGGCCCCGAGGTTTAACGGGAATATTGCCTGTATGTCGTAGCCCAAGGGTTACGTCGGGCGACAGCCCCTACCCCCCCAAACTTGGGGGCTTTAGATTCCCCCAGCATTGGGGGGCAGGGAGCAAGGCTATGGCCTAGTAACGCTACGCGGAATTCAAAATGCAAAGTTCAAGGTGAAAAATTGTTGCTGCGCCAGGATTTTAAGCGTCAGGAACAGTAGTGCAGCGTCAAGACTTGAATTTAGGGTTTCCAGACGTAGAGATTTATTAGTGGCATCAAGATCCGAAATCCCCTCCTTTGGAGGGGTAGGGGTGGGTCAAGCAAGCTCGAAGAACCCACCCCGCCCTCCGGGCACCCCTCCGGGGGAGGGGATGAAAGGTCCCGATGTGTTGAAGCCACCTCCCTGAAGATTAAAAGGCTTTTGCAAAGCACTTAACCTAATTTTTAGTCTTGACAGACCAGTAGGTTGATTTCTGCCTTGGTGTACTAGAACGCCGGTTCAGATCCCAGGGTTCTGTCCCTGGATGCCCCAAAAAACGTGGCTAATCAGCCCAAGAACCCTGGGATCTTGACATACTGTACCGATGCTCTAGTGGCTGCTTGACCCGCAATGCTATTGACGCTGGTTTCAGGGCCAGTTAGGATTCAATTACGTAATCACGTCAACCCTTCGGGTTTTCGCTTCAGCTTGATGACTTATTTGCAGCTACGCCCCCTATCACTACACAGCCTGCTGCTAGGGCTGGGGCTACTGCTGCGCCTTGGGCGCAACTAATTTTTTGACATAAAGGCCATAGGCCCTGAATAGGTTTACCCCCCCCTGCTGTTGTAGTCCTGACTTGGGCTACCCATAGCTTGGGGATCGGTGCAGTGCTATCAAGACCTGTCACCTAACACCTGTCACCCTTCCCCACCTGATTAACCGCTGACCCCTGAGAGACCTATCCATGTTGACGAATCCTGCTGAAAAATACCGTTCCTTTGCCCCGATTCATCTGCCCGATCGCACCTGGCCCAGCCAGACGCTGACAAAGCCCCCCATCTGGCTCAGCACCGACCTGCGGGATGGCAACCAGGCCCTGATTGACCCCATGTCGGTCGAGCAAAAGTTGCAGATGTTCGAGATGCTGGTGGCTATTGGCTTTAAAGAAATCGAGGTGGCCTTTCCCTCGGCTTCGGAGACCGACTTTCGGTTTGTTCGTCGCCTAATCGAAGAGGATCGGGTGCCCGACGATGTGGAAATTCAAGTGCTGACCCAGGCCCGAGCCGACCTAATTCGCCGCACCTTTGAGTCTCTGCAAGGGGCGAAACGGGCCATTGTCCATGTCTATAATGCTACGGCTCCGGTGTTTCGGCGGGTCGTGTTTCGTAAGGATCCAGCGGCCACCATCCAACTGGCCGTTGACGCCGCCACCCTAATGCGCGACCTGGCGGCAGAGCGGCCCGAAACCCAGTGGCGCTTTCAATATTCCCCGGAGGTGTTTTCTCAGACAGAGTTGGACGTTGCCCGGGATATCTGCAATGCCGTACTGGATATATGGCAACCTACGCCCGATCGCAACGCCATTATCAACCTGCCCGCCACCGTTGAAAGCGCCACCCCCAACGTGTTCGCCGACCAAGTGGAGTGGATGCATCGCCACTTGACCTACCGGGACAGCGTAGCGCTGAGCGTCCATAACCACAACGATCGCGGCTGCGCGATCGCGGCGGCTGAACTGGGCCAAATGGCAGGTGCCGACCGGGTGGAGGGCTGCCTGTTTGGCAATGGGGAACGGACCGGCAATGTGGACCTGGTTACCCTGGCCCTCAACCTCTATACCCAGGGCATCCACCCCGGACTCGACTTTTCTCGGATTAACGACGTGGCCCGCACCGTCGAAGACTGTACCCAACTGCCGATTCATCCCCGCCATCCCTATGTGGGAGATCTGGTCTTTACGGCCTTTTCTGGCTCTCACCAGGACGCGATTCGTAAGGGCTTTGCCCACCGTAATCCCAATGATCTCTGGGATATGCCCTATCTGCCCATCGACCCTGCTGACCTAGGCCGTTCCTACGAGTCGGTGGTGCGGGTCAACAGCCAGTCGGGCAAGGGGGGCATTGCCTTTTTGCTCGAACGAGACTACAACCTCAGCCTGCCTCGGCGGTTACAAGTTGAGTTTAGCCAGGTGGTGCAGCGGGCGATGGATGCCACCGGTAAGGAGATGACCGCTCCCATGCTGTGGGACCTGTTCGAGCAGGAGTATCTACGGACCACGGCTCCCTTTAAGTATGTCTCCCACCACTGGCAGGATGATCAATCCCCAGCGGTCGTCATGACCCGCCTGGAATACCACGGCACCCCCGTGAGCCGACAGGGCTGTGGCAACGGCCCCATTGATGCCTTTGTCAATGCCCTGAATTTGGGGGTTCGCGTCCACCACTATGAAGAGCGAGCCATTGGCCACGGTAGTGACGCAGATGCGATCGCCATGGTGGAAATGGCAGCCGACTGGCTCGACGGTACCGTCCACGGGGTGGGCATCCACAGCAGTATCGTCACGGCTTCTCTGTTGGCCGTGTTGGGGGCCGTCAACCGAGGGCTAGTACGCCTATCGCCAGAGCAACAGCAGACGATAGTGGCTGTTTGATCTGCTTCACTGGCGATCTGATACCAATTCTTTGATTGACGGCGGCTACCCTTAGCCCTCTCCCCAAGCCCCTCTCCCAAAGCTGGGCGAGGGGCTTTGAAGATGTAGGGAAGGTTTGATTCGGAGGACAACTAGGATTTGCTGTAACTGGGGACCTTGCCGTAGGCTTTTAAGTTATCCCCTTCCACAACCACGGTTCCCAGGGAAGTACGAATATACAGCCGGTTGTGGGCGGCCCGCACCACTGCATTCAGACTGGCGTCTACGGTGGCAGCAGATTTGACGAGAGGTTGAGCCGATTGAGCCGTGGGTGACGGGACTGGCTTGAGAACTCGGGGTTGAGATCGGGCAGGTGTTGGCGTCGGTTGGGGCTTCATCACCGGAGCAGTGGTATCTGCAGCATTGGGCTGGTCCGGCACTGAACCTAGGGGCGGGGAAGCTGCCCAAAATTGGGTTTTCTCGGCCTCATCATCGGAGTCTTTCTGTAGCCAAACCATCAAATCATCCCCGCCATGGATGGTTTCTCCCCGCAGCGTTTCTACGTATAACGTGCCCCGGTTAAGGGTTATGTCGCGAATTGGGTACCACTTGTCTTGGGTGAGGGCAAACAGTTCCAGTTGCAAGTGTTTGTGGGCATGTTGGTACGGCAGTCGCCACCAGGTTTTCCACAGATCACGGGCTGGGGTGTAGTGAATCTGGTAGCCGTCAGGGACAGGATGATACTTGTAGGTGATGCCCAGACTGTTGACGGCCTGCCCTACCGGCACATAGTGATGGTCGAGCAAGACCTGATGCAATACAGCGGTGTAGTCGGTGTCTCGCTGAACCACGATTTGCGGTGGCAGAGCCGCATCATAGGCGGTGCCAACCAATGCCCCGCGGCGGCTAAACAACTGACGCAGCTTATTGGTCGGTTGTATGCGCAGATTGCCATTGGCTTCTAGGGTAGCATCCCCAGAAACAAACCACTGCAGTAGGGTCAGATCATCCAGCATGAGAGTATACGACACACGACTTTCAGGAAAATTCAAGCGTGAATCTCCATGGCTAAGTCCCTGGGCAGCTCGTGAGAGGCTATTTCCGGATCAGGTTGGCCAAATAAATCGTAACGATCATGCCCCTAACCCGTAGAAATCTCGATACCGCATTGAAGAGAGATCCACGCTTTCACTTAGATTTACGGGTTAGGCCAGGGAAAATCCGGATGAATTCTGGGATGTCGGCGGCAGCCAGAACCATATTGGGCAGAAGGCATTCAGGAGCCAGAAGCCACTACTATTATAGCCTTTGCCCTCTTGTCTTCTGACTGCTGCCTAGTACTGCCTGGCAGAAATATGACCACCGTTGCTGAGGGTGTCAGGTGCTAGGTGTCAGGTATTAGGAATGGTTGGCCGACTTATGCCTCAGAGTACTAGGCGGTTTGTGCCGCTTTGAGCTGGCATCTGCTATTCGTTACGGCCTGCGCCCTAAGCTTTCGGAGCCAGGCTAGACTGGCCCTAATGTCGGCAGCAAAGGTAGCTTACGGCCATGCGCCTATTGGTCATCAGCCATACCTATGTGATTGATCTGAACTGCGAGAAACTGCGATCGCTCACCCAACTTGACCCTAGTATCCAGGTCACTGTTGGAGTGCCGAAGCGCTGGCAATCCCGCGGCGTACAACACCATGTTCTTCGTCCTACTACTATCAATGACGGCAATTTTCGTCGCCTACCGCTGGGGCACCTGAGCCAAAATCATCAAGGTCTGCTCTGCTTTGGTCCAGATCTGGTGCGGCTGCTGCGTCAGTTTCGTCCCCAAATTATTCAGGTAGAGCAAGGGGCCAAGTCCCTGGCCTATGCCCAAACCATTACCCTGAATCGCTGGCTGGGCTTGGGGGCCAAAAACCTGCTGTTCACCTGGTGGAATTTACCCTACCAACTCACCTTTCCCGTCGCCCAGTTAGAGGCCTATAACCTCCGACATACCCATGGGCTAATTGCCGGTAACCAGGCTGGGGCAGACATCCTGCGCCAGCGGGGCTACAGTGGCCCCACGGCGGTCATGCCTCAATTAGGGGTGAATGAGGCGCAATTTTGTCCTCACCCCCAACCTGCCCTGGTCCGACAGATCAAGATTCCTGACGATGCCTTTGTGGTGGGCTATGTGGGTCGGTTTGTGGTCGAGAAGGGTTTGCTGACCCTGGGAGATGCGCTCACCCGTCTGCGATCGCACCCTTGGATCTGGCTATTGGTCGGCCATGGTCCCCTCAAAACAACCCTGAAGGCTAAGATAGCTGCCGCTGGCCTCACCGACCGAGTCCGCTGGGTAGACCGTGTGCCCCATGACGCCGTCCCCCGCTACCTGAACCTGATGCACACCCTGGTCCTACCATCAGAAACGAGCCATACCGCCGCTACCCTGACCGCCCCCGGCTGGAAAGAGCAATTTGGCCATGTCCTGATTGAAGCCATGGCCGCTGGCGTTCCGGTGATTGGCTCTGACTGTGGTGAAATTCCCCAGGTGATCGGCACTGCTGGACTGATCTTTCCGGAAGGAAACACAGCAGCCCTCAGCGATCGCCTGCAACGACTGATGACCAACCCCGCAGACCGTCTTAGCTTGCGCCAACAGGGGCGCGATCGGGTTCTAGCCCATTACACCAACACAGTCCTGGCCCAAAAGCAATTGGCATTCTACCACCACCTGGGCGTCACCTGATGTACATATCTGAAAAACGAAAAGAGAAGAATCCAAAATCCAAAATCCAAAATCCAAAATCTCCCCCATCCACCCATCCACCCATCCACCCCTTCACCCATCCACCCATCCATCCCTTCACCCATCCACCCCTTCACCCATCCACCCATCCACCCATCCACCCATCCACCCATCCACCCATCCACCCACCTCCCCACCTCCCCACTCCCCCCATGCGCGTCCTCCAAATCATCCCCGCCATCTCCCCCGTCTACGGCGGCCCTAGCCAAATGGTACGTGGCCTGTCCCAAGCTCTAGCCACGGCGGGGGCAGAGGTAACCATCCTCACCACCACCGCCAATGGCGATAGCGGTCAACCGCCGCTAACGGTACCCCTCAACCAACCTGTGGCAGTGGACAACTACACAGTTCACTACTTTCGCTGTATCCCCAGGGGGCGCTACAAATTTTCTCCAGGGTTACTGACTTGGCTGTGGCGGCATGGCCCCACCTATGACATCGCCCATATCCACGCTTTGTTTTCACCGGTAAGCACCGCTGCTGCCACCGTGGCCCGACGGCAGGGCTTACCCTATGTATTGCGCCCCCTAGGCACCCTTGACCCAGCGGACCTGGCCAAAAAGTCACAGCTAAAGCGCCTCTATGGTGATTGGCTAGAGCGGCCTAACATCGCTGGGGCGGCGGCACTCCACTTCACCAGCCCCCTAGAAGCTGAGCGAGCCCAGCGGTTTGGGACCCGGTGCTCTGACGTGGTGATCCCCGTGGGCGTCACTCCCCTGCCTGCCCTAGCTATGGCTGAGCGAAACAGCATTTTGGCCGCTTTGGGGATTCCCCAGGATCACCCCATAGTGTTATACCTGTCGCGTCTAGATCCCCAAAAAGGGCTAGACTTGCTGCTGCCCGCCCTAGACCAATTAGCAGCTGAAGGGTTGCCGTTTCACTTTGTTCTAGCCGGGAGCAATTCCCAGGATCCGGTCTATGCAGACGATATCGTCCATCGCCTGGCAGCCTCTTCATTGGGCGATCGCACCACCTGCACCGGCTTTGTCACCGGCCCGACCAAAGCTGCCCTGCTGCAATCTGCCGCCCTGTTTGTCTTACCCTCTTACTACGAAAACTTTGGCATTGCCGTGGCCGAAGCCATGATTGCTGCTCTACCGGTGGTGATTTCTCAGAGAGTTGACCTCTGGCCAGCGGTGGCCGCCGCCGAGGCGGGCTGGACTTGTGGCTTAACTCAGCTTGACCTAGTAGATACTTTACGCCAAGCCCTGAAAAATCCAACTCTACGCCACATACGGGGGCAAAATGCCCAAGCATATGCTGTTTGCCACTATAACTGGACTGCGATCGCCCAGCGCACCCTAACCGTTTACCATCAGTTGCTTGCCGCCAATTCCCTAATGCCACCAGAGGAATTACACTAAAGGTACGGGTGAAGGTTGCACCTAAATGGGCATGTTATTTGTAGGGTGCACCTAGTTACCCGTAGCTGCACTGGACAAAACCCCGTAGAACTATGCTGCAGGATGCAAGAGCAATTCGGTACTACCAGCGCATCACTGATGCTCTGGTACTACATTGGGACCGAGGCTACCGCACCAGTGAACTCCGTCTCTTTTTAGAAGGCTATCTGGCGGCCCTACGTCACGCTGACGCCCTAGAGCCTTACTTAATCCATCGTTTGGAAGAAGACAGTCTGCGCTACTTACACGATCCCTCAAACTTTACTGTGCCTCAAGCAGAGCCCGAAATCTATTAGCCTCTGCCTGGCTCAGAGGTGCTGCTAAAGGGTCAGCCAAACATTGCTTTCAAAGTCCCTCGACCCAGCCTGGGAGAGGGGTCTAGGGGGAGAGTGAAGGTTGCGACACAATATTTCGCCGACAGCATCGCGATAGCGCAACCCAACAGAACCATTACTGGCGTTGGGTCATTAGTAACCATAAATTTTTTGCCATAATCTTTAGTTTCGTGGTGATTGCTACGGATCTCCACCACCACCCCTCATACCCTTAACGGCAGGTCCTTAGCGGCAGGATTGATGCGTCATATCCCCCGAAAGAGGAACAAGTTAACGTTCTGTTGCTCAAATTTCAAAGTATTCACAATTCACCAAAAGTATGCTTGTCAAGGTTTTGACTGATATCAAATGTTTCTGCAGAAGGTTACTTTGCGAGAAACTGTCCGGAGCAGGGCATACTCGCTAAGATAAATCTTACTTAGGGAGCAGATAGACTGTCCACCACGCAAGTTCTTAACAATCAATTAATTCTTTAGGCTAAAATCGAGATTGATCACGAGGAGTAACGGTATGTTCGTCAGGCTTGCTGAACAACATCGACAGTTTGTAAGAGACTTGGTCATGAATCTCCAAGCGCTGGCGACGGTGCTAGAAGGCATGGGCTATCTCGCCTCTTGTTACACCTGTGGGGGGCAGATGAATAGCGCCTCCTTCATGGTGAGCTTAGGCGACGACCACCTGATTCGGTTTTTAGTGTCTGACTACGGCATCACCTGGACTGAAATGCGTGACGATCGCGAATTAATGAAGCTGGAAGGGGCTGAAGCTATCCACCAGCTGCAAGAACTAGCTAATTTAGTCAAGTTCCGAGTCCAGCCCACGGATACCTATCGTCCTTTGTCAACCCATGTTTAAGGGCTGGCATAAATCTGCCAACCCTTCTGGGTAACGTCTGAGCACTGACTCTGCCACTTCAAACCGTTAACCAGGGACTGGGCTCATCTAGGTTCCCTGAGCCCTAGTACTGCCCCTTATTGGGAAGTCGAGGTGCCAGGTGCTATCTGAGACATAGTCTTTAAGCTGGTGCTTAGTTAGAGCAATCAGGCTTCAGTAGCAGCTAAGTCTGAGTCAGCCTTTTCTTCAGATGACAGGTGGTTGTGAACGACCAACACAGAGCACTCGGCTCGGTGCATGACATAGTTGCTGACACTGCCAAGGAGCAGTTCACTTAGTCCCCTGCGCCCATGGCTGCCAACCATAATCAAATCTGTTTCCCACGTTTTAGCCAAGTCGCAGAGCACCGGGCCTGGTTCCCCGGTTAGCTGTGAAAATTCTGCGGTAACCCCAGCCTGTCTGGCTAGCTCCGCATCTCGGTTAAGTTGCTGCATACCCCGATCGGCAAACTCCTCCCACCGCTGTTGGTATACCTTCCAGGTGGCATCGTCTAAAACCGGGTAGTAAGCCTGATAAGACCGAATTGGCACCCCCGGGCTGCCTTCTTCATAGGCTGACAATACATGTACCATCATCAGTTTGGCCTCTGTGGCCTTCGCCAGATCAATCGCCTGGTCCAAAACCACTGGGCGCAGATCAGAGTTATCTAGAGCAACGAGAATCTTCTTAAACATTGGGAGTCTCCTGTAACTGGGACCCACATCAGGCTCTTCGACAGGCTCATCAAGCCATCAACATGAAGCGGCAAAATCAGGGCAAGAGCCTAGCCATGGGCATGGGCTATACCTTGATTATAAAAAATTCCCTTGCCGTCCCTCGACCTTCTGTAACAATGGCACAAATTCTGTTACGCCGACACGACCACGGCTTCTTTACCCGCCAGGCCAAAGGCGCTGTGAACCGCCTGGAGGGCTTTGACCCCATCCACTTCATCCACCACGCAGCTAATTTTAATTTCTGAGGTGGCAATCATTTGCAGGTTAATGCCCTGGTTAGAGAGGGCCTTGAACATGCGGGCCGCCACTCCAGGGGCATCCACCATGCCGGTACCGACCACGCTAACCTTAGCGATCGCATCATTGACCACCACATCCCCAAAACCCAGGTCCTGGGCGGCGGCCTTAACCAGGGCTTGGGCGGCGGGGGCATCGGCCTGGGCTACCGTAAAGGCAATATCCCGGGTGGGTTGCCCATGGACCAATCGGCACCGCTGGGATTGAATAATCATGTCGACGCTAACCCCCTGGTTGGCCAGCAGTTGAAAGATATGAGCGGCCATACCTGGCTGGTCAGGTACGTGGCGAATGGCCACCTGGGCTTGCTTTACGTCGAGGGCACACCCTCGAACCACAGGGGCTGTCTGAGCCCCCGTGGTTTCTCCATGGGGAACCGGGGAGGAGGTAACCTCGAAGGCATTGCAAAGAACCGCAATGGCGCGATCGCAGTCAGCTTCGGCGATCGTACAACTGACCTTCACCTCCGAGGTGGAAATCAGCTGAATGTTGACCCCTGCCTCCGCTAGGGTCGAAAACATCTTAGCCGCCACCCCTGGACGGCCAATCATCCCCGCCCCGGCAATGCTGATTTTGGCCATGTGCGTGTCCACCATCACCTCGGCCTGGGTGGTGTCGGCGGGGTTGCTGCGCAGGGCCGGGCCGATCGCGGCGGCTACGGCCTCGGCCCGGTTCAGGTTGGCTTTGACCGTGGTAAAGGCAATGTCGTTAGTGTTGCCTTCGTGGATCGACTGGATAATCAAATCCACATCTAACGCCTGATTGGCCAGTTCCCCAAATAGCCGAGCCGCAATGCCAGGGCGATCGGGAATGCGCAGCAGTGCCACCTTGGCCTGGTCGGTGTCAAACTCGACCGCATCCACCGGGTGGGCCAGTTCTAGCCCCTCTAGGGGACGCGGCTGGGGCCGGGGAGATACCACCCGGGTTCCCGGTTCATCGGTCCAGCTAGAGCGCACCACCAGGGTTACTCCATAGTTGCGGGCAATTTCTACGGCTCGGGGATGCAGGACTTTAGCCCCCAGGCTAGCTAGCTCCAACATTTCATCGCTGGTGATTTCCGGCATCAACTGCGCTTCGGGCACCAGTCGGGGATCGGTAGTGAGAATCCCCGGTACATCGGTGTAAATCTCGCATTTTTCGGCGGTGAGCGCCGCTGCCAACGCCACCGCCGAGGTATCAGAGCCACCCCGCCCCAGGGTGGTAATTTCTAGGTCTGAGGTTTGACCAATCCCCTGGAAACCGGCCACCACAATGACTTTACCTTCGTCCAGGTGCCGCTGGAGCCGTTCAGTTTTGATGGTGAGAATGCGGGCTCGGGTATGTTCAGTCTCGGTGACAATGCCCACTTGGGCCCCAGTCAAGGAGATAGCCTCTTGATCCAGGGTATGCAGGGCCATGGTCAGTAATGCGATCGACACCTGCTCCCCCGTGGATAACAGCATATCCATTTCCCGGCGGCTGGGTTGGCCGGTGATTTCGTTGGCTAGCTTCACTAAGCCGTCCGTGGTTTTGCCCATGGCCGACACCACCACCACCACCGAGTGCCCCGCGTCAACAGTGGTTTTAACCCGACGAGCCACCGCCTGGATGCGCTCTACGGTACCCACAGAGGTGCCGCCATATTTCTGTACGATTAGCGCCATGGTGTGTGCTGTCCTCCTGCAATGGTCAAAAAACGCTGCTCTCAAGCCGTGCCTGCCCGTCAACCTAACCTAGGGTGCGCACAGGGCAATGATTCATCGAGAGTACCCAACCGACAAGCAGATTTAGTCTCTAAATTTAGACCGAAATCGTTAATCTGTGGCACTGTCTGCGGCACTGATCTAAGGTTCCAAAATCAGAGCCTTTACTGTATCAGGCTGCGCCCCTGAGAACCATCCAGCACTGGGTGCTGGGCTAGAGTCGAGGGGTGTTAATCT
The DNA here is from genome assembly GCF_012911975.1 of Nodosilinea sp. P-1105. Taxonomy (GTDB): domain Bacteria; phylum Cyanobacteriota; class Cyanobacteriia; order Phormidesmidales; family Phormidesmidaceae; genus Nodosilinea. The sequence goes on along the minus strand of NZ_SMDQ01000051.1, from coordinate 28,369 downwards.
AATCCCCATACTCCCTTATTGGCTAATGGTTGGATGCAGACTCCAGGCTTTTTTCGCAATATACAGCAATGGTTTTTGCGTACCCCCGAACGCGCGCTGAACCAGGCCTACGAAGCAGCTCAGACCATTGAGGCAATCGAGCGAGATTACTTTGGCGGCAATCCAATTTCCTCTCGCTATGGCAACTATGGCAACAGTGCCATGACCTATTTCGAGGGGGAGTTGAAAAAATACCTTAACCTGATGCGAGTACGAATGGCTGAGTTTCGGGCCAGTCGCTCGGTGATACGGGGATCTGAGCCGCGCATGACAGAGGTGCAACTGCCAGGCACCCGTGACGATTTAACCGTTAACGTGGTTGACCGCCAGGCGTTAGTGCTACGCAAGCTGCGGCTCGTGGATGAGGTACTGGCCCGTTACGCCACTCAGGAGGCGCCTAGTCAGCGGGTAATCACCCTGACCGATGGGGCAAAGGTGGCCATCGAGCCCACCTCACCGACCCGAGTCCTGCGGGCTAAGGCGGACCAAGCTCGGCGCGGACAAAATGGGGGGGCGGTCAATGGTAATGACGATAACCGACCCGATGCCCTCTCCGATCGCGCCAATGTCTTACCTCGCTCGATTTTGCGTACCGTAGACCGCATCCGCAAGGACTTAGATCCCAATGCAGAGGAGGAGGTGGTTAAGAGTTTTCGCAAATCAAAGTCGAAAACCACCGCCGCCATTCGGTTTCTACTGCTGCTGATTATTGTGCCTCTGCTCACCCAGCAGTTTACCAAGGCTTTCTTAGTCGGGCCGATTGTGGAACGGGTACGGGTGGACGACCAGGCCGATGTGTTTCTGAATCTGGAGATGGAAGAAGAGGCCCTGCATGAATTACAGCAATTTGAAGAGCGGCTGCGGTTTGAGGTACTGATTGGCAAAGCCCCACCCCTATCGGAATTGAGCATTGAACAACAGGTGCGGGCCAAAGCGACGGACATTGAAGACGAATATCGCGATCGCAGCACCAATGCCGTCAAAAATGTCTTTGCTGACATCCTGGCCGCTGGGGCCTTTGCCCTAGTGCTGGTCACCCGCAAGCAAGACGTAGCCAATCTCAAATCCTTTATGGACGAAATTGTCTACGGTCTCAGCGATAGCGCCAAAGCCTTCATCATTATCTTATTCACTGATATTTTTGTCGGGTTCCACTCGCCCCACGGCTGGGAGATTTTGCTAGAGGGGCTATCGCGGCACCTGGGCTTTCCCGCCAACCGCGACTTTATCTTTCTGTTTATCGCCACCTTCCCCGTAATTTTGGATACGGTATTCAAATACTGGATCTTCCGCTACCTGAACCGGATCTCACCCTCGGCGGTGGCGACGTACAAGAATATGAATGAATGAAATTGTACAGAGTCTGCAATTCAGCAATGGCAGAATTTGGCCAATATCTCAATTCCCCTGGCGATTGATAGCTGGGATACTTACCCTATAAAGAAGGGTTTGTTATGCTCAGGCTGCTGGTAGCCCAGGTTACCATCTCCATTAAGCTCATCAGTGCCGAGTAGTAACCCTGAACCACTTTATTGTTCACTCCGCTAACCCCTTAGGACACCCGTGTTTGAGTACCTGCCCCCCCTCAATGAACACAATCTTCCTTATCCCGATACCATTCATCCCATCGTGGTGCACTTCGTCATTGCCATGGCCCTGTTCGCCTTCGTGTGCGATGTAATTGGCTATTTCACCAAGAACCCTCGCTACTATGAGGTCAGTTGGTGGAATCTATGCTTTGCCACTGTTTCCATTTTCATTGCGGTCATTTTTGGCCAGATTGAAGCGGGCTTGGCGATGCCCTACGTCCCTGCCGCCGAGTCTACCCTGAACCTACACACAATCCTAGGTTGGTCATTGTCAGGGATTATTGCCGCCATTACCGGCTGGCGCTACGTGCTGCGCCTAAAGGATCCCAAGAGCATTCCCATGGCCTACCTAGGGGCGAGTGTATTTCTGACCGGCCTTGTCTTCTTCCAGACTTACCTGGGCGATAAGTTGGTTTGGATCTATGGCCTGCACACCGTAGAGGTGGTGGAAGCAATTCGTGACGGAGTGCTGTGATGAATCCTGATTTACTTGACCAATTGGGAGAGCAACTGGGCCCCAATGGGTTGCCCTATTATCTGCCCATCCATCCCAACCTGGTGCATTTGACCCTAGGGTTGTTTATTGTCGCCATTAGCTTTGATATTGTTGGGGCGCTGTTTCCCTTGGAAAAGCGGGTGTTTAAGTTCTTAGCTATCCCAGCAACCCGATCCAACTTTTTTGATGTGGGTTGGTTCAATATGGTGGCGGCGGCAGTGGTCACGTTTCCGACGGTGGCGGCGGGCTTCTATGAAATGCTGTTAGCCCAACCGCTGAGCGACGGGGTCAGCGCCTGGGGGTTGGAGAGCCTGGAAACGATGCTGTGGCACGGCGTGGGTGGGGTGGTGCTACTGGCCTTGATTACTGGCATGGCCATTTGGCGAGGTTTCCAGCGCTACGTGTGGCGCAAAGACCGAGCCCGGCAGGTGCAATGGTCTTACTTGTTAGCTGGTCTAGGCGTGTTTACCTTAATGTTTGCCCATGGCACCCTGGGGGCACAGTTGGCGGCCGAATTTGGGGTCCACATCAGTGCCAACCAGCTGCTGCGGGCCGGTGAAGACCTGACGATGTTGAATATGCTGTTGCCGGGGGGAATCTAGCCCATGAAGGTCCGTGTCATTCTCAGATTGCTGCTCTTAGCCGCCATTATGACCCCGATCAGTATTTGGGTAGGACAGCAGGCTTACCACTGGATGCCCGAGCCAGCCTCTGAAGAGGCGCTACTGGTGGACAATCTCTTCAGCTTTCTGACCACCCTGGGCACCTTCATTTTCTTGGGGGTGGCTGGCACGTTGTTATACTCGGTCCTGTTCCAGCGGGCGGCTAAGTATGACGAAGGAGACGGTCCACCGATTGAGGGTAATCTCACCCTGGAGATTGTCTGGACCGCCATTCCCTTGGTGCTGGTGGTGTGGATCGCAGGCTATAGCTATAAGATCTATGACCAGATGGGCATCCTTGGCCCCATGGAGCATGTACACATGATGGGAGAGGCCATCGCCGCCCCCCTAGACGCTGAGCGGCCCACCGAGCCGGAGCCGATTGAGGTGCGTGCCCGCCAGTGGGTGTGGGAATTTTACTACCCCGAAGCCGGGGTCACCAGCACCGAGCTGCACCTGCCCAACCACACCCGCGCCAAGTTGACCATGACCTCCGAAGATGTGCTCCACGGTTTTTATGTCCCCGCTTTTCGGGTGAAGCAGGATGTGATTCCCGGTCGCCAGGTGGACTTTGAGTTCACCCCCATCCGCGAGGGCATCTATCGCCTGCGCGACTCAGAATATAGTGGCACCTATTTTGCCGCCATGCAGGCCAACGTGGTGGTTGAGTCCACCGACGCTTACCGCCAGTGGCTAAACCAGGCGGCGGCCCAAGCTCCCCAGCCTGGTCTCAACCCCTCCTACGCCGAGTACCAGGTCAGAGTCGAAAATCGTGACAGCCGCCCTGGCTGGAAAACCGTCACCCCCGCCCCCACCCCAATGGTCAACTTTCCCGGCTCCCCAGACCTCCCCGTTCCCAGACCCTAGTAACGGAAGGCAGAAGGATGAAGGCAGAAGGATGAAGGCAGAAGGATGTAGGGCGCAGCCCGTGCGAAGCAGGCAGAAGGATGAAGGCAGAAAAGGAAAACCTAGACACATCAAAGCTTGCGAAAGGAACTAACTAATAGCGCCATCCCCCCAAAGGTGGGTTACGGCGGCTTCTAATTGACTGGCCGCAGCCCCCAACTCCGACCGCCTAACCCACCCTACGGCTCAAGGCTCAATTAAAAAATTCAAAACTCAAAACTCACCCCCCCGTTCCCCATTCCCTGCTAGGGCGGACACCCAGGTCCGCCCCTACGTCTCCCCCCACCTTCTCCACCCTCCCCATCCCTCCCCACCCATCCACCCCCACCTCCCCCACCCCTTCACTTCTTCACCTCCCCATCTTCCCCATCTCCCCCATCCCATCCACCCCCTTACCCATCCACCCACCCACCCCTACCCCTCACGCTCCCTATGACTGAAACCTCCATTACCGCCCCCTACTATCGCCAGAACGAGCCGCAGCCAGGCGAACCAGAAAAGTGGTGGCGCTTTTTCACCTTCAGCACTGACCACAAGGTGATTGGCATTCAGTACATCGTTACCGCCTTTGTGTTTTTCCTGGTGGGTGGCTTTCTGGCCATGGTGATGCGCGGGGAATTAATTACCCCGGAAGCGGACCTGGTCGATCGCACGGTGTACAACGCCCTGTTCACCATGCATGGCACCATCATGCTGTTCATGTGGACGTTCCCGGTGCTGAATGGCCTGGCCAACTATCTGGTGCCGCTACAAATTGGGGCACGGGACATGGCCTTTCCCCGGCTGAATGCCGTTGCCTTCTGGATGGTGCCGGTGTTTGGCACGATTCTGATGGCCAGTTTTTTGGTGCCCGGCGGGCCTTCCCAGTCGGGCTGGTGGGCCTACCCGCCGGTGAGCCTGCAAAACCCCACTGGCAATCTCATCAATGGTCAGTTCCTATGGATTTTGGCGGTAGCCTTGTCCGGCATTTCCAGCATCATGGGGGCGGTGAACATCGTGACCACCATCATTCGGATGCGAGCTCCAGGCATGACCTTTTTCAAAATGCCGGTGTTCTGCTGGACGGTAGCAGCAGCACAAACCATCCAGCTGTTTGGCCTACCAGCCTTAACGGCGGGGGCGGTAATGCTGCTGTTTGACCTGACGGTGGGAACTAGCTTCTTTGACCCGGCCACTGGCGGTGACCCGGTGCTTTACCAACACTTTTTTTGGTTTTACTCTCACCCAGCGGTGTATGTGATTATTTTGCCCGTGTTTGGGGTGTTTTCAGAGTTGTTTCCGGTGTATGCCCGCAAGCCACTGTTTGGCTACAAATTTGTGGCGGTGTCATCTTTTGTGATTACGGGTTTGAGTGCGATCGTTTGGGTACACCACATGTTTGCCAGCGGCACCCCCAGCTGGATGCGGATGCTGTTTATGGCTACTACTATGACCATCTCGGTGCCTACGGGGGTGAAAATTTTTGCCTGGGTAGCCACTGTATGGGGGGGCAAAATTCGCCTAACCACGCCGATGCTGTTTGCCCTGGGTGGCCTGGTTAACTTTTTGTTCGCCGGCATTACCGGTATTATGCTGGCGGCAGTGCCCTTTGACATTCACGTCAACAATACCTACTTTGTGGTGGGCCACTTCCACTATGTGATTTATGGGGCAGCCGTGATGGGGATCTACGCAGCTATCTACCACTGGTTTCCCAAGATGACGGGTCACATGTACTACGAAGGCCTGGGCAAGCTCCATTTCGTTTTGACCTTCATTGGGGTAAACCTCAACTTCTTGCCGATGCACCCCTTGGGCTTGCAGGGGATGCCTCGGCGGGTGGCCTCCTATGATCCCGAGTTTGCCTATTGGAATGTGATCGCCAGCATTGGGGCGTTTTTGCTGGGGGTATCGGTGTTGCCCTTTTTGCTGAACATGATCAGCTCCTGGATTTTGGGGGATGAGGCACCGGCTAACCCTTGGCGGGCGATCGGTCTGGAGTGGCTGGTAGCTTCGCCCCCGCCCCACGAAAACTTTGCCGAGATTCCCACCGTGGTCTCAGAACCCTACGGCTACGGCAAAAGTGAACCTTTGATTGCACAGCAAATGGCGTCTACGGAGTTAGCGAGTGAGCTCAGTTAACCTGGATCAAAACCTGAATACGGCGGCTACTGTCCATGCCGCCGACCACCACGAAGAAGGCGAACACCGCCTGGTGGGTTTCATTATCTTTCTGTTGTCAGAAAGCGTGATCTTCTTCAGCTTTTTTGTCGGCTACATCGTCTACAAAACCACCACTGCCGACTGGCTCCCCGCCGGGGTGGAGGGACTAGAGGTACGAGAACCCCTGATTAATACCATCGTGCTGGTGTCCAGCAGCTTTGTGATTTATTTTGCCGAGCGTTATCTCAAAAAAGAAAATCTTTGGGGTTTTCGGGCCCTGTGGCTGTTGACCATGGCCATGGGTAGTTTCTTCCTCTACGGTCAGGCGGTGGAGTGGGCCAGTCTATCCTTTGGCTTTACCGATGGTCTCTATGGCGGCACCTTTTACTTGTTGACCGGCTTTCACGGACTGCATGTGCTGACAGGGGTCCTGATGATGGCGGTAATGCTGGGTCGCTCATTTATTCCGGGCAACTATGAGGACGGTGAAGTGGGGGTGATTGCCACCTCCCTGTTCTGGCACTTTGTCGATGTGATTTGGATTATTTTGTTTATTTTGATCTATGTATGGCAGTAGGGACTGTGAGCCAATAGGCAGGCCCCCAGAATGCCATAGCAACTGACTAAATTTCCCGCAGCCGGGCCACCTTTAGGTAGAATTCCCCTGTGCCACGGCCAGCATAGGCTCTTACCCGCACGGTATAGGTACCGGATGCCTCAATGCGGGCAAACAGCAACGAGTTGGTAGTGCCGTCGGGGCCATCGTCATTTTCGCCAATGACGGCGCCGTCCTGGTTCAGGAGGATGACATAGGTATCAAAATCATCAGACTTGACGTCAATGGCGACTTGGTCACCAGCTTCTAAGTAGACGGTGTAGTCTCTGGCAAAACCACCAAAGCCTGTGGGAATATCCTCTTCGCTGAGAGTATCGGTAACTTCTCGGGAATCGGGTAGAGGTATCGGCGAGTAAATTCGACCTTGCGCATTGGCCGCTACGGCGGTTAGCCCAAAGGTGCACAGCGCTAGGGGTAGTAGTAGGCTACGACGTAAGGATAGGGTACCTGGCATAGGGTTCAAGGACGGATAGGAAAACGTCAATTAACTGGCTGAGGAAAATTATCACTACCCTGGTTGAGGGTATCAGGAATAGTTGGCCTATTAAACCACATAGTTCTCTATCGGTGCACTGCTGCACGTGAGCGGAGTATTGCTTTAGCGTTATGCCCCCCTCGACAATCACATGTCGGGTGATTTCGCATATCCCCTGGCCCCCGTCCTAACACCTAACCCCTGACACCTAACCCCTGACCTACACCAGCTAATATGAGGCCGGGCGGCTGCTCCCCCCGGTTTGGTTAATACAGCCTGATTTATTGACATAGCGACAGACTCGGGCATATAGCTTGGCTCGGGTGCCAGGGGGGCCAGCGGAAAATATAACCCGGTCGCCGCCCACAATACCAACGAGAATCTTGACGCCACAGACAGAACAGGTTTGAGTACTAGGGCCAGCCATGGTAACCGCTCAGATAAGAAAACAAAATCAACCTGTCCCTGGTTCTGCAAGGGAGGTGACAGGGTGCTGACAGCATCTTATCGGAGGGGAGGCGCTACCTCGATGAGTTGCAACCTGCTGTAACACAGCAAGTCCTAAGCTGGGATAACGCCTCAGGGAAATTACGCGGCAAGCCGATCCCCGCTGTATTCATCGAGTGCAGTTGCTATAGGGCGGGCATCGCCCACTATTGGGGAGACCATTTTTCAGACAGCGGCCAAGAGGCGATCGCGCCATGTTTTGACCAATGCAGCTAACGCTGGAGGTAGCCAACTGTCATATTGAGAATAGACAGGGAGACGTCGGCGCAGGTGCCAACCCGCCGGGGCGATCGCATCCCCAAGACTGACCGGACAGGGGTGAGCATAGTCTGGATTAACTTCATCCACCGGACTAATACCGCCAATATCCCTAGCACCAGCATCAAGGCAAGCCAACAGGGTCGAACGGCTGACCAAATTAGGGGGAATTTGTAGGGCAATGGAGGCTGGCAGGTGAACTTTTGCCAGAGTGACAGCCCGCAGCAGGTCCACCTCCGCTAGGGGATTACCAGACACGATCTGACGCTGACCAGGGCTATGGGGCTGAAGGATCACTTCTTGAATGTGGCCGTAGCGCTGGTGAATCGCCGCGATCGCCATTAATGAGTCCACCCAATCAGCTTCGGTTTCTCCCAAACCCAGCAGCAGACCAGTGGTAAACGGAATGGCCATTTCCCCGGCCCAGGTGAGTTGCTGCAAGCGTAACTCCGGCCGCTTGCTGGGGGCATGGCGATGTACGGTTTCCAACAACTTAGGGGACACCTGCTCCACCATCAAGCCCATGGAAACGTTCACCTGCTTCAGCTGGGTCAGTTCTGCCCAAGATAAGGGGCCGACATTGGCGTGGGGTAAGAGCCCGGCCTCTAAAGCCAATTCGCAGAGGCGATAAATATGACGAAACCAACCGGCACGACGTCGACTACCCGGGGCAACCTCGCCACTGAGGATCAGGACTTCAATCACCCCCTGGCGGCGTAAGCTTACCAATTGCTCTGCCGCCTCGGTTAGGCTTAACCAGGGGGATTGGCCAGGATTAGTACGAAAGTTGCAGTAGGTACAGCGGTTGAAACATTCATAGGTCGGCACCAGGGTATAGGCCGGACTGTAGGTAACGGTACGACAGAGGTCAGAAGGCATAGCAAAGCAGCAATCCAGTCTGGGCATGCAGCTGCATGCCCAGTAAGATTAGACCAGACAAACTAGGTCAAACGACAGCCATCGTTACCGCTTCTACAGGAAAGCCAGCGGCTTTCCAAGCTGCTACGCCACCCCGCAAAATAGACACCCGAGAAAATCCAGCCTGCCGCAGTTGGTCGGCGATCACCATCGATTCATCATCGGTGTTGCTGTAGATGTACAAATCGCGGTCCCACTCAAAACACTTGGGCGCTGCAGTCAACAACCCATCGGCAGGAATGGAAATAGCCCCAGTGACGTGGCTGCTTTTAAATTCGCTACGATCGCGGACGTCAATGATAGTTAGGGCTGGTTCGCCCCAATCTAGCCGCTCTTTTAGGTCGTACACGCGGGATTCGGGCTGCATCGGTGATGGCTTCGGAAACAAACCGAAAATACGATTCATAGTGAGGAGGATCCTTGAGAGAGAAGAGAGAACGAATATCTGCAATGTAACAAACCTTAAAATTTATCGCAAACTTTTGTTTAGAAACGTGGACAAAGTTGCCACCCAGTCACGTCACTTGCATTGAGAACTATCAATCAATTGCGATAGCGGGCAATTCCTTTAGGATGGCAGTAGCTCTACCCAGTCCTCTCTGTCGGCAATGGCCATTAATCCCCCCCCCACTGACAGCAGTTCCACCGCAGTCATCATTCAAGCGCTGCCCACCGAAGTGGTTCACCACATTGCCGCTGGCGAGGTGATTGATTCCTTTGGGGCTGTGGTACGAGAGCTGGTGGATAATGCTTTAGATGCTCAAGCAACCCACATTGACATTGGGTTGTGGCCCGAGCGGGGCCAAGTCAAGGTGGCGGATAACGGGACTGGCATGGCCAAGGCCGATTTACTCGTGGCCGCAGTGCCCCATAGCACCAGCAAAATTCGTACCCAACAGGATCTTTGGCAAGTTGAAAGCTTAGGATTTCGGGGAGAAGCCCTCCATAGTCTGGCCCAGGCCGCCCAATTGCAGATTTGCAGTCGGCCTCCCGGCAATACGGCGGGCTGGCAAGTGACCTATACCCCCCAGGGCAAGGCTGAAGGGGAGATGCCTGTGGCGATGGCCCCTGGCACCATTGTGACGGTGACAGATTTATTTGGCCCATGGCCAGCCCGACGGCAGCGATTGCCAACCCAGGCTCGGCAACTAAAAGACGTGCAGTGGGTGGTTTATCACAGTGCCCTGGCCCATCCAGCGGTCACCTGGACAGTGCACCTGGGCGATCGCCCCTGGCTCCGCCTGACCCCAGGGGACACCGCCATGTCGCTAATTCCGCAGATGCTCAAGACCGTCGCTGTCGCTGATCTACGGCAAGGGGATGACTCCGGCGACAATGCGGTTCAGGCCACCCCCGACTCCTCCGCTAACCACCACCTCTATGGGGTGATAGGTCTGCCAGATCGCTGCCACCGCCCCCGCCCCGACTGGATCAAAGTTGCGGTCAATGGTCGCCTGGTGTCGATCGCCGATTTAGAGCAAGGCATCATCCAAGCCTTTCGCCATACATTGCCCCGACATCGCTATCCCCTGTGTTTTGTGCACTTGACCGTCAACCCCAGCCACATTGACTGGAACCGTAGCCCGGATAAATCAACCCTATACCTACATCAAATGGACCACTGGGTAACCCAGGTGCAGAGGTTGGTCAATACCTTGCTGGCTGGTCAGACCGACGCCCTTCCCGAGCACAGCCACCAACAGCGCGTGACTCAGCTGATCAAAGCGGCGGAGCAGCCCGGTGCTTACAGCGGTTCAGTGGCAACCAGTATTGACCTGTCTGATCCATTACCTCAAGGAAAGATGATGGCCCTGCGGGCGATCGCCCAGGTCCACGATCGCTACATTTTGGCCGAACAGCCTGACGGCCTCTGCCTGATTGAGCAACATATTGCCCATGAGCGTGTCCTGTACGAGCGACTCCAAGATCGCTGGCACATTGTGCCGCTAACGCCTCCGGTCGTGCTTGATCATCTGTCAGACCAACAGGTCAACCAGTTGCAAGGTCTAGGACTAGCGATCGAACCCTTTGGACCGCAGGGTTGGGCCGTACGCAGTGCCCCCGCCCCCCTGGTCCAGCACCCCGCTCTAGCGGAGGCTCTGTTAGAACTCAGCCAGGGGGGAGACTTGCAGGCGGCCCAAGTGGCGATCGCCTGCCGCACCGCCCTACGCAACGGCACCCCCCTCACCCTAGAGGCCATGCAGCACCTATTGGACGACTGGCAACGCACTCGTCAGCCACGCACCTGTCCCCATGGTCGCCCCATTTGCCTGACGCTCAAAGAAAGCAGTTTAGCCCGCTACTTCAGGCGGCACTGGGTGGTGGGCAAAAGCCATGGCATTGAGTGATCAAGAGAGAATCGTAGGTAAATCATGTCATTCCGACCAAGGGGAGGAATCTCCTGAACTGCCTTAAGTTGAATGTCACTGAAATAAGCTGCAATGTAACCATTGCAAATGGCCAGAAGCCTTGATCTGTCGTAGGGTGGGCTCTGCCCACCAGCCTTAAATCAGTGACATTAGCCTTAAGTTCAATCTTTCTCAATGTACTTGCGTACTTTGTTGAGATCGATATAACAGTCGGTGGCGTTACGCAGTTCTCGGGCAATCATCCCTTCCGTAGAGACCACCGTAATGTGAGTGCTCTTAGAGCGCAACAACTCTATGGCCCGCTCAAAATCGCCATCACCACTAAATAAAACCACCTCGTCATATTGATCGACAGTATTGAACATGTCGATGGCAATTTCGATGTCTAAATTAGCTTTTTGGGAATACCGTCCAGAGTTGTCGTCGTAGTATTCTTTCAGGATCTTAGTGCGAACAGTATAGCCTAGACTAATCAGCGCATCTCGGAAACCTCTCTGATCTTGAGGATCCTTCAACCCTGTGTACCAAAAGGCATTCACCAGAGTGGCACCGCCGTCCTTGGTCAAAAAATACTCCAGTACCCGTTTAGGATCAAAAAACCAGCCATTTTTCTGCTGGGCATAAAACATATTGTTGCCATCAACAAAAATCGAAAGGCGTTTCAGACCGTGCTTACAAGACATAAAAAATCAATTTAGATATAGTTTTATAGTTAATCGGTTTAATCAATCATTAAAATTAAATTTTAAGTAGCATGAACTGACCCTGACGTATCTAAAATGTAATCGCAGCAACCCAATGGACTACCTCATCAGGGGTAATCTCCTAAGAGCTAGCCAGGGCTAACCCCATCAAGAAAGTTGCCAGGTCATGAACCGTTCCACATTTTGGCGGGGACATTTTGGCAAGAAAGATATAGCTTAGCGGTTTCCCCTAAAAATATCTAGCCCCATCATCACCTGGCCACTCCCCTGAAGCCGCTCTCTCTAACTGGCTACGACAAGCAATCTAACTACGAACCAAAATGTTCATGGCTCGATATCAGGCCGTTCAACCAGCAGTGGTGATAATAGAACCCGTACAGAATACAAGCAAATTTTAAGGACTACTGAATATTAATCTCCATAATTGAAATTTTCATAAATACTACTAATGAATATCTTCCCATTATAACGGTAGCGGGGACCAACCGTGGGGGCAATGGTTTCCTAGGTGCCGCTATGCTTGAGCCTTAGCCTACCATCATTGGGCTGCTGTGAGCGAGTCGCAGACTCTACCCCAACACAATTTCAACCATCTGACAGATATTAGCCTGTTGCGCAGGAGGCGAAATCAGTCTGTAGAATGGCATTATAGACTTTATATCCCCCTGCCCCCCATAGGGATGAGGCCACCTGGCCCAACGCTCTGGGGGCAGCGGCAGAGGAGTAGAGCCTCCTTGAGTTTACTGGTTACTAAGTGACTGAGACGCGTTCAAACATCGGATTTACCATGCTAAAACAAACCATTTCTAAGCTCCAGACCTGGTTTCCGGCCCCAGAGGTTAGCGCCCATTGCGACGGCCCCTGCGGCGTTTATGACCCTTCTTCGGCCCGGATCGCTGGTGAAGCGGTTCTGTCGATGACCAAAAAGCTAGTGGACCTGGAATTGCCAGCAGCTGGTGATAAAGCAGCCACCATTACCTACAACAACACATTCTCTCGCTATACGGCCATCAAAGAAGAGCAGGCCCAAATTGCCAAAGATGAGCTGCTCATCCTCTGGACTGACTACTTTAAGCCAGTGCACCTAGAGCAGTTTCCCGATTTGCATGACACCTTTTGGCAGGCAGCAAAACTATGCTCGGCCTGTAAGGTTGAGGTGAGTGTGCAACACGCCACCGAGTTGATGGACGCCATTCAAAAGATCCACAACATGTTTTGGGCCACTAAGAGTCGCGATATCTCTTGGTATACCGCCAGCTAAAGCGCTTGAGCTCAATTCTGTAAGAGACCTGACTTCTGCGTAGTTCTAGGCCCCATGGATTAGCAACTGCAGAAGTTGGGCCTTGATGTTGTCTAGGCTCCATGGCTATGGTTCCAGGCACCTCCCAGACTAATCACCCTGATCCTGGTCCTCCCTCAGCCTTACGATCGAGTCGGCTGAGGGACATTGCCCTCTGGCTGCTAAGGCGGCGGCAACGGTTCCGGGTGACGGGCCGTTCCATGGTACCTCTGCTGAAACCTGGAGAAGAGGTGCTGTTGAACCCCCGAGCTTACCGCCGTAGCGATCCCCAGCTAGGGGATCTGGTGGTGGCTATACACCCCACCTGCCCACATCTGCGGCTGATTAAGTGGGTGGTCTATGGGGAGGGGGGAGACTATTTTCTGGGGGGAATCAATACCGCTGCCAGTACCGACAGCCGGGATTTTGGCCTAGTACCAGGCCATTGCCTGCTAGGGCAAGTGGTTTGCCGGTTTCCTTAATCTATAGCGATCGCAGATCTAAGCGGTAAAATACAACCATAAATGGGACTTTGCTTGGCCATGGTTGACACTGCCTTTTCCAAGTCGCGAATTCGTCCTAATCAAATTCCACCCTTGGAAAACAGCGATTGCCTGAATTGCTCAGAATTTGAACACCGCTACCGGGTCATGCCCTGGGTGAAATTAGGTCGTTGATGCCCCAGAGAATGTCTCGACAATGGCCATAATCTCCGCTGGAGAATCGACTCGATAAGCCTGAATACCTAGCGCTTTAGCAGATTCCACATTACGAGCACCATCGTCGAAAAAGGCCACCTTATCTGGGGCTGCACTCAGTTCCTTTAATACATGGTCAAAAATGGCAGAACTGGGCTTCATGACACCAATTTCGTAAGATAAAAACAGCCGATCTAGTGTCTCAAAAAAGTCATAGCGATCGCGCAATTTGCCGAAATGGGCTGGATTAGTATTGGATAACAACGACAGATGGTACTGGGGTTTGAGGGCACTGAGCATGGCTTCACAACCCGGTAGAGGCGCTTGCACAATCTCTAGGAATTCGTGCTGAACAATATCCGGAGGCAATGCCAAGTCAAAATCTTGAATAAACGCTGCCGTGAATTGGTCAAAATCAGTACGCCCTGACTCAAAATCAACGGTACTGGGGGCACTGACCCAGAGATGATGGAGCTCATCGATCGGCAGGGAACGCCCCAACAACTTTCCTACCCGATCTTGCCACTGCAGGTCAATCAGCACCCCGCCCATATCTAGAAGAATGTGCTTAATCATACTGTTAAAAACCTTAAACTTTTATCAACCAATATGGGCCTGAGCAAACCATTACCTGGGGTAAATCCTTTATTGGGTAAGGCTCAGGGATGATTGTATCTCACTGTAACATTTGGATTAATTTCCTGGGCCTGAAAGAATAGTTCACGTCCGCCCGCAGCAAAGTTGGTTAGGCTGAAATTATCGATACCTCTCTAGGTTGTATGGGAGTTCCAGTGGTGAGGATAGCCCTCCCACCGCTCTTTGAGCTTAGACTCTGTCCTGGCCATTCGATCAGGCCGTCCTAACGTTTCTTTCTTGTTTCAGGGCCTAATAACTATGAATACCTTGCTTACCCCTACTGCTAAGCCCATTAACTGGGTTGGGGTCGTCTTATTGGCGTTGACCTTCTGGTTTAGCAGCAGTCTGCTGATTGACTTTGTGGTAATGCCCGGCATGTTCGTCAGCGGCATGATGACCCAGCCTGACTTCGGTACCGCTGGATATGGTTTGTTTTGGGTGTTTAACCGCCTTGAACTAGTGTGTGCAGCGCTAATTTTGACAGGCCTGCTGGTCACCCGCCAAGCTCGTCAAGAGCAGGCCGTGATGGTCAGCGGCATGCGCAGTCGCTGGGCCGTGGAAATTGCCGTGGTCCTACTGGCCATTACTCTGGTGCTCACCTATGGGTTATCTCCGGCCATGGGGGGGTTGGGTATTTCCTTGAATTTGTTTGAACCTACCCACGTTCCAGCAGCGATGGACCAGCTGCACGGGCTATATTTTGGCCTAGAAGCGCTGAAGCTGTTAGGCTGCGCCGCCTTGCTAAAGCTAACCTTCAAGGACTTGAGGGTAGACAGCCCAGCGAGGTAATCAGGCGGGTGGTCTAGGGGGCCTATTCTGGTTGGACTTACTTATGGCTGGGTAGCCCTTAGAAGGCTAATCCCCTGACGATTCTCCTGGCCAAAGTAATCTAACGGCCAAGAGGGCAAACCCCACCGCTGCCACGGCTTTGACCAACCGCTCGGGCAAGATCTGGGCGGTTCCTTCCCCGATCAATACTCCTAGGAAACTGGCCAATAGCAGCGCCCCCGCCGTGCCCAAGAAAACAGCTTTGGGGGATTTTGAGCTGCCTCCCAGGGCGATCGCGGCTAGCTGACTTTTATCGCCCAGTTCTGAGACGAAGACGGCGGCAAAGCTAAGGGCAAGGAGGTTCCAGTCCATGGGGGTAAGGGGGAAGTTAGGGGTCAGAGGGGTAGATAGATATTTAGTAGGGCCTGGCCAGAAGTGGAATCACCGTTGCTGAGGGTGTCAGGTGTCAGGTGTCAGGTATGCGGTGCTCAGGGGAAGGTACTAAGCGGGCAGGTGGGCGATATCCCACAGTAGCCAAATGGTAATACCGAGGAGGATTGCCCCAGCAGCTGTGTCTAGGGTTTGAGGCGATAGCCGCCGAGCCAGCCACTGCCCCAGCAAGACGCCAATCAAGCTGGTGGCGATCAGGGCGCTCCCAGCCCCCAAGAACACAATCCAGGGGGCTTCGGATTGGGCACTCATCAACAATGTGGTGACCTGGGTTTTGTCCCCCAACTCAGCTAAAAAAATCGTGATGAACGTCGAGGCGAATACCCGCTGGAAGCTAGCCCTAGCCTTTGGTGGCGAGGCAGTCGGAGAATCAGGGGTTGACGATGGGGATGCAGGCAATGGGCGAGAGCTAGTCAAAGACACAGGCAAGACGCTTAGAGGACATGGCTAGAGGGCATGGCGATCGCCACTTTTCATTTTTTTTTCATTATCTGCAAAGTCAGCCGCGATCGCAACCTCCAACCCCGGTTATGGATTTAATTCAAAATTCAGCCTTCTCATTCCCCCACCCTGCGGGAAGCGGCTCCTTGTTATCCCCATCCACTGGGCCACGGTTTCTCGCCAGGGCAGACACACCCGTCTGTCCCTACGTCGTCCACCCTACCGCCTGATTAAACCGCTGCATCTCGGGGCTGTCTTCGCCATAGATGTCATCAATGTGCTCCTGGCAACAGTCGATAGCGAACTCATTCAGCTCAGATGGATCGATGTTAAACATGACCTCAAAGGTGGTGGCTGTAACCCGGCAAAAGT
The DNA here is from genome assembly GCF_012911975.1 of Nodosilinea sp. P-1105. Lineage (GTDB taxonomy): Bacteria > Cyanobacteriota > Cyanobacteriia > Phormidesmidales > Phormidesmidaceae > Nodosilinea. The sequence continues at coordinate 12,044 of NZ_SMDQ01000051.1, read as the reverse complement.
CCGGGCGTTGATCATAGATAGTGCAGCGGCGATCGTGGGGATCGTAATGAATACACCAGCCGTTAGCACCCACCAGACTGAGGTACAGCGCCAGTTGGTCGGGGGAAAGGTACTGATCTAAATCAGGGCGTTCGTTAGGGGCTAAATAGCAGCAAGCCCCGCAGGACGTTACACATTGCCAGGTGGCCATTCAATCTCCTCAGACATGAATCAGGCAGGCTACAGACTTGAGCTGCCTTAGAATTTTGTTAAGTTATCTAAAAAATGCCGGTCGTAACCAGGTAGAATAAGCCTCGAACGAATCTAATGGTTCTAGTTTACAGGCCTGTGTTGGGAGGTTCCATGAGCTTTATCAGTAGTGTTTTCAGCAGTATCAACTTTGAGCTTATCGCTCAGTTGCTGATGCTGGCCATGATCGTGATTGCTGGACCGGCCATCGTCTTTTTGCTGTTCCTGCGGGGCGGCGATCTGTAGCCGATCTGTCAAGGACTGGTAAAACGGTAGGTTGTCTTCTCATTGGGATGCTAGTGACTAGCATCCTTTTTTTTTGGCTACGGTTAACGGCTTTAGAGGTTCCCGCCAGTTAAGTATATGGACACAATTACTGATACTGACTGATCCTTGATCCGGCCTTCGACTCCGCTCAGGCCTCGTCGCTGGTTTCGACTCCGCTCAGGCCTCGTCGCTGGTTTCGACTCCGCTCAACCAGCGACGTTGCGCCCTTTATTTTTGTCCACCGACTTATCTCCCCCCGGCTAAGGGGATATCCGAGCAAAGATATCATCCCCACGTTAAGTCAGCGATCGTAGCTACCGTAGGGTGGACATGGCTCACCACTGGGAAGAAAGTTTTCCAGAAGTCACCTAAGTCGCTAACCGCTGTTTGAGGATAAACTCAGCGATCGTTAAATCAACTGGAGTAGTAACTTTGAGGTTGGTTTCCTCCCCAGGCACCACCTGGACAGGGAGGTGGCACTGCTCGAACAGGGCGGCGTCATCGGTGACACTCCAACCCATTTGTACTCCCTTTTCATGACATTGTTTAAGCAGGGCCACATCAAATCCCTGGGGGGTTTGGGCTGCCCAGAGCCCCTGGCGAGCAGGGGTGGCGGTAATGGTGCCCTGGTCGTCCACCACTTTGATCGTGTCTTTGACCGGGATGGCGGCAATCAATCCCTGACAGTCGTCCAGGGCCGCAGCACAGCGGTCAAAGAGGGCTGGGGTGGCCAGACAGCGGGCCCCGTCGTGAATCAGCACTCGGGTGGCGTCAGCGGGTAGCCCTTGCAGACCGTTATAAACCGATTCCTGACGGGTGTCGCCGCCGACAATAAACTGCACCGGGGTAGTCAGGCCCAGATCCGCCGCGATCGCCATCAGGGCCGATTGATCGGCAGGCTGGCCAATCAGCCCCACCCAGCGAATCGCTTCAGCGGCTTCGGCGGCTAGCAAGGTCCAGGCGATGATGGGCTGCCCCATCAGGCTGAGCAGTACCTTATTGCGATCGGCCCCCATACGCCGGCCCAGACCAGCGGCAGGAATGAGAAGATGAACAGATATCATAGATACTTTGGCAATTTCTTTGGCAGTTTTTTCCAGCGCTTTATTGAAAATATTCGATTTTGTTAGCCAGATAGCCCCTAAATCTTCCTCGGGTTCCACTACAATAACTTGCGAATAGGCATGGACTTTAAATATGCGGGTACTGGCTCTGGTTCCGGGGGGGATTGATGACCAACTGCGGTTCTTTCCCATAGTCAATCAGCTAAGCAGTGAGTTTAAGACCTCTGAAATCACAGTAGTGGTGTCCCCAGAGGCCAAGGATATCTATAGCCTGTCGAAGGCCGTTACCGAGGTGGTTCCTTACACCTTTGGAGTCAGCAATAGCCCAGCCGATAAGGCTAACCTTCTGGGTATTGTGCGCGATCGCGACTTTGACGTGGTTCTGACAGGGACCCAGTCTTGGTCGGTGGCGATACTGCTATGGCTCAGCGGTATTCCCACTCGGCTGGGGTTTGCCGGGGGAGCTAACAATTGGTTACTCACCAAGACAGTCCCCCTCAAAGCCGATCAGCCCTTAAGTGCCCAGTACAGCACATTACTTCACCAGTTGAATGTGGGCAGCCCGCCGCCTCCCTTGACCATCAATGTCCCCCAGGGGGACATTGCCGCCGTAGAAGCCATGGGTAAGGCCGCCAATCTAGAAGGCGGCTATGTGTTGGCTTACCCTGGCCCGACCCATGCTGGAGACAGCTACCCAATTCAGGCATGGGTGTCGGTCCTGAAGGATTTTCAGCAGCGTCAGCCTGACCTGCCGGTGGTTCTGATTCAAACCTCCGCCACCGCTGACCCCGTCGCCGCTATTCAAGCACAATTGCCCAGCGTCAAGACCATGGAACCGGAAACCAGTGGCCAATTGGCGGCTTTAATTGCTGGGGCCAATCTGCTGATCTCTGTAGACAGCTACCCGCTCTACCTGGCTAAAGCCTTGGATGTCTATGCCCTAGGGTTACTGGGGGCTGAGGAGGTTGATGCAGCCTTAGTGACCGGTAATGGGGATGATCAGCGGCTGGTCACCATTGCCTCTAAAACCGGGCAGTTGGCCGATCTTGACCCGACAACGGTGCTACAGACCATTTGGAGCGAAGCTGCCTAAGGTTTCCCACCATGAGCAGACTACGCCCCCCGTCATCAGGGGCTACCATAGACCACGACCATCTCGGCATTGGAGGGTTAATACCTATGGATAAGATTAAGGAACAAGCAAATCAGGTCGGCCAGCTCGTTTTTGCGTCTGACACTGGCGAGCTATACAAAAAAACGTTCATCCGCACCTGGGAAATTTTGAAGGAAACTGGGATCCTGGTGTGGTTGGTCATTTGCCTGACCTTTGTGGGTGCTGAATGGTTTTATCGTACCTCTGTGGGATTAGGGCGTAATGCCCGCATCTGGTACAACGGCCTGGGGGAAAAGGCAGAAAAGTCGGAGGCCCAATCGGCGGCAAGCACAGGCCAAGCGGTGCTCGATACCGTCCAATCGGGAGCGACCTACCTGTTGAGCCAGGCCCGCAAGCAGTTGGGCCTAAAAGACCCCGAGCCACTCCCCACAGCGGCGGCCCCGAGTCAGCCTACGGTCGATAGCGCTCCCCCTGAGCCAGCCCCAGCTGCCGTGAAGGTCGAACCAGCCGCCGTAGCTGAGCCTGAGGTGGAATCTGCCCCCCCTGACCTAGATCAATCCGATGAGGACGATGCAGATGCCTGACGTTTGGTCGATACGTTTGGTCGATATAAACGGCAGCTGATGACAGCCCCCTCCACCGATACCACAGCCATCCTGGTGTTTGCCCGCTATCCAGAACCAGGACGGGCCAAGACTCGCCTAATCCCAGCCCTGGGACCCCAAGGGGCCATTGATCTGTATCGACAGCTAACGGAGTTGACCCTGGCTCAAGTCAAAGCTTGGGGCCAAGACCAGTCAGTAGACGTCACTGTGTGGTTTGCCGGTCAGGCGGTTGCCCCGATGGTGCGCTGGCTTGGGGATGACTTGACCTATCGCCAGCAACCATCTGGCGATTTAGGCGATCGCATGGGAACTGCCTTCCAAGCAGCGTTTGACCAGGGGTATCAGCAGGCGATCGCGATCGGCACTGACTGCCCCTGGCTAGATCGGGCCATTCTGGCCCAGGCGGCTCAAGCCCTGGCCAGCCATGACCTGGTACTGGGGCCAGCGAATGATGGCGGCTACTACCTGATTGGCCTGCGCCAGTACTATCCCCAACTCTTTCAGAACATTCCCTGGAGTACGGCTGAGGTCCTGGCTCGCACCGTCGCCATCGCCCAAGCCCTGGGGTTAACCATGGCCTATCTGCCCACTCTCACGGACATCGACACCCCAGAAGACTTAGCATTTTGGCAATCCCACCGCCAAGCTCTGGTTTAGCCGTTGCCATGGCAGAGAATGCTACCCTGTCTGTGATCATTCCCACCCTAAACGAGGCTAGCCACCTAGGTCGGACTCTAGATACCCTCAGTTCCTCTTACCCTTTAGAGGTGATTGTGGTCGATGGGGGCAGCACAGATAGTACTGTAGCTATCGCCCGATCGCACCAGGCCCAGGTGATCACGACCGCCCCAGGGCGAGCCCAGCAGATGAATAGCGGGGCCCAGGTGGCCACAGGCCAGATGTTGCTGTTTCTCCATGGGGATACCCAACTGCCCCCCCAGGTTGACCAACTCGTCCGTCGAACCTTGGCCCAGCCCGGTGTCGTGGCTGGTGCCTTTGACTTGGCGATCGCCGGTTCAGGCTGGGGGTTGCGGTGGGTGGAATGGGGGGTCAAACTCAGAAGCCGCTGGTTGCAGATGCCCTATGGGGATCAAGGTATTTTTCTGACGGCAGCCAGGTTTCATGGGTTAGGCGGATTCCCAGACCTGCCGATCATGGAAGACTTTGTGTTGATTCGACGCCTCCGGCAGCAAGGCAGAATCGCGATCGCGCCTGGATATGTCATCACCTCTAACCGTCGCTGGCAAACCCATGGCGTCATCTATACCACCCTCCTGAACCAGCTGATGATTCTCGGCTACTACGTGGGCATATCTCCCCAACGTCTGGCCCGCTGGTATCGCCATTGGAAAAACCCATTTAAAGCTAAGGGGTAGGAGGTGCGGGTTTCAGGTTGCAGGTTTCAGGTTGCGGCTTGCGGGTGTTATCGGTGCTTTCACACAACCCTGATCCCCCTCAGGCAAACTCTCCCCACCTTCCCCATCTCCCCCACCTTCCCCATCTCCCCCACCTTCCCCATCTCCCCCACTCTCCCCATCTCCCCCACTCTCCCCTTCTCCCCCACTCTCCCCATCTCCCCCACTCTCCCCATCTCCCCCACTCTTCACCTCTTCACCTCCCCCATCTCCCCTTCTCCCACCTGCTTCGCCAACGCCTGCCGAGCCAATCGGGTCACATATACGGTCACCGCTACCGTGGCCACCAACCCGACAATCCGAATCGTCCACTGTACCAGGGGGTTAGCCGTCTGCGGTCCGGCGGCACCAAGACGGGCTAAATCTCCGGCTAAGGAACCGATGTACACATACATGATCGTGCCAGGAATCATGCCCACAGAGCCCAGGGCATAATCCCTAAGGGACACGCCGGTAATCCCAAAGGCGTAGTTCAGCAGATTAAACGGAAATACCGGGGAGAGCCGGGTCAGCAGTACAATTTTGAACCCTTCATGGGCCACCGCATGGTCGATGGCGCTAAAGTTTGGGTTCCCCTCAATTTTTTGGCTGACCCACCCCCGGGCCAAATAGCGCCCAACTAAAAACGCTGCGATCGCCCCCGTAGTAGCCCCCACAAAGACATAGACCGAGCCCAAGGCTACCCCAAACACGATCCCAGCCCCCAGGGTCAAAATTGCCCCTGGCAAAAACGCCACAGTGGCAACGATATAGACAGCCATAAAGGCCAGCCCACCCACGATGCCCAGGCCGTCAATCCACCCTAGGGCACTGAGGAGCCAAGCTTGGGGATTAAAGCCACCGGTGGCCATGTCGGCACCTTGGGCCAGGGCCGGGGCGGCAGCGATCGCCCAAGACAGACTACCTAAACTCAACCAGATCATGGGTTTCAACCGTTGGGGTAAATAGCGATAATGTGGCTTCATGATAAAGTCCTTTGGGCTGTAGGAGGGTGAGCGATCGCGACTAGAACGTATCTCTTTATCGTTATGCCCTGATTACTGGGATCTTGTCTGATTGACGCCTAAGGGTTGGCTGAGGGTTGGCTGAGACTGGGATGGCGGCACCGAGCATCCCACCCGCAAAACCCTAACCCACCACCAGGATAGGGGCTACAGGCCGGTTATTTATCTGCTATAGTTTAAGACTGTGCCGTTATGCCGTTTGATTATTGTCGGAGAATACCCATGGGTCGTAAGTGTCAGCTGACTGGAAAAAAGGCTAACAATGCCTTTGCGATTTCCCACTCTCACCGTCGCACCAAGCGTTTGCAAGAGGCCAATTTGCAGGATAAGCGGGTTTGGTGGCCCCAGGGCAACCGCTGGGTGAAGCTGCGCATTTCCACCAAAGCTCTTAAAACCCTTCAATCTAAGGGGCTTGAAGCCATGGCCAAGGAAGCTGGCATCAATCTCAACAAGTGCTAATAAGTCCCAGGCTTTAAGCCCTCATAGCCTGACCTCAAGGTGGCAGCGCTATATTTTATCTGATCCATTGAGAATAGTCAGTTGAAGATGACGCTGCTGCTTTGTGTCAGTGCTAGCCTCTCGGTTTAGCGATCCCTAATTGCAGGTGCCCCCTTAAGTGGCTGGCCCTAAGAACGCCGCATCAAAACCAGTCCAGCGGCTACGACCCCAAAGGCTAAGAACGCTGTGGGTTCTGGCACTGCCTTTGAGTCCGATCGGCGGCTAATTTGTTTAACGAAATTGAAACTAATCGACTCGCCTGGGGCCAGGTGATGGTCAAACTGTAGTGCGGCAGCCACGTCAGTGTTACTCAAACTGTCGTTGCCGGGGCTCAAATTAGTCCGGTTCTGGTTGTAAAACTTTTGCAGCAGTATTGGATACTCATCCATGGCTACTGCTGCAGGGGTTTGATCAACGCTTAACGTCGCGATCGCCCCTGACGGATCGAATTGAGTCAAAACATTGTCGGCAAAGATAACGCTGTCATTGTCAAATACCCCCCCCAGGTCTAGGTCCAGGTATTTAAACAGGCTGATATCTATGGGGTCACGGCTGCTGTTCAGCAAGGTGACCGTTTCTTCGCGTACCGACCTAAAACTACCCGACTCAAACCCCTGCAGCGAAGAGGTCAATGAAAAATTAAGATTAGCCCCCAGCACAAAGAAATCTGCGGTAAAGCGATCGGCTGATGGTTGGCTAAAGGACAGGAACTCAAAATCTTCCAGTCGTAGGTCTCGCTGGGCTAAGTCGTTACCAAAGTTAAGAAAGTAAAGATCGGTAAAGAGGTTGTCAACCTCGTCTACCCACCAACCCTGGTGTTCACTAAATCGCAGGATATCGGCCCGGTAGGTGGAATTACCGCTTTGCAGTTCAATCAAGTCTGGCAAAGAAGACGCCGACCCAGGGGGATGACTAGCGGCAACTGCGATCGGCAAACCCCCCATGGCTACTGCTGCCCCTAGGGCCGTTATGCTTGTTTTTAAGCAACGCTGCATGGTGTGTCTTGGTAGGGGGACTGTTCACCGATGGGAGGAGTAGCGATCACTGATATCCTCCCCTAATACCGTAACGAAGCTGCAAGTAATTGAGGGGGAGGAGATCCGGGGATTTACATAATCCTTAAACGCACTTTGATCAATGACGCACTCGTGTCTAGGTGCTTAGACGGTGAAAGTAAAGAAATGTTCCTGGAGAATCAGCGGTTTTGCGGGTGATACAGGCTGAATCAGTCCCAGGGACCGACCCCGACTATCCAACCAGACCATCTGCTGCGAATACAAGCCTTTGATAGTTGATAGTATTTAGGCAGTTGCACTTATCCCTATGACCCATTCCCATCCGGTAATTACTGATCATCGTGGCATTGTGCAACGGGTGCTGCTCATTACTTTAGGATTGAATATCGTGACTGTGGGGCTGAAGGTAACCGTGGGCTGGCTGACCGGTTCCCTGAGTCTGATGGCCGATGCGCTCCACAGTGTGACCGATGGGGCGAATAATGTCCTGGGGCTGGCCACCAATCGTCTGGCCAATCCTCACCCCGACCGGGATCATCCCTATGGTCACCAAAAATATGAAGCGATTGGCGCTCTGGGAGTGGCGGCCTTCTTAGGTATCGCCTGCTTTGAAATTCTACAGAGTGCCGTAGAACGCATTTTGACGGGTACCAGCGACGTCACGATTGGTCCCACAGCCCTGTGGATCATGCTGATTGTGCTGGGCATTAATGTTTTTGTCGCATTCTACGAACGGCGAATGGGCCTAGCCCTAGGCAACAAATTTCTGCTGGCCGATGCCCGCCACACCATGAGCGATATTTGGACCACCATTGTGGTGCTGGGAGGGTTAATTGGCATCTGGCAGGGGCTGCAATGGCTAGATATTGTCCTCGCCTTTCCAGTGGCGTTACTGGTGTTTAAGAGTGGTTGGGAGGTACTACGGGAAAACTTGCCCTGGCTGGTGGATGAAATGGCGATCGCCCCTGAAGCCATCCACCAGCAAGTCATGCAGGTTCCAGGGGTAATCAATTGCCACAGTATTGCCTCCCGGGGCTTGCTCGGGCGACAAGTGTTTATCGACATGCACCTAGTGGTTAAACCCACGACCGTAGAAGCGGCCCATAGAATTACGGAAGCAGTAGAAGATCACCTGGAAGACCTCTACGGCCCAGCTCGCATTACCATCCACATTGAACCCAGAGAATATACAGAAGATGACATTACCTACTAGTGGTCTGTCAAGCCAGAGGTGACGGGTCAGAAGGGTCTACGGTATACGGTGCACGGAGTACGGTATGCCGTTTAAGGCGAGCCGTACACCGTGCCCCCCAAGTCACATCTCTCGTTATGTTTTTTTGACTGACTACTAGTCTCTAGTCAAACGAGTCATAGCGGATAACGGGAGCAAGAGTCAGCCAGGTCCCTAAAGGGACGTGCCTCTAATTAAAGTACTGGGAGTGTTGATCGCTGTAGGGGCATAGCGCTAAGGCGAGGCTCCCGCCCTGTAGGGTTAAGAACCCGGTTTCTTCGTCACGGCTCTACGAAATAATCTGCTGTCTGGCCAAGCAACCGGATTTCTGTACCGGATTTCTGTACCGGATTTCTAGGGGCGGGCAACGGCCAGCACCGCATTCTGGCCGCCAAAGCCAAAGCTAAGGCACAGGGCCACGCTGATTGGGGCTGCGGTCGGCCTGGTTACCAGGGCAGGGTAAATAGAATCGTTTTGGCCACAAACGTTCGGTGGCAACTGTTGATGGCGCAAGGCCATCAGACTAAAGGCAGCCCCAATCGCCCCAGAAGCGCCAAGGGTATGCCCTGTGGCCCCTTTGGTAGAACTGGCAGCAGGAGGCCGGGCAAACCCCTCTGACAATAATCTAGCTTCATGGGCATCATTCAGGACAGTACCGGTTCCGTGGGTATGCACATAGTCCACAGCTTCAGGCCTTAAGCCACTGTGATGTAAGCAGGCGCTGAGGGCCAGTCGGCTGCCAATTTGGTTAGGGTCAGGGGCAGTGCGGTGGTGGGCATCAACCCGGAACCCAGCCCCTAAGATTTGACCATAGGGGGGCTTGCCCGATCGCTGGGCCAGGGCCGTTGCTGACTCTAAGACCAAAATGGCCACCCCTTCCCCTAGCGCTAACCCCTCCCGCTCAGGGGAAAAGGGGTAGCAGCCCGTGTTGGCCAAGGCTCCCATTTGCTGAAAGCCAGCCAGGGTCAAGGGGGTAACAGGAGCCTCTACAGCCCCAGCGATAACGCGATCGCACTGGCCTTGACGAATCAGTTCTGCCCCTTGAAAGATCGCCGTAAGGCCAGTGGCGCACGCCACCATGGGGGCCAGAACGGGACCAGTGGCTTCTATAGACTGGGCCACCGCGATCGCCCCCATGGACGGTAAAGCCCCTAACCACTGCTCTGGTTTCGGAGATTGCTGATCAGTTAGCCAGGACATGGCCATTTGCTCCCACCGGCCCTGGTAACTGCGACTCGATCCAATCACCACACCACAATCCGGCAGTGACGGGGGCAATCCAGCATCGGCGAGGGCTTCAGTCAGTGCCTGGGCTAGCAAATCATCCAACTGGGCTGGCGCCTTACCCACCATCCCCAGGGGTAGGGGGGGGAACGCGGCGTAGGGCTGCCGTAGGCAAACTCCAGTTTGCTGGGCGATTAGCCTAGACCAGTTGATGGCAGCCGTTGGCCCTAAAGCGGTCACCATCCCCAGCCCGGTCACCAAAACAGCGGGCATGGCACTATCTTTGGAGATTGTCTAAGCCCTCCACCACCCGAGCTGACTCAATCCGGTCCCCCTGCTGGATGGCGTCCACCACATCCATGCCTTCCGTAACGTAACCGAACACGGCGTAACTGCCATCTAAAAAGGGCAAATCAGCCAGGGTGACATAAAACTGCGATGAGGCTGAATCCACCGCCTGAGAGCGCGCCATGGCCACCGCCCCGCGGCTGTGAGGTAGTTCCGGTGCTGCCGCCACTTGAGCTTCGTCTAAGGTCTGGCTGTAGATCGGTTCATCGGCCCCTTGGGGCGTAATCTCTAAGGGAATAAACCGGCGGGCACCGCTGTCAGGGTCGATAAACCCACCCGTACCCCACTGCTGGGCAGGTACATCGGGATCATTGCTCTGTGGATCCCCTCCCTGCACTACAAATGGCTCTGGTTCGCGAACGACTCGATGAAACACCAGGTTGTCGTATACCCCGCGATCAACTAAGTCCACAAAATTACCGGCCGTAATCGGGGCATTCTCCCCATCGACTTCGATCAAGATGGAGGAGCCGTTAACCACCATTTCTACCGTGGCCATGCCATTCAGGGTAGGCAGATCACCGAGGGCCGCTGGCACCTCCGTCAACTCGACCGATGCCTCTGGGTCAGTGGGTGGGGCTTCAGCAGAGGGAGAATCTAGGGGATCAGAGTTGGTACAAGCCCCTAACCACAGTACTAAAAGAGCGGCCAGGGCAATCGAAAATGTGCGACTATGCAGTCCCATTGCTTGTTTTGCTCCGAATCAATTCAAGTTAGCTCTTCATGGTAGTCCAGAAATCGGTCGTTCAGAAATTATGGCAGTCCGATCAACCTGTCAGGCTCTGGACCTGTCGCCCTACTCTGTCATTCTCACCACCCGGACAGCCTTGTCCGCCTGAGCATCACAACCCCTCTAGGGGTACCTGCAAGAACCGAGCGAGTTCAGCCCCTTGATTTTCCAACTCCGCCAGGGGAATAGGCTGCCCCACCCGAGTTAGGGGAATGTCAGGACGCCCCTTAATTTTCAAATATAAGGCTCGCTTAGGGTTTAGCCCTTCCTTGATGGCGACTCGAATCGCGGTGATCTGATCCAGCGGATGCTCAATTTCAATGTGTCGATTATCGCCAAAGAAACCATGGCGAACAATGCGTACCTGATTATTCGCCTTGTCAAACTGGTTGTAACCACCCCCGACATCCAGGGCAATCACTAACCAGAGATACGTAGCCAGTCCCAGAGCAGCCACTCCATAGAACCCCATGGCAATCCCCTGGGGAATAAATACCAACTGAGTGGGATCCGAAAAAGGCAAGAGATTTCGGCCTAGATAGCTCGATAGCCCCGCCAAGAAAAAGCCCGCCCCCCCTAAGCTCAAGACCACCGCCCAAAACATATTACTGAGGCGACGGGCACCAAGGACGGCGCGCTGTAGCGATTGGGATTCAGCGGATTGAGTTGAGGCTGCCATAGTTGTGTAAAGAAATACAAACGTTTGAAACGTCGTCTCTGATGCCCCTAGAGCAACCTTACAGGCTGTGAAGCAACAGAGCTATTGTTTATAACTCCTAGTCTAAACCGCAACAGCCTACACCAGACGTTCGACCCACAGGTCACCTAAGCATGCTAGAAGGCCAAAGCTTAATCTGGACAAGGGAGAGAAGTAAGGCTCTAGGGGCGCAAGCACTCGCCATCAGTACAATTACCACCCTCGGGCCATACGGCATGTAGACCTATATCTTTATGAGAATCTACGTATCAGATTGTAAAAACTTGGAACACTCCTTATCATAAGTAGAAACCTGTCCTGATGCAGTTATCACTGCAAAGGTTAATCGGGTTACCTCAGACAGGCCACAGGCGTTGGAGCAAGATTTTTTTGTTCTGGCTCTGAATATCTGGAATACTTAATAGTAATACAGCCCTGCTCTGAGGCAATGCTCTGCCAGACTCGTTCTGGATCCAACAGTGCCATGACCTTATATGGACTAGATGTCATATAAAGAGGATTTGACATGACCATAGCAATGGGACGCGCGCAAGCCCAGCGAGGATGGTTCGACGTCCTTGACGACTGGCTAAAGCGCGATCG
>NZ_SMDQ01000050.1 GCF_012911975.1 Nodosilinea sp. P-1105 | reverse complement strand
ATCGATTTGCCATTGAGTTTGAAGGCAGGTTCCCTATGTAGCAATCCCATATCTGACACAAACTACTTTACAAACCCGCGCCGACCACTGAACCGATGCTTGACCTCGCCGCCCTTCTCGTAGACAGGGATGGCATCCCCGTCCATGAAGCTGGCCTTGGAGGTGTAGGACTCCTCCTGGGCAAAGACCTGGATGCCAACAAGCTGCGCCTTGTAGATGAGCTGCTGAACAAAACGACCATGCGGGATTTGGACAAACTGCTGATTGTTTCGCTTCCCGATGTTAATGCCGTTTTTCCAGAGGTCATTTTTGCCAATGACCAGAGTGCCAATATCGTTCTGAATCAAGTAGTCAATAATCCACCGACTGGCGGTGTGAAGGTAGTGATCTACTCGGGCATTCCGCTTATGGGTGAGTCGGCGGATCTTAGGCAATCTCTGGATAACAAAATACCCCCGTAGGATGGGCAAAGCTTGCTTGCCCATCAGATATCGAGCTACATCAAGGGAAAATCTTTCCTAGAGATCGCCTTATTGCTAGTTTTGCGGTTGCCAGGGAGTAATGACTGCAACCGGGCTTTGACGTTGTTGAAGTACTGATTGGTGGACTTCAACGGCCTGCCGTTAATAAGAACAGGCTGAAAGCCTGGCTTATTGAAGGTTAGTGCGGCAAGATTGTTTACGCCCAAGTCAAGGCTGGCCATGTTGTCCGGGTTTAGTCCAAGGTCTTTGGCCTCCTTTTCGTAGACGACTTCAATAACGTAGTGGTCACACTTCGGGACAATGCGTACCTGTCGCACGTTGTCGTGCAGCACTTTGATGAACACGCCCGTCATGGATGGGTTGATCCAGCCCTGCTTCAGCCACTTCTGGCTGATGGCTTGAATCGTGTAGGTAAGCACATTGCGGCCTTTCTCCTTGTCCTTGTAGTTTGGTAGCTTAGGTCGGCCCAGAAACTTTTCTGGATGAACGTTCCATTCTCTAATAGCTGCAAAAAATGACCGCCACGACTCATCTAGGCGCATCAGGATTTGCTGACTCACCTTGGCGGGCAGCGTCTTGTAGTCGGGCGAGTCTTTCAGCGCTGCTGCCATGTAGTTGTAATTCAAGTACTCACGCTGAAAGATAAATCGCTGACGAATCTGGTAGTTAGCGTAATTGAACAGATTCTTTGACCGGAAAGCCAGATCATCAATCTCTGCCCAAAACGGACTGGTCTTGCGGATAACATGACGGTCAACTAGCTGCATCTTGAAGCTCCTTCACAATCGCTTCTGTTTTACGTTTTGCCCTGCGCTGACCGTATAGTCGAGCCGCAAAGCTGGTCACGATAGCAACCAGGTCTTGCATCAATTCGTCTCGCTGATTGTCGGCTGTATTCACAACTTCTAGCTTCAAACCATTGCGCTTTAACAGGGCAGCAATATAACGAACCCCAAACCGCGCCAGCCTGTCTGAATGCTCAACAATTAAGATGTCGTAGCCATCTCGCCTCAGCAATGCGTCTAGTTTTTTGCGCTGGTCATTCCACCCGCTCCCCACCCTCCTTCACCACAACTACTGTTTGATAGCCTTTTGCCGTGGCGTATTGAGTCAACCTTTCAGACTGCGCCTCAAGGTTCTTTTTGTTCTCCGACGATGAAACCCGCGCATAGATCGCCGCCCGCACGCCAGGGCTTGATTCGCCCTCCCTGAGATGGACGATGATAGTGCCCGTACTCAACTGCTCAACGCGATGTGGAATGTCATTGCGCTTCCACATGCGCCAAGCTGTTTTGTAGGACACTCCGAGATGTGCGGCGTAGTCAGATAATTTCATGATACAAGTGTACCATGTTGTCTGCATTTGTCTAGGAAATGAATGAAGTTTCGTCATACTTTGATACTATCAGCGGTGATTTATTTAGAAAATTTCGCTATGGCTAAATATGTGATGTGGGGGTGCTACTGCGAGAACGTCCTGGAAAAGCGGGCACCCTATCGAGACGCCCACCTACAGGGGTTACAAGCCCAGAAGGACAAAGGAACGCTGCTGGCCCTGGGCCCCACCACGGATAACACCAGGGTATTTGGTATCTATGAGGCTGATAGCGAAGCCACTGTGCGCCAGTTGGTAGAAGCAGACCCTTACTGGCAAAACGGCATCTGGACCGAATATTACGTCTATGAGTGGAATCAAGTGTTTTAGGCGAGGGATAAACAAGCGATAAACAATAGACAATACCGATGGCTATAGAAGCCTTTAGGGACACGGTCATGTTGCTCATCTGGGTCAGACTCATCCACACCCTTGTTTTTGGGGTGATGTTCGGCTCTATTCTGTTTCTGCTGTATTGCGGTATCACCAATCAGCTGAGTCCATGGACTGCGATCGCCTTTGGTCTGATTTCCATAGAAGTGGCTATCTACGCTGGCAATGGATTTCGATGCCCGTTGAGGACCTGGGCAGAAAATCTGACGCCTGAGGGCCAAGTTGTCAGAGATATATTTCTCCCTGCCTGGCTGGCGGCTCGGGTGGTGGCGATCTCCACCCCGTTGCTAGGGGTGGCCTGCCTGTTGCTGCTGGTGCGGTTGCTATGGGGGTAGTCGCTAACTGAGCCCTAGATCTGGTTGTGTTAACTTTTAATAAGAAGGCCCGTGATTGAACGGTTGTTGCCGCGCGGTTTAATCCTGGTGACGGCTAGCCATGGGCCAATGGGCCAATGCTCTTGAAAAATCGGTGAATACTACCACAGCTGAGGTTTTGCTGTGGCTGATTATCTCGCCGACGGATTGCAACTGTTGTTATTGTCGTTAACCTTTGGTCTCTTTACCTAACGTTGGTCGCGCCGCAGCGGCTAGTCATCGTCTGTTTCTGTGGATACTGGTTTACCCCAGTATTTGGGTCGCGGCAGCGATCGCATCGCTGGTTCCGTTTGTGCAGTCTACTCTGGGTCTTGCCTTTGACTGGGCACCCGTACTGCTGATTTTTGCCATAGGACTGATCCCTTACAACATCGATCGCATTGCCGATAGCTATTTTCAAGAGATTCCTGATCCCCAAGCTCAGAATTACTTTCGCCAGGGTTGGGGCTGGGGGATTTTGACCTTAGCCACTGTCGCCACAGCGATATTGCTGTATCGCGCTAACCAGCAGGTTGTCATGGTTAGTTTAGCGGGCTTGATTCCTTTCATTTACGGGTTGCCGATCTTTCCCTGGCGGGGGCGCGATCGCTGGCAATGGTTTCGCCTCAAAGACGTACCCGCGACTAAAGCCTGGATTGTCACCAGTGTGATCACCTATGCCGTCATTGCGGTTCCTTTAGCCTATGCAGAGCAACCGTTTACCTTGTCGGCCGGTATCACCAGTCTATTTTTGCTGATTTTTGTCGGCACAAACTCTCACCTGTTTGATGTACGCGATCTTCAGTCAGACCGGCAAGCGGGAGTGCAAACATTGCCTAGCTTGGTTGGGGTCACTGGCAACCGTCGCATTTGGTTTGGGCTGAACGGGCTGGCCCTGGGGGTTGTGGCCTGGGGCTGGATGCAGTCGCTCCGAGTGCCAGACCCGGCGATCGCCCTACCTTGTATTGCGGTGAATATCATTGCCCTGTGCTTAATCAAGCCCACAACCCCGCGCAGCGTATACAGCATTTTGATTGATGGTTATCTGTTTCTGCCCGCTGCGATCGCAGCAGTATTCCGGTAAGCCGCCAACCCGCAACCCCCCTGACCAGTCTGTAGCCGCCGACCCAAGCCCCCGACCCCCCTCGTCAACCCGACAGCAGTGCTGATCCACACGGAATGTATCAGATATCACAAATGACCCTGGGCGACCGGGTCATAATCTGTGGGTGAATTTCGTGAGTTTGCCTTAACAGCTCTTTGCGCCCCAAGTTCAAAAAGTAACTTAATCCATGGGATACACCCTAAACTACTCCGTTATCTTCAATAACCTGGGCTTCTTTATCGAAGGGGCGATCGCCACACTGCAACTGGCCATGACTTCCATTCTCTTAGGTCTGTTGCTGGGCATTTTGGGTGCCCTGGGCCGCACCTCTGGCAACCGCATTCTTAACAGTGTCGCTGTCGCCTACGTAGAATTTTTTCGCAACACCCCGTTTCTGATTCAGTTGTTTTTCTTTTACTTCGGCTTTTCCAGTGTGGGTCTGCGAATGACGTCCTGGCAAGCGGCAGTACTAGCCCTGGCCATCAACTTTGGGGCCTACTCTACTGAGATCGTGCGAGCGGGCATTGAAGGCATCGGCAAAGGACAGATAGAGGCAGGGATGGCCTTGGGTCTAAACAAAATGCAAATCTTTCGGCGTATTGTTCTGGTGCCTGCCCTAGGAAATATTTACCCTTCCCTTGTCAGCCAGATTGTAATCGCCATTCTGTTCACCAGTGTGGTGTCACAGATTTCTGCCGAGGAGTTGACCTTTGTGGGTAGCTACTTGCAATCGCGCACCTTCCGCAGCTTTGAGATTTATTTCTTTATCTCGCTGCTGTACCTGGTCATCGTGTGGATTGTGAAGCTATCGGCCTACCTGATTCAGCGACGCTTTTTTGGCTTTATGCGCTATGTGCGCTGAGGGTTTCCTTAGGTTTATTTTTTTTACCAATCTTTAGTTCTGCCCCATGCAAGATTTCACCCTCACTAACATTACCT
Source organism: Nodosilinea sp. P-1105 (assembly GCF_012911975.1). Taxonomy (GTDB): domain Bacteria; phylum Cyanobacteriota; class Cyanobacteriia; order Phormidesmidales; family Phormidesmidaceae; genus Nodosilinea. The sequence goes on along the minus strand of NZ_SMDQ01000050.1, from coordinate 38,236 downwards.
ACAGCCTGCTACTGGCCACCCGCTGGACGATTGTGCTGTCGCTGATTGCTTTTGCGGGGGGGGGGCTGGTGGGCTTTTTGCTGATGTTGATGCGAATTTCGCCTCTGACCTGGGTGCGCGTGCCCAGTGTGGTGTACATCGAATTTTTTCAGGGTACACCACTGATCATGCAGCTGTTCCTGGTCTTCTTTGGCATTTCAGTGCTATTTCAGATCAACCTGTCGGCCTGGGAGGCGGCGACCATTGCCCTAACCACCTACACCAGCGCCTTTCTGGCGGATATCTGGCGTGGCTCCATTGAGGCTATCCCCAGCGGCCAATGGGAGGCAGCCCGGGCTCTGGGGTTGAACTATTTCAAACAGCTGCGGCGGATCATTCTGCCCCAGGCGGTGAAAATGTCGGTGCCGCCCACGGTGGGGTTTGCGGTACAGGTGGTGAAGGGTACGTCTCTAGCCTCAGTGATTGGGTTTGTGGAGTTGACGCGATCAGCAGCCTCCATTAGTAATGTCACTTTTCAGCCGTTTTTGGTGTTTTCCATCGCAGCAGTGATCTACTTCTGCCTCTGTTTTCCCTTATCGCTGCTCAGCAAGCGCCTGGAGAGCCAGTTCGTTTTTGAGTAGCCATCCCATCGGGATCTAGCACAGTACATCCGTGCAGCCTGGGGAAGCAACGTACTGTCGGGAACGCCAACCAAGCCTGCTCTTCTCACATCTTTTGTACACAGAATACAAGGACGTAGACTATGACTGTTCAACGTAATTCTTCTGAAAACCTGCGGTCCAGAAGGGTTTGGGCGACCTGGCGGCGACCCTGGGCAGCGATCGCGATCGCCCTGATTATGGTCGTCGGCATTGTCGCTTGCGGTGGTGGAGGCTCGATTACTGGCCAGTCGGTGGCGGGCGATGTTACCGCCCAAGCCCCAGCCGAGGGGGGTGCCCCCGTTGCTGCGGGGTCTACCCTTGATGACATCCTCAGCCGGGGCACGGTGAAAGTAGCGGTACCCCAAGACTCGTCGCCCTTTGGCTTCGTCGGGGCCGATATGCAGCCCCAAGGCTACGATGTCGATATGGCAGGCCTCTTGGCCGAAGCTTTGGAGGTGGATCTAGAGCTGGTGCCAGTCACCAGCACCAACCGCATTCCCTACCTGCAAACCAACCGGGTGGACGTGGTGATCTCCAGCCTGGGGGCCACCCCAGAGCGAGCTAAGTCGATCTACTTCTCGCGGCCCTATGCTCCGTTCTTTTCAGGTATTTACGGCGCTGCCGATGTAGACGTATCCTCCTACGATGACCTGTCGGGGTATACGGTGGGCGTCACCCAGGGGGCGATCGAAGATCTGGATCTATCAAGCCGGGGGCCAGAGAACATGACCATCCAACGCTACGACGATAACAGCACCACAGTGTCGGCTCTGCTGGCGGGCCAGGTAGACCTAATCGCCGTGGGCAATACCATCGCCGCCCAGGTAATCCAAGAAAACCCGGGTCGCAACCTGCAGAACAAGTTTGTGATTCGTAACTCGCCTTGCTACATCGGCGTGCGCCGGGGCGATCTGGATATGTTGCAGTGGCTAAACGTGTTTGTAACCAATAAGCGCCTGGATGGCTCCCTGGATGAGCTGTCGGAGAAGTGGTTTGGTGAACCCCTAGAGCTACCCAACGTGTAGTGAAAAGTCCCCTCCTCGGAGGGGATGGTTATCTCGGACTCAGTTTCCCTCAGTCGTTCATCCATTCCAAAGCCATGACTTCCCCCCATCTTGACCCGGCCACCGCCGCCGCCCAGGCGGTTGACTCTGTCTCCGACGCCATCATCATTGCTGAGGGCGTTGAAAAGTGGTACTCCAACAACTTCCATGTACTCAAAGGCGTTGACCTGACGGTGCGTCGCGGTGAGGTAGTGGTGATCATGGGGCCATCAGGCTCCGGCAAGTCCACCTTCATTCGCACCTTCAACGCCCTGGAGCCTTACCAGAAAGGCCGCATTGAAATTGACGGCATTGTCCTCGCCCCTAAGATGCGCAACGTCGAGGCGATCCGGCGGGAGGTGGGTATGGTGTTTCAGCAGTTCAACCTATTCCCCCATCTGACGGTGCTGGAAAATGTCATGTTGGCCCCGATGGAGGTGCGGGGTTGGAAAAAAGCCCAGGCCAAAGACAAAGCGGGGGAATTGCTGGAGCGGGTGGGCATCCTCAGCCAGGCCCAGAAGTACCCTGGTCAACTTTCTGGCGGACAGCAGCAGCGGGTGGCGATCGCCCGGGCCCTGGCCATGCAGCCCAAGGTAATGCTGTTTGATGAGCCCACCAGTGCCCTCGATCCGGAGATGGTACGGGAAGTACTGGATGTGATGCGCACCCTAGCCGCCGACGGTATGACCATGGTGTGCGTTACCCACGAGGTCGGGTTTGCCCGGGAGGTAGCGGATCGGGCTGTGCTCATGGCGGATGGGCTGATTGTCGAAGAGGGTACGCCGCAGCAGTTCTTTAGCAATCCCCAACGCGATCGCACTCGCCAGTTTCTCTCTCAAATCTTGCATTGACTAGTGCAGCGTCAAGACTAAAAAATAAGGTTCCGTAGGTTGGGTGAAACGCAGTGAAACCCAACAGCAGTCAGCCTTGTTGGGTTCTGCTAACGCGCCACCCAACCTACAAATTTAGAATTGACAGACCACTAAGCACCACTCAACACTAGGAAATGTCCGAGAGGGAAGATTCCGCTTTTATACCAAGTCCAACTCGGGACCTGGAATTTTCCTACAGGCAGAACTCCAGGTCTGGACTTGGAGCTGGTTTAGTCTAGGAAATCTCATCGGGGTCAACCCCCAACTCCCGTAGCTTGACTGCCAACGTTTCATTACGCTCCTCCGGGGTGGGTACCAACGTACCGTCCGGAGTAAAAAAGCGCAGTTGGTGATTGTGGACTCCCAGGTAAAGTGCCAGCTGCTGACTCCATAACCAACCCTGCTCATTGGCTGCCAGCGGCTGATAGGTGCCATCCACTAGATGAAACCCCTCAAACTCCAGACTGTGGGGGTCGAACCAGAAATAGTCGGGGGTGCGGAAGGTATCTTGGTAGACCTGCTTCTTCAGGCCGCGATCTGTTTTGGCAGTGGAGTCGGATAACAGCTCGATAATCAGGTTGGGATACTTACCCTCTTCTTCCCAGACCACCCAACTCTTACGGGGGCGGCGCTCGGTGCCCAGTACTACAAAGAAGTCTGGGCCTCGAAAGTCGTCAGACTTGCGTTGGTGAGGGCTGTAGTAAATGGTGAGGTTGCCAAAGGCGTAGTAATCTTGGCGATCGCGCCACAGCCAATCCAGACATTGAATCAACAGCAGAATTTGGCGTAGATGGAGTTCTGTTTCCAAGGGAGGTTCGTTACTGTAGAGGTCGCCGGGGGGAAACACTACAGCCTGCCCAGCCTGGGATGCCGCCGTCTGGGACGGATCGTCAGGGGCGATCGCGGTGGTACCGGGCTGCTGAGCTGGGGTCATAGCAAATCTAGGGCGGCGGCTGCTCTTAGTATAGCGATGGCCATTGCGCTGATGACATTAACCCCTGTTACAGTTGAAAACTGGGATGGGGCAACGGCGTATAGCAATGTGAGTCAACCCCATACCACTAGAAAGCCCCACCAGTGCTGGCGAGGCTTCAACGCATTATTGAGGTTAATTGGGTTACCTCCCATGGACTCGGACCATAGCCTTAGTCCTAGAGAGGGAGCGGCCAATTAGCCTTCCAAAATCACCTTACCGACCATGCCAGCACCACGGTGGGGGGCACAGTAGTACGTGTAGGTACCAGCGGGCATGTCACCAGTGAAGGTGGTGGAGTAGTTTTCGCCAGGGGCAAAGGTCAACTGGCTGTGGGAAATGCTATCAGCCAGGGCTTTGTCGCCAGGGGTATTAGCATCATCGAAGATGACGTTGTGGGGGGCCATTTTGTTATTGACCCAAGTGACGGTGTCGCCAGGTTTAACCGTAACGGTGCTGGGCTCAAATACGAGCAGGCCAGCATCGGAGCCCATTTTGACGTCATAGTTGGTGGCCGCAGCAGGGGCGGAGGCCAGGGTCAGACTGCCGATGATTAGCAGAGCAGACAGAAACACGAGGCCCAAGCGCTGGGCGGCACGAAAAACACGTTGCATAGTTACCTCTAAAGGCTTGTATCTCCAGTTCAATCAAACAAAATAGGTGCTAGGCAGCATCCTTAAAGGGATTTTACCTGTTTCCTAATAGTTCTTGGCCTCTGAGATGTAGTAATTGCCACCCCAAAGGCCAAAACCTGGTGCTTAGAACGCTTTGAATAACCCCAGTAGGAGTAAATTATCAAGCTGTTGCTATACCTGGGGTGCAGAGAAGCGGGTCTTACCAGCTCCCCACATATCACCAACCACTTTCGGTTGAACCAAAATGTGGCCAGCGATCGCCACCAGATCTTCCTCCGTTAAACTCCGCATTTTCGGGAAGACATCTGCGCTCTTCTTACTAGGATGGATTTGAGAAATATCGGTAAGGCCATCATAGGTCATGGGCTCTTTCAGATATTCCACCAGGGTTTCAATATTGTCGCGGGGAGGCAGGGCGCCGGCCAAAGACTCAGGATCTAAGCCTACGGTAGGGTTGGTTTTGGTAATGCCGCCGACGTGACAGGTGCCACAGGCGTAGTTAAATTGACGACGTCCCCGAGTAATCTGCTCTACGCTGAGGACGACGGTGTCTCCCTCAGGATTGAGCTGCACGGTGCGAGTCGCTTCATCTAGCTCGGCTGCGACAGCATCTCCCATTATCAGATGGCTGACAAAGAAGAGTGCGACTGCAACTAGCCAAATGCATCTCTTCAACATGGTTCTCCTCAAATGTATATGGCTTGGATATAACGTCAACACAGCGATCTCAATAGCTATAACCGTAAACTTAATCCAGTTGGTCACCTTTGACAAAGCTGATCAAAGCAACATACCGGGGTATGGCTATACCAATTGAGTCGGTCCAGTAATGACTATCATGCCACCGAAAGGGGCCGTTACAACGCTTTTGGGCGAATGCTCTTGGATTTCTGGGTTAATCGTCGGCCCTTGTAGGGGTTGTCACCACGGGGCTAGACCCGTTTTTCCAAGCGGCCATAGGGGCCGAAGAGTGGGGCGCTGTTGGCGATACTGGCTGGTGGAGACGAATCAACTGAGCCAGGGTAGCTTTGAGTTGAGTGCGGGGCACAATCAGGTCAACAAAGCCATGATCTTGAAGGTATTCAGCGGTTTGAAAGTCGTCGGGTAGCTTTTCTCGCAGGGTTTGTTCGACCACCCGCCGTCCAGCGAAGCCAATGGTGGCCTTGGGCTCAGCCAAAATAATGTCCCCCAGCATGGCAAAGCTGGCGGTGACTCCTCCAGTGGTGGGGTGGGTGAGAATCGGCATGTAAAGAAGTTTTGCGGCTTGGTGCTGTTGCAGGGCTCCCGAGATTTTGGCCATCTGCATCAGACTGAGCATACCCTCTTGCATGCGAGCCCCGCCAGACGCACAGACAATAATCACGGCTCGGCGATCGCGGGTACCCTGTTCAATCATCCGGGTCAGCTTTTCCCCCACCACAGAGCCCATGCTGCCGCCCATAAACCGAAAGTCCATTACCCCCAGGGCGATGGGCAGCCCCTCCAACTGGCCCAGACCCGTTTGCACGGCATCAGTCAGTTGGGTTTTGGCTTGGGTATCCCGCAGGCGATCGCTGTAGGCTTTGCGGTCTTTAAACCCTAGGGGATCTTTGGGCTGAATGTGGGGATCTAAAGGTTGCCAAGTGTTGGCATCAATCAGTTGGTGAATGCGCTCATCACTGAAAATGCGGTGATGATGGCCACACTCTCCGCAGACCCACTGATTGGCCCGTAGATCTTTGGTGTAGGTCAGCACATCACAGTGCTCACACTTGGTCCAGAGGCCATCGGCAATTTCCCGCTCTTGGCGATCTTCGCTAATGGGGCCAGACTTACGACGATTGGCAAACCAGTCAAACAGAGACATGCTTTAAGGGGAGGCTCAACGGCGGCAGAACAATCATAATAGGTCTAAATTTGGCTATACCCAAACTTAGACCGATAGCAACTCCAACCCTGAGCGTTTCCTTATGGTCACATCCCATGGCTGGATTAACGATATAGCGTTGACCACAGAGCCAATGAGTCCAGGCTAATGCGCCAGTAAGTAGGGCACCCCTACCCCAGACGACGACTAGCCCCATGGCACCAAAAAGTGGCGGTTGCTACAAAGCATACTCTTCATCCTAGCGGGTTTGGCTTAGGGGTAATAGAGGAATCCCGATAGAATACCTGCCCAGGTTGGCAGAGCGAAAAAAAAGCAATGAAGCAAGCCAGTAGCCTGGGTGAGGCGGCAGATTACTCTGGCGTCAGCATCTGCGTCCCTAGCACCGCGATAACCCACAGTACAGATCCCAGGAGTCTGCCCTAGGGTGCATCCTCCACGGTGGTACCCTTTTGTGTACGCCTGATATTCCTACAGTACAGATCCTAGGGGTCTGCCCTAGGGTGCCCCAAAAATCCTGTCCACTGAGCCTAAGAACCCTGGGATCTTGACCTACTGTACCGATTGCCGTGACCCACGGGACCAAAGACTAGGCTTCAAATCGACCTGGAGCCAAAGCGTGTAAGCCCTGGTCAGCTCCACTCTGCATGGCTTCAGCAAACCGCTGGGCGACGGCGGGGGCGTAGACAAAGGGGGCGCTAAAGCCAGTGAACAAATGCAGCCCGGTTAAACCAGGGAGGGGGCCGACTAAGGGCAAGCTATCCCGACAGAAGCTGACCAAGCAGCGGTGCCAGGTGCCCGGTACGTCAGCTAAGGCCGGTAAAATCTGAGCGATCGCCGTGCGGATTTGATGCTCACTGTCAGCCGCATCCACCGGGGCATCTAAAGCCGTTAGGGTACGGCTAATTTGCCCCAGGCAAAGATGCCCATCCTGGAACTGAATAGCCCCGCTATCGAGAATGGGTGGGGTAATTTCGTGGCCCGGCTGATCCCAGAGGGGGTCGGTGGCGGCCCGGCTGGCTTGATCTTCTAACTCAAACCGCTGGGTCACCGCTGGCATAATCAGCGCTTGCAGTGAAAGCGGCACGGGCGGTGTCTCAATTAGTTCTGCATGGGTGTAGTAGAGCGGAATTGACAACCCCACCTCGGCCAGTAGCTGGCGGCCAAAGGCCCCAGCGGCCACCAATACCGCCTGGGCGGGGTAAGCCTGCTCGGCCGTTAGCACCCCGGTTATTCGGTCTTTAATGCGCACCAGGCCGGTCACAGGGGCGACCAGGCGAGTGCCCCCCAATCGATGAAAGGCCTGGTTGTAGGCCTGCACCAGGGCCGTAGGGGAGACGTGGCCATGGCGTACGGTGAAGGCCGCTGCGATCGCCCCTGGATTGAGTAAGGGCTCTAGGGCCTGAGCTTCAGCCACAGAAATTCGCTGGGGTGGGGTGGCGAATTTGGCGTACTGGTTGATCAGGTCTGCCTCATCGGTTCTTGGGGGTACCGTCAGCACCAAGTCCAACTCTTGAAACTGGGTGTCTGCCTCTAGTTCAGTGGACAGTTGTCGATGTTTGGCTATCCCCTCCTGGCAAAGGGTGTGAGTTAGCTCTGTGGTGGCGGCCCAATAGGGAATACCGCCATAGCTAAATCGGGTAGCGTTGGCAGGGTATAGGGACTGGTCGATCAGCAATACAGAAAATCCCTGCCTGGCCAGCTCATAGCTGACCGCCGCCCCAGTCAAACCATTACCGATCACAATCCAGTCAAAGGTTTGCATAGTTAGGGGTGGATCTGGCCCAAAATTAACCGCAGGCGATCGTAGTCATCCTTCAAAAATACGCTGAGGCTGCGTCCCGCCTGCACTAGCCAGGGGCGATCTAGGCTGCGCAGTTGGTAGCCGTGGCGAATCACGGCCGCCACCAGGCTATCCACCGGAGCATTACCCAGGGCCAACAGGGTTTTGAGAAAGTCGAGCTGTTCGGTAAACTCAATCACCCCGTCGGGGTCGCAGTGATGCACCGCCTGATGCACCTGGGGTGGGCGAGGCGGTAGGTGCTGAAAAATTGGTCCGCTGGGGTGACCGGCAAAATCGGGGCTGCGAAACCCGACAATCGCTACCCGAAACTCAGTCTTGAGCATGGCGAAAATCTGGGGCTGCTGCTCTCGTAGATCATCTAAAGACAAGCCCAGTGCCCTGGCTCGGTGTACCGAATCAATGGGGCTAGTGGTGGCATGGTACACCACCCCAAAAATTTGATTGTTCGAGTCTTCATCCTGGGCCGTAACCCAGCTGCCAAAGGCCGGCATCACTGGAAAGGTTAAATCCTCGGGCTCCAAGCACTGGGCCAGAAATTCAGTGGTGGAGGTCTCGATCACCTCGGCAATGTGATCGGGCGATCGCGACTGGGCCAACCCCTGGGGCAAGGGCAAACGCATAACCTAGTTCCGCCGCTTGCCGCTGCTGCTGACAAGCTCTAGCTCAGACATGTTAAAGGTGACCAACTTATCCCAGTTGCCCCCCTCAAACAAAACGGCCACTTTGCCGTCGCTGATGCGCTGCACCAGCCCCTGAAAGCCGTAGTAAGTGTCGTTAACGTTGATTACCGTAACCGGTGCCCCAGGAAAAATCATATGAAAAACGCCCTGCACGCTAGCGATAGGTGATTGGCAATAGTCTAAAGCAAGTTGCCGCAGCCTGTCTGCATAACGCCGACACAAGCTTGGCTGGGGTGTCGGGTGTCGGGTGGCAGGGGTTAGGGATCAGGAAGGGTTAGTTAAATTAAGTAGGTGGACAAAAATAAAGGGCTCAACGTCGCTGGTTTCGACTCCGCTCAACCAGCGACGAGGCCTGAGCGGAGTCGAAGGCCGGATCAAGGATTAGTCCGTAATTGTGTCCGTGTACTGATGTCGTCGTGTACTGGGATGATCTGATTAGCCCTTAAAGCCATTATGGTGAGAGCGATCGGAAGCATACTCCTGTTCTTGCTGAGCCTTAAGCTCTCTAACGCTTTCTTGTCCTGCCCCGACGGCAGCCCCTAACCCCGCCCCAACCAAGGCAAACTTGAGATGGAGATCTTGGTAAAGGCGACTCTGGTATTGATTTTCCATCGCTGTAGCGATGCCCAGGCCAATCATGGCTCCAATCAACGCCGTTAACAGGCTCGAAAAGCCAATTAGCTTACTGTTCATGGTTAGGTACTCTCCTTGCAAGAGCCCAGCTTGGCTGCGGGTCAAGGATGGTGAGGATAGCAACCGGCCCGGACGCTTGACATTGCTCACTATGTCTGGACCTTAACATGACCGTCTGCCAGGAGATTGAGCGTTGCAATTAAACGTTAAGCCAGCAAAGAAAGTTTACTTACGCTCCCGTCTGTTTCAGTTCTGTTGCTCTTTCGGGGATGTTGCGTGAATAAAGTTCAAAATACCCTTCGGGAAGGGCAAGGCCCTACAAAATTCAAAATTTCCCCCGTTATCCATTCCCTGCCAGGGCGGACACCTGGGTCCGCATCTGAAAAACGAAAAGGGAAAAACGAAAAGGGAAATAGGGAATAATCCAAAATCCTCCTCCTTCCCCATCCTCACATCTCCATGCAAAATTCTCCCCGTTACCAATCCTCCCAGGACGGACACATAGGTCCGCCCCTACGCCATTCCTTCATTACCTCTCAAAAGCGGTGCATTGCGGCCCCAGGTTGACCACCAATAGCCAGATCCCGACCGCTAATGCACCCTACGATTTCAATCCAAAATCCAAAATTCTCCTCCTTCCCCACCTCCCCACCTCCCCATTCCCCCGCCAGGGCGGACACACGGGTCCGCCCCTACGCCAACCCCACCTTCCCCATCACCCCATCACCCCATCACCCCATCACCCCATCACTCCCCCACTCCCCCACCCTTCAACCAACGCCGTCGCCAACCAGATGTAGACGCTAACGCAGATTGAGTCTGCTCCTGCTGTCGTCGCTGGCGAATGGTGTCGGCATCATCGCTCAAGCTGGAGTCACGGTAGGGGACGGCGGCGCGGGTCGCGAGGTGTTCTTGTGCTTGCAAAGACAACGGCGGCAACCCGGTGGAATCAAACTGAGCCAGGGTGCCGGGCCAGCGCCGACCAGCGGCGGCTAGGGGAGCAATGGCGAGGCCAGCCTGCTGCAAGGCGGTGCGCACGGCGGCGGCGCAGGAGTAGGTGGCCAATTTTCCCTGGGGATGGAGGCAGTGGGCCACCTGTTGAATGAACTCTACGGTCCACAGCTCAGGGCAATGGGGAGGTGAAAAGGGGTCAAAAAAGATGACATCGGCCTGGAATTCTGCCTGGACCAGGGCCTGAATCTGCTGGCGGGCATCACCAATGCGCAGGGTGGCGCTGAGGTAAGGGGTTTCCACGCTGCCGGTGTCGGCCAAGGTCTTGAGGTGGGCTTGCACGGCTGGGGGCCAGCCATGGGTCAGGTTAGCTGCGATCGCGTATTTCGGCACCCTGGGGTCTAGCTCCAGCCCCACCAGTTGCACCCGGCACTGGGGATTTACCCGCTGGATGGTGGCTAGGGCGGCGGCGGTGTTGTAACCCAGGCCATAGCACACGTCCAACAGGGTTAGGCAGGACCGCTGGGCCAGGGTAGCTAAATCTGTGGCCTCCACATAGGTGGTATAGGCTTCGGCATAGGCCCCCTCGCGACTGTGGAACCACTCACCAAAGTCTTCTGAAAACAGGGTGAAAGAGCCATCGGCGGTGGGTTCTGGGGTGAGGGAGCCGGAGAGTAGCATGGGAGTTGGGGATACACCACATCTAAGCACAGACCAGGAGCTCTACTTGGGATAACCGATAGATCCTGGGCTGGACGGGGGATAGAACGCCAGTACAGATCCCAGGGCAGAACCGGATGCCCCGAAACTCAGGGTCAATCAGTCCAAGCACCCTGGGATTTTGACGTACTGTACCGGTGCTCTAGGACTATTGGTCTTAAGCCAAGTGTCTTGATCATACTTGGGTCTAGGTGCCAGGGGGCTAGGTCCAGAGCGGTTGTCTTTCAATAGGCTTAGTTGGTGTTGGGCTTGGTGATAATGTTGCGGCGGCCTAATCGAGATAGGGAGAATCCTCACGAACTCCCCCTCCCACATCGACCATCGTCCGGCTCGGCAATGGGTGTCAACCTAACTACCAGACAAACTGACCGACTTCTCATCGTACCCCTGGGCTTTCATCCAGAGGTCGTGAATCGAGAGCAATCCCTGTTGTGCTAACCACTCATTGGTCATCCCCGTCTGTGTCGCCAACCTCTGCGACAACCACCCATAGCCCTTCCGCCTCAATCCCGTCGAGAAGGCGTGTCGCCCTATGCTGGTGCAGCGGTACAGAGGTTATCAGTGGGAATTCAAGCTTGTCTGCCGCCGCACAACTTCACCGTTAGATCCTTAATCCATTCAGGAGACTGAATGCCGCAGGCATCGGACACATCACCACCAGCTCAAACTGCACCAATGGGTTGGATTCAGACCCTGGCGATCTTTGGGTTGGCCGCGCTCTTACTGTTCGCCGCCACGGGATTCCTAATACCAGCATTCAGTGAAGCCAGCGACTTAGAGCCCATCCTTTGGTGGTTCTGGGTAGGCGGACTGGGTCTATTTGCGCCGCTCGGGATGGCCGGATATATACTGCTACACCAGGCATCCGTATTCAGTGAGCCAGCGCAGCAGCACAGGTTTATCGGTGGCAATAATACTCATCAGAGATCGTAAACCCCAAGCACTGAATTTAAAGCGAGAATACAAGTGGTTAAGAAACGTTGCTCAGGCTCAGGTTCAGATGCAAAGCTGCCTTAGCCCTGTCCACGTTTTGACGTATTGGGAGAATCGCCATGGTTGCAGCCGCACCCAGCACTCAGCAAAAGCGCCTTACCATCCAGGTAGAAGCGGTGGCAGACGACACGACCACCATTCGCTCCCTTGATTGGGATCGCGATCGCTTTGACATCGAGTTTGGCCTGCAAAATGGCACCACCTATAACTCCTATATCATTCGCGGTGACAAGGTGGCCCTGGTAGATACCTCCCATGCCAAGTTTCGGGACCTGTACCTGAAAACCCTGACCGGGGAAATCGACCCCAAAACCATCGACTACCTGGTGATCAGCCACACTGAGCCCGATCACAGTGGCCTGGTGCGGGATGTGCTGGAACTGGCCCCCCAGGCGATGGTGGTGGGGGCAAAAGTGGCGATCGCCTTTCTGGAAGATCTAGTCCATCGCCCTTTCGAGCGGCTCATTGTCAAAAACGGTGACACCCTGGATCTGGGCCAGGGGCACACCCTGGAGTTCGTCAATGCCCCCAACCTCCACTGGCCCGACACCATCTTTACCTACGACCACAAAACTGGGGTCTTATTTACCTGTGATGCCTTTGGCCTGCACTATTGTAGCGACGCCACCTACGACGAAGATCTAGAGGCCATTTCCCCAGACTTTCGCTTTTACTATGAATGCCTGATGGCCCCCAACGCCCGCTCGGTGCTGTCGGCCATGAAGCGGATGGCCGCCCTGCCCCCGGTTAATATTGTCGGCACTGGCCACGGCCCCCTGCTGCGCTACAACGTGGCGGAACTGACGGGGCGCTACCAGCGTTGGAGCCAGGAAAAGGCCAAGGCCGAAAACCTGGTGGCGGTGTTCTATGTGTCTGACTACGGCTTTAGCGATCGCGTCTCCCAGGCGATCGCCCGAGGTATCACCAAAACCGATGTGGCGGTCGAAATGATGGACATGCGCTCCGCTGACCCCCAGGAGGTGACCGAACTGGTGAGCCGGGCTAAGGGCATTGTGATTGGCATGCCCCCCGCCTCGGGTACCGGTGCCAAAGAAACCCAGGCTACCCTGGGCACGATTCTGGCCGCCGTCCATGGTAAGCAAACCATCGGGCTGTTCGAGTCCTACGGCGGCAACGATGAGCCCGTAGACCCCCTGGCCAACAAGTTTCAAGACCTGGACTTAGTTCAGTCCTTTGCCCCAATTCGGATTAAGGATACCCCCGGTGAAGGCCTCTACCAGTCCTGCGAAGAAGCCGGCACTGACCTGGGCCAAACCCTAGGCCAGGCCAAGAAGTTGAAAAAGTTGAAGTCCCTCGATGCTGACCTGGAAAAAGCCCTGGGCCGCATCAGCAGCGGGCTGTACATCATTACCGCTAAAAAGGGAGAAGTTTCCAGCGCCATGTTGGCCTCCTGGGTGGCCCAGGCCAGTTTTCAACCCCTGGGCTTTACGGTGGCGGTGGCCAAAGATCGAGCGATCGAGTCACTCATGCAGGTGGGCGACCAGTTTGTGCTCAACGTGCTGGAAGAAGGTAAGCACCTGCCGTTGATGAAACACTTTCTGAAGCGATTTGCCCCTGGGGCTGATCGTTTTGCTGGGGTGCGCACCCGCCCTGCTACCAATGGTTCCCCCTTGCTGGCCGATGCCCTGGCCTACCTGGAATGTGAGGTGGTCAGCCGTATGGAAGTGAGTGATCACTGGATTGTGTACTGTACGGTGCAGGATGGCAAGGTGTCGGACCCCGATGGGGTAACGGCAGTCCACCATCGAAAAGTGGGTAATTATTACTAGTACCGCTACGCGGAACTAAAAATGCAAAGTTCAAGATGAAAAATTGTTGCTGCGCAAGGATTTTAAACGTCCTTAACAGTAAGTTGATTTCTGCCTCAGAGTACTAGTTTGGCTATGCAAGAGTCTGAAGTTGCAAAGGCAAAGATTTTAATAGACCATGAGAAAATTGTTGAATTTTGCCATCGCTGGAAAATTACTGAACTTGCGCTATTTGGCTCCGCCCTAAGGGAAGATTTTTGCCCAGAGAGCAGTGATATTGATGTGCTTGTCTCCTTTGCCCAAGAAGCGCACTGGACACTGTTCGACTTAGTGGATATGGAAGCAGATATTCAACAAATTTTTCAAAGAAAAGTTGACTTAGCCAGTCGTCGAGGGATTGAGCGCAGCCAAAACCATCACCGTCGACAATCTATCCTTAATTCTGCCAAAGTTATTTATGCTACCGCGTGAGCTAAATTATCTAAGGGATATGTTGAATGCGGCACGGTTAGCTCAAGATTTTGTCGCCGGAATAGATTGGGCAACCTTTGAAGTTGATTTAATGCGTCAAGCGGCGGTTACCCGTCAATTTGAAATTATCGGAGAAGCAGCTCGCAGAATTTCTACTGGAACTCAAGCGAAAATTTCAGATATTCCCTGGTCTAAAATAATTGGAATGCGTAATCGCTTGATCTACGAATATGATGATTTAGATCCTGAGATAATTTGGGACACAGTTCAACTTGCTTTGCCAGAATTGATTGAGGCTTTAGAAGCTATTGTTCCTCCGGAGGAAATATGAAAGCGTTATCATGAGGGTCTCATCAAGGTTCAGGGGAATAGCTAAACGGGTTGCTAGACTACCGCTCAATTATGACTTCCTTTGAGGGGTTTAGCCCAACTTGCGTCGGCCTCGCTCAATGGCGGTTCTGGGGCTTGGCTATAATCAATCACTAAACCGTAGCCGGAGCGATCGTAGATCCCACCCAATAGCTGCTTTAGATTTACAACTGGGGCGGCATCTTCAGGTTGCAGTGGTAGGGCAAAGCCAGGAATTGGATCTGCCAGATTAAACCCGTACCATTGTGCCTGGGGTCTCAGGTTCTGGGGACTCACCAAAATAGAGTAGGTGGATGGGGCTACCCACCATATTAGATTTTAGGTCAGCTTCAAGACGGCCATGAAGGCTTCTTGGGGAACATCCACTGTGCCGATCGCCTTTAGCCGCTTCTTGCCTTTCGCCTGCTTTTGCAGTAGCTTTTTCTTCCGGGAAATGTCACCGCCGTAGCATTTGGCCAGCACGTCTTTACGCAGGGCTGGGATGCTCTCGCTGGCAATGATGCGACTGCCGATGGCGGCTTGCAGGGGGATTTTGAACTGGTGCCGGGGAATCAGCTCTTTCAGCTTTTCTACCAGAGCTTTGCCCACATAGTAGGCCTTGTCGCGGTGGACAATGGAGGCCAAAGAATCGACCGGATCGCCGTTGATTAAGATGTCAAGGCGGGCAAGGGGATTCTCGCGGTAGCCGATCAGGTGGTACTCCATGCTGGCATACCCCTTGGTACGGGACTTCATCTGGTCGAAGAAGTCAGTCACCACCTCCGCCAGGGGGACCTCGTACACCAGGGTGGTGCGGCCCTGGGCCAGGTACTTCATGTCTTTGAAATCGCCCCGACGGGACTGGCAGAGCTCCATCAAGGGGCCGACATACTCTTCCGGAGTGATCATTTCCAGGCGCACGTAGGGCTCTTCGATTTTTTCCCTAGCCTGGGGATCGGGCAGGGTGCTGGGGTTGTCAATTTCCAGCACCTCTCCCTGGATGGTGGTCACCCGGTAGATGACCGAGGGGGCGGTGGTAATCAGATCCAGGTTGTATTCCCGTTCTAGGCGCTCTTGGACAATTTCCATGTGCAACAGCCCCAAAAAGCCGCAGCGAAAGCCAAATCCCATGGCACTGGAGGTCTCGGGCTCATACTGCAAGGCGGCGTCGCTGAGGCGCAGTTTTTCCAGGGCTTCCCGCAGTTCCTCAAACTGGTCTGACATGGTGGGGAACAGGCCACAGAACACCATGGGTTTAGCCTCGGTGTAGCCGGGTAGGGGCTCGGCGGCGGGGGCCTGGGCCAGGGTAATGGTGTCGCCCACCCGGGCGTCTTCTACGGCTTTAATGGACGCAGCAAAGTAGCCCACTTCTCCGGCATGGAGTTCGTCTACCTGGACCTGGGTGGGGGCCAGTACCCCCAGTTCATCAATTTCGTATTCTTTGCCAGAGGCCATCAGCCGTACGTTGTCTTTACGGCGAATGCTGCCATCCATCACCCGAAAGTAGACGATCACTCCCCGGTAGGGGTCGTAGTAGCTGTCAAAAATCAGCGCCCGTAGGGGTTTGTCAGTGGTGTCTTCGGGGGGTGGCACCAGATAGACAATGGACTCTAAAATCTCGTCGATACCTACCCCTTCTTTGGCGGAGGCTAAAATGGCGTCGCTACAGTCTAAGCCAATGATGTCTTCAATTTCCTGCTTGATCCGATCGGGTTCGGCCCCGGGCAGGTCAATTTTGTTGAGGACGGGGATAATTTCCAGGTCGTTTTCTAGGGCCAGGTAGACGTTGGCCAGGGTCTGGGCCTCGACCCCCTGGGAGGCATCCACCACCAGCAAAGCCCCTTCGCAGGCAATCAGCGATCGCGACACCTCATAGGAAAAGTCCACATGGCCAGGGGTGTCAATCAAGTTCAGGATATAGTCTTTGCCATCTTTGGCCCGGTAGTTCATCCGGGCCGCCTGTAACTTAATGGTAATGCCCCGCTCTCGCTCCAGGTCCATACTGTCGAGGAACTGGGCTTTCATCTCGCGATCGCTGACGGTGCCAGTACGCTGGAGCAGCCGGTCAGCCAGGGTCGATTTGCCATGGTCAATGTGGGCAATAATCGAGAAATTGCGAATTTGAGAGACGGGAACCTCTGTCATACAAGCGTGACCAATCCATAAAAAAGTTAACAGGCTGCCACTATTGTAGTGGGTTGCCTTGTCCAATGCTCATCGCTAATCATGTGGGGATTAGTCTATAGATAGAATACCCTTAGAATTAGCGACGCAAAAGGATATAGGTACTGGTATGGCTGAGTCAGGTTCCCTCTCGTCAGAAAAGGTCGAGCTGTCCATTCAGCTCGATAAAGAACTGCTAGATCAAGTCGGCCATCTAACCCAGGACCCCAGCAAAGTGATTGAGGTGGCCCTACGACAATGGTTACGGGGCGATCGCCGTTATGAAGACGACTTAGTTCGCACCCTCCCCCGCAATCCCACGGTGCCGCCCAAAGGCGAGTGGAACGACTAACCTGCCTAGGGGTGTCACCCCTCATACTCTTGGCATTCGCCCCACCCCTCGGTTAGGATTCGGGAAAATACACCTAGCCGCTTTGCCCCATGGGTCAATCTGACCTGATGACATCTGTAAACTGTGCCCAAGACGTTACCCAGGCTACCCCGATCGCCTCCAAAGGGGGTGAGCCGTCTGGGGTAGTGATGTTGCTTAACCCAGCAGGGGTAGTGGAATCCGTACAACCCCTAGGGGACAAGTCAATTCAGCCAGCACTGGCGGCGAGTTGGGTAGGGCGTCATTTGGCGGAGGTGATTGCTTTTGACCCCAACCCCAGCCTGAGTCAAGCTCTGGAAACAGTGATGTGCCTAGGGCCAGGGGTACAACTCTCTGGCCGCTGCCCTCTCGGTGCCCATAGCTTGGCGAGTCAGTGGCATTTACAGGGTATACCCGGTCCCGATGGCCAATTGTTTCGGATCAATGCCATTGGCTACTGGCTCAATCTAGAGAGTTTGGGGGATAACCCTTGGTTTGTTCCTAACCTGCCGCCCCCTGGCCATGTGGCCCTCTTACCAGAGGCCAGCAGTCCCAATGATTGTGCCCAATTGCAAGCCTACTCTCCCCGGCTCAACCAAATTACCCGCAATGTGCGTTGGACCCTGGATTTAGACATTATTCGGCAGCAGACGGTAGAAGGGCTGGGTGATCTGTTTGAGGTCAATCGTTGTATTGTTTGCAGCTACCATCCAGATACTCCGCAGACATTGGTGGTGGCCGAATATTTGCAGACGAGGGACTGGTCCAGTTGGCAAGGGCAGTCACTCCCCCCTAGCGAACTTCCTCACTTGGAGGCGACCGCCAAAACCTCCATCGCTCTCTTGACCCAATCCCGGGCCCATAGCGATCAGTCTCTGGTGGCGGTGGCCACCCGCTATCAAAAAGAAATTAACGGTTTCATTTTGCTCTACAGCGTGGGCCGCTCCTGGTCACAGGTGGAGCTAAGTTTAATTACTGATTTGGCGGATCAGGTGGGCACGGCGATCGCCCACGCCACCTTGTTTAGCGAAAGTCATGCCCTGGCCATTAAGCTGCAACAGGCAAACGCCAGCCTGATTGACAAACAGCGGGAGTTTCAAGCGGCCCGTCGCCAGGCAGAAGAAGCCCGTCAGCAAGCGGAAGAAGCCTCTCGGCTAAAAAGCGAATTTTTAGCCAACACCTCCCATGAGTTGCGGACTCCCCTCAACGGCATGATCGGTTTTTTACGGCTGGTGCTAGACGGCATGGCCGATGACCCCGCTGAACAAGAAGAATTCATCCAGGAGGCCCACAAGTCGGCGATTCACCTGCTTGATTTAATTAATGATGTTTTAGATATCGCCAAAATAGAAGCAGGCAAAATGGCCATTGACATGGGGCCAGTCAATCTACAGGAACTACTCGTAGACCTGGGCAATTTCATGCGTCCCCAGGCAGAGCAGAAGGGCTTGTTTTTGGACATTCTGCTCCCTGCCACTCGGGATGAGATTGTGGTGCATAGCAACTATCAGCGCCTGCGGCAGGTGTTACTGAATTTAATGGGCAATGCGATAAAGTTTACCCACGAAGGGGGAGTCACCATTAAAGCCGAGGTTAAGCCCCAAAAAGCAGACTACAAAGATCAGACTTGGCCGGGGGTGGTGAAAATCAGCGTCGCCGATACTGGCATTGGGGTTTCCCTAGAAAAGCAAGACCGACTGTTTCAAAGCTTTAGCCAGGTAGACGGCGATCGCACCCGTCAGTATGGCGGCACTGGTCTAGGCCTGTTTATTTCCCAGCGTCTGGTAGAAGCGATGGGAGGAGTGACGCAGTTTATCAGCATGGGGGAAGGCCTAGGATCAACGGTCACGTTCACCTCTCTGCTGTATCAAGAGCCGGTGATGATTGATAAGGAACCGTTATATCCGCCCACCGCCTAGGCGATGCCCCTAAGCGATGTTGGTCCACCAGATGTAAGTCAACAGGCCCATCACCGCCGTTCCGGCCAACACATCCCGCTGCTGTGCCACGAAATACCTAGCGCTAGCCCCAAACTCCCGCAGGGCTCTGCGTCGGGTATGGCCTAGCTCTTGCATCAGCCGTTTGACCTCGATGTCCACCTCGTCGATGGAGAGTTCGTCGCGGCGATAGGCTGCTTCGATATCGTCTAGCTTGCGCCAATAGGTTTGGGTAGCACCCAGCAAATCAGTTAGCATCGCGCCGACTCCTTCGTGAACTTTTGTAACTTGTTGTTAATATTCTAACGTTATGGGCTTTTGCCGGCCAGGTTAGCCCCTTAGCCCAATGGCTAGTGGTAGGGGCTGCTGAGGTGTGGGCACCCTAGGGCCAGACGTTTCAATCCAGATCTCAATCCCACCGATGGAGATACCCCATGACCCACAAGCGTGCCCCCAGCAAGATTTATCCCAAGGTCAGTACCCTGCCCCGCCAGCGGACTGAGGCAGATCATTACCTGGATATGTACAAGCTGACCGTAGAAAAGAAACGGATTCAGCAGGAACTTGAGAACATGAACCAGCGCCGTCAAAGACTCTTGGCTCGTTTGGCCGACATTGAGCAGCAAACGGAGGGTTTAGGGGACCGCGCTGAAGGGTCGCCCCGGCCAGCATCGGCACCAGCAACGCCTAAACAATCACCATTGCGGGCGAGTCACTCTATCCCAACCAGTGCGGTTTATCTACCCGATCGCGCTAACCCGTCACCCCCTCAGGACTACAGCACGGTGGTGCTGGACTATTAAGCCGACAGCGTAGAATAGATCCTATGAAGGTGCTTTTGCTGGGCTTAATTCATAGTTATCGCCAACTGCTGTCACCCCTGCTGCCGCCCACCTGCCGGTTTACGCCGACCTGCTCGCAGTATGCGCTGACGGCGATTGAGCGGTTTGGGCCACTGCAGGGAAGCTGGCTGGCCACCAAACGCATTTGTCGCTGCCACCCCCTCCATCCTGGCGGCTACGACCCGGTGCCTGAGCTTACCGCTGTGGCCCAGGCTGATCCAGCCCATGGGGCGGAAGCCACTGGCACAGAGGATTAGATAGACCGTTACATTCCGTTATATCGGCAAAAAATTTACGAATGTATAGAAAACCCGTCAGGGTTAGACCAGCTTGCCTGGTTGCGTCGGCCTACTGGTAGGTTTTTTTAGGGCTCAGCCCATTTCGAGTTCCACTAGCTTCCTTTAATAGCGGCAGACTTTTCAAGGTGAGTCACGGTTTCAGCCCGTTAGGGCAGCCATAGAGAGTGGTTGGGGGGCGATCGCCAAACTACCAGAAGATTTAAGATAATTATTTTGTTATTGTTCTTATTTAATATAATTCAGACTGCAAAACATGGTGAGAGTAAATTATGAGTCTTAAATGGCCTCTATGGAATTTATATGACTCTCAAGTCATTCAAAATCCATTTTTCGCTCCATTACAGGTTGATCTATTTTTTTCACCCCTTCCCAAGGCCCAAGGGGTATCGCCATAATCCAAACAGCCGAAACACCTTGGACTGCGTTCGTCAATCGGCGTAGCCCAATCCGTCAGACAGAGTTGTCAGACATTCACCCAATCTCGGCCCTGGCCATGGCGTGTCTTTACTATCCGACCCTATGGTCAGGCCAAGTTAGGGTCTATCCGCCCATAACGTTGAGACTCATCCCCTATGGAAAACCAGACTTTAAAGCTTTCTGTGTACGGCAAAGGGGGCATTGGTAAGTCCACCACCAGCTGCAACATTTCGGTGGCCCTGGCCAAGCGGGGCCGCAAGGTCTTGCAAATTGGCTGTGACCCCAAGCACGACAGTACCTTTACCCTCACTGGCTTTTTAATTCCCACCATCATCGACACCCTGCAAGAAAAGTCTTTTCATTACGAAGACATCTGGGCCGAGGATGTGATCTACAAAGGCTATGGCGGGGTGAACTGTGTGGAAGCGGGTGGCCCCCCAGCCGGGGCCGGCTGCGGCGGCTACGTGGTGGGTGAAACCGTGAAGCTGCTGAAGGAACTCAATGCCTTTGACGAGTTCGATGTGATTCTCTTCGACGTATTAGGTGACGTGGTGTGCGGCGGCTTTGCCGCTCCCCTCAACTATTCGGACTACTGCATGATCGTCACCGACAACGGCTTTGATGCCCTATTTGCCGCTAACCGGATCGCCGCCTCTGTAAGGGAAAAGGCCCGTACCCACCCCTTACGGCTGGCCGGGCTGATTGGCAACCGCACCTCCAAGCGCGACTTGATCGATAAATATATTGAGTCGGTGCCCATGCCGGTGCTGGAAGTGCTGCCCCTGATTGAGGATATCCGGGTATCGCGGGTGAAAGGCAAAACCGTGTTTGAAATGGCAGAGACCGATCCAGCCCTGGAGCCGGTATGCCAGTACTACTTGAACATTGCCGACCAGATTTTAGCCCGGCCTGAAGGGGTGGTGCCCAGTGAAACCCCCGATCGCGATCTGTTTAGCTTGTTGTCCGACTTCTATCTGAACCCCCCTGCTGATGCCCCCAAGCAAGAAGTAGATGAGATGGAACTGATGATGGTGTGACCCACCCCTACCCCTCCCAAGCGGGTATTTGCCGAACTGTCCCCTCCTTTGGAGGGGTGCCCGCAAGGCGGGGTGGGTTCCACGACCTGGGCGACCCATCCCTACCCACTTCGACAAGTTGCCCCTCCGGGGCCGCTACGCGCTAGCGAAGCCATGCCGCAGGCTATACAGCGCAGGCCTCCCAGGAGGGGATTTACCGCAGACTTTTTAGCAAAAGCTAATTTGGGAGGACTTCAAGGAGGTGATAATTTCACGAAACTGCACAACCTAATCCATGGTGTTGTGCAGCCTCAATAACAATTCAATTCCATTGCTGCAAAAAATCCGCTCAATCAAGTTCTAATCCTGAATGGCTGCATTATCATCTGTACGCAGTTGTTCAAACGAACACTTAACCTACAGCGATTTAGCAAAGAGTCAGGATTATGGCCTTTTTTGAGAACTTTACCCAGGTAATCCGTCAGAAGTGGTTGGATTACGTCCAGTCGAACCGAGCCTGGCTAACCCTGCAAATGCAGCAGACCTCGGTGCGTACCCCAGATGGGGGGCGGCGTCCGTCTTCGTTTTTGGTGCTGGGGGTGGTCAACGCCCTGGAGCCCAAGCTGTCGAACTTGATGGTGCCTTTCTACCAGCTCAATTCTGACGAAGATGCGCTAGTGGAGGTCTTGGGACTCAACTTTGACCCCGAGATGGTGCTGGATAACAGCGACATGCCCCAAACCATTGACGCTAATGACGATCACCCGTTGCTGCCAGAT
Source organism: Nodosilinea sp. P-1105 (assembly GCF_012911975.1). Taxonomy (GTDB): domain Bacteria; phylum Cyanobacteriota; class Cyanobacteriia; order Phormidesmidales; family Phormidesmidaceae; genus Nodosilinea. The sequence continues at coordinate 16,016 of NZ_SMDQ01000050.1, read as the reverse complement.
TCCCCCGATATGTAGGTCGGTTTTCTGGTTTAATCAATCTCTGGACATGAGGTTGGTAAACCCCGCCCGAGGCATCTGTGAATAGCAAACAACTGCGGCGATCGCTCAAAGTCAAGTGGTTAACCTACTACCGAGACAACCGCGAGTGGATCGACAATCTGGGTATTTGGGTCACCAGTGACGGGCAGCGGCGACCCTCGTCGGGCTTTATTTTAGGGGTCTTGTCTACCCTAGAACCCGATTTGAATAGCCTGCTGCCGCTGGTGGTGGATTTAAGCAGCAACCCCGACCGAATTATTGCGGTCCTGGGTTTAAATATCAGTCCGGCTCAAGAATTAAAGGCCCTGGAAAAAGCGCAGCGTATGTTGCCCGGCAGTGACCAACCCGAGGCCACGCTGGCATCGTCCCAACCTAAGGTAATTGAGCCAATCAAAGCCTCCCCGTACGATGATGAAGCCTGTACTGGTGTCGGTGGCCGAGAAGACGATAGACCCAGGACATAATGTCCTTCACCTAGGGAGATCCCCTGCTATGACTTTGGCCCAAACCCAACCCCAAGCTCTGGAATTTGACTGCGATACCGGCAATTACCATACCTTTTGCCCGATCAGCTGTGTGGCCTGGCTGTACCAAAAAATTGAAGACAGCTTTTTCCTGGTAATTGGCACTAAGACCTGTGGCTACTTTTTGCAGAATGCCATGGGGGTGATGATTTTTGCCGAGCCCCGCTACGCCATGGCCGAGCTGGAGGAAGCGGATATCTCGGCTCAGCTGAACGACTACGAAGAACTGAAGCGGCTGTGTGAGGGGATTAAGCGCGATCGCAACCCCTCCGTGATCGTCTGGATCGGCACCTGCACCACCGAAATCATCAAAATGGATCTAGAAGGGCTAGCCCCCAAACTGGAGCAGGAAATCGGCATCCCCATCGTCGTTGCCCGGGCTAACGGCCTCGACTACGCTTTCACCCAGGGGGAAGACACGGTGCTCGCCGCCATGGCCCACCGCTGCCCCACCGCTGATCAAGTCACCAGCGCCGAAGAAAAGGCAGAACGCAACAGTATTCAAAAACTGCTGAGCTTTGGCCGTAAAAAAGAGGATGTAGCCGCTGAAGAAAGCGAATACCACGACCACCCACCCCTGGTGCTGTTCGGCTCCGTGCCCGACCCCATCGTCACCCAAATCACCCTAGAGCTGAAAAAGCAGGGCATTCGCGTCGATGGCTGGCTGCCCGCCAAACGCTACACCGAGCTGCCCGTGATTGACGAAGGTTACTACGTGGCTGGGATCAATCCCTTCCTTTCCCGCACCGCCACCACCCTGATGCGCCGCCGCAAGTGTAAGCTGATCGGGGCCCCCTTCCCCATCGGCCCCGACGGCACCCGCGCCTGGGTAGAAAAAATCTGCTCGGTCTTCGGCATCGAACCCCAGGGCCTGGAGGAACGGGAAGCCAAAATCTGGGAATCGGTGGAAGACTACCTGGAGATCATTCGCGGCAAGTCGGTCTACTTCATGGGCGATAACCTACTGGAAATCTCCTTGGCCCGCTTCCTCACCCGCTGTGGCATGACCGTACAAGAAATCGGCATCCCCTATATGGATAAACGCTACCAGGCGGCAGAGCTGGCCCTGCTAGAGAAAACCTGCAATGAGATGGGCGCACCCCTGCCCAAAATCACCGAAAAGCCCGACAACTACAACCAGCTCCAGCGCATCCAAGAGCTGTGCCCGGATCTGGTGATCACCGGCATGGCCCACGCCAACCCCCTGGAGGCCCGCGGCATTAGCACCAAGTGGTCGGTGGAGTTCACCTTCGCCCAAATCCACGGCTTCACCAACGCCCGCGACATCCTAGAACTGGTGACCCGCCCGCTGCGCCGCAACGACAGCCTGAAGGACCTGGGCTGGGAGAAGCTAGTGAAGGAAGAAGCAAAAGTGTAGGCCAAAAGTAAGACTAGAAGCCGGGTTTCTTGGAGAAACCCGGCTTCTTTGCTATGTGGCCGCAGCGTTGACATAATCTCTATTGTTGTTGACCAGATAGAATAGAAGTACTTTCCCATCAGCCATATCTAGCTAAACAGCCATGACAGATCTAGAACTGCGCCAACTGGTTGAGAGCACCGCCCGCACCGCCCAAGCTATCCTAGAGGCTCTCGGCTAGAACGCGAAGAAACTCACGCTCAATTTTACGAGGGATGCAGCGTATGATGCTATCCAGCCTCTGACCAACTCGCAAGAGAAGGTAATTAACTTACTGACAACACTAGATAGCAATGAATCGTTTATTTTAATGACCTTAAGCAAAATCAATAAGTCATCAAAAAACGGAATTTTATCAGATAAATCACATGATAATCTCGAACTTCTTTTTCGATAGACCGCTCATACTTCTGACTGAATATTTTTTGATTGCTCTTATGCTTAGAGTCACTCTTCAGGGAGTTGTTCGCACATTACTGGTGACTGCTTTCGCGATTGTAATCATCATAGCTATCGAAGCTTCTCCTTATCAAAACTCTGATGATATTCAGTCACTCATAGAAAATTTTCTGATGTGTTTTTTTGTAATTGGAAGCTGTTACACTCTGGAATCTTCAAGAATTATAGAGCAAGGGACAGAAGGATTAGTGGAGCGATTAGGCAGATACCACAGAAAATTGAGGCCAGGATTAAATTTTGTCGTACCCTTTCTTGACAAAGTTGCTCAAGTGATTTCCGTTCGAGAGACTTTCGTAAGCATAAAAAATCATAAAGCCATTACAGTAGATTGTATTCCTTTAAAAGTAGATTTAATAGTCTATTGGCGTATTTTAGAAGCAGAGCTAACTTACTACGCTATTGATGATGCTGAGGCTGCCTTGTTAGAGATTATACTTTCCTCGATCAATGGAAAAGTTTGGAATTCAGTTTTTTTTAACACAGAATCATTAGATTCAAAAATAGCTTGGTGGGATGAATTTAATAGGTTTCTTCTTTCCTCATTAGATGAGGCAACTGAGCCTTGGGGCATCAAAGTAACACGAGCAGAACTTCAAAGTATTGAATATACTTTAGAGAGTCTTGATTCAAACACAATCTCAATTGTCTTTCAAGAGGGAGTAGATTGGAATGTTTTCAAAGATTCACTTGATCACGTAGGAGAGACATTTAATCACTGCTTTGAAAATATCATCCCGGTGTTAACAGTCGAAAGTATTGAATTGAGTGAAGACAAAACCTTTACTGTAAATCTAACTGTTCCCGAAAATATTTCTAAGGATAAGATTTTTGTTGCTTTTCTAAAGCATTATTATACCTATGCCTCAAAAAGTCCTCATCCAAATGAGGACATGCGTGAAGAGAGGCATGGCAGAACAATAGCGTCCTTCGAGGAGGTTATTGAAGTGCTTGCAAACGCAAGTAGTTAGAAATTTTTATGAAAACTCACTCTCTTATTTCTTCTCAGACTTCTTTCCTCCCGGGAAAATACTTTGCCTGAGCTTTAATAGCCAAAAGAATTACGACGCCGATGTCAACATTCTATCTTCAATTGCTTTCCAGGTAATAGGAGAGACTCGAATCGCAGCTCGTTTGCAATCAATAGAAAGATTGCATGCATATAAGTAATTTTTTATATCTGCAAGATCTTGGGATTCAATCCTTATGGAACTTAAATCTAATCCGAGTGCATTAGAAAAGCCATCTATCATATTTCCCAAAAAGCCAAGTCTAATTTCAGAAGAATCTTCATTTTTGGGTACCCTATCTCTTAAGCTTTTAATTAGATAAAGAACTCTTTGATTCACCTCGTCACTTATGAGAAAGGCTTTGTAAAGTGATGCAACTCGACTCTCATATAAAGTAATAACACCATTTAATCCGCGAACAGAAATATAAGATTGATCCCAGCCAAAATCAATACTCATCTTATTTGCGATATCAAATAAATGCTTTCGAACTTCCATGAAATCATTCGAAAGATTAATTCCCTGCTGACCAGGGATTTTTCCATAGAAGCCAGCTTGACTTATATTTAAATCATGCAAAACTGAAAAGATGAGGTATGTTGCATGTAATCTATTCTTTAGAGAAGAATTCTTTTGGTATACATTTTCCTGTATTTCAGGATAGTGCTGAACAGCTTTAACAAAATTATCGACCAAGTCAAATATCATAATTAAGGGATTATGGATCAATATGGCAGCCATTTTCTTTTCTATCATTAGTAATAGATCATCTGAGCCGGATCTCCCATGTATTAAACCTGATACTAAGATGAGTACCTCTTTCCATCTTTTGTTAAAAAGTTCTTCTTGAACCAGAGACGAAATAAGCTGGTTTTCAATAATGTATTGGGCTGTTAAATACTCTTGTAAGGTTAGGTGTGAAAATGAGTAAACATCTTCTGCTCTTTCAACAAGAATGCCTTGCTGAACTTCAATGGCCTTGAGAACAGATTCACCATCCAAATATTTTGGCGCATTCAAGTTGCTTTCCAGAAATTGTTTTATTTGACTAGAGATCTCTTTCCTTATAAAGAAAAGTCGATCAGAAACAAATCCCTCAAATGCAATCTCAGATAAAAGAATTTCTTCAAGCTCAACACTTAAGCCTTCATATATTGCTTCTCTCATAATTCTTTTCTCTGCAGCCCACTCTTCCAATAGAATCCTCAATGCCTTTTTATATAAAGAGCTTCTATTGTCAGGAAAAGCTTGAGATCTATCAAAGATCAAGCAAAGAAAAGTCAACAATAGTGGAGTATGTGCAAGCTCTTTGGCCGAGGAATTTTCCGGCTGAAGTAATGCATTCCAACAGTTTTCTGCTGTTGATAATTCTATATCGACAGCAGATTTAAACCAATTTTTAATAAAACTGTAGATTTGCTCTTCATCAAAATTCGCCATTTCTACATCACTAAATCCTCTGAGATAACTTCGATAAGCTGCTGTTCTACAAGATGAAATGTAACGATTTTTTTTGTATCTATCTACAAAATCTTGGATTTTTGTTAGGACTAGATTTAAATTTCCAGCTGGAACCTCATCTATTCCGTCAAAGATGACCAACAAGTTACCTTTGTCCAAAGCGTTTTTTGTGAAAGTTTGTGCTGACGGAAAACCACAGATATCAAATTCATTAGCGATTATTTTTATAATATCTATGTCTTTTGATTCTAACCGCTTTAGTTCAATCAAGACAGGAATTTTTCTATGAGAATACTTGCCTCTTTCTGCTTTTATTGCCTCAAGTGCAACCTTACGCAAAAAAGTTGACTTGCCCACACCAGGTCCACCAAGGACCATAAGAAATTGCTCTCTGTTGGCAACATCAATTCCTGATTTTTGGTTTTTCTTATTGGCTTTTGGAGAGAATCCTCCAAGCCTATCACTTCGATATTCTCTCTCCAATGATTCGACAGAAGAAAATCGTATTATTTCAGTGAAACTTAAAAATTTAACCGCTGTATAGATGCTGTCTAAGTTGACTGGCTCACGCATGCCCAGTACTTTGATTTTACAGTGACGATCAGTATAACTTTCGATATACCTCTTAGATGCCTCAAAGTATCGTTGCTTTAAATCGTCGCTTATTCTTTTTCCTACTCTGTTTAGGAATCCACCACCAGTTTCTTTTGCACTATCGATTGCAACGCTAGCTAAGCTTCCTGCTGTAGCCAATAGAAATGATTCTAGAAAGCCAGTCATAAGAGCATCTCGATTAATTCAAGTTTATTGAGAATAGCATCCTGCTGTTGAGAGTTAAGAACGAGGTTTCAAGGGTTTTAGCCATCGGCTTCTGGGGCTAAGTCAATTTTTCGAGGTGCCCATAAGCAAAATATTTATACAAACTTTGAGTGTTGATCTGGATTATGCTACAGCGGTTCCTGGACGCATGAGGTAAACCTCTACTCATAGAAGCCTTGAAGCTTATAGGTTTGGGGCGCTACTCTTTATCTCATCCGAGTAAGAACCGCTATAGTTGACTAGTGACCTCTCATCATACTGATTCTTACTGAAACAGTGAGTTGCCTCAACTTCATTAGCTTTTCTAGAGTCATTCTGCGGAATTTGATGGTGATGATGTCTTGATACTGCATGTACCTTGAGCTAGGTGTAATAAAACTTTATGCTTTATCTTCGCCTTGAATGATTTCGCCTAGGTATAAGTTTACAAAATCCTGGGCAGCATCAGAACTTAGCTGATTCAACGCCGCTGTAATCAACGTAATCGTGTCGCCACCGGGGTCAGTGCGCTCATGGGTCCAGCGGTAAACCACCGTGCGCTCAATCCCCATTGTGACCGCCAGCTTGTTCTGGCTGATGCCATAGGTCTCCAAAACCTGTTTTAACACTCGCCCTGCCTTTCCCATACCCCAATCATGTCAGGGGATAATGAGGGCGTAAATGTGAACATACTTATCCACATCGTGTATAGTCTTGAATGTGAGCATATTTGTTCACATTGTCGTACTCCCCATCCTGCACCCATGTCAGAAGACTTCATCCCCAACAGCGAAATCTACAGCGCCCCACCCAGCAGCCCCGCCCCCACCCAGCCCAGTCGCGAACCCATCCACATCACCGTCATCGGCCCTGCGATCGGCGTCGACCTGCTAGTCAAAACCCTGCACCACCTCGGCTTTGCCGAATCCCGAGCCTGGAGCAAACTCCAAAACGACCCCAACACTGGCAGACCCATGCGCATCCTCACCAAATGGCTGCGGTATTAGGCGACTATTCTATTCACCCACCTGTCGCAGCGCTCGGCCACCTTAGCAATTCCCTCATACCAGCTTGCTACAATGCGACTTATTACCCTTTGGCAGAGATAGCTCAGCGCCCATGACAGACTCAGAACTGCGCCAACTGGTTGAGAGCAACGCCCGCACAGCCCAAGCCATCCTAGAAGCCATGGCCGAAGCACGGCTTGAGCGCGAAGAAGCCCGTGACGAGTTCTATGCAGGTATGCAGCGGGTGGATGATGCAATACAGCGTTTGACCACGCTGCAAGAGGGGGTAATTAACTTGCTAGCCTCTCTGGACGAAGATCGCCCCACCGTTCTCCGAAAGCTCAACAGTATCGAGAACAAAGTCGATCGCCTGCTGGGGACCTAGCCACAGTGTTTTCTGTAGATGAGCGGGTAAAGCATGTCCGATTCACAGAAGACACAATCAGCGTCAATCTGATGGATGGCCGTACCATTGCCGTGCCGCTGGCCTGGTATCCGCGATTGCTGAACGCATCGCCCGAACAACTAACCCAGTGGGAAATTTGCGGTGGCGGCTACGGCATCCATTGGGAAGCTCTGGACGAAGACCTAAGCACCGAAGGAATGCTGCGCGGCGCACCGGCCCCAGAGGCGAGGGCAAGATGATGGGTATGTTTGAAGAATTGGATGTCGTTACGCTGACCCGCGATATTCCTGAATATGGCTTATCAAAGGGTAGTCGGGGTGCGATCGTTTATTGCTACGCGGATAAGCAGGCTTTTGAGGTGGAGTTTGTAGCTGAGTCGGGGGAAACCTTGGCCCTGCTAACTCTGGGAGCAGGCGATATTCAAGCTTATTGCCCTCAGTAGTCGGTTGATGCTGGGGGAGAGGGCGATTTGCGGCGATCGCACTCCTGAGGCAAGAACATCCTTATAAGTTCATTCCTTACTCAAAATTTCTTGAGGTGCTTTTCGACCTTGGTATGTATTATCGAAGTCAGTGTCGAAGCTGACTAAAATAAGGTCGTACTGCTCAGCGGTAGCGTATTGATAGGCATCATCATAATCCAGGTTTTGTTCGCGCATGGTGCGCAAAACAGACGATGCCTCCATGGGAGGCAAGCTGAGCAAGCCAACATTCCCCTCAACAAAAGCATCTTGAATAAATTCTTGCAGCGGGGTAGACAGTTGGCGACGAGTCAGCGCTAGGGCAATAGAGTGAAACGTGAAATCACTCATCGCTAAGTTTTCTGAGGGGATCGCCTGTAAAAACTCACCGACAATAGCAGCCTGCTGTTGATTGAGTAGCCTTTCTAGCCAAATGTTTGTGTTAACCAGATACACGGCTAGCCCAATCGTCCACAGTTTCTTTTTGCAAGCTAAGACTCGTATAGGCATCACGATACGCTTGCATCGCACCAGCCCAATTTTGGTTTAGACGATGGTTAGGGTTGTGCCGCTGCTTCCTAACCAACGCCGTAACAAAATTGATCACTTCCTGCTGAGCCTGGGGCGGCAAATTTTGGATCTCATTCACAATAGGATGCATAGCGAAGCTAGTCCTTACACTTATCTCAATTGTAGGTCAGGCCGTTCTTGAGTCCAGAGTTGCCACCACATACAGCAGATCAGGCGCTAATCCTCAACGATAGTTCCCAGATAGAGCCGCACAAACTCCTTCGCCGCCAAGGGATTTAGCGTTTTCAGTGCCTGGGTAATCTGGGCGATATTTTCAGCGCTGGGGTCAAGCCCGTGGTACCAGCGCCCCACATTGGCGCGACTGATGCCCATCGTCACCGCCAGCTTATTCTGGCTAATGCTGTAGGTATCCAAAACTTGCTTCAGTGCGTCGCTTGCCCTTCCCATGCCCTAATCCTGGCAGAGCTGCACCCGAAGGTAAATGTCACACTTGTGGATACACTGCGCCTGTGCTAACGTCACATTTGTGACTACATCACGTGAGTATCCCCATGTCAGAAGAATTCATCCCCAACAGCGAAATCTACAGCGCCCCGCCCAGCAGCCCCGCCCCCGCCCGCCGCGAACCCATCCACATCACCGTCATCGGCCCTGCGATCGGCATCGACCGGGTAGTCAAAACCCTGCACCACCTCGGCTTTGCCGAAGCCCGAGCCGGTCGCAAACTCCAAAACGACCCCAACACTGGCAGACCCATGCGCATCCTCACCAAATGGCTACGGTATTAGCCAATATCAGGCGGATGCTCACCCAGTTTGACCCACATCCTCCTAACCCGAGTCATCTGGGAACGATTCATCCTCAGCGTGCCTACTGTAGCCCGCCCGATCGCCGTCAACCCAATGACTTCAGTAGCTTCAGCATTCCAGGTAAAGTGGTCACTCCAGCGCTGCTGATGGGGATGAAACAGCGGGGTAACGACCTGAGTTTCTGGGTCTACAGCGGTTTGACGACTGGCCTTATGGCGATTGCAGCTTGGACAGGAGAGGCAAAGGTTTTCAAAGACGGTAGCGCCACCCGCTGAGAGCGGCACGATGTGCTCAAACTCAAAGGTACTGACGGTCAATGCCTCTACGGTACGACAATAGGCGCAGCAGTTGGCAAAGCGATCGCGAATCTGGCGCTGCAAAACGCTGGGAACGTAAGCACTCACGGGGCCAGTGGCCTCAGATGATCCAGGGTGTAGCGGGCTCTAGCCTTGAGAATATTGAGGTCGTCTACCCGTGCCAGAAGCCGATCGAGCGTAGCCAAGTCGTCTCCTGACAGTGCTCCCTCAATATTGCGGCTCAATAAATCATTGAGCTGGTTCTGAGCGTCCACCGACAAGGCACTTTCTGCCAGGGCCACTAGCTCATCATGGCTTAGGCCCGTGAGTAACTCAGAGTCACTACGGGCAGCCGTTAGCTTCTGGTAGGTAACTAAATCTAGCAAGACGGCTACTCTCTCGCCTGCTTCATCGGTTACGTAGCGTACATCCTGAACCATGGCTGACTCCGCGACTGGCCAAAATTAGCATAGGGCTAAGCTAATTTTAGCTAGTGCAGCCTCATCCTCAACCCAAAGCCTCCAGAGTGGCAAGGTCGCTTTCCAGTTCTTCCTCGTCATAGCTGCGCTCAATTCCCTCCTGGCTCAGCAATTCATGGAACTCCCACTTGCTCAGACTCGCCAGTTCACGGGCCTTGCCAAAGGACAGCAACCCTTTTTGATACAAGCGAATAGCCAGTTCTTGCTGAAGCCGAGTCAGGCGCTCATCCTCAGGTAACCGCAAGGCTTCGGCAAGTTCACTGGAAATTTCTAAGGTAAGTTTGCTCATTAGAAGTCGTATCCCCGAATTTCTCGTAAGAGAGTTACGCTGTCTGGGGCGATCGCAGGGGGTGTCCATCGAGCCTGATGAATATCTTGCAGAATCTTCGCTTGGCTCTGCCGCTGAGCTTCAATATCCAGCGCTCGTTGAAGCAACGTCACAATTTGCTCGTTGATAGAACTAGACTGAGATAGAGCCATACCCTGGATTTGGGTATAGAGAGCATCGGGTATCTCTAGAGCACTAAGTTGAGTCATCGGCTTTCTCTCCTGGCCTGCGGTTTGGGAAGGCTTGTGTTATTCGGACGTAGTCTAATTGGGCTGAATCATGCGCTCACGGTGGGCTGCAAAACTTAGACAAGCCAGAATATCAGTCTGGGTGAGGTAGGGAAAATCATCCAGAATTTCCTCATAGGTCATGCCAGAAGCCAAGTATTCCAACACATCGTAAACCGTAATCCGCATACCCCGAATACAGGGCTTGCCGCCACGTTTGCCCGGCTCAATGGTGATGATGTCTTGGTATTGCATAAAAGCATCTTTGCTAGACATGTTCCAACCGCTCAGCAATCCACACCTTAATAATTGACTGGCGACTGACTCCCAACCGCAGCGCTTCCCGATCCAGTGCCTCAATCATCCAGACGGGGAAATCGACATCAATGCGCCGCTGCTCGTAGCCGGGACGTCTGAGCTGAGATAGATCCAGGTTATCGATGATGTCCTCCTGGTTCTCATCAAACTTTTGGTCAAATGCTTCTGCCTTCATACAGCTCCACCTCCCGCTGTCGTGCTCGTCGAACTGAGATAATGCGAACCCTACCCTCTCGGTAGGTGACGACCGCTGCCCACACCCTTGCACCAATTTTCCCTACGATAACCAATCTCGGCTCATCTGAGGTGCGAGCAGGCACCTCAACGCGATCGTCATCCTGCCAGAGCACCTGAGCCTCGACGAAATCCACCCCATGCTTGAGCTTATTGGAGCGGCTCTTGTTCTCATCAAACTCAAATTCCATCACCTATGACTCGCTGTCCGGATCATCCTCGACGATGCTGCCCAGGTAAAGTTGCACAAATGCCTTAGCCGCCAAAGGGTTCAGCCCTTTGAGTACCTGAGTTATCTCTACAATCGTTTCCGAGGACGGCTCCCGCTGGTCATGTACCCACTTGAATACCGCAGAGCGATCAATCCCCAAGGCAACCGCCAGTTTGTTTTGGCTAATGCCGTAGGTCTCTAAAACCTGCCTGAGTGCTTCGTTTGCCCTTCCCATGCCCTGATCGTCCCAAAGGATGGCGACAGGGTAAATGTTGTCTACATCGACAACATGCGCTACAGTTTCTTTTGTGGTCTCACTAGACAACATCAAGGACGCAACCCATGTCAACCCATGTCAGAAGACTTCATCCCCAACAGCGAAATCTACAACGCCCCGCCCAGCAGCCCCGCCCCCACTCAGCCCAGCCGCGAACCCATCCACATCACCGTCATTGACCCTGCGATCGGCATTGACCTGGTCGTCAAAACCCTGCACCATCTCGGCTTTGCCGAATCTCGCACCGGTCGCAAACTCCAAAACGACCCCAACACCGGCAGACCCATGCGCATCCTCACCAAATGGCTGCGGTACTTACTAGTACTCTGAGGCAGAAGTGACTCGCCTACTTCCACAAACCCAGGCCTTTGCGTAGAGCGGGATTTCCTTTCTCCTAAGAAACAAAACCTAATCGATGCCAAAACACCCTGATTGTCGCCAAACTGGAAACAGTTTTGTTCCTTCCACTTTGTGCTCACCCCAGCGGGGTCAGTGGGAAGCTGCCTTTTGCCTTCTTACTTCTGCCTTTCTGTACTAGAGCATTTCAAGGGGGGTGCTCTCCCAGCTTTACCCATAACGTTCTTACCCGAATCAGTTGCGGACGATTCATCTTGAGAGCAGCTACGGTAGCACGCCCAGTAGCGCTTAATCCAACGACCTGGGTAGGCATCAGCATTCCAGGTGAAGTGCTCGTGCCAAGGTTGCTGCTGCGGATTAAACAGCGGAGTAATGGCCTGTGTTTCTGGGTCTACCGCGTCTTGACGATTGGCCTTGTGGCGATTTTTTTGCTCTAGCAGCAACTTGGGTATGCGAATGCCCTGGGAGTTGCCAATCTGGACGATGCGAGTTCTAATAGCGGTGCCCATCGGGTGTAAGCCCATTTGTATTGAGTAATTACATTGCAGATACTTCTACAACAGCACGTCAATTTGAAACAGGTCTTTATTAATATGCAGTCTGACCCGGAAGCCGGGTTTCTATGGCCGCCTGCTAGAGGCCCAGGGCTATTTTCAATCGGCTGAGGGTGGCGGCTTCATCATCACTGACTTTTTTACCCATGCCGAACAACCCACTACCTGCCGCCTCAGCTACCGCTAAACCACAGTCATAGATAAATTGCTTGTACTCGCTAATGTCTGCCTGGGTAGCTTTGCCTTCAACCACCTGGAGCGCTGTGGTAATGTCGGCGATCGCATTGTCGATGATCGCTCCAGATTGGACATCCTCTGGGTTGATATTGGGCTTGTCTAGTTTAATCTGCTTACTTTTCAAGGTTTCTTCTGAAAAGGCCGCCTGGATAATGACATTGTTAGGATATTTTTCAGCTGCCCCAGCCACCTGCTTCGATAGGGCTGCCGCTTCAATCGCCGTAGATACAATCCCCATGTCAACCATGGCCACAGACAACCCGGTGATCATCGGAGCCTGAATGATTGCCCGTAACTCTTCAGTGGTGAAAGTACCCATGACAAACCTCAAACTATGCAATCTCTAGCACTTGACCCGTCGTGTGTTAATGGCATCAATCAATCAGCCAAATCCAGAAGCCAAATCCAGGTTTGGCATTCTCAGCCCGCCGGGTTGCAAGGCGGCCAACCACGCCTGACACCTAGCACCCGGTAACTTTTCCCACTATAGATCGTCTGGGGTATCAGGGGCGACCTCAATGCCAGCGCTTCTGGGCAATTGCGGCGGCTCGTCTGCCACTAGATCGGCAAAGTCATCCACAGATACATTCATCGCTTCGCAGGCGGACCTTAAAGCCGCCTGAAACTTGGCTATGTCATCGCCGTAGCCACATTGATGAGCCGCGATCGCTAGGCCTCGTGTGGCATTTGCCCTTGCACAGTCAATCAAGATTACTCCAGTCAGTGGGGATGAACTAGCCATAAACAACTATCGGTTAAACAATATAACCCATACATACAGGCACGGGGCGACTCTGACATCTATCTACTGATTGGTTTGTTAGTCGTCAACTATCGAAACTCACCCAAAGGCAGGGATGGGGCGACTAGCATTCCCAACGACAGGCAGATGAATCAGGCTGATAATTTCGTTTTAATAAACTATAGATGAAAACCAAAAGTGGAGAAATATTAAACACTCTATGGGTATTAACATTGGCCTTTCCGAACAGCAACGTCATGGTGTCGTAGACATCCTTAATAAGGTGTTAGCCGATACTTACCTGTTGCTCATTAAGACAAAAAAGTATCATTGGGACGTGGTTGGTCCTCAGTTTCGCACCCTACATCAGCTTTGGGAAGAGCACTACGAAGCGTTGACTGTCAGCATTGATGAAGTCGCCGAGCGAGTCCGTACTCTCAATGGCTATCCATTAGGCACTGCCGAAGGGTTTCTGAAGCATGCTTCCTTGAAAGAGCACCCTGGGGATCTACCTAATGCTAATGAGATGGTGCGTCGGCTTGTGGTTGACCATGAGCAGGTGATTCGCAATCTGCGTCAATACGTGGACCAAACTGCTGATGAATTCCATGACGAAGGTACCTCAGACTTTTTGACAGGTCTGATGGAAGAACACGAGGAAATGGCCTGGATGCTACGTTCCTTCATTGAAGGGGAAGCCCTAGATCCCAGTGGCAAACGGGAAAAGGCGATCGCGTCATAGCTTATTTCTAGGCACAGAAGTGTCATAGTTTGTAAAAGGGTACAGCTTAGCTGTGCCCTATGCTTGATCTTTCTGCTGCCTTTTGCCCCGTACTGCTATGCCGACCGTTACCTTTCCCCTGCCCTACCTGCAACGGCTCACCTCAACCCCGCCCCAGTACCTGGAGCAGCAAGCTTTTGACTATGGCCTAGATGCGGTATTGACCGAGCACCATCTAGAAGTGGAAGTGACGGCCGAGCGCCCCGATTTACTGGCGGCAGAAGGCTTTACCCGAGCTATCAATATCTACAATGGCCAGTCCCGTGCTTTGCCCCAACAGTTGCACTCCTCCGGTCTGACGGTGACGGTAGATGAGACTGTACAAAGCCTACGCCCTCACCTTGCGGCTTTAGTAGTCAGAGATGCTCATCTGCAGAATGGTGGTCTGGAGGTGCTGATTCAGTTTCAAGAGAAAGTCACCCAGACCTTTGGACGCCAACGAAAAAAAATTGCGATTGGGGTTTACGACTTAGATCAACTGGTTGGGCCTTTAACCTACACCGCTGTCTGCCAAGACGATCTGATCTTTGTGCCACTGGGGAGTCAGGAGGTCATGACCGCCCGCCAAATTTTAGTCGATCATCCCTCTGGGCAACTTTATCGCCACACATTGCCCCCGGAGGATAGGGTGCCGGTGCTGCAAGATGCCGAAGGTACGGTGCTATCTATGCCGCCGATTGTGAATGCGGTTGGCATCGGGGAGGTCACCCCCCAAACGCGCCATCTGTTCATTGATGTCACTGGCATTTTGGCCAAAACGGTGCTAGAAACCATTAACATCTTGGCCCATAACTTTTTGGATACTGGTGCTCAGGTGCAAACGGTGGACATTGTTACCCCTGAGAAAACCCTGGTTACCCCGAGTTTAGACCGTCGCCCCATAACCTTTTCTGCCAAGTATTTGAATGAGATTATGGGTACCGCCATCCCCAAGGCAAATTTGGGACGGGTGCTGTCTCGGATGGATTTGTGCGTGACCGGCACTGACGTTGTCCACGTGCCCACCTATCGGACGGACATTTTTAGCCAGGTGGACATTGCCGGAGATCTATTGGTGGCCTTAGGCATCGAGTCGTTACAGGCTGAACCCCTGGCGGTTAAGTTTCATATGGGGGATGCCCTAGCGTTGCGGCAATTTGGCTTTCAGGTGGGGGATTTAGCCCAGCGCATGGGGCTGATGGAGGTGAAGAATTACATTCTGACTGACCCAGATATTCTGACTCGATTTGCCCCGGACTATGGCCACACCAGTAATGCTAAAAGCCGGACCTCTAGCGCGACTCGCCCTCTATTACAGCCGGGGTTGTTGGATATTTTGTCGCGAAATATCAATGCTCCCAAGCCGATTAATATCTACGAAACAGGGGATGTATTACAGTTAGGAGCCGATGGGGCGATCGCAGAACATTACCGATGGGGTTTTGCCAGCCTCGATGCCCGGGCCTCGTTTAGCACCGCCAAGGCCTATATCCAAACCTTGCTCAAGGCGTTGGCCATTCCCTATACCCTGATAGCCTGCGACGACCACTACTACCTGCCTGGTCGGGCTGCTACGGTCCTGGTAGAGGGCGACCCCGTCGGCCAGTTTGGAGAAATTCATCCCCAGGTGCTAGGGGCGTTCTCGTTCCCAGAACCTGTGTGTGCCGGAGAACTAGACTGTCGGCTACTACATCAGTTTCGCACCCAAGGGATGATCGTAAACCGTGAACCGTAGACCGTCCCTCCCACGGAGGGGCGCCCGTTCGCGCAGCGTTCTGTAGGAAAGGGCGGGGTGGGTGCTTCGGGCTTGCTTGACCCACCCCTACCCACTTCGACACGCTCAGCGCAGGCCTCCAAAGGAGGGGATTTCGGACTTTGATGCCACCAAATCTCTACATCTGCCAACCCTAACTTCAAGACTTGACGCTACACCAGTACTATGGGGCAGAAATCAACCTACTGTTCAGGACGCTTAAAATCCTTGCGCAGCAACAATTTTTCCTTAGCGGGTGACAAGGGGACTCAAAGCTTCAGGGGACAATGCTTTGAGAGAATAGGAAGGACAAAAAATAGGGAGT
>NZ_SMDQ01000005.1 GCF_012911975.1 Nodosilinea sp. P-1105 | reverse complement strand
CCACCCATCCACCCATCCACCCATCCACCCATCCACCCATCCACCCATCCACCCATCCACCCATCCACCCATCCACCCCTTCACCCAATTTCTACCCGGGTTCTGCTTGGGTACTCTGTAAGTTAGATTAGGGGTGAGTCTTGACCCATGGCGATGGGTGAGCGGCCCTGCCCTTTTGGCCTGGTGTGTATGGGAGTCTTTTTATATTTTCTACGCCATGGTCAGACCGCTTACAGTCTGACCGGAGGGTACTGTGGTACGCCAGAAAATGATCCAGGTTTAACGCCGGAAGGGGTGGCCATGGCCCAGGAGTTTGCGGCCATTTATGCCCACTTACCGTGGGCAGCGGCCTATGTCAGTCCCTTACGACGGGCAGTAGAGACCGCCCGTCCCCTGTGCGAGCGGGTGGGCATTGAGATGCAACTGCGAGAGGGGCTGCGGGAGGTAATGTATGGACGCTGGGAGGGGATGCATCCGTCGGCGGTGGATCGGGAGCACCACGATGAATATGTCGCCTGGCTAACGGATCCAGCCTGGTATGCTCCCATCGGAGGAGAGCGGGCAGTGGACATTGCTCGTCGTTCTGCCCAGGTGCTGGATGAGATTGAGCATACCCATGACACCGGCCATATTTTGGTGGTGTCCCATAAGGCCACCATTCGGATTATGCTCTGTAGCCTTCTAGGGATTGATGTGGGTCGCTACCGCGATCGCCTGGATATGCCCGTCGCCGCCGTCAGTGTGGTGGAACTGGCGAAGCGAGGCCCCTTATTTCATACCATTGGCGATCGCTCCCACTTGAGCGAAAAGCTGCGATCGCTGCCCTGCACCTGAGGACCGGCCCCATGCCCTTGAGGCTCTATCTACTCCGCAATGCCGAAACAGAGTATTGTCGTACCGGGCGATACTGTAGCCGGGACGGGGTTTCCCTCACTCAGCGGGGGCAGCAGATGGCTGATTTTTTTGCCAAAGCCTATCACCAGGTGACCTGGAAGGCCTTATTTTGCAGCCCCTTAAACCATGCCTTAGAAACCGTCAAACCCCTGTGTCAGGCCACCGGGCTAGAGGTGCAATGCCGTGACCATCTGCGGGAGCTTTCCTTTGGCAAATGGGAGGGGATGGCCCCCAGGGAGGTTAACCAGTGGTTCCATGACGACTACATCCGCTGGCTAGCCGACCCCGCCTGGAATCGACCAACTCAGGGGGAGAAAGGCATGCAAGTGGCCCGCCGTAGTTCTAATGTGCTCTCGGAAATTGAGGAAACCTATCCCGATGGCAATGTGCTGATCGTCTCCCACAAGGCCACCCTGCGGATTATGCTGTGTACCCTGCTGGGGGTTGATGTGGGGCGCTACCGCGATCGCCTCGCCATGCCCGTGACGGCGGTCTCTCTGGTAGAACTAATGGACTATGGTCCCTTTGTCAGTCGGTTTAATGATTGCACCCACCTCCCCCCCCACCTGCGTCGGCCCTGGGCCGGTAACGGCTCCGATGAATAGGGATTAATCGGTTTCCACCTTCCCGTCACCCCACCACCCCACCACCCATCACCCCACCACTCCCCCACCTCCCCACCTCCCCTACCCTGCGGGAAGCCGCTCCGCGTCTACACCCCACCACTCCCCCACCTCCCCACCTCCCCCCCTTCCCCACCCCTCAGCCCGATATTTCTACCTTGAGAGGTATTTCCCTTCTAGAGAGGTATTTCCCCTGCCAGATGGCAACGGTCCTGAAACCCGGTTCAATCAAAGGGTATAGATCGCGATCGTACCTGCCTATAGTCATGGATCTATGAAAAAAGGCTAGAAACTGCGATCGTGCCCGAATTTCCTCAAGTCTTAGCAAGGGAGCAAAGCATGATTGGATGGTTCAGTGGGTTAGCACACCCCACGACTTGGATAACTCAGGTGCCAGGGCCAGGGGTCACTACCCCCGAAGAAGCCGCCCTGATTTTTTCAGGGCCACAGTTTTTTATTGCCCTAGTGTCGGGATTGGTGCTGGCCTTTGGCTTCCAACTGCTGCTGACCAATCTTTCGGTTGCCGTGGGCATTGCCTATGCTGGCCACGGTAAATCGGCCAATCCATCGAAGAGTAGCGGCGGTGGCCCTAAAATTACGACAGCCTTCGGTATTTGGACCTTAATTACCGTTAGTTTGGCTCTCTTCTTCGCTTGCTTATTAGCGGTACGCCTCAGTCTTTACAGCAGCGCCCTGCTAGGGGCGATCACCGGTCTGGTGATTTGGGGTACCTATTTTTGCCTACTGTTTTGGGTGAGTTCGACCACTGTGGGATCGCTGATTGGCTCAGTGGTCAAGACTGCCACCTCTAGTTTCCAATCATTAGTGGGTACCGCCACTGCTGCGATCGGAGCTCGGGCCGCCAGCAACCAGGTGGTGGAGACCGCTGAAGCCACTGCCGCCGCCGTTCGCCAGGAACTGCTGGCCGGGTGGAATAGTAGCGATATGCAAGATACCCTACGCGATTACCTGATGACGCTACGATCTCCATCCTTAGATACGGCTGATCTGGAAGCGGAGTTTGAACGCTTGATCCAAGATTCTAAGGTGACTGCCCTCGCCGACGGGGACACTTTGGCCCAAATTGATCGTCGCGCTTTTGAAGACCTGGTCAGCCGTCGCACCGACTTATCGCCCCAGGACACCAAGCGCCTGGCCGATCGCTTGTACCGGAGTTGGCAACGGGCGGTGGGGCAAACCACAGGCCGTGATGTGATGGTGGAGTTGGTGGACTATCTCAAGTCAGCCCGGCGGGATGAGTTGGTTTCAGAGCGGTTGAACGAGCGCATTGATCAGTTGATTTCGGCCCAAGGATCGTCTGCGGGTGGTAAAGGAACTGCTGGGCTGCTAGCCCAAGGGGTAGGCCTGTTAATGGGCACTGTGCTTAACCGCACTGATCTGTCTGATTTAGACTTAGCCCAGGTGACCCAGACCCTGAAGCAGCTACCTCACCAGGTGAGTGATTCTGTAGATACCATCGCCACCCAAATTCGGGGCGACGATCAGCCCTACAGCGTGGTGCAGATGGATGTGGACGCTTACTTGTACAGTGCCTATCCCTGGCAGCTACAGCCCCAACGGTTGAAGCAAGAGTTTTGGGATGTGATCTACGACCCCACCGCCGATCCAGCCCTGCTGCGGCAGGAACTGCTGCCCCTGAATCGGGCCTACTTTGCTGAGCAACTAGCGGCTCGAGGGCTGCTGACCCAGGCCGAGATTCAGCGGGTGGCCAATTTGCTGGACGAAGTGCGCCAACAGGCCCTCGGAGAAGTTACTACCCGTTACCAACTGGAAGCGGCCAAAACCTTGCAAACGAATGTCTACACCTTTTTGCAGCGTAGCTCTCGGGCCGACCTGCTGGATGATCAGGTCACAGGCACCTTTGCCGAGCTGATTGATGATCCCCTGGCTGAACCTGGGGAACTCCGCGATCGCTTCCAGGCCTTTAGCTATCAAGTCTTCCTAGATGCACTGCAGGCCCGACAGGATCTGAGCGAGACAGAAGCCCAGGCCCTGGCCAGCCGTTTAGAACAGGTGATGAACCGAGTTCAGGCTGATGCCGAAGGATTACAGGCGGCCGCCCAGGCTCGTATCGATAATCAGTGGCAAGCCCTGAAGCACTACTTGCAGGGGACTGGCAAGGCCGAGCTCAATCCCAAGGCGATTCAGCAGGACATCCAGGCTCTATTAGATGAGCCCGACGTTGGTATTCATCGGGTTCGGCAGCGTTTGGCTCAGTTCGATCGCGATACCCTGGTGCAGTTGCTCAGCCAACGCCACGATTTATCTGAAGCCCAGGTACAGCAGACCTTAGATCAGGTTGAAGCCACCTGGTACCAGACCATTCATGCTCCGGCCAATCTTACGGCCCAAGCAAAAGCCAAGTACGATGAAGCCACCCAGGCGATCGAGTCCTATCTGCTTAAAACCGGCAAGCCTGAGCTCAACCCCGAGGGCATTAAGCGAGATCTATCCTTACTGATAGATGATCCCAAACTGGGCTTTCAGGCGGTCAGAGATCGACTGGCTCAGATGGATCGCGACACCCTGGTGCAGCTGCTGGGTCAACGGCAGGATCTGAGCCCTGAAGAGGTGGACCGGATCATTGACGACATGCAGGGGACGATTCGTGACCTGTTGCACATGCCCCAGCGACTAGCTCGCCGGGCCAAAGCCGAAGTCATGTCGTTTGAGCAGGCCCTGGAAGACTACTTGCGCAATACCGACAAAGCAGCCTTGAACCCAGAGGGCATCAAACGGGATTTGAAGCTGCTGCTAGAGGATCCTCGGCTGGGGGCTGATCGCCTGCAAACTCGGCTGGCCATGATTGACCGGGATGCGGTCGTGGCTCTGCTGGCCCAGCGACCGGATATGACCCAGGCCGAAGCCGAGGCCGCCGTTGACCGGTTACTGGCCATTCGTCAGCAGATTATGGACCAGTTGCACCGCTTACAAGATCAGGTGAAAGCGGTGATTGATGGCATTCTGGAGCGGATTCGTCAGTACCTGGATTCATTGGATCGCCCAGAGTTAGACTACTACGGCATTAAGCGCGACTTGCAGCAATTGATGGATGATCCCAAAGCGGGGTTAGACGCCCTGCGGCAGCGACTGCACCAGGTGGATCGCGATACCCTAGTAGCTGTCCTCAGCTCCCATGACGCCATTTCAGAGACCGACGCCCAACGGGTAATCAATCAGGTGGATGAGGTGCGTACCACGGCCCTCAGAAAGGCAGAACAACTGGAGCAAGAGGTGGAAAACCGCCTGGCTGAAATGAAACATCACATGCAGCAGCAGGTGGAAGAGACTCGCAAAACTGCCGAAGCCGCTGCCTGGTGGATCTTTGGTACAGCTACTGTGTCAGCTGCCTGCGCTGCGATCGCTGGTAGTCTGGCCACCCTGTAAGCCGATCTGACGGCCAACTTAAGACCAGGGCCCCCTGTGCAAACCGACAGGGGGCCTTGTCTAATGGAATTACCGATGACATCACCTGCCCCGTACCCACCGATCACCATGGGATTGTTTAACCAACGCCAAAAACTACTCCAGCGCATCCAATTAGCCCTGGTGCTGTTCGTAGTGGCCCCGATGCTGGCGAGTTGCACCGGAGGTGAATCCACAGCCAACGACTCGGCCCACGATGCGCAGGAAACCACTGAGACCCCCCAAACTGAGGTCACCCAGACCGCTGATCTTCCGGTTGTTGATCGCGTAGAACCGGTCACGGTTGTAGACGGGCTCGAACATCCCTGGGGTATGACCTGGCTCCCCGATGGGGATCTGCTGATTACTGAGCGTCCGGGCCGATTGCGTCGGGTCAGGGATGGCAACCTCGATCCTACCCCCATTGCTGGGGTGCCCGACCTGTTTGCCCAGGGCCAAGGGGGGCTGTTAGACATTGCTCTACACCCCGATTTTGAGGACAACCGCTGGGTTTATTTTGCGTACTCCGATGGCACCCCCCAGGCAAACCGCACCCAGGTGGCCCGGGCTCGCCTACAAGGGGCCACCCTGACCGACTGGACCGTGATCTTTACCACCAACTTGGACAAGCCAGAGGGCCAGCACTTTGGCTCGCGACTGCTGTGGCTGCCAGACGATACTCTGCTGGTGGCGATTGGGGACGGCGGTAACCCGCCCCTCCAGGTGGCTGGTGATCTAGCCCGTAACCAGGCTCAGAATCCTCAAAATCATCTCGGCTCCGTGGTTCGGCTTAACGACGATGGCTCTGTCCCCGACGACAACCCCTGGGTCAACAGCGCCGAGGCTGACCCTCGCACCTGGAGCTATGGCCACCGCAATATTCAGGGGTTGGCCTTAGACCCTGAAACCGGCGACATTTGGGCTACAGAGCATGGGGCTAGGGGCGGCGACGAGCTGAATCTGATGAAGCCAGGGGAAAACTACGGCTGGCCCCTGGTTACCTTCAGTGAAGAGTATACCGGGGGACCGATTACCACCGAGACCTCTCGCCCTGGCATGGTTGACCCCCGCACCCACTGGACTCCGGCGATCGCCCCTTCGGGACTGGCGATCTACCGAGGCGATCGCTACCCTCAGTGGCAGGGGCACCTGTTTGCTGGTGGCCTTGTCTCCCAGGATATCCGCCGGATTGAAGTAGACAGTAACCAGAATGTGATTGATGAAACCCCGATTTCTATCGGCCAGCGGGTTAGGGATGTACGCCAGGGGCCAGACGGCTTTTTATATGTACTAACCGATGCCTCCAACGGTCGCCTGATTCGCCTAGAGCCAGCCTCATAGGGGTAGCCAAGGGCACTTATCCCATACCAAAGCGGGCGCTCCAGTCTATCTGGAACGCCCGCTTTGACGCTTGTTGACCCTAATTGTTTCTAAACTCAGGGGGTTGCCCCATAGCTGTAGCAGCCTAAGCACACCTCAGCGCCAGTCACCATTCAGCTATATCCACATCAACGACCAAAATCTGGCAACGACATTACGCTCAACCCTGGGCAGTCCATCAATCTATATCGTTCGTTCTATATCGTTTCTACAGCGTTATCTTGCCCAATGATTTCACGAACGCTCAAACAACGGTAACGGCTGGGGAACCCCTTCAGGCCACCTAGGTTAGGCCGCATAGTCAAAGACGGCATCTAAATACAAGCGGTTGATTCTACGATCGCTAATGCCATTTTGCATCAGAAATAACGACAGGGCCGCACAAAAGACCCGATGTTGATTCCAGGAGGGGTGGGTCTCCACATAGCCCTGCATTGCCTCAAACAACTCCTCAGGGACCTCCACATTCAAGCTAATTCTAGGGGTCATTGACGCCATTATCTGCTCACTCATCTTCACTTCCCCATACTGCAAATTGACACCAAAACACCACCCGCCATTGTTTCTAGCGCCAACCCCAAGCCCCTAAAACCGAACTGGGGGCACAGGATTGAGGTCAATGACAGGTCTTGTGTGTACTGGTCGCACCATTGTCACCAGACTCCCAGGGGATGTCAATCTTGCCAAGGGGACAGCGATCCGCTACTCAAATCTGGCCTCTAACGAGCCTTTGAGGGTTTCAGCGATCCCCACTGTGGTCGCTTGTGCGCCACAACACAAAATGGCGTTTCTACCCCTGTGGATTGCGACAATCCACAGGGGGGGCCAAACCCCGATGGCGTCGCGTCAGCCTGTGGAAAAGCATCGAGTTTCTGTGGAAAACCCTGTGGGAATCGCGATCAAAACAAAAAAAATCATAAAGTTCTGGGGTCAGTTCAAACTTTTTTATAGATTCATCAAACCGGGATCCTGCCCTTGATTGGCCAGGGAAAAATTCATAACCGAACTTGGGGTGGTAAGACAAAATTTGAACCTCGTACCCCTGATTCCTCATCCGCCAATCCGTAGGGACGGGGTCTCCTCGCCCTTCTGAACTGCGAATAAGCAAGCAGGATGGAGGATAGGGCTTGATTTTAGGACCAGAGCCCTATCTTGGCCAGACAAAGCAAACTGTCCCAGGACGAATGCATAGTCCTGGGACAGTGAAGGTTGGTGATCCTTAAGGGTTAGTGATCGTTGAAGCCTTAAACAGGGACCCCCACAGCCCGCAGAATCACCTTCAACAGAGAGCTGACAATAGCCAGTGCGATCGCCCCCATGATCGCGCTCCAGATGCCCCAGCGCAAACGAAATCCGTCTACCAGCCAGGCAGCTAGGCCAAATACAATGATTGCCCCCAACAATGGAACTAAGCCCAGGGTGATGAAGCCAATGCCAGTACGAAAGGTCTGGGGAAATAGGGCCCAGATGCCGTCGAAGGCACCGATAATCGCTCCCCCCAACAGGGCCTTGATGGGGCTATCAATGTCCACCCCCACGGGTGGAATCTTCGAGATAATCAGCAAGCCGATCGCCAGCACAATCACACTCAGCAGAAAATAAACCATCGGGCTTTCCTCACACAACAGACAAAGAACAAAAACTGAACCGTGATCCAGCAGTCAAGGGCTAACCGTAGCAATTAATACAGACTTTAGCGACCTCATAATATCAGACGAAAATCAGGCCTTCTCGCCCCTGTCTCCCAATCTTTGGGGTAGGCCCCTAACTCGTGGAATCGGGCGATCGCTCAGCCGTCCTGCCGATCCCTTGAGATCAGCCTCAGCATTCCAGATTGTCGCTTTAACTGGTCCACCTCCCTTTGGGCTCATACATCTGGTAATAACTTCCCAGATGCCATCCCCTTCAGGCACGCACCCTTTGCCAAGCGATAGTGATTAAGCAGGCTTCAACGCCCGCCGCCTTGATCTCAACGGGCTGAGTTACAGGGTCAACGCCACGGGCTTAAAAATGCGGTTTTATCGCACAAAACCCAGACATTTCCTAAAATTTCAAAATTATACAGACGAAATATATGGAATACCTAAGGAAAACACCGCGCCTGGGCAAATCTAGTACTCTGCGGCATAAGTCGGCCAACCCTTCCTGAGCCCTGACACCAAGCACCTGACACCCCTAGCAACGGTGGTCATATTTCCGCAGAATCCCAGGATCTGCACCAGCAGCATAAGGTAGCCCCTAGGGACGTGATACTTATTTTTTCGCCTAAAGAGCAAAAAGTGATGAGAAAGCCTTCATCGAACTTAAAACTTAGTTAGGATAATTAATGACGAGCTTAAAATACTTAAATACTATGGTGGCACAGCAACGGTTCTTATCCCTTGGGGAGTCAGTCTTTCGCCCAAATCAGTCAACCAACGCAGCTTTTCAGATTAGCTGGACAATTCTGAGAGTGGTAGCCGGTACCGTAATGATTCATAACGGTCTCGACAAGCTAGCTAACATCGAGAGCTTTGCCCAGGCCTATGTGGCCTACTTGGGGCTGCCATTTCCGATTACCCTCAGCTACATGGCGGCTTTCACCGAGTTGATCGGTGCGCCTCTGGTGGCCCTGGGTCTGTTCACCCGCCCAGCAGCCCTCGGCCTGTTTTTCACTATGACGGTGGCCATGTATCACCACATTAAGGTGGCTGGGCTCAGTATCCCTTACCTGGAGCTCTCTGCCCTCTACGCATCGGTGTTTCTCTTTTTTGTGGTGAATGGCGGTGGTCGCTTCTCGGTAGACTCGCTGATTGCTAAAGCTTTTGGTGGATTACGGGCCAGCCAGGCCGCAGGTAAGCGGGTTTCCTTAGAAACCACCTTTCAACTGTCTGGGGATCCTGAAGCAGAAACGACTCAGTCTGCCCAGTAGCAGCGACGATCACCCCACTCCCCCACCCCTGCCCCTGTCAGTAGGGAACAGTGAGCCTGCTGCTTCAGGGCGTTTTCGGGTTCCAAGCTCAGGTTTGGTAGAGGGGGGGTTCCTGGGATAAACCCCTGATCCAGGTCTGAGGGTCCAAGCATCAAGGCTACAATCCGCTAAAGCGAACTGAGGATTCAAGTCCCAGTCTGCTTTAGCGGATTTTTGGTATGGGTCAGGCCGATCAGGCTCTGGTGGTTGTGGCCGGAGTTCCTGAGCTATAAGTAAGAGGGAAAATGCACGGTGGGCTTTTCCCCGACATTAGGCGGCATGCAACGGGGTGCATTGGTGCGGGTGCCAGGGGAAACGCATAGAGTCTGGAATTTTGGCCGCCGCCGTTGAATCTGGTTTTAAGTTGGGAAACATTCTAGGGTCGGCATCTGTAGGTTCGGCCCATGGGGTTTGGCCCGTGCGAAGCTTGAAATACCCCTGAGGGTAAGATCGCAACAGCCGCGATCAACCGTGATGGATGACTCAGGTGCTTAGCTCTACCAGGGCGATCGCAGGTGAGCTGCGGTGGGTCAAGCTTTGGTCGTTCCATTAGGGAAGCCGTCAGGGCCAGGTTGGTTTTGCCAAGGGTTGAATCCGGGTGACACCTGCGTTTACCGATTGACTGGAGACTGATTATGGCAACTGTATGGACAGCAGCATCGTGGCTGGGACTCTTACCTGTCTGGGTCGGGCTTGGCTTGCTGCCAGTCGGCAATACCATCGCCCAAGCCCAACCGGCCTGCCCCCACGCCATCCTACGATTTGAGAGCCGTCAGCCAGTGGATGATGCGGTTGTATGCGAAGCCGCTCAGGTCTGGGCTGAGCGGGGGTATCAGGTGCTGGTGTTTTTAACGGATACCCAGCCCAATAGTGAATCTGACTGGTTTGACCTGCTGGATCAGGTGGAAGCGGCGGCGGGACTGCGGACCTTGAGCCAGGATGACGATTTTGAGCGCCGGGCGATCGCCCTGGAGGTGACCACCGCTACCGATCTGCCCTTTGCGGTCAGCATTACCTACGGTGAAGCCTTGTTTCCGTCCCCCTTGGATACTGACCCGGCTGCCCTGGATGACATTAAACGCCAGGTGCGTGAGTTAATCGCCGATCAGCAAATCACGGCGGCGCTGGTGTTGGGGCTGGAGGAAACGGCTGAACTGGCCAGTATTGATACCGCTGGTGTTGTCCCTGGGACTCTGGGTTGGTTGGGGGTAGGGGGTGGGGTCGCCGTTATGGTCGGCGGTGGTGGAGCCATCGCCCAACGACAGCGGCGACGGCGACAACGGCTGGAGGCGCAGTTGCATCGGTTGCAGGACCGGGTTTCCAATTTGCTGATGGGGTGTGAGCAATGGCTGACTGGCCCCGACCTGGAAGCGATGGTGCCCTATCAACTGTTTGCCGAGGCAGGGGGCGAAAATTATAGTGACCTGACCCAGCAGCTTAAGGTGTGGCTGCGCCAGGCTCGCCAAGCCCTGGATCAAGCTTTCCAGGTCCACGCTGCGCTACAGGAGGATGAAGCCCAGGCGAAACAACCCCTGGCGAAACAGGTGGAGGCTTGGGAGCTGTTGTATCTGTCTTTTGTGGGGCGGCGCGATCGCATTCGAGCCATGTCCGACGAAGAGCTACAAACCCTGCTCAACCCAGTGCTGGTGTTGGGCAACACCCAGGGGCTGAGTGCCGGGCTAGTCCAACAACTGGAGGCGATTCAGCAGCGGGTGCAGGGGAGCCCCCTGAAGGTGGAAATCACCCAGGCGGATCCCAATAGTGTGGATCAAGAGGGCATTCTGGGCCTGGTGGAACAGGTGGACAACACCATTAGCCGCCTGCGAGAGGCGATGATTCAGGCCCCCGAACAACTCGCGGCTACCGATCAGCGCCGTCAAGCCTTTACCGGGCCACTTCCCCCCCGGCTGGGGCTGAGTTTAGCCGAGGTGTTGGCTGGCGTAGATACTTTGCTAGCCCAGGCCGACCAATCCCTGCATCAAGACCAGCTGTACCTGCGGGTCCAGGACTACTGTCAGCAGGTGGATGCTGCCCTGGAGGTTGTTGCCGCCCTTGACCCTGAGTTTCAACAGTATGATCAACGGGTCGAAAAAGTGGCGGCGATCGCCGCCCAGGGGTACCGTCCTCCCCTGCTAGATCAGTCTTCTCAGGCCATGGATGCGGCCTTAAGCCAGGTGCAACAGGTGCTGCGCCTGGGCGACTACGATGCCGTGCCGTCGGCCCTGGGCCACCTGCATCAGACCAGCCACCAGGCTCATACCACGGCTACCCAATGGCGAGATTTGCACCAGCAGAATGTCACGGCCATTCAGGGCTTGGTTCAAACCGGCGATCGCCTGCAACAGCTGGACCAACAGGATGTGGCGGCTGCCTGGGCTGCCCTGCATCAGTATGCCCCCGACAACTGGGAGGACTTGACCGCCATCCACACCGCCGCCCAGGCCCTGCTCCATGAGATTCGCACCCAGGATCTGCCCCAATTGCAGCAACAAAATAGCCTGGCAGTACAGGCATTCCCGGCGGTCGAGACGGGGATTGTGGCCTCGGCCCAGCGGTTGGCCACCGCTGAGGCGCAGTTTCGGCAGATTCTAGATCGTTGGCAATTGCTGCAACGGGCAGAGGCTGACCTGAACCGGGAACTGGGCAAAATTGAAGCCCATATGTTCCAGACGGCGGAACTGGTGAAGCCCAAGCGGCTGGGGTTGATGGGGCGACAGCAACCCGATAGTCGCCTGCAATCAGCCCAGGCAGAGGTGGATGCTGCCCGCTGCTATTTCCAGGCTGGCTCAGTCCTACGGGCCTGCACCGCGCGAGATCAAGCCCTGCGGTGGGTGATTCTGGCCTATGCAGACAAGGTGCAGGAGCAAGCAGGGACGATTCATAGCCTCACCCTCGATCCCCATGCCAGTCAGCCTGGGTGTTCGGCATTCCAGGCGGCGATCGCGCTGATTCCCGACAGCACCGAGATTGATCAAGCCACAGACCAGACCTTGTTTCAGCTGTATGACAATATCGGTCAGGCCAGTCAAGACTTACAACGGGCCGAACGCCTCTGTCGCAGCGCCATCAGCAACGCCCATAAGGGTGGATATAGCAGCCATAACACCTTGAGGTCCAGCACCAACCGCAGTCGTTCCTCTAGCAGCCGCAGCAGCAGTAGTTCCCGGCGCTCCTCCTCTAGTAGAGGGTCCTCGCGACGGTCTTCCAGTAGTGGCAGTAGTCGGCGGCGCTAGGCTGGACTATGCAGGATAGGGGTATTTTCAGGCACTTTTGCTCGATAATATCCTTCATTACCGTGCTTAAATCTCAAATTTGGCGGATAACAACCCGAAGTTACGAACTTATTCAGCAGAAATGATATTTAATTCCTTAAAATTTAGGCAATATCCCATGGATCTGCTGGATAATCCAGGAATTAAGGGGTCTTATCCAGCAGAACTGCCACTTAAAGTATAGTTGTGCCGCCTGAGTTACTGGTGGGGACATAGCGCAAGGTTGCCTGTTGTGGCTTGAGCTTGAAATCTCTGGTAGCTCCTCAACATGGATACGATATTAGAGGTAGTATTCGATCACCCCTGAGATTTCAGTATGCTGGAATGGTTGGCAGCTACAACAGGAATAGAGCTAGGCAAGCTTGTACTAGAGCAGGTTCTCGATTTGAGTAAGCCTGTCCTGGAGGGGTATGTCCAAGATTTTTTCAAGGATTGCCTGAGTAGCGGAGTCAGCCGACTCAATGCCACAGCACTGAAAATACCGATGGCGGAAGCAGTTGGCTACTTTATCAAGCGATTTATTAAAGAGCTTCAGATTAACGACGTTCCCGAAACCAGTATTCAACATCACTACAAAGCAGCGATCAAAGAGTTTGTACAGGATAAGGCAGTGCGCCCCATCCTAGGAACAGCCTTTGAGAAGGATTGTAAACAAATTGATTACGGGCAGTTGGAACAAATTTGGGCACAACAGTATCAAGGCTCTGGATGGCAATTTCCCTCAGAAGAGTTTGATTGGCGAGGAGTCTGCAAAGAATATGTATATGAGGTCAAGGGTATTGTTAAAGCGAATCCAGAGTTGCGGGAGATTCTGAATTCTGATCTGCTAGAAGACATTGCCCGCAATACCGCGCAACTTTCACCGGGATTTGATGTTGAGACTTATCGAGCCAGTTTGCAGTCCAGTTATGGCTATCTGAAGCTGTATACCCTCGACAGTACTGACCGGGTCGATGCTATCAAGCTCTGGGCAATGTTTATTGAGCAAACGGTGCGAGAGGCATTGCCCCCAATGCGCTACGATTTGCCCTCAGATTTGAAACGACAACTACAAGACAGAGGACAACTTGAAGCAGATTTATCGCCTGAAGCCTTAGAGCATTATCGTCATGAGTATTTTCAGCAACCCGCACGAAAGGTTTTAGAAGCGGTAGCCGACTCTCAGCGGGCGGTGATTTTAGGGGATCCGGGATCAGGCAAATCAAGTCTGTTGCAATATCTGGCGCTGGAATGGGTTGAAGGTAATACGGAAAAACTGCCATTATTGATTGAGTTGAGGGAATTTGCTCTCAATCCATCTGCCAGCTTTCTCGAGTTTATGCATCGCGGTCGGGGTGTAGATTGGCAGTTTGACCAGCAGCAACTTCATCAGCATTTACTGAAGTCTCCAACGCTGGTGATGTTTGATGGTCTGGATGAGGTGTTCGATCGCGCCACTCAATCAACCGTCATTGACGATATCATTCGCTTTTCGCAGCAATATCCCAAAGCCCAGGTGTTGGTTACCTCTCGAATTATCGGCTACAATCCCGATCGCCTCCAGCACAGTGGGTTTCGACACTTCACCATTCAGTCCCTGGATACGGACGAGATTCATGAGTTTATTGATCGCTGGTATGACCTATCAATGGGCAGCGATCCTGACAAAGTGCGGTTGAAACAGCGATTGCAGGAGGCGATCGCCAATTCTAAAGCGATCGCCAACCTGGCAGACAATCCACTACTGGTGACGATGATGGCAATCCTAAATCGGCGGCAGGAGTTACCCCGCGATCGCGCCGACCTCTATGACCAAGCTTCGCGGGTGTTGCTTTACCACTGGGATGTGGATCACAAACGATTGCAGATTCCGATGGATGCGATCGGGCGACGGGAAAAGCAGGAAATGTTGCGCCTGATTGCTCATGAGATGCAGGCGGGAGAGGAAGGACTAAAGGGCAATCTGATTAGTGCAGAACGCCTCACCCGCATTTTGACCGATTATTTGCGCGATCAGGGCTTCAGTGAACCCCGTGAAAAAGCCAATCGGTTGATTCAGCAACTGCGAGAACGAAACTTCATTCTTTGCTATCGCGGAGCTGACACCTACGGCTTCATGCACCGCACCTTTCTAGAATATTTTTGTGCCGTTGAAATTGTCCATCATTTTGAGAAACAACGGACTCTCACTTTTGAGCAGCTACGTGATCAGGTGTTTGGGCAGCATTGGCAAGATGAGACCTGGCATGAGGTTTTAAGATTGATTTGCGGAGCGATCGACCCTAAATTTGCGGCAGAATTGATTGAGTTTTTAATGACAATAGAGGTTAATAAATCAGACTTTTTAGAGAATGAGAAGAATTTTATTTACGAAGATTATAGACTTAAAATAGAATCCATTGGAAATCTGTTGCTAGCCGCCGAGTGTTTATCGGAAATTACTAGCCGTAGTGTAATAGCAAATACAGAAAAACAACTTTTAGATCTACTAAAGCAAGAAATTGAACTGGAGCAACCGTATCTCTTCAGCAATGAAGCAGCTAAAGGAATTATTCGTATTTTTGCCGCAACATGGGGAGGAGATGCTGAAATATTATCTTGGATCAAGTTTCACCTTAGAAACATTAAGCAGGAAGGATCTTATTTCCTTACCTTTCTGGCTCGTATGCTTGCTCAAGGCTGGAAAGATCACCCTGATACCTTATCTTGGGTAAAAATGCAGGTTTATCAAGCCGAATATAAATTTCTTCGTCAGCAATCGATTTGGGCATTGGCAGAGGGTTGGAAGGATACTTCGGACACACTAGATATTGTTAAGGATCGGATTCAAAACGATGAAGATTCTGATGTCAGAAGTGGAGCTATTCGTGCATTGGCTAATGTTTGGAGACACGAACCTCAAACTTTGGCTTGGCTAAAATCATCTGCTCAAAGTAGTTCAGATAATTTGCTGCAATACTTTTCCGTACGAGAAATTGCACGCTGCTACAGTAATCATCCGGAAACCTTCGATTTTTTAGTATCAGTTGTACTTTCCGATCAATGCACGAATTCAGAAATTAATCCTCGAACAGTAGCACTTCAAGGTCTTTGCCGAAACTATTCCACTCATCTAAGAACGATCGAACTGCTGCGCGATCGCGCCATCAATGATTCCGATGAGCAACTGCGAGAATGGGCACAGGAGCAGTTGCATCAGATGGAGAATCAGGGAGGAGCAATCGAATGGACTTGATTTACCTGGACTACAACTGCTTTCAACGAAGATTTGATGACCCTAACCAGATTCGCATTCAAATTGAAGCGCTAGCCTGCCAAGAAATCTTCAATCGGGCAGAAGCTCAAACAATTCTGTTGATCTGGTCATTTATGCATGAAGACGAAACATTACTCTGTCCCTTTCCAGAACGGCAAGAGTTTGCTCTAGAACTTTCCACCCTCTGCCAGATCAGAATTGGCCCAGAGGACGCTATCTACAGCCTTGCCCAACAACTCATAGAGCAAGGTAAATTCTCGGCGAAGGATATCTTGCATGTAGCATGTGCCAGCTACGCTAATGCAAACTTCTTCCTTACCTGTGATGATGCCCTGATGCGACAAGCCAAGAAGCTTATATTAGCTTGTGAAGTCCTGAATCCAGTTGATTATATTCGGAGAGAAACCCCATGACAGATTCCACCCCAACCCTAAATGATGCTCAGCTTCGGGTCAGAGCCCTGGCCACTCTCAAACAAGAACTGGGTATGGCTGCTACCCTTCGCTTTCTGGCATTAATCAACCAAAACCCAACGGACTATGTAGAAATTTCTCGTCAGATCTATGAAGGACAGCAATTAGACGAAATTTTTTCTAGAGCCAAACAAAACTGGAAAGGTTAAGGTTTTCCCATTTCACAACTTTGGAACTGTTGTCTAATAAGCCATCAATGCCCCCGATGAGCAGCTGTGACAATGACAATGGGCAACTGTGTATTCCTTCAGCAGATGGCAGCACAACAACCCCCTTGCAGCAGACGAAAACAAACCCTCAGTGCTGAATTCCAGGTTGTTTACCGCCGCTGAAGGGGAACGTTATGCGGCTTTCAGTTGTCTGCAGGGCAGGGCTAGAAAGTTGTCAGTCTTCGTTCTGATTGATTTCGAGGTACTCTCACCTAATAAAAGTTGATGGGTCCAGCAGTAGCAGGATTAATCGGTGCTGGTATTGGGGCAGTAGCAGGAATAGCAGGAACTCTTATCACTACCTTCTATATGAGCGAAACAGTCTATATCGAAACCAGTATTTTGGGCTATCTCACAGCCAGGTCAACTAAAAACCTGATTTTGGCTGCGAATATGGAAATAACCAAGGATTGGTGGGAATTACGCCGAAATGCTTTCACTCTCTACACATCAGAGGCTGTTTTAGACGAAGTGATACGGGGAGATTCCGAGGTTGCTGCTCAGCGGCTAGAAATACTGCGTGGTTTTCCCCTGCTAGCATTGAATCAGGCCGTACAGGGCTTGGCAGCACAGTTTTTAGCCAGAAGCAATTTGCCTCCTAAAGCCGGGGTAGATGCTATCCACATTGCTGCCGCGACGGTTCATGGCATGGATTATTTGCTAACGTGGAACTGCAGGCATATTGCGAATGCTCAAATTCAGGGGAAATTGGCAGAAATTAGTCTTGATTGTGGCTATGTGCTTCCAATCCTCTGCACACCAAATGAACTAATGGGAGATTAGGCTATGTGGAAAGATGAAATTGTTGAAGAAATTCATCGTATTCGCGAGGAATACGCCAAATCATTCAGTTACGACTTAAATGCAATATTTGCAGATTTACGCAAAAAACAGGAAGAGAGCGGTAGAGAGGTTGTAACTTTGTCGCGTAAGCCCGGTCTAACAACACGTTGGAGTGGACGGGCGAGAGATATTGGCTTGGAAGCAATGGATACTAGCCTCCACTCAATTTAGCCGTTAGGTGGCTCGAAGCTTGAGTGGCAAGGATCCTAAGTGTTATACCTGAGTCATACATATGTGGTCGCCCTATGGAGCGGATGAAGCAGCGGATACTATGTTGAAAGTATTGCAATCTGCCAAAACTCCAGATCATGCATAATGCTGAGCGATATCCGTTCCTTATAAATAAATTACCGTGAACCTTGCGGTAAGGCCCACGGTAACTCGTTATGATGTCAGCCCAGTTATCCTAGTCTGCTTTAGCAGACTTTGGCTATGGGCGGGGGAGTTTGCTCGCTGATGGCTTTAGCTTAGAAGCTACTGCGACGATAGTTGCTACCGCCGGAACCACTAGAACTAGAGCTACGGGAGTCATCGCGAGGCCGAGCTTTGTTGACTCGCATTTCACGGCCCATCCACTCAGCACCGTTCAGGGCCTCGATTACCCCATCTTCTTCGGCCTCAGCGGCCATATCAACGAAAGCAAACCCCCGAGGGCGACCGGTTTCCCGATCTGTGGGCAGGCTGACGCGACTGACTTGCCCGTACTCTGTAAATACCCGCTCTAAATCTTCGCGGGTGACATCGTACGACAAGTTACCTACATAAACAGACATTAGATCTTCTCCATTGATTGACAAATGTATCGAGTAAACGGAGACAGACCTGTAACGGAAATCGAAATGAAATCAAACAAGCGTAATCTACCGAAAACTGAACTTGATCTATTTTAACATCGGGATTTGGGAATGGGAAGTGGTTGGGATGGCCGTTTAGGGCTATCTCTGATGGCAGGTAGCCGTCACTGGGGATAACTTAGCCAGGTGCGAAGATATCTGAGGCCCTGGGCCAGGCCGATTTGGGCGATGGGGGAAAGCGCTTCGCCATAGGCCATGGCCTGGGTGGGCAGCCAGAGGGCGTAGGCGATGGGCTGTCGATGGTAAAGCTGTTGGGTTAAAGCGAGTAGGGCAGTGGGATGACTCTGGTGCCCTGACCGCCAGCGATCGCCGTCCTTAGCCTGAATCGATTGGCAAACAATGGGACTGGGGGGATTCTGGGGCGGAGTCGCATCGACAAAGATCACCCGGTCTACCTCGGCGATCGCCGCTGCCAGTTCAGGGGTAAGTTGATGGCAGGGCCAAGCCTCGACCCCAGGGAGCTGCCAGCGTTCTACGGCCTCAGCCACTCGATAGCCGACGCCGTCATCTCCCCGTAGGGTGTTGCCATAGCCAATCACCAGGGTTTGCATCATTTTACTCCTGTTCCGTTATGGCCCGAGCCGCTGGTGCTCTCAATGTCAGGACGGGTTGACTGACTTATGCTTCAGAATACTAGGAGCGGGGGTGCTTAACCCAAGACGATGGGCTCTATTGTCGTAGGGACGATGAAACAATTTACCCAACTTTTTCAAGCCATTGACGCCACCACATCGACGAATGAGAAGGTGCGATCGCTGCAGGCCTACTTTCAAACCGCCGACCCGGCAGACCAGGTGTGGGCCCTGT
This sequence comes from Nodosilinea sp. P-1105, assembly GCF_012911975.1. GTDB lineage: Bacteria > Cyanobacteriota > Cyanobacteriia > Phormidesmidales > Phormidesmidaceae > Nodosilinea. Next base: position 130,216 of record NZ_SMDQ01000005.1, on the reverse strand, counting down.
ACTTACTGTTGGGCAAAACCCGTCGCCGCACTGTGACCTCGCGGGTGCTGCGGGAGGTATTTCTACAGATTGCTGACATTCCAGAGTGGTTATTTCAAGACTGCTATGCCCAGGTGGGGGACTCGGCAGAGGTGATCGCCCTGTTGCTACGGGATATGCCCCTACCGGCTCAGGAGTGCTGCGATCGCCCCCTGCATCAGTGGATGGAACAGATTATTCCCCAGGCGAAGGCAGCCGAAACCGATCAGCAGCGGCAGGAGTTAGTGGTGTCCTGGTGGGCGGCGCTGGATAACACCGAAGTGTTTGTGCTCAACAAGATTCTCACTGGTGCATTTCGGGTCGGGGCCTCGGCCAAGCTGGTGATAAAGGGGTTAGCCGCTGCCACGGGGGTATCAGAGCCGGTCTTGACCCACCGGCTGATGGGCGACTTTACCCCCACGGTAGAGTTCTACCAGCGCCTCACCAGCCTAGAGGCTACCCAACAGGCCCCCAGCCAGCCCTACCCTTTCTTTTTAGCCACCTCCTTAGACGAGGAGAAATTTAAACAGGAAGACCCGGCGGACTGGCGGGCGGAATGGAAATGGGACGGCATTCGGGCCCAGATGATTAAACGGGCCGATCAGGTGTTTATCTGGTCGCGGGGGGAGGATTTGGTCACCCCGCAGTTTCCTGAACTGGTGGCGGCCCTAGAGACCTTTCCCAATGGGGTGGTGCTGGACGGGGAAATTCTAGCCTGGCAGGGGGGCTCTCCTCTGCCGTTTAACCATCTGCAAAAACGGTTGGGCCGCAAGCGAGTGACCGCCAAAATCATGGCGGCCCAACCGGTCCATTTCATCGCCTATGACCTGCTAGAGGAGCAGGGCAGCGATATTCGCGATCTGGCCCTGGACGATCGCCAGGCTCGGCTGACGGTATTGCTTGATTCGACTGATAGCGATCGCATTCACCCCTCTCAGCCCCTGACGTTTGAAAGCTTTGCTGAATTGGCCGCCCTGCGGTCTCAGGCCCGCCAGCAGGGGGCGGAGGGGCTGGTGGTCAAAGCCATTGACAGTCCCTACCTGGTGGGCCGTAAGCGAGGCTATTGGTGGAAATACAAGGTGGACCCGATGAGTCTAGATGCCGTATTGATTTACGCCCAAGCCGGGAGTGGCAAGCGGGCCAACCTGTTTACCGACTACACCTTTGCCCTCTGGCAGGGAGACACCCTGGTGCCCTTTGCCAAAGCCTACAGTGGCCTGGATAACCAAGAAATTAACCAGCTGGATAAATGGATTCGCCGCCACACCCTAGAGCGGTTTGGTCCGGTGCGATCGGTAGAACCCAGCCATGTGTTTGAAATCGGCTTTGAGGGCATTGCCCAGTCTAAGCGTCACAAATCGGGTATTTCGGTGCGGTTTCCCCGGATTTTGCGCTGGCGCAAAGATAAACCCGCCGCCGAAGCAGACAGCCTAGAAACAGCCCAAGTGCTGCTGGCCGAATTTTTGTAGTCCCGACGAGTGATCTGTCAGGGCTAAATTTTAGGGTGCAGATAGCCTTGAAGCCCTTCGACAAGCTCAGGGCGAACGTAAGCAGTAGGCTGGGAACAGTAGCATGGGCATAGCCTTGTCTGAGCGCTATTATGCACTCTACGGCATACGTCGGCTTGCCATTCCTGTTACCTAACACCTGACACCTGTGACCTGACACCTGGCACCACACCTCCGTCCTAAGGAGCAGCACTCTGGGCCTCTAGGTTGATCCCTAGCACCTGGGTGTAAGCCCCCCGAGCTTGGGTGACCCCAATCGTGCGCTGGGAGGCTTCGATCATGGGGCGGCGTAGGCTGACCACAATAAATTGCGCCTGCTCTGCCTGACGCTTGATCATCCGGGAGAGGCGCTCCACATTGGCCCCATCCAGGAACATATCCACCTCGTCGAAGGCATAGAAGGGGGAGGGCCGATAGCGCTGCAGGGCAAAAATGAAGCTCAGGGCTGTGAGGGATTTTTCCCCCCCCGACATGGAGGCCAGCCGCCGCACCGGCTTGCCCTTGGGGTGGGCCACCAGGTTCAGGCCGCCATTAAAGGGATCGGCTGGGTCATCCAACTGCAGGTGACCATCCCCATCGGACAATTCGGCAAAGATGGTCTGAAAGTTTTCGTTGACAGCGTCATAGGCTTCCTGGAAGGCTTTGCGGCGCAGGGTGGTAAAGGTTTCTACCCGCAGTAGCAGCTCAGTCCGCTCTTCTTCCAGGGTGGCGAGCTTTTGGCTGAGGTCGCTCAGGCGTTCTTCGGTGCGGTTGTACTCGTCTAGGGCCAGCATATTTACCGGTTCCATGGCTTCCATCCGCCGCTGCAACGATCGCAGGTCTTTGCGCAGCCCTTCTAACTCGGTACCCTCAGGGATATCGGGCTGGGGGTCTGGCAACTCTGCCGCCTGTAGGGCCAATTGGGCCTGGGCTTCGGTCAACTGCTGTTGCCGTTCTTGCTGGGTTTCCAGCAGCTTTTGCCGCTGCCAGGCCTGCTGCTGGGTTTGGGTGCGCTGGTCCCGCAGCCGCTGTTCTAGGGCGTCGCGGCTGGCTTTTTCGCTGGCCAGGGTTTGATCTAGCACCGCCATGGCCTGGCGCAGGCGCTCGATGTCCTGGTTGATGGCGACCTGCTGCTGCTTAATTTGGTTCAGCTGTCGATCGCGCTCCCCCTGTTGCTGCCCTACGTCAGCTAGGGTTTGCTGGGCTTGCTGAATGGTCAGCGCTATCTGCTGCCGCTGGGTGTGTTGCTCTTGCAGACGGCGCTCCGCTTGTTGCAGGGCGGTTTGGGCCTGGCTGAGCTGCTCTTCCAGCTGCCGTACCGCCGCCTGGGCCGTTTGCCATTCGCTGTGGGTTTGGGACTGTTCTAGCTCGGTGAGGGCCTGGCGTTTTTCGGCGATCGCCGCTTCCTGGGCAGGTAGTTCGGTGGCCAGGGCTTGTAGCCGGTGTTGGGTACTGTCTAGTTCTTGCTGGGATTGGGCCAGTTGCTGCCGCAGCTGGGTGCGTTGCTGGTCCAACCGCTGCTGTTGACTCTGCTGCTGTTGCTGCTGCAACTGGAGCTCGCGGTACTGCTGACGACAGCTGATCAGCTCCTGGGACTGGGTTTGCAGGCTGGTGGACAGGGTCTGAATATCGCGATCGCAGCGGCTTAGCAGCACCTCAATGTCGGCCAACCGCTGGCGTAGGGTTTGGGCTTCTTGGGATTCTGCCGGTTCCACCGTGCCAAAATGCAGGCTGCCGGAGCGGGCAGATTGGTGACCGCCGGTCATCGCGCCGCTGGTTTCTAAAATTTCCCCGTCCAGGGTAACCATGCGAAATTGGCCCAGGTGCGATCGCGCCGCCTCCAGGCTGTCAAATACTACAGTGCTGCCAAAGGTGTAGGCAAAAATATCCCGATAGCGGGGCTCGCAATCGATCAGGTTGACGGCGTAGTCTAAAAACCCCTCAGGCCGCTGCCAGGCTGGCACTGGCGAAAACTTAGGGGCGCGAATTTTGTTCAGCGGTAAAAAGGTGGCCCGTCCGCCCCGCTGCTGCTTTAGAAACTGAATCCCCCTGGCGGCGACTCGGTCATTTTCCACCACCAGGTAGCCCAAACGCGCCCCGGCCGCCACTTCCAGGGCTGTCTGAAACCGGGGCTCGACCTTCCCCAGTTGGGCCACCAGGCCATTCAGCCCCTCCAGGCCACTGTCGAGCAACAGCTTGGTGGCGCGAGTGCCCTGGCTTTCTTGCAGGGCCTGGGCCTGGGCCTCTAGCTTATCCAGTTGGCGCTGTTTATCCCGCTGTTCTTTGAGCAGGCGAGTCTGGGTTTCCCGCTGTACGCTGAGCTCTGCCTCGGTGGTGGCAATGTGGCTGGCTAGCTGCTGCATCTCGGCCTCGGCGGCGGCTAGGGGGTCGGCGGTGGTGCTAGGGATCGTGTCCTGGTCAGGGGCTTCTGCCGCCAACTCCCTCAACTGGTGCTGCTGGCTCTGGAGCTGCTGCTGCAACTGATGCAGCCGCTCCTGTAGCCGAATTTGCTCGGCCCGTTGGGGTTCCATCGCCCCTACCAGGGTTTCGATATCGTGGCGCAGTTGGGTCTGCTGTTGAATCCAGGTCTGGGAGGCGGAGGCAATCGACAGGGTGGCTTGGCGACGTTCGTCCAGGGCTTGCTCAACCTCGGTTTTAGCCTGGGTAAGTTGGACCAGCTCCCCGCTGGTCAGGGTTTGAATATCCGCTTGCAATTTGGCTAGGCGGGTCTGCTGATCTTGCAAGGCAATTTCTGTTTCCCGCCGCTGGGCTGCCCCTTGGTTGATGGCAGTGCGGGTTTCCTGCTCTTGACGCTGCAGCTGACGCAGTTCTGCTTCTTGGGTGGCGGCTTGGCTCTGGAGGGCCAAATGCTCGTCTTCGCCCATGGCCTTAATCCGGCTATTCAGGGTGGCCAGTTCGGTGTCTAAGGCCGCGATCGCCGCTTCCCCCTGGGCAATGGTTTGGGCCAACTGCACTGCTGCCGCTTGTCCTTGCTCAAGACTCTGTTGCAGCTGGGCGATATGGCGCTGCTGCCCCTGCCACACCAACACCGCTTCCCATTGGCTTTTGGTTTGGAAGCTGGCTTTCAGCGTTTGGTATTTTTCCGCCTTTTGCCGATCCTGGGCCAGGCGCTCCAGCTGAGCCTGCAGCTCCCGCTCCACAATCCGAAAGCGCTCTTCGTGTTCCTTGACCGCCTCCAGCTTGCCCCGGGCCTGGTCGATTTTGCGATCAAAGGCGGCCACACCGGCCAACTCGTCGATAATCTCCCGCCGTTCCCGGGAGTTCATGGAAATAATGCTGGTCACGTCCCCTTGCAGCACCACGTTATAGCCTTCGGGGTAGACATGGAACCGCTGCAACTGCTCATGTAATTGGTTGAGGGTGCAGGGCTCGCCGTTGATGTAGTACGTCGAGGTGTAGGTGCCCTGACTGGTAACCCGTAGCCGTCGGGTGACGCTCCATTCCCGCTGCATCGCCAGACTGTCGCCGTCGGTGGTGGCCATGGGCTCAGGCGCCATGGCGTTCAGCTCTGGGGACTGCCCCTGTCCATTGGGCTGGGGGGGGGCGGCACCGTGGCCATGGCTGCCCTGCCCGTTTTGGTCCCCGTTAGTCGGTGCCTCTGGAGGGGTCGCCTCGGAGGGCAACGCCCCATCGTCATCATCGAGAAATAATTCCGGTGCCACATCGCTGAGGTCAAAGGTGACGGTTACACTGGCCTCGGAGGTGGTGCGCCGACTCATTTGACTCTGGTTGACCAGGTCCGGCAGGCGATCCGCCCGCATCCCCTTAGAGCTGGCTAGCCCCAGGCCAAACAACAGCGCATCTAAAATATTTGACTTGCCCGATCCGTTGGGGCCAGATATGACCGTAAACCCAGGCAACAACGGCACCTGGGTCGTACCACCAAAGGATTTAAAGTGGGACAACTCAACACGTTTAATGTGCACTGGCTGGCGCGGCCTCGGGCATAGGGCAAGTGTACTATAAACTTAGCATTTTTTTGGGATACCAGTGGGTTGAACACCCAGGCTAGCCCCACTGCCGCCTAAGTTTAGTGCAAAATACCGCCAATGCAAGCAGAATTTACGCTTTATCTAGGACTGGTGATTATTCTTTCCCCCAGTCCTGTTGCCTAGGTGACGCCATAGGAGGGGAACTCTATAGTAAAGCTACTGAGGTATAGCTACTGAGTAGACTGCCTTGAACTACCCCGCCGTTTCGTCCTGAGTTGAGCTGCTGTGAGCGAGTCGCTTCCCTCTTCATTATCCCAGCCTGTGATTTTAGGATTTGACCCTGGCCGCCAAAAGTGCGGTGTCGCGGTGATGGGTCTGGACAGGAGCCTCCAGCATCACCAGGTGGTCGCCGCTGACCAAGCCATAGCGGAAATTAAGGCGCTGCGATCGCGCTTTCCGATTTCCACCATTGTCTTGGGAGACCAAACCAGCTCCAAACACTGGAAGCAAACCCTGGGCCAACTGCCCGACCCACCGCGGATCATGTTGGTGGATGAACGGTATACCACCCTGGAAGCCCGCGATCGCTACTGGCAGATGTACCCCCCGGCGGGTCTGGCAGGATGGTTACCCCAGTCCCTACGCAAAATTCCTCGCCCGATTGACGACATTGTGGCCATTTTGTTGATCGAGCGCTACCTGAACCGCCTCACCAGTTAGCCTGATCTTTGAAGCCACTGCCCGTCAACAACTGGCCAGCCCGATTGACAAAGCCCCAGCGGTTCTCTAGCTGAACCCGGGCCCGCCCTTCGGAAAAAGGGCCAGCATTGGTGTACGCAGGTGGAATCACCCAGTCGCCAGCAGGATTGATAAAGCCATAACGCCCCTGCTGCTGGACCGCCGCTAGTCCCTCCGAAAAGTCGGCAGCATAGTCAAATTGAGGAGCAATTACCCATTCACCCGTCTGGTCCATGTAGCCCCACTGGCGATCTTGAAGCACCGCTACCAACCCTTCCGAAAAGTCAGAGGCAAAGGCCAGGTTGGTGGCAATGACCATCGTCCCGTCAGGGTTAATAAAGCCAAACTGGCGCCCCTGGCGCACCCGCGCTAGCCCATCTGAAAAGTTAAATGCCCCATCGTACTGTGCGGGGATTACCATGGTGCCGGTCAGGTCAAGGTAACCGTATTGGGCCTCTTGTTTAGCCACCGCCAGGGTTTCCGAAAAGCTCCAAGCATCTCTAAACGTGGCCGCCACCACAGACCGACCCGCTGGGTCGATATAGCCATAGCGATCGGCCAGCTTCACCAGGGCCCGATCATCCACAAAGGGTTCAGCCAGGTCAAATTGAGGTTCCACTACCCATTCCCCCTCAGGATTGATGTAGCCATACTTGGTGCCCCCCTTGACCACTGCCAACCCTTCCGAAAAAGACTTGGCCAGACTAAACTGCACATCAATCGCCCAGTGGCCAGTGCGGTCTAAATAACCAAAAAAATCACCCACCCGTGCCACCGCTAGGGATTCCGCATAGGGGGCAGCCGTAGTCACATTGTCATCGGCGACTTCAATGGTCACCTGACCCTCGCCATCGAGATAACCAATGCGAGACTTGAGCCGCACCATGGCGACGCCTTCGGCATAGTCGGAAACGGTATCAAATAGTAAAGGACTAGGCATAGGCTGAGCTAGGGCAACAGATTGGGGGCTTATGAACTTTAGCATTGTCGTAGCTTGGGTCTCACCATTTCTGTCGGTGTCTCCTAGCGACCCAGACCGAACCTCACAGCCCCCCAGGCCCAATAACGCCAAGGCTATGGCCAGACCTGGCATGCATCGGTGATGGAGACAACCGCTCATTCTCCCATTCCTTTGGCCGTGAGCTCAATAATCTTCTGTTTTAGCATGACCGATTTTGGCTGGAAGGTGGGGAGTCTCTTTAAAGATCTAATGACTTTAAAATCTAATGACTTTCCGCATAATTACTTGGATGCTGCCATGATTGGCTATGGTTTTTACCAAGTTCTAACGGCAACTGGGATAGGTCTCAGGCCTGACGAATCTTGGACCTTCTATGCCGACATATCTCCCGTTGAATCATTCCTATGGCCGATTCAGAGCTAAAACGCTTTATTTTGGTGATTGACCCCAACGCCGCCCATACTGAAGCGATTCAGCAGGTAATGGGCAACCACCCGATGCAGACTGTCACCAATGCAGACACGGCCCTAGCCTTTTTGCGCCAACAGCACGATTATGCCCAGGCCCCCCGACCAGATTTAATCTTAATGGATCCGGATCTGCCGGATCAAGATGGTCGAGTCTTACTGCAAACGATTAAAGCCGACCCCCACCTGAAGCAAATTCCCGTAATTGTGTTCGCTGGCTCTACTCGCTCCGAAGATGTGTTCCACAGTTATGCCATCCAGGGCAATTGCTACGTGGTCAAGGCCACCGACTTACAGCAGTTGACCCAGACCATTCAGCGTATTGAGGCCTTTTGGTTAGAAATTGTGACCTTGCCTTTGAAGTAAGACTCTCCTGATAAATAACGTTTCGTAACTAAATACAAATAATTCAAAATACTGACAAATAAATACCCCTAATTTTGAGCCTTAAAGTGGCTTTAAATCAAAGTTTTGGTTTGTCTTAAGAATTCCATCCTAGGCCCTCTAGTTATCTGCGATATGCTGCTGAGCGGAGGGCTGAATGCTGTTTACATTTGCAGTGTAATAGCCGATGTAACAGCCGGTTTAGTGGGGTATTAAATAGGATAAGCCAGAGAAATAAACCAGGTTTTAGTCGTTTCGCATCGCTTCAGTCCAAAACAGTTTTTCGTCCAGGAGATCGGACCTATGCCCGTCAGCAATTTTAGCTCTGACACCCAGCTGACCAGCCTCAAACAACCGGCCATTAATACGTTGACCCAGGTGCAACCCCATGGGGTACTCCTGGTAATTAACGAGTCAGACTTATCCATCCTGCAAGTCAGCCGCAATACCCGGGATGCCTTTGGCCTATCTCCAGAGGAGGTGCTGGGTAAAACTCTGGATGACTTGTTGGATTCCTACCAAGTTGATCAATTCCGGGATGGGTTGGGCCACGACAACCTGGATGTGATGAACCCCACCAAAATTTGGGTACGGCGGCGGGGAGATGATTACGGCGTATACGATGCCATTTTTCACCGTAACCAGGCTGGCTTTTTAATCATGGAGCTGGAGCCTGCCCTCAACCATGACAATATTCCCTTTTTGAGCTTTTACCATTTGGCCCGGGCCTCCATTGGTCAGTTAGAGGCGGGGTCCGCTGGGTTGCAGGACTTTTGCCGGATTATTGTCCACCAGGTGCGGCAGGTGACCGGGTTTGACCGGGTGATGCTATACAAGTTTGATGACGATGGCCACGGCGAGGTTCTGGCTGAAGAAAAGCTAGCGGATATGGAATCGTACCTGGGGCTGCATTTCCCAGAATCGGACGTGCCCCAGCCCGCCCGCAAAATGTTTTTGTCCAACTGGATTCGGGTCATTCCTGATGCCACTGCTGAACCGGTGGACCTGGTACCAGCGATTAACCCGGTGACTCACCAGCCCACAGACCTGGTGATGTCGATTCTGCGGCAACCCTACCATTGCCACATCGAATACCTGAACCACATGGCAGTGGAATCATCCCTGACCATTTCGCTGATGAAGGACCAAAAATTGTGGGGTCTGATTGCCTGTCACCATAAAACCCCGAAGTATGTGCCCTACGAGCTACGCAAAGCTTGTGAATTTCTGGGACGGGTGATTTTTGCTGAGATTTCGACCCTGGAAGAGGAAGCAGATCAGAGCTATCGGCTGAAGCTGGCGGCGGTACAGTCAGCCCTGGTAGATCAGATGGCCCGGGAGGACTATTTTATTGATGGTCTGGTGCGCCACGACCCAAATCTACTGGATTTGGTAGGGGCTAAGGGGGCGGCCATTTGCTTTGGCGGCCAGTGGACCACCCTAGGCCATACTCCCCCGGAAGAGGAATTGAACTATCTGGTGCAGTGGTTGGGTAAATCAGTGGAGGATGACATCTTTGTCACCGACGCCCTGCCCCTGGACTATGTAGAGGCCCAGCGATTTAAAGACGTGGCCAGTGGCTTGATGGCCATCCCCATTTCCAAGCGCAGCTATGTGCTGTGGTTCCGTCCCGAGGTGATTCAGACGGTGAACTGGGGGGGGAACCCTAACGAAGCGTACACGCTGATGGATGAGGGGGAGAACCCTTGGCTGTGTCCCCGTCAATCCTTTGAGTTGTGGAAGGAAACAGTGAGTTTGCGATCGCTGCCCTGGCAGTCGGTAGAGGTGCGGGCTGCCCTGGAACTACGCAAGGCGATCGTCAATATTGTGCTGCGTCAGGCGGAAGAACTGGCCCTGTTGGCCAATGACCTAGAGCGCTCTAACGCCGAGCTCAAGAAGTTTGCCTATGTGGCCTCCCACGACCTGCAAGAGCCCCTGAACCAGGTGGCCAACTTTGTGCAGCTGTTAGAGATGCGCTACGACACCAAGCTGGATGAGGACGGTAAAGAGTTTATCGGCTTTGCCGTGGAAGGGGTCAGCCTGATGCAAACCCTGATTGATGATGTGCTGGCCTACAGCAAAGTAGATCTACAGGGGATTGAGTGGCAGCTCACCTCGGTGCAGGGGGCGCTGGATCAAGCTCTGGGGAATCTGCGAGGGCGGATTGCCGAAACCGGTGCAGAAATTACGGTTGATACCCTGCCCACCATCGTGGCGGATGGCACCCAATTGATGCAGCTGTTCCAAAACCTGGTGGGCAACGCCATTAAGTTCCGTAAGCCCAACGAAGCCCCCCACATTCACATTGGGGTACAGCGCCAGGAGGAACACTGGCTATTTTCCGTCGCCGACAATGGCATTGGCTTTGACCCGCAGTTTGCCGATCGCATTTTTGTGATCTTCCAGCGGCTGCACACCCGGGACGAATACCATGGCTCTGGTATGGGTCTGGCTATTTGTAAGAAAATCGTCGAGTGTCACCGAGGCCGCATTTGGGTAGAAGCGGCCCCAGACCAGGGCGCCACATTCTACTTCACCATCCCCGTTGAAGGACGCGATCGCAACCATGGCAACGGACGCAAAGCTCAAAACTATCTTTTTAGTCGAGGATAACCGTGGCGACATTCGATTGATTCAAGAGGCCCTCAAAAGTACCGCCACCCCTTGCGATGTCACCATCGCCAGGGATGGTGTGGAGGCCATGGCTTACCTCAAACGCCAGGGGGAGTTTGGGTTAGCCCCAGTGCCAGATTTGATTTTGTTGGATCTCAACCTGCCTAAAAAGGATGGGCGTGAGGTTTTAGCTGAAATCAAGGCCAGTGAAGCGCTGAAGCACATTCCCATTATTGTGCTGACCACCTCTCGCAATGAAGAAGACATTTGCAAAAGCTATGATTTACATGTGAATTGCTACATTTCTAAGTCGCGAAATTTGGCCCAGCTGTTCAAAATTGTCCAAGGGATTGAAGCATTTTGGCTAGAAACAGCGACCCTGCCATCCACCGACCCTTAGATCGGTCCCGGCACCCGGCGGTGATCCAGGTGCTGCTGATTGAAGACGATAGGGCCGAGGCCCGGTTTCTGCAGGAAATTCTCAAGGGTTCAGCTTACAGTTGTTTTCATCTGCACCATGCCAAGCGCCTGGGGGAGGCGATTACCCAGTTGCAGAGCACCAGGTTTGATGTGGCCCTGTTGGACTTGACCCTGCCCGACAGTGCTGGGCTTGACTCGTTGGATGTGCTGCTGCACCAGGCTCCGAATCTACCGGTGGTGGTTTTGACCAATACCAACGATGACGACCTGGCGGTAGCCGCCGTGCGCCACGGAGCCCAAGACTATTTGATGAAGCGCTCTCTACAACAGGAGGTGCTAGTGCGATCGCTGTTTTATGCGATCGAGCGGCAGCGGGCCGAAGCCGCCCTGCGGGAAGCTAACGACGTGCTCGAAGACCGGGTGCAGGCCCGTACCGCCGAACTCCAGAGGGCGAACCAACACCTCCGCCAGGAAATTGCCCACCGTCAACGAATTCAAGAACGCCTAACTCTGGCCCAGGAAGCCGCCCAAATGGGCACTTTTGAATGGCACTTGGCCTCCAACCACATCACCTGGAGTACGTCTCTGGCCAGTAGTGCGGGTAACCCCAGGTCGACCGCACAGGGCTGGCCCTGGCGGCTGCATCCCGACGATCGCGATCGCGTGGAAGAGGAACTCCGCCAGGCGGTGGCAACCGGTCAGGGGCTGAACACTGAATTTCGCATTCTAGACGACGATACCCCGCACTGGGTGGCGATCAAGAGCACGTTACTCTGTGATCTTGAAGGTCATAGCGAGCGGCTTTTGGGTATCCATATGGATATTACCGATAAAAAGCAGATGGAAGCGCAATTTTTGCGATCGCAGCGGTTGGAAAGCCTGGGCACCCTGGCCAGCGGCATTGCCCACGATCTCAACAACATTCTCACCCCTATTTTGCTGGTGGTGCAGTTGCTGCCCCTGAAACTGGGCCAGCTGGATCCCTGGGTACAGGGTAAACTCAATATTCTAGAAACCAGCGCCCAGCGGGGGGCTGACCTAGTAAAGCAAATTTTGGCCTTTGCCCGGGGGGTAGAAGGCAAGCGGTTTGCCCTGCAAGTGCATCATTTAATGCGCGATATCCGCAAGTTGGTGCAGCAGACCCTGCCCAAATCCATTGACATCTATACCGACGTGCCCGATACCCTGTGGTCGGTCTGGGGAGATGCCACTCAACTGCACCAGGTTTTTATGAACCTCTGTGTCAACGCCCGCGACGCCATGCCCGACGGCGGCGAACTGCACATCACGGCCGAGAACCTCACCCTAGATGCCGCTACCGCTGCCATCCACGTCCAGGCCCAGCCCGGCCCTTATGTAGTGATTAAGGTAGAAGACACCGGCACCGGTATGACCCCGGAGGTGCTGAACCGCATTTTCGACCCGTTCTTTACAACAAAAGGGCTAGGGCAGGGCACGGGCTTGGGGCTATCGGCGGTGTTGGGTATTGTTGATAGCCATGGTGGTTTCATCGACGTGCAAACCCAGGTGGGTCAGGGGAGCCAGTTCCAGGTGTATTTGCCCGCTACGGTCCAACCAGACTCTCAAGACGAGACCCCCAAAAAACCCCTGGATGGGGGCAACATTCTCGTGCTGGTGGTTGATGATGAGCCATCTGTCTGCACTATCATTCAAACGACTCTGGAGTTCTATAACTACCGGGTGTTGGTGGCCCACAATGGGGAAGAGGCCATTGCCGTGATGGCAGAACGCCCCGGCGAGATTCACACCGTGCTGATGGATTTGATGATGCCCACCATGGATGGGCTCACGGCGATTCCGGTGCTCAAGCGGCTTAACCCTAATCTGCGGGCGATCGCCATGAGTGGGCTCAATTCCACCGATGCCGTCGCTAAAGCAGAACGACAAGGGTTTCAGGACTTTTTACCCAAACCGTTTACCCGCCAAGAGCTTTTGCAGTGTCTTCACCCTCAGGCTGGGGAACTTTAATTTAATGTGAAATCTCTGTTTTTTGATAGTTCAGAAATATTATGATCTGAGGTTTTTGGGCTCATTGACTGACAAAACTTATGCACAGATCCTTCAGAAGCCCCTCACCCTAGCCCTCTCCCCTCGGGAGAGGGAACAAGAGAGTGGATCGGCTCCCCTCTCCCAGAGGGCGAGGGGTTGGGGGTGAGGGCCAACAACTTTTGTCAGTCAACCAGGGTTTTTGGGTCTGGTTTGAGGCAGCGGAACATCTGGCTAGGGAAAATGCTTTACATTTCCCAATCGTAGCATAAAGTTTTTAGAAGTAGGCTTCTCCACTTCTTCTACCAAAACTTCTCTGGAGTAAAATCAACAAAGATACTACTTATGCTTCATTGACGGAGCTACGTTACACGACCAAAAGGTATGGTCTTGTCAGGGTTGATCATCTCAGAGTTACTTAGGTAAGCAATAAGGGAATTTTAAAAAGTCCCTATGTAGTGTCATTTTATCAGGGAGTCAGAGTGTTTTTTTGATAAGCCATCAAGGATTGCATTTATCCAAAAAAACTAAATCTTAGCTCAGATTTAGAGTCTCGCTTATAAGAAATTTCCAAACCTTGATTTGGATTTGGTGTGACTCAGCCATGAACGCTTTATTTGGGTTTAGCTAATCAACCTAGGTAGGGATCTTATGCATCCTTACATGTTCATGCTGTTTATATAAGCCAGATCTAAGTTCAGACCTGGAGTTCTGCCTGTGGGAAAACTTTAGATCCCGATTTGGACTTGCTATAAATCGCAGCCTCTGCACCCTCCATGAAATTTATTTATGGTGATGCAGGCAGAGTTAAAGCTGCATTTATATCTGTAATGGAATGCTTATCAAGCTTCTTTTAGGGGAAAGTATAGCTAATGTTTTCCATGGAGTTTCTGTGAAAATCGAAATTATCCATTTTGATTAGAAAGGAAAATAATGCAGATCAGAATAGGTGAGAAAAATAAGGTTTTTCAAATTCTGGAAAAAATTGTTTACTATTGCGAAATAAACTTTTTTTACCTAAAAAAAGACGCAAGTTTCCTCTTGATGAAATATCTAGCTCGGTTTTGCTTTTTTCGAAATCTTGCAAGATTCAGAGTCAGAGCATTATCCTTACCGCCAATCCAACCTGGAGCTTTAACAATTGGATTAGATCATTCTATGGCAGACGTTAACCGCTGTCTGGCAAGGGATGGATACTATTCGGGACTGAGGCTAAGTCAGGCGCAAATCAATACTTTGCTGGATTTTGCCTATAGCCATCCCTGTTATGCAAATAGAGACCCAGGCTATAAGATTGCGGTTAAAAGCCCCAACCCCGACGATCTCAATATTGGGCCTGGAATTAAGTATGCCAGCTACCTCCATAGCCAGGACCTGTGCGAAGTTATGCAGGAGCTAAAGCAGGATCCTGTAATTCTGGCTATTGCCCATCAATACTTGGGTCGTCCCCCTGTTTTTATGCACAGTGATTTGCTATGGAGTTTTCCCAGGCCTGTAGATGATGCAGAAAAGCTGGCTGCGGCCCAGGTGTTCCACTGTGACATTAATGACTATCGGTCACTGAAGTTTTTCTTTTACTTAACCGATGTATCGAAGCACGATGGAGCGCATATCTATATCAATGGTACCCATCGTCGCCGTTGCTTACGCGATCAGCTGCTTGGCCAAAGGCTTGCCAGTAAAGCCGATCAAACCATCATCCAGACCTACGGCGAAAATAACATTGTTACCCTAACCGGACCCGCAGGACTAGGCTTTGTCGGCGATCCATACTGCATTCATCGAGGTGGTTCTCTTGATGGAACAACGAACCGACTCCTTTTGCAGCTTGAGTTTAGTCTCTACACCTATAAGACTTACTACCAACATAAAGTCCTGAAGGTGGCCTAAGGTTATCCCAGAGCCAGCTCTAAACCACCTACTGTCTGGCAGAAAGCAGCCAAATTCAAGTTTAGATCTGGAGTTTTGCCACAAGCAAAACTCCAGATCCCGAGCTGGACTGGGTATATGACCGCACTCAACCGCACTTAATTGTCCACATCTAGGTTCTGCTTAGGCCCAGCAGTAAAAGGCCGCCGCGATCGCATCCGTCGAATCAGCGGCAGGCTCAGATAGTAGCTACCGACTCCGGTGATCAGTCCCACCGTAGTACTGCCCAACAATAGTCGGGAAGAGACCTCGGTGCCCATGTCCATCCAACTCCGCAGGGTATCCAAATCCTGAAAGCTGGGCATCGGGCCGCTGCCCAATAGCCAATGGCCTATCTGGTAATTAAAGGCAAACAGCGGCACATAGGTGAAGGGGTTACTAATCCAGGTGGCAGCGGCAGCCGTGATCCGGTTACCGCGAACGACTGTGGCCACCCCCACCCCAATAATGATCTGAAAGCCAAATAGCGGAAAACAGCCAGAAAACACACCGCTGGCTAGCCCCCGAGCCAAATGTTCGGGGCTGCCTTGCAGCCGCAGGAAGCGCCAATACAGGTAGCGCATCTGCCGCTTCCACCGGGGTTTAGCAGGTTTACGCATAGGCGATTGTGGACTGCGAGAGGCGTCCGTAATGGTGGTCATAGATAGTGTGAGGTCGAAGGAATAGAAAGTGGTGGAGCAGAGGGCCTTGACGGTTAAATGTCGGGTGAATAAACCCAACCCAAGCCCAGACTTAGGGTTTTGCCTGGAGGAAAACGCCAGATCCTGAGCTGGACTTGGTGTAGTATTCCCATTGTATCGGCGAAACTGGAGCATTACCGCGAGCGGCGGCTCCTTTGAGAGAACTTCAAGCTATCCAGCTGTCTCTAAAGTTTGCTCTAATGGATGGGCAAGGGATTCATTCATGCCAACCCTATGGGCCATCCTCGCCAAAGTTATATCTCTCAGTCAGAAACGATTGTGGCGATCGCCACGGCGGTTGTGCCCCAACAGGGCAGTGTGGGTATCGTGCGGTTATCTGGGGCAGAGGCCCTGGTCATTGCCCGTACCCTATTTGATGCCCCAGGGCAGCAACCCTGGGAGAGTCATCGCATTCTCTATGGCTATGTGCGCCATCCCCAAACTGGGCAGATTGTCGATCAGGCTCTGTTGTTGTTGATGCTGGCCCCCCGGTCGTATACCCGCGAGGATGTGGTGGAGTTTCACTGCCACGGTGGCTTAATGGCTGTGCAGCAGGTGCAGCAATTGTGCATTGGCCAGGGGGCTCGGTTGGCCCAACCGGGAGAATTTACCCTGCGGGCTTTTCTGAATGGGCGCCTCGATTTGACCCAGGCCGAAGGGGTGGCAGATTTGGTGGCCGCCCAGTCCACCCTGGCGGCTCAGACGGCTCTGGCTGGGGTACAGGGCAAATTGATGGCCCCGATTCAACAGCTGCGATCGGCCTGTTTGGATATGTTGGCCGAGGTGGAAGCCCGCATCGACTTTGAGGATGACCTGCCCCCCTTAGATGAACCGGCGATTCGTCAGCAGTTGGCCACGGTGCGCGCTCAGGTGGACCAGTTGTTGGCCACCGCTGAGCAGGGGGAACTACTGCGCACCGGCCTAAAGGTGGCGATTGTGGGCCGCCCCAATGTGGGTAAGTCGAGCTTGCTGAATGCCTGGAGTCGCTGCGATCGCGCCATTGTCACCGACCTACCCGGCACCACCCGGGACCTGGTGGAATCCCAATTGGTGGTGGGTGGCATCCCGATTCAGGTGCTGGATACCGCCGGCATTCGCGACGCCACCGACCAGGTGGAACAGATTGGGGTAGCGCGATCGCGCCAGGCCGCCCAGGCCGCCGATCTGGTGCTGCTAACCATTGAGGCTGGCGCCGGCTGGACCCAGGCCGATCAAGCCCTGTACGAGCTGGTGCGCGATCGCCCCCTGATTTTGATCGTGAATAAAATTGACCTGGTGGCCGCCGACGGTCTGCCGCCGCTGCCCGACCCTGCCCTGCCCGTGGTCTACACCGCCGCCGCCCAAAACCAGGGAATTGAGGCCCTAGAGCAAGCCATCCTGAAAACCATTCAGGCGGATCAACTCTCCGCCAGTAATCTAGACTTTACGGTGAACCAACGCCAGGCCGCCGCCCTCACCCAGGCCCAAACTGCCCTAGGGCAGGTACAACACACCATCGATCAGCAACTGCCCCTCGACTTTTGGACCATCGACCTGCGAACCGCCATTCAGGCGTTGGGGTCGATCACGGGTCATGAAATCACCGAGTCAATGCTGGATGAAATTTTCAGCCGCTTCTGTATTGGTAAATAGTGATCCAGGTCGCGCAGACGCTCCGAAAGGCGATCGCTGAAGCGCGAGACATGCGAATTTCCACCAGCAAAAATAAATTCGGGATGAGTTTAGGGCGTTTCAACTAATCAAGACCCATCAATACAGGAGGGGTGTTATCCGTCAAAAATGATGAATAACACCCTCAAAACCCTACTTAACCCTCAAATTTGCTGGATAACATCCCAAAAATATGTTCTTATCTTATCGAGCGAAAATCTTGATTAGTTCCTTAAAAAGCAGGTGTTATTCTGCAAAATAATCGGATAATACCCGGCATGCAGGTTCTTATACAGGGTTGTCCTATTTCTTAAAGGATGGAGAATAATCTGGCAACTTTGGGGGCTTTGCAGCAAAAGAATGCAAGTTTCAGGCTATTTTTCTCTGTCCCTTACGAAAGGGAATCACCCTAAAGACATAGCCCCTATCCCGAGGGAAAGCTCTTGGCATAGGGGGTATCAACGGTTGGGGGCTACAAGATTGCATGGTGGGAGGGTTGAACCAGGGTTTGACAAACCCGGGCAATAAATCTAGCCGCTTCAGGATATTGAAACTGAATTTGCGGAGTCCCTCTGACAATCAAGACCCAGCTATCGTTGTGGTTAACCAATTCCCAGTCTGATGAGTCAGGATGGGGTTTAATGCAGCGATCGCCGTTGTCGTAGGTCCCGCAGAATAAGCCATATCGAGAGGCTGCTTCGAGTAGCTGATCAGAGGTAGAAAGCGTAGCCGTGCCGCTATACATCATGACTCCATCACAAAGGATTGAGTATCATCGTATACATCAATGCAACTTGATGTAAAGGGCGATCGCCCTGACCCTGGGCCGATTTAAGTTTTACTTAACTATCTACCCCTGGACCCCCTTGACTACCAAGAGTCACCGCTTTCATGCACCACATCGACCGTCAGCACCGCTGGCCAGTGTTGATCGCCGCTGGCAATATGGCCAGGAATATCCGACTGCCACTGGCGTTGCACTCCAGGGCTGTAGTTTAGATAAAGCTTGCCATCGACGATTCGCCAGGCGTCTGGATCGATCGAGGCTAGATAGCCTTCGGCCACAGCTTTGGCACAGTAGCCGCCGTACTGGGGGGCATAGGCTTCAGGGTTAGCGGTAAACTGGGCCAGATTCTCGGCACTGCTAAACCGCCAGGTGGCCCCATTCCACTGGTATTCGTAGTCGGCAACACCCTTGACTGCAGCTCCTTCAGTAAAGTAAGCCACAGGGTCAGCACCACGAATGGCTAACCCATCAAAGCTATACACGTGAGGTTGCTGATTTGTAGCGTCCTCAACCTTAGCCCCTGCACAGGGGTCAGCGGTGGCACAGGGGTCAGCGGCGGCACAGGGGTCAACCGCTTCCAGGCTATCCCCAGCATCAGAATTGACGGTGGTAGAAGGGCTACAGGCGATCGCGCTCAGGGTCAATAGTGATGCGATCGCCACAGCCCCAAGAAACTGGATTTTCATCGTTAGGCTCTACTTGGGTAATCGTTGACATGGAGGACAACTGTTCTTATCCCCAAGCCTGTCACGGTAGGCTGAGAGCCGCCTGAAAAACCTTTGACAATCGGCTGAGAGCTGAGTCCGTTTAGGTGTCAGGTTTTGGGTGTAGGGTGGGCTGCGCCCACCATTAAGGAGACTGTTTCCCAGTAGGGTGGGCTGCGCCCACCATTAAGGAGACTGTTTCCCAGTAGGGTGGGCTGCGCCCACCATTAAGGAGACTGTTTCCCAAACGTTGCTTCAGAAGGTGGTGTACTGCTGAATGGCGGTAATGAGATTGTCTGGGGTGCCAATGTCGAGGTAGGTCCCCTGGGGAAAGGGTTCGGCCTCGACCTGCAACCCAGCTTCGAGGGCGGCGTGGATCACATCGCCAATGGGGGTTTCGGTGTAGGGGGGTAAGGCTGTGAGGCCATGGGGGGCGCGATCGCCAATCAGCTGCCGTTGCCGATCCATAACAAATCGGTGCAAAAACTCGCTAAAGCTGGGCCGCCAGGCGGCGATCGCCCACATGTAGGGCAAATGGGTCAGGTTCGATTTTTCATAGATGCCGACCACTTTGCCCGACGTCTGATCAAAGTCCACCACTCCTACCTTGTCGGGTTGGTCCGTGGGAAACAGCCCCAGCACCACATCTCCCTGGCCCTGATGCAAACGCCGGACCAGCCGTTGATAGGCATCCCTGGGTTGAATCAAAATGTCGGGAAACCCCATCACCACCACGGCCCCCTGCAGAAAGGGATAGGCCTGGTTCAGGCTGAAGGGCACCCCAAAGGGCACATGCACCGTCAGGTAAGCCAGCCGCAGGCCCAGGTCAGACCCATCGCCTAAAAACTCAGGAATATCCCACTTACCGGGGCGTAAAATCAAAAATGCTTCCTGGGCGCCGCCCTGCTGCATGGCGTCTAGCAGATAGTGGCAGGCCACTTTGGGGCGGGGGCCAACTTTGTCCGCGACGGTTCGGAACCCTAGGGGGAATAGCTCCTTACTCATGGGCAGAGGAGAGATGCGGCTTCCCTGCCCAGCGGCGGGCACTAAACCAACAATACGCTCAGGTTGAATCATGGTGGTCGCAGGCTAAAGAGGGCCAGCCAATCCCTGAAAAGGTGATGGCTAGACAATTTATGTCATGAATGCCCAGCTTAGCCAATGGGCTGACCATAGACAAACCTCAGCCCCTGTGGAGAGGCTGAGGCGCATTGGTCGTTCCATTTATGGTCGTTGCTGAGAATATAAGCTTTAAATATAAGAGACTGATAAGAGTGACGGGTCAAATCTGCTACGGGCATAGCCTCCCCCTGTAAGGAAGACGCCGCGACCACGACTCTAGATCATCGGTAGCTTGACCGTGAAGGTGGTGCCCAACCCCACCCGACTGGTAACAGCCAGGGTACCATTTTGCAAGTCCACAAACTGCTTGACGATGCTCAGCCCCAGGCCAGTGCCAGGGATGTTGCTGACATTGCGGCCCCGGTGAAAAGGCTTGAACAAATCGCGGCGATCGCTGGGGGGAATTCCCATGCCCTCGTCTTGCACCCGCACAATGGCATAGTTTTGCCGTTTAGCCAGCTTCAAAACAATCCCCTTATCTGCTGGGGTATAGCGAATGGCGTTGGACAGCAAGTTCCCTAGAATCGATCGCAGCAACCGCTCATCCAGGTGGGCTATGCACTGCCGACTACGACAGGCAAACTGAATCGGGGTCTGGCTCCGACGATAATCCGGTGCTGCCAATAGGGTCTGGCAAAAGTCCACCAGATCCAGGGGTTGAGGGTTAACCTCCAGTACTTTGGCTTCAATCTTGCCAATCACCAGAATGTCGTCAATCATCTGGGTCATGCGCTCCACATTGGCATTGATTGCCAGCAGGTAGTCGGTTTTTTCGTCGGGGCGCAGTTGGGTGTCGTAGCGGTTGAGGGAAGACACCGACAGGGCAATGGTGTTAAGCGGGTTACGAAACTCATGGCAGACCATGGAGACGAACCGCGATCGCATATCACTGAGCTGTTGTAACTGTTGGTTAGCCGTTTGCAGTTCAGCAGTACGTTCCTGCACCTTGTGTTCCAGCTCCTCGTTGGCCCGTTGCAAAATCTCCTCAGCCCAACGCCGCTGGGTAATATCGCGAAAGGTGACCACCGTGCCAATCAGTTGCCCCTCTTCGTCTCGCATCGGGGTACTGATATATTCCACTGGAAAGCTGGTGCCATCTTTGCGCCAAAACACCTCATTGGTCACCCGTTTTACACTACCGTCCTGAAAAGCGGCATAAATTGGGCAAGCTTCCCGGTGGTAAGGACTGCCATCGGCAAAGGAGTGATGCAGTACCGCATGCATGGATTGGCCGATCAATTCCTCCATAGACCAGCCAATCATCTCAGCGGCAGCCGGGTTAACGAACGTGACATTGCCATCCAGATCCAGCCCATAAATACCTTCACCCACCGCATTCAGAATCAGGTGGTGCTGACGGCGTAAGTACTCCAGTTCATGATCCAGCGGCGCAGCCGCAGCAGACCTTGGCGGAGACTTTCGTTGGGGCAACCAATAGGTTTGGGTCATCGTAACAGTGGGCTAACGCAAAAGTACTGATGATTCAACGTCGGATCAGTCGCATCGGTGCATGGGGGACATCGACCTCAGGAATGTATCGCGGTACACAACTAGCCAGCCCCTTAAGGTTTACTAAAGAAGAGTAAAGTCGTCAACCCACAAGTTTAACGATATGCCTTCGGACTTGGCCTGCCATTTTTAGTCATGATATTTTTCGTTGTGTTTTGATATTAAACCAAATCCCAGTCCAGACCTGGAATTTTGCCTGTGGGAAAACTCCAGATTCCAAACTGGACTTGGTGTACGACACTGGTAAAGGCAACAAAATGGGATAGACCCGCTAGAGGGATAGACCTTAGGCTGTTTATTTTGGCGACAAAAGTTGATGTTTCCTGGAGTCGTCGTGAAGACCATTTTAGTTATCGAGGACGAATCTCAAACCCGTAATATTTTTCTTAAGTGCCTGGAGTTTGAAGGGTTTCAAGCAGTGGGAGCCAGCGATGGCACCACAGGGGTAGCCATGGCTCAACAACATTCCCCTGATCTGGTGGTTTGTGACATTATGATGCCCGATATGGATGGGTATTCAGTACTGTCTACCCTACGAAAATCTCGTCAAACGGCACTGATTCCGCTAATTTTCCTCACAGCCAAAGTCACCATGGCAGACCTGCGCCAAGGGATGGAACTGGGGGCCGACGACTACCTGACCAAACCCTGCACCGTAGAGCAATTTCTGGCCGCGATTAATAGTCGGCTACAGCGCCAGGAGCAGCTTTCCCAGCTCTATGGAATCGGAGCAACCAGTCCCGCCGGGGAAGATGGGAAGTGCGGCCGTGATGGACACAGTGGAAAGGACAGAGTTTGGTCATTAACAGGGATTTTCCCAGACGAGCCAAACTTGGCCGGGGTGTTTCAGTTCATTGAAGCCCACTACCATCAGTCGATTAGCCTGAACGATGTGGCCCAGGAAGTCGGATATTCCCCGGCTTATTTAACCAATCTGGTGCAGTCCCAAACCGGCCGCACCGTCAAACAGTGGGTGATTGAGCGGCGCATGGCCCAAGCTAGAACGTTACTTACCAATACGACCCAGTCAGTGCGATCCATTTCAGAGGCTTCTGGCTATAACGATGCAGGCTATTTTACTCGACAATTTCGTCAGTTCCATGGGCTTTCCCCCCAGGCTTGGAGACAGCAATCTGTAACAGAGCTAACCAAATAGCAATCGATTTTAGAAACAAGAAGTAAGTTCAAAAGAAAATCCCATTAAATTCAAAAAAAGCTCCAATGCGATCCTTATTTAATCTTGATAGGGTTGGTACCAACTTACTTTTATCCAAGCCTAAGTTATTAGCTGGGGCATGAGCCCTGCCCCAGTGCAAAGTTGTTTGGATAGGCGTCTAGGGCTGACAGAGAAAAGGTTTTTGTCGCATTCAACTATCCATTTATGGTCATATCAGCAGTAGCAAAGTCGCTCAGCGACTGGAGCAGTTTGAGTTGCACATCCCCTTCCCTAATGGTGCCGGGGCAGCCCTGTAGGGTGTGTGGCCAGGTGCACTTTAGCCAGGATCACTCGGCCTTTATGGCCACCATGCCCCAAGACCCGGTGGACATGGTGGATGATCTGGTGAAGATGGGCATTTACAAGCAGAACCAACTGCGAGCCGCCGATCACGTCAATGCCCATGAGCTGCGCAAAGCCCTGTTTCTGAAGCGCGTTGGTCGAGGTGACCCCCAGCGGGAAAAACTGATTCTGGCCCTGTGCAAGCAAGCGGGCGGCTTGGAAAATGCCTTTGCAGCGGCTTTTGGCCCTCAGGCAGGGCTATTCTTCGCCGACTCAGTGCGTAACAGCGCCACTACCCGGCGGGAATTTATGAAGAATATGGCTGTGGGGGCCGCCCTGGTCACCCTGGCCAGCTGCGCCAATGGCGGCGGTCCGGTGGCTGAAGATGATGCCGATGCCCCGGTAGACGTTAGCGATTTGGAAAAAACCGATATTCAAGTGGGCTTTATTCCCATTACCTGCGCTACGCCAATCATCATGTCGGAGCCCCTGGGCTTTTACGACAAATATGGGTTTAACGCCACCGTAGTCAAGATGCCTAGTTGGGGAGCGGTGCGTGATTCAGCGATCGCCGGTGAACTAGACGCTTACCACATGCTGGCCCCCATGCCCATCGCTATGACCCTGGGCTTAGGCTCTGATAGTTTTGGGGTAAAGCTGGCCAGCATTGAGAACATCAACGGCCAGGCCATTACCATTGCCGAGCGCCATCAAGGCAATGTTAACGGCCCCGAGGATTTTCGTGGGTTTGTGATTGGGGTACCCTTCCCCTATTCCATGCACAATTTGCTGCTGCGCTACTACCTGGCTACGGGCGGCCTAGATCCTGATGTGGATGTGCAAATTCGCCCCGTCCCCCCACCGGACAGCATTGCCCAGCTGATCGCTGGGGACATCGACGCCATGCTGATGCCTGATCCCTTTAACCAACGAGCTGTGTACGAAGGGGCGGGCTTTATTTATATGCTGACCAAGGACCTATGGGATGGTCATCCTTGCTGCGCCTTTGCCGCCAGTGATGATTGGATTGATGCTAATCCAAACTCGTTTAGAGCTTTGAACAAAGCGATTATTGAGGCTGCAGGCTATGCCCAAGACCCAGCCAATCGGCCTGAAATTGCCCAAGCTATTTCCACCCGTGCCTTTTTGAACCAGCCCGTAGAAGTTGTCGAAGCTGTGCTCACCGGCAACTTTGACGATGGCCAGGGGAATACCCTATCGGTGCCCGATCGCATTGGTTTTGATCCCTACCCCTGGCAGAGTTTTGCCAAATGGATTTCGTCTCAGTTGGTGCGCTGGGACTTGCAAGGAGATGGCAGGGCCGCCCAGCAAATTACCGCTGACAGCTATGAGCAGGTGGGAGAAGAGGTGTTTCTCACCGACCTAGCCCGAGAGTTGGCCCAGGAGCTGGGGCAAAACCCACCCACAGAAACCGACCGGCAAGAAACCCTAGCCTTTGATACCTTTGACCCTGCCGATCCAGAGGCCTATGTCCAAGAGCAGATCGACCAGTTTGGGGTCTAGGCCCGCTTGGAGGCTAGGAAAAATGCCATTGCACCACAACAGAGGTACCTACTATGGCGCTGAGTAACGCTACACCTACTGGGATTATTCCCCCCCAGCCAAAGGAACCACTTTGGCAAAACGAGAATATCAGAGCCTTTGGCCTATTTATGCTGACCCTCGGCCTATTCCTGCTGTTTTGGGAAGTGGGAGCGCGTTCGGGTTGGTTTGTCAGGGGCGTACCCACAGCCAGCGAGACCATTCAGGAATTCTGGTGGTGGGTGACTAACCCATTCTTTGACAATGGCCCTAATGATCTGGGCATCGGCTGGAACTTGCTGATTAGCCTGCGCCGGGTGGCCATTGGCTACATTCTGGCCACATTAGTAGCCGTGCCCCTAGGGATTTTGATTGGCATTTCGCCAGTGGCCTACAAAGCCTTTAATCCCTTTGTTCAACTACTGAAGCCAGTGTCGCCCTTGGCCTGGTTGCCCCTGGGTTTGTATCTACTACGCGATTCTGAAAAGACCGGCATTTTCATTATCTTTATTTCTAGCATTTGGCCGACGCTGATTAACACCGCCTTTGGGGTTGCCAGCGTTGATAAAGATTATCTAGATGTAGCCGATACCCTAGGGGCCTCTCGCCTGCGCACCATCGTCAAGGTGATTATTCCGGCGGCATTGCCCAACATTGTCTCGGGGCTACGGATCAGCATGGGCATTGCCTGGTTGGTGATTGTAGCGGCTGAAATGTTGCTGGGGACGGGGTTGGGCTATTTCATCTGGAATGAGTGGAACAACCTGTCGATTCCTAACATTTTGGTGGCCATTTTCATTATTGGTCTGGTGGGGCTGCTGTTGGACAGCCTGTTTGCCGCCCTCGAGAAGTTTGTTGCATTTGGTCGAAACTCATGAGAACTGCACCTGTGAACATCGTTCCTGCTACGGACCAGCGGTCGCCGACGGCTCAGCTGTCTATCCGTAACGTTACCAAGGTATTTCCGGGCAAAAAGGGCGTTTTTAACAAGCTCACTGGCAAGACCAAGGGAGACTTTGTGGCGATTCAGGACATCAACCTGGAAATTGAGCCCAACACCTTTGTGTCGATCATCGGCCCCTCGGGTTGCGGCAAATCTACCTTGTTGAACATGATTGCTGGGCTCAGCCCCATCTCGGGCGGCGAAATATTGCTGAACGGGGTGCCGATTACTAAGCCAGGACCAGACCGGGGCATGGTGTTTCAGAACTACGCTCTGATGCCGTGGATGACGGTGGAAGAAAACCTGCGGTTTGCGGTGGAAACGGTTGACCCCAAAATTTCCCAGAAAAAACGCGATCGCATTCTCAAAGAGTACATCCAGCTAGTCGGTCTCACCGGGGCCGAACGCAAGCACCCCCACGAACTCTCGGGGGGGATGCGGCAGCGGGTGGGCATTGCCCGGGCGTTGGCCATTGACCCCCAAATGCTGTTGATGGATGAGCCCTTTGGTGCCCTAGATGCCCTGACCCGGGGGTTTTTGCAAGACGAAATCGAGCGCATCTGGGAACAGCAGCGCAAGACCGTGATTATGATTACCCATAGCATTGAAGAGGCGCTGCTGCTCAGCGATCGGATCGTGATGATGACTCGGGGGCCAGCGGCCCGGGTCGATGAAATTCTGGAGGTGCCGTTCCCTCGGCCCCGCAACCGAGAAACCATCGACCAGCACCCGGCCTACCACGACTTGAAAGTTGAGATGGAGAGCCACCTGTTCCGCGAAACCCGAGCGGTGGAGGCGGCCCGAGTCGGCACGTAGGGGCAGACCCTGCAACCCACCCCGCCCTGCGGGCACCCCTCCCAGGAGGGGACAGCAGCCTTTATCTCCTCCTGGGAGGGGTAGGGGTGGGTTCATACCCCGCCGCCCTCTCCCCCAGGGAGGGGGGCCGGAATTGCACAAAAGACGTACTCAAGAGGATCTAACTATGACCGTTCCTGCCATTACCGAAAAATTGCTGGCAGCCAAGAAAGCCGCTGGTCTCAGCTTTGCCGACCTAGAAGCCAAAGTCGGCTGCGATGAAGTGTGGATTGCCTCGGTGTTTTACCGCCAGGCCAGTGCTTCTAAAGAAGAAGCCACCAAGATGATTGAAGCGATCGGAGCGGATGCCTCGTTGATTGAGCCCCTGACCGAGTGCCCGGTCAAGGGGTCTCTGGAACCCGTGATTCCCACCGATCCGCTGATCTATCGCTTTTATGAAATCATGCAGGTCTACGGTATGCCGATCAAAACCGTGGTGCATGAAAAGTTTGGCGATGGCATCATGAGCGCCATCGACTTCACTATTGACGTAGAAAAAGAAGAGGACCCCAAGGGCGATCGCGTCAAAATCATCATGTGTGGCAAGTTCCTGCCCTACAAAAAGTGGTAATTTTTCGTTCCCTGTCTCACAAGCATCATTGGGCTGTTGGCCATGGCTAACAGCCTTTCCTATGGCCAATGGCCTTCAATCCTGCCTTTGAAAGACCGTTTTTCGGTTTTCTATCTCCACGTTTGGTTCTTTTGTGACGGAGTATTGTTATGAGCCCGAAACCCCTGGTGCCACCCTTTGACCGGGAAACTGCGATCGCCAAAGTGCGCATGGCCGAAGACGCCTGGAACAGCCGCGACCCCGATCGCGTTGCCCTGGCCTACACGGAGGATAGCCACTGGCGCAATCGGGCGGAGATTTTTCAGGGTCGGGAGGCGATTCGCGCCTTTTTGCAACGCAAGTGGGACAAAGAGCTGGACTATCGACTGGTAAAAGAAATGTGGGCTTTTGGGGACAACCGCATTGCTGTGCGCTTTCAGTATGAATGGCATGATGATGCCGGGCAGTGGTACCGGGCCTATGGCAACGAAAATTGGGAGTTTGCTGAAAACGGGCTGATGCGGCGGCGGGAAGCCAGCATTAACGATAAACCCATCGCTGAGTCAGAGCGGCGGTTTCACTGGGATAGCTCTGGCCCTCGCCCCCAGGACCACCCAGGGCTAATCAACTCCCCGGTTTAGGCGAAATACTCTAGAGCATCGGTACAGACTGCCAAGATCCCAGGGTTCTTAGGCTGATTGGCCGCGAACTTTAGGACATCTCAGGGCAGAACCCTGGGATCTGTACCGGCGTTCTAGCAGCAATTTTCCGTATCGCTTTTCTGTCTTAGCTAATCCGCCCAGGCTGAGTCTAATTGACCAGGCAGGCCGCTAGTCAAAGCTGTGGCAGAGCCACTTAGATACGTGCCCAGGCAGAGTCCGGGCACCAGAAAATCTAATCTCCATCACTGCCCTCCACCAGTGCCCTAAACCGCTCATCGTCGCGCAGGGTATCCCAAGAATCGGGGTCGTCACGTATCAGTTCTCTGTACTCAGGCACGAGATCGATCGCAGCCTGTAGTTGATTGATCGTAGTTTCAATGTCATCAGACATCATAGCTGCTACGAAATGTCCCCAGGCTTCAGGATTTTTTTGAATCAGCGATTGATGCTCTGTGACAAAATCTTGATACTCTTGAATCTGAGCCTGCCAAGCTTCAGGATCAAAAGGGTCACCTTCAGAATTTAAGCTGGCAGCAGTTTGCTGCATCAGTTTTTGCTGAACTTCTGATAGCCCTCCTTCCAGTGCTCTCTGAAAATTCGTTTGAATTTGATTAAAAACTTTTGGGTCGGCCATAGACATGGCTAAGGCCTGCTGTGCTGCAGCAAGTTGGCTTGAGTCACCCATTTGTAACCGCACCAGGGCACGCTGAGCGATTAGTTGCTGGTTCTCAGGTTGTAACTCTAAGGCTCTATCAAAGTCTGCTAAAGCCTGATCTAATTGACCATTGGCAAAGTAAACATTTCCTCGATTCAGTAGTGCTGGATAGAAGTTGGGTTTGATATCTAAGGCGGCTTCACAGCAGTCAATCGCTTCTTCAAAGCATTCTAGAATCAATAGCACTGCTCCTTTATTGACAAGCGCATCGGGGTAGTCGGGCTTGATGTCTAAGGCATGGTTGTAGAAAGTGATCGCTTCATCATTGCGACCTGAAGCAGATAGCGCATTCCCTTTATTGAGAAGTACTTTAGGGAAATCGGGGTTGATATCCAAGACACGATTATAATAGGCAAAGGCCTCTTCCTTTTGGCCCAAAACCGATAACGCAAACCCTTTGTTGACAAGCGCTTCGTACTTGTCTGCTTCAATCTCTAAGGCGCGGTCATAGCAAGCAATTGCCTCCTCTAAACTCTTCAAGCTAGCTAACGCAACCCCCTTATTAACAAGCGCTTCAGAGATATCCGGTTTGATGACTAAGGCACGATCGCTGTAGGTGATTGCCTCCTCAAAGCGTCCTAGGGCTAATAGCACATTCCCTTTGTTGACAAGTGCCAAGTAGTCGTTTGGGTTGATGTTTAAGGCGTGATCGTAGCAGTCGATCGCGCTATGTGTTTGGCCTAGTGCCAATAATGCATTACCTTTATTAATAAGCGCCAGATGATTTTTAGGGTTAATAGCTAAAGTCAAATCGTAGCAGGAAATCGCTTCCTCAAAGCGTTTCAGGGCCAATAGTGTATTTCCCTTGTTATTGAGCACTTTGGGGTCATCGGAGTTGATGTCTAAGGCGCGGTCATAGTAGGCAATAGCCTCCTCCTCGCGGCCCAAGCTATATAACGCTAACCCTTTGTTGTTAAGCGTGATGGGAACATTAGATTTTATGGCTAAGGCGGAGTCATAGCAGGCGATGGCCTCCTCGAAGTGGCCCAAGCTATATAGTGACCACCCCTTGTTAAGAAGTGCTTCAGAGACGTCAGGTTTTATAGCTAAAGCGCGATCGCAACAGGTGATTGCCTCCTCAAAACGACTCAACTCAGCTAGTGTGTTTCCTTTGTTGACAAGCGCTTCTGGAAAGTCAGGCTTAATGAGTAAAGCACGGTCGTAGTAAGTGAGCGCCTCCTCAAAGCAGCCTGATTGAAATAGTGCCCATCCTTTGTTGAAGAGCACTTTGGGTTCGTTGGGTTCAATGGCTAAGGCGTGGTCGTAGCAAGGAATTGCCTCC
Source organism: Nodosilinea sp. P-1105 (assembly GCF_012911975.1). Classification (GTDB taxonomy): domain Bacteria; phylum Cyanobacteriota; class Cyanobacteriia; order Phormidesmidales; family Phormidesmidaceae; genus Nodosilinea. Next base: position 100,740 of record NZ_SMDQ01000005.1, on the reverse strand, counting down.
TCATAGCGTTCTAAACTAGTTAATGCAACTCCCTTGTTGTTAAGCGCATTGAAGGCGTCAGGCTTAATATCTAAAGCAAGGTCATGGCAGGCGATCGCTTCCTCATAATGTCCCAAGCAAGCCAGTGCCCACCCTTTGTTAACAAGCGCATTGGGGACATCAGATTGGACGGCTAAGGCGCGATCACTACAGGTAATCGCTTCTTCATAGCATTCTAAACTAGCTAGCGCATCCCCTTTGTCGATTAGTGCACTAAGGTCATCGGGGTTGATGTCTAAAGCACGGTCGTAGCAAGCAATCGCTTCTGAGAAAGCCTTTTCCTGATAAAAGGCACCTCCTAATTTACGAACAAAAAGGTTAATGCCAAATTCTGCTGTTTCTTGTACTAGAATTTCATCTGCTAGAGTTTTAGCCTGTCGCAACCAAGGTAAGGTTTGGTCATCGGCACTTTGTTTAGCTTTGTACAGTAGCGCTGCAAACCGAGCTAGACCTTCAAATTGGTTAGGGTTCATTAAACAGGTGGAAATGGACTGATCAACCCCCGCTTTACTGAGCCCCAATACAGTTAACAGCGTCTCAGTTTTTATATTTAGTAGGAGAGAGTCTTTTTCTAACACAGCCCAGCCATAATTGATAGCTGGACGAATATTCTGCAAAAACCGCTGGGTGTTGTATTTCAGGAGAGGGTGGCTAGCGAGTTCAAACTCAGCCTCGATCGCTCTGAGCGGAATCTGCACCAACTCATCTTTCCCAAAGTAGCGAGCTTCTAGTAGATGGCTGAGGAAAATGGTTTGAACATCGGCTTGGCGGGTAAACAGCAGGTGGTACAGGTAATCGGCCCGTAAGTTCAGCCAGTCGGGGTTCTGATACTTCTCTGAGGTTGGGGTGTCGGGATTAACCTCTTGGTCTGACAGGCTCTCAAAATACTGAGCCAGTTGTTGATGAATATTGTCTCGATCATCCTGGGCCAGGGATTGACGAAAAATATCGCGGGCGACGTCGTCCAGTCGCCAGTGTTGACCAGCGGGCTCCACAAAAGATAATTGGGTCAACCAACCGAAACAGTTTTGCCGCTCATCGGCGGCGGTGGCAAAGTCCAGGTCGTGCTGCTCGGTCAGGTAGCGAATCAGCTTAGAGTTAAACCAACAGCAGCAGGCGGCCAGTTGCACCAACAAGGTTTGCGTCTCGTTCAGCCCCTGCAATAGCAGCCGCACGATTTCCTGGTTGCCCTGAAAGAAGTCAGGCGTTTGCCCCTTTTCCGTTTGTTCACGAATCCAGTTGAGGTAATAGGGCAGCCCCTTGGTGACTTGAAAGATCTGCTCCACCTGGGCGGCATCGGTTAGGTTAATCTGGCTCAGGTAGTCCTTGGTTTGGGCCAAATCAAACCGCTCGATGGTGCGATCAAAAATGGCATTACGGTCTTGGTGCAGCTTCCGCCAGCCCTCGGTGCGACGAATGCAGTGCCGTCCTGCGATCACCAGGCGCGTGCTACTGGTGGCGATGTCTGTATTGCCGAGCAGGGTGCGCCATAGCCAGGTATCCACTGTAGAGGGTACTTTCTCGTAGGTATCCAGCACCAGAATCAGGGGTTGTTGCTGGGCTTGCTGGCTCAACCCCGCCGCAAAGGCTTGGGTCAGTTGGGGCAGGGGCTCTAGCATTAGCGTTTGCAGTTCCTGGTTGCGTCGGGTGGCCCGGTGTTGGTTCAACAACTGCTGCATACTGTCTCTCAAGGACAGCCCTGCCACAGTGGCATCCACTACGCGCTCGACGCGCTCGGGCGTTATTACCTTTTTGCCCGGCTCTGGTAAGAGCCATTCCACGCCCAATTGCAACAACTGCTTGACCTGATCCACCTGTTGAGAGTCAACTGTCCCGCGCCCTGAGACAGGCTGGGTTTCAAGCTGGTGAACCGTTTCAAAATACAGGTCATACTTATCCCAAAATGGGTCGCGATTCCAGGCATCTTTGCCAACGATTTGCCCATAGAGCTTCGCCATTAGGGGAATAGGCTGATCAATTCCTTCTGTGAGGCCAAAGGAAACTGTCGCTACCCTAGCTTTATCCTGATGGGCTTCTTTTACCTTGCGGGTCAAGGTGGACTTGCCCACGCCGCCAATGCCATAGACATGAAACACCACCGGATGCTCGGCAGGCGCTTTCAGGGCCGCCTCTAAAGCGGCAAGAAAAGCTTCTGCTTCTGGGCGCGAGACATAGGGGAGTTGGGTCATTAGTAAGCTGGAGGCAATGCCCCTCGATTTTAGCCTCGGTGACCCGGAAACCGGAACAGGCGTGATGACTGGTTAGCCAAGTTCGGGGCTGGGTGAACTACGGCTAATGAAGTAATCCGCCTCATGCTGTCCCCATTGGTTGGCAAATCAGTCCGTAGTGCTCCGGGCGGCGGTGGGCCGCAAAATTAAAGATAGTCGTTTTGTAGGGCTTGCCAGCATCGAGATCGCAGCGGGCTACGATCAGCTCATCGCCCACGGTCAGGGCCTTGGCTACAATCTCACCAGAAGGAGCAATAATGGCGCTATCGCCAATCATGTCGCAGTCCTCCTCCCGCCCACATTTCGCGACCCCTACGACCCAGGTCCCATTTTGGTAGGCCCCGGCTTGCATCGAGAGATGATTATGGAAATGGTTGAGGTGGTCGCTACTGGGATCGTGGGGGTTGTGCTGGGGCGTGTTGTAGCCCAGCAGGATCATTTCTACCCCCTGCAACCCCATCACCCGGTAAGTTTCGGGCCAGCGACGATCATTGCAAATACACATGCCCAGGGTGCCGCCAAAGGCCTGCCAGACTGGAAAGCCCAGGTTACCAACCTCAAAGTACCGCTTTTCTAGATGCTGAAAGGCCCGCCAGGGTTCAGGCTCGCTATGGCCAGGCAGGTGAATCTTGCGGTATTTGCCGACGATGGCCCCCTGGCTGTCAACCAAAATGGCGCTGTTGTAGTGATGCACCCCATCGGCCTCAACCGCCAGTTCACCATAGCCTAGGCAAAAGCCCATGCCCAGCTGGGCGGCCAGGTCAAACAAGGGCTGGGTGTCAGGGCCAGGCAGCTGACGTTCAAAATAGGCGTCGATGTCCGCCTGATCTGCCATATACCAGCGTGGGAAAAAGGTGGTCAGGGCCAGTTCCGGGTAGACCACTAGATCGCAGCCCATGGTTTTGGCCTGCTTCATCAGGTCGATCAGGCGCTGAACCACCTGCTGGCGAGATTCAGATTGGGCGATGGGGCCAAGCTGGGCGGCCCCCAAGGTGATGACTCTACTCATGAGGTATAACTAATCCGCAAGGTGGTTTGGCCACTCATTTCTGTCAGAATACCGTCTTGCACGGTGCAAAATGGCTCGACCAGGGTTTTACCCAGCACCTGATCAGCGGCGTGGACGTGGCTATGCAGGTAGATTGCAGACCCCAGTTGTCGACCCTGGGTGAGCTGCAAATCGGTGGTCATGATCTCATAGGCCATGCCGTCTTCATTGACGCTAATCCGATTTTCAGGGCCGTAGATGACGGGAATCGGGGCCGATACCGTGATCCAACCGGCGATTGGGGGGGGACCCATTTCTGCGATCGCAATATCAGCTACCAAATCAGCTAAGGAAGGGGTCGGATCAATGGCGTTGTGCAGGACTGCCACCTGGGCTGGGGTGATGGGATGGGTGCGACTGGCCTGGCCCACATCGGGACGCTGGCTCACCCGGTGGGAGTTTTGGGCATAAATGCCCCCGTCTCGATCTATGGCAATCAGCCCAACGTCGGCATCGGGGTTGGCCGCCAGCACCTTTTGAACTGCAGAGGCCGCCGGCAGCCCCTGGGCCATCAGGCTGAGGGCCTCAGTATTGAGGGCCATGCCCGAGAGTCCTGGTCGGTTGGGCATCCGATGGCCACTCACCAGTCCCACCTGGGCCTCTCCCGCCAAAAACTGTCGCAAGGGCAGCGGCCGCTCAGGGCCACTGGAGATAATTGCCGCCGCTGTGGCCAGCTGTATCTGCGGGGTGGGATCAATGCCGGTGGTTTCGGCCTCGATAAACAGCGTGTGGCTGCCTCCCCGCTGGGTTTCGGCATAGAGCAGCTGCCCTGACGGCATGATCGCCGCGAATACCGCAAAGCCTCGAATCGAGCCTCGCCCCACCGCCTCAGCGGCTTGTAGCCCCCGAAAAACGGCCAGTCCTGCCCCCGGCCCCGATGCGCCAATGCCAATTGTCACCGTACCTCAGCCTCTTGTGCTCACGTTTTTAATCGCTATGGCTACCGTTACCGCAGCATTCACCAGACCGTCTTTTGGGCCACTTCTTTCAGCCAAACGCCAACAATCGCCAGGGTGGCAATGGTCAGCCCGATCATGCTGCCATAGACAAACAAATTGAACGTAGTCAGGGTAGCCAGCCAGGTGGGGACATCCCCCTCGGCGTCAGCGGCCAAGGCTACGCCGGTGAGAATCCGCAGGAACAGGGTGATAGCGCAGGAGATCGCCCCATAGGACAGTAGCGATCGCCACTTAGGGAATAGGGATTGCATAAGCTTCTCCAAATATCAGGACTTGTAGAGAAAGGCAGAAGGATGAAGGATGAAGGCAGAAGGATGAATTGGGTACCTGCTGTGAGAACCAGATTCGGTGGGTGAAAGGGCCTAAGGGTTAAACAGATGGGACGCCAGCATGGACCGATTCGGGTGTCAGGGATTCCGATTCAGCCAGGGTGCGCCAGTTAAAGTTTTCGGGCTTGAGGTGGGTCCAAACCCCCATCACCACGGCGGAAACAGTGGCAGAAAGCAGGGCGGCACAGTAGGGGGCGATCGCAAAGTACGCCGTCAACCCCACCACCGAACCCGACAGCATGGCCCAAAACGCCCCCTGGCGGTTAGCGCTCTTCCAGTAGAGCCCGTAGGCAATCGGCCAGATTGTTGACCCCACCAGGGCTCCGGTCAACAGCAGCATGCCGTACATGGTGGTGACATAGTTCCAGGACAGGGCAATGGTGGCCAGGCCCAGGACCACCACAAACAGCCGGGTCGCCTGCTGCAACTGCTGATCCGTGGCCTGGGGGTTGATCATCTGCCGGTAAACGTCTTCCGCCAGCAGGTCAGCGGTGGCCGCCAGCAACGAGTCCAGGGTGGACGCCAGGGACGACAAAATAATTACAAACACCAGCACCGCCCCGCCACTGCCCAGCAACCTGGCCGCCACAATCGGAAACACCATGTTCACCTGAGGGACATCAAAGTCCTGGGCCAGGGCTACCAAGGCGATCGCCCCCGTGACAATCGGCACGGTGATCCAGGCAATGCCGCTAAAGATAAATGACTTAAACACCACCGACTCGCGACTGGCGAAAATACGCGACCACCAGATATTGCCCTGAAAAATCTCGCCCATGCTGAAAAGACCAGTATTCCAGGCGAACAACAACCCGGCTGGCAGTAAAAAGTTGAGGCGATCGGGGGCCGCAACGGTAAGGCTGTCATAAATTTCAGCCGTGCCATAGGTGGTATAGGCCAAAAACGCCACTACCACTAAAATCGCCATAATCAGCATCGACTGGATAAAGTCAGTACCCACCACCGCCCGCATGCCGCCAAACAACGTGTAAATGGTGGACACCGAAATTACCGTCAGCATGCCCACCGTATAGTTAATGCCCGAGAGCGCCTCCAGCAGTAGCCCAGCCCCCATCCCCTGGGTGATCAAAAATCCCAGGGTATAGACCATAGTGATTAACAAAAACAGGTACCAGGTGGCCCGACCGTAGCGCAAACGCACAAAGTCACCGCTGGTATGCCCGGCAGGCAACAGTCGCTTGATGCGAATCGCCAGAGGCGCAAAAAATAGCAATCCTAGCCCGGCCAGGGCATAGCCAATCATGCCCCAAAGGCCCAGATTATAGCCCATCTCCGGAGCCGATAAGGTAGTATTGCCCGTCACCCAGGAGGCCATCAGGGTCGCCGTCGTTAGGGCCAAACCAATATTGCGCCCGGCAAACATATATTCATCAGAGGTACCAGTGGTATTTTTGCGCCCCCACCAGAAACCTAAGACCACCCACAACAGTGAAAAGGCAGCCAGCAGTCCCCAGGCCAGGGACGGATTTAAGAAGGGTTGCTCCCCCATTTTCTCTATCTCCTAAAATGTAAATGCAAAGTGTGAATTTATCTTGCTCTGACAACTATTCTCTAGTCCTCGACAGTGGTGATAGTTCTACTATTTCTAAGGCAGACTGACTAGAACACCGACAAAGATCCCAGCGATTGGCGAACGTCGTTACTCTTTAACAGGACAGAAAGAAATGCGGTGACGGAGTTTCCTGGGACTGGTGGGCAGAGCCCACCCTACAACTAAAACACAGTTGCTGAGGGTGTCAGGTATCAGGTTTAAGGAATGGTGGGCCGACTTATGCCTCAGAGTACTAGAACCTAACGCATCAGCTTTCTGTCAACAGCACTATCGTCCGGGACATCTCTTTTCTGCCTTCTGCCCTCTGCATCAGATTTTAGTGTCAAACGGATCTCTCCCCCGCCAGTAAAAATGGCCCTTAAGAATCATAATCAACGTGGCAAAGGTAACGATCCCACCAATGGCAAAAATCAAAATAGCCAGCTGAAACTCAGACATAACTCACCTCACTTAAAGATCCTGAAATGGAACAATCGGAGAATAATTTTTGGATCAAATGGCATGATGCCTAACGTGATTTCTCAGCAAGAATACTCCCACATAAAACTAGCGATCGCAGCCCCTGTAGGGTGGGCACTGCCCACCACTCAATAAAACTTTCTTCAGGAAATACCCAAGAACTAAACCCTGAATTCCCAAGCATGAAACTTCATTAGTGCCTGCAGGGCGGGCACTGCCCACCACTCAACAGAATCTTTTCCAGAAAACACCCAAGAACTAAGCCCTGAATTCCTGGTCATCGAATTAGCTTTGTTGTTCAGTAACCTAGCATCCTAAACATATAAAAACGTAAATCTTGATACGAACCTGGCTACAGCATTAGCCTTTGGTTCCATCGCCCCAACTTTTCCCAATCAACCCCAACCTTGGGGTGACGATGTTCAACACCAACGGAAACCACATCAGCATGGCCGTAATCTATGGTTTACCACTGCCCTGATCTCTCACTGCCCTGATGGACTGCGATCAAGCCCTGCAGATTGTCGACGTTCTCGTTTGGGAAAAGAAAGGCGTTCGCTTAAATGACCTGCAGCGATCGCTGCTGCGATCGCTCTGGAATTCCCAGCGCTCAAGCTATCGACAGATTGCCCAAGTCTGTGGCTACTCAGAGAGCTATCTCAAGTACGACGTTGGGCCAGAGCTTTGGCGGCTGCTGTCGGACCTGCTGCAGGAAAAGGTGAATAAGACCAACCTGCGCTCTGCCCTAGAGCGGCAGTGGCGGCTGACGACCCCGACGCCAGCGTCAGAGGCAGGGGCTGAGCAGCCAGCGGCGGCGGCTGTGGTGGATTGGGGAGAGGCCATTGACATCAGTGGCTTCTATGGCCGCCAACAAGATTTACGACGACTGACCGCCTGGATCATTAAAGATTCTCCCTGTCGTCTGGTGGCCCTCTTAGGCATGGGCGGCCTCGGCAAATCGGCCCTATCAGTGAAGTTGGCCCGGGAACTCCAGCCCCATTTCAACTACGTAATCTGGCGATCGCTGCGTCAGGCCCCACCGCTGTCAGATTTGCTGGCTGATCTACTGCAAGTGCTTGGTCAACCCACTCACCAGCCAGGCTGCCAGGCGCAGATCTCTAGCCTGCTGGCGCAGCTCAAAACCCATCGCTGTCTGATTGTGCTAGACAATGTTGAGACGATTTTGGCCGAAGGGACGCCCTGTCGCTATCGTCCGGGATATGAGGCGTATGGGGCCTGTTTTCAGGCCTTGGGCGAAGTGCCCTCCCGCAGCACAGTGATGCTCACCAGTCGGGAAAAGCCCAGGGAAATCGCCCGCCTGGAGGGGCCGCAGTTGCCGGTGCGCTCCCATTGTCTGTCAGGGCTCAACCCGCCTGAGGCCCAATTGCTCCTGGCCCAAAAGGGGAACTTTTCCGGGTCACCCCAGGATTGGGCTGCCCTCACCCAACGCTACGGCGGCAATCCCCTGGCCCTCAAAATTGTGGCGACCACCATTGCCAATTTATTCGAGGGCAGCGTGGCCGCCTTCTTACGGGAAGAGGTGGTGGTTTTTGGCGATATTCGAAACCTACTAGCGCAGCAGTGTGATCGGCTATCGCCGCTGGAGGAAACCCTAATCTATGGGTTGGCGCTTCATCAGGCCCCCCTCACCTTGCAGGACCTGCGCGCTTACCTGATTGATGGGGTGACAACGAACCAACTGCTGGAGGCCCTGGAGTCCCTGCATCGACGCTCCCTATTGGAGCGCAACCAGGCCCGCTTTACCCTTCAGCCTGTGGTGGTGGACTACCTGCTAACGCGACTGATCGATCGCGTCTATGAAGAGATCGAGCAGCAGTCTCCTCAGCTCTTACGCACCCACACCCTGATCCAGGCGACGGCCAAGGACCATGTGCGCCAAACCCAAATTCGTTTGATTTTGAGGCCCCTCCTCCAGCGGCTCCAGGTAACTCGCAGCCCAGAGGAGATAGTACAGCAGGGCCAGCAGTTGCTGCGATCGCAGCAACATCAAAGTGCCACCGCCGTAGGCTACACGGCTGGCAATGTGATTAACCTACTCTGCCACTGCGGCGTCTCCCTGCGGGGGCTAGATGGCTCCCACCTAGTCATTCGCCAGGCCTATCTGCAAGGGGTGCCCTTACCGGAGGCAACCTTTGAAGGCAGCCAGTTTCACCAGTGTGTGTTCACCCAGCAGCTGGGCAACGTTCTGGCTTTGGCCTTCAGCTCCGATGGTCGACACTTTGCCACCGGCACTGCCGATGGCCGTGTGACCCTATGGCAAAGTGAATCCAACCAGCCCCTGCAAACCCTAGCCGGTCATGCCGGTCGAGTTTGGACCCTGGCCTTTAGCCCCGATGGCGGCTACCTGGCCAGCGGCGGTGATGATCACAGCGTGCGGTTATGGTCGCTGCCCACAGGCGAGTGTGAGTGTCTAGACAGCCATCAAGACTGGGTGTTTACAGTGGCCTTTAGTGCCGATGGCCAGTGGTTAGCCAGCGGCGGTAGTGATGGTGTGGTGCGATTGTGGTCGCTATCGGCGGGCCACCGCCCCTCCACAGCACCGTTAGAGCTGCGGGGGCATCACCAGGCGGTCCGAGCGGTAAGCTTTAACCCAAACCAGACCCCAAACCAACACCCAAACCAGGCCATCCTGGCTTCCGCTGGAGATGATCATACCGTGCGCCTGTGGGATGTGCCGACGGGGCGCTTGCTGCGGCAGCTGCACGGTCACCACCAGCGCATTGATGCCCTCGCCTTTAGCCCTGATGGCAGGCAGTTGGCCAGCGGCAGCTGCGATCGCACCCTGCGCCTTTGGGACATAGTCACGGGTCACTGTCTCGGCACCCTAAAAGGTCACGGCAACTGGATCTTAGCGGTGGCCTTCGACCCCAGCGGTGAGCGGTTGGCTAGCTGTGGCAGCGACCATGCGATCATGCTTTGGCAACTGAAGGATGGCCGCCATCAGACCCTCAACGGCCACGTCAATCGAGTCTGCGCCCTGGCCTTTAGTCCCGATGGCCAAACCCTGATCAGCGGCGGCAATGATCACGCGGTCAAATTTTGGCAAGTGGCCTCTGGGCAGTGTTACCGCACCCTGAAAGGCCATGCCAGTCGGGTGCATGGGGTCAGCTTTAGCCCCAACGGGCAGCTGTTAGCCAGTGCCCACAGCGACCAGATGATTCGCCTGTGGCAGGTGGAAACGGGCCGCTGCCATCAGGTACTGCGGGGGCACACCAACTGGGTCTGGTGTATTGCCTTTAGCCCCGATGGGCGAGTACTCGCCAGCGGTAGCGATGACCAACTACACTCCCCCTGGTGGGCGATTCGCCTATGGGACGTGGCGACGGGCGATTGTATCCGGGTGCTATCTGGCCACCACAGCTGGGTGCAGTCGATTGCCTTTAGCCCCAACGGCCAAACCCTGGCCAGCGGCAGTTGTGATCACACCCTCCGCCTGTGGGCGATAGACACGGGGCATAGTCGCCCACTCACCGGTCACCAGGGCCGCATCTGGTGTGTGGCGTTTAGCCCCGATGGGCAGACCCTGGCTAGCAGCAGCGATGACGCTACGGTGCGGCTCTGGGATGTGGCCACGGGTCGCTGTCGACAGGTATATCGCGGCCACCAAGGCTGGGTACAGACCGTCAGCTTCAGCCCCGATGGGCAATGGCTAGCCAGCGGCAGCAGTGACCACACCATTCGCCTCTGGCATTTACCCAGCGGCACCAACCCCCTGGTATGTCGGGGGCATCAGGGTTGGGTGCGATCGCTGACCTTCAGCCCCGATGGCCAAACCCTGGCCAGCGGCAGCAGCGATCAGACGGTGCGCCTATGGGATTGGCCAGCGGAACGCTGTCGACAGGTGCTGCAAGGCCATCACAATTGGGTGCGATCGGTCGCCTTCGCCCCCGATGGCAAGCACCTGGCCAGCGGTTCCCAAGATGAAACCATTGGTCTCTGGCGGCTGCCCACTGGAGAGTTAAAACGCCTGCGTCCCGAACAGCTCTATACCAATATGAAAATTTCCAGGGCGGTGAATCTGTCCCCCTTGCAGCGGGCTGCCCTGATTGACCAAGGGGCAATGGAAACATAAGTGACGGGGTAGCCCTGATATTCTTGGGCCTGAGCGAGTGGATTAGAATAGCACAGTCCAATCAAACTGTAAGCAAATTCATGCTAAGGCTTGGTATTGACTACACCGGGCGTGACTCCTCCTGGTAAATCCTGGCCAATGCCAAATTGGCCTGTATTCATCCACTCTGCTTTGACTAGACACCACCAGTCAAACGTCAAACCCCGAAGCACATATTCATAGGGTAACCAGCCATAGCCGTGATCACCCCAATCTTCCCCTAAACAGTTACGAATAAGCAGAGCCCCCTGGGAGACGCTGTCTTCAACCGGCTCTCCGTTGGCGTAGATAACCTGATGGAAATCTGAATAGCCTACCGCTACCACAGCGTGACCACCCCCATCTAAATATGAATCGCATGGCAGAGGAATTGTACCATCATCTAAGATTTCAAAATTAGTACTCTGGTAAAGAGTAAACCCAAAAGCACAGGGAAAACCCGCCACCAACATTGCCTTAATTTGCCACAGCAATGTCTTTCTGCTACAGCGAATATCGCCCTGATCAACAGTATCCAACCTAAAATACTTCAATGCTTGGTAGTTTTTGGCATAGGCGAAGCAAAAGCTATCAGGTTTCACCCCCAACTTTTCTTCATCATAGGGCCAGTATTGCTCTGGTGGCGACCCAAATAACACCATGGCTTTTGCAGTTTCTCGCAAGGAGGTCCCAACATTGCCAGAGATACCCATGAGGTTCTGAGTCACCTGGTGTAAAAATAACCGCGATAGTTTGTGGTAGCTTTTGGTGCTACGATTCTGGAAATATTCCACTAGAGCAAGAATGGCATGAGCTGAGCAAGAGCGCAGACTTCCTTGATGATCAATCGGAGGACACCAGGGAGTAAGATCAACCCAACCTGGAAGTTTTATGCTAATAACTGATGTACTGTCAGATGCACTAAAAGATGGTTGATCACTAAGATAACTTCGAATAATTGGCATCCAGATTTCTTGGCTTCTATCTCGCCTTGTAGATCTTGGAACATTTTCTGATTCTTTATTGTTTTTAGAGATCAGTTCCTGAGATAAGGTCAACTGAACTATAGTACCAGTATTTGATTCAGAACTTCGACCTGATTGAATTAGACTTTTGATAATAAAATTTGATATACTTTGACAAATACGCTCGACTTGAACGTCATCAGATAAAGATTCAATGACAGGAGAAATTTCAAATATCACACTTTTCTGCTGCGTCAAAAACAGCATACCTGCTTTTCTAAAGCATTGACAAATAAATAGCCAAATTTGATCATATATTCTATCTAGTTGATTCAGATAAACAAATTTAAGGGGAGCATCGTCAGCCGCTCGACAAAAATTATCAAGAACACCTTCTTTATCAAAATTTTTTAGATTTTCAACATTTCGAAAAGAAAGCTTTCTCAATTTATCTTGTGTAGCTAAAGAAATAGCTACTTTCAAGTTATTTATTAAAATCTCAAGATTTTTTCTATGAGAATTGAACTTGTTGATTGGGGAGGTCAAAAGAACAGATAGCTCTACCAAAGGATAAACAGACTCTTTAATTTTGTCGAGACGTTGTTGATAGTCCTGATGATCTTGCGAATCTTTATCACTCATTTTGATAAGTTTTGCTTCCAGAAAATACCAGTCCTGATATATTTCTGGAAAAGCTATTCGACAAAAAGATTTTACATAACTAATTGGGATGGTTAAAATGGGTTTATTGTCTTTGTCTTTGTCGTAGTGATCAGCTATTGAAAAAACTTCGCTAAAATTTTCGATCTTAGCTTTTGCCAAGACGATGGTTGATTGATAGTGTTGATTAAGCTTTCTTTGTAGATCAATTAAATCTTGTGATAGATTTTCTTCTCCCCGAGTCAATGCTATCTCAGTTAACCAGCCGATGATATTGGCTTGTTGACGGTCCAAAGAATCAATAATTCTAACACCTGCCGTATCCACTAATTTTTGGATAGAATAATCTCGCTCATCGGGATGATCGAGAAAAATATTGCCAAATTCACTTGTCATGGGACTACCTCAAATACGTTATTGCACTCACCCAGGTACCTAGAGATCGCTAGTTGCTACAAATAGTATCAATTGCATCATCTGGATCAATGGCTCGAAAGGTTACCGTACGTTCACACCCTGCTTGAATTAAGCTTGGTAAGTCTGGCTGGAATAGCCATTTTCTGCCATAGCCATCTGATCCTACAGAGAACAACCAGGTACCATCTTGGCTAAAGTAAATATCGTTAATAGCATCGCTATGTGCCATCCATGAGAGCAGCAGATTGCCGTCTAAATCCCAAATGCGAATAAAGCCATCGTCGCCACTTGTAGCCAGGGATTGGCCATCAGGGCTAAATGCCAATCCCCAGATTGCTTGTGCAGAGGCTGAAAACTCTAAAATCGGTTTATCTATTATTTTTTTGAGTTCTTGATCGGAATTTTCTATTCTCCAAATCTTAATAACTCCATCGGATCCGCTAGTAGCAATTTTTGTCTGCGCTAGATTTAGGATCACATTTCTAGCTTCATGATCATGAGCTTTCACAGATTGATGAACTCCAACATCGAGAGCCCACAGTTTTATCATCCCACCTGAGTCTGCGGTGATAAAGCTAACAGAATTGTCAAACCAGTTCGCTCTAAAAATAGGAGAATCATTTTCAAAATGATGCTCTGCTAAGTTTTTTAGATTTAGTAGTCTGATTGTGTTATCAAAACTGGCTGTCATTATCCATTGATTGTCAGGACTAACTTTTAGGTCAGATATATGGCCTTGGTGATCAACTGCGAGTTGTTTTAGGATGGCGCCATGGGAATTGAAACTTGAGATCAGATACTTGTTATCACTATGTTCGCTGTCAATCGAAGTTTGTCCAGCTATCCAAAGATCACCTTCAGGGCTGAAGTCTACAGCATTAACATGGCTGACAAAAAGATCAGGATTAAATCGTTGCTGGGTCGATCGCTGGAAAGTGCCGACTAAACCATTACTACCAACTACAGCGAATGAGTCTTCAATGGGGTCGATGGCCAGCTTATAAATTCTTTCGTTCTCTGCCAAGGAAATGTTAGTGTTTTGCAACCAAAGTCGAACAGTAAAATCATCACTTGCAGAAGCCAGTAGGTCTCCATCGGGATGAAAACTGATTTTATTGACTTCACCTTCATGGCCATTAAAAATTCTTAAGCGTTGCCCATTTAAGTTGTATTTATAGATCAGATTATCTGCACTGGCTATTACCAAATTTTGGCTATTAGGGCTGAAGGCCACATCATAAAGATTGACTTCTGGCTCTACTGAAATAACTTGCACAACTTGACCATCAAATCGCCAAAGCCTAACAGTACCGTCGCCGCTAGCGGTGGCAATCAGTGGTTGGTCGGGATGAAATGCGATCGCAAATACCCTATCCTGATGGCCCTCTAGGGTTATGACTTCCTGACCATCAATCGTCCAAAGCTTAGCTGAATGATCTGCACTAGCGGTAGCAATCCATTGGTTGTCTGGGCTAAATGCTACGTCTCGCACCTCGTGATCATGACTTTGAAGCGAGACAACTGGCTGCCCTGTCATTGTCCAGACAGTAGCAGTACCATCTCGACTAGCGGTGGCAATAAACTGGCTATCATAGCTAAAGGCCAAACTATCAATACCGGCGGTGTGCCCCTCGAGAATAACCGCAGGCTCTTGAACCACTTGGGGATCTTCTGCATCAAAGGGCCAGATTTTAGCGGTGCCATCCCAACCAGCGGTGGCTAACCACTGCCCATCAGGACTAAAAGTTGCATCCATTACGTGGTCTGTTTGTTCAGGCAGGAAGGGGGTTTCCTGCCCATCAGGCTGCCACAACTTAACATTGCCATCTCCACTGCTAGAAACTAGCCACTCGCCATCTGGGCTAAAGGCGGCTGCTGTTACCAAGTCGTGGTGTCCCGTAAGAATATTATGCTCAGTTACCGTGTTTAAGCTACGGGTCAATGCACCCATGACGTGGGCTTTGAGTTGCGGGTAGTCTTCTCTGTGCGACCACAGATCTCCTAGGTAGCTAGCTGCTTTAAGGCTATTCAGCCAGTTTTGAATAGAGTCTGGATTTCTTTCATAAGTCTGATCGCCCACTAGGCCCAATGTTTCAATAGAGAAAGCCAACCCATCCTGAGCTCGTTGCATCATTCGGAAAGAAAATAGTAGCGAGCTTAGAACAATTATTGATGAGCTTGCCAAAGCTCCTGCCATAGCCCAACCTTTCAGTTTGTCAGCTCGGGTCTTGGCACGGCTCAACTGTATATATTCTCGATGGAGTGCTGTAGGATGCGGGGATTTTTGCTGGGCCTGGGCTAGCCAAGCTTCTGCTTTCTCTAAGGTTTTCCCTCGCAGCAGATGCCCTCCATCGCGGTTCTGGGCGTTCCATTCTAAAGCCTTAAGTGATAACTGAGTATGAGCCTCTAGATACTGGCGATCTGTGTCCAAGACCCGCAGCAATTCACAGAAGCTGTCCTTAAAATCGGTGTGCTGGGCTCGGAAGTCGATCCACTGAATCGGTCGTAGCACCCGGTGTAAATCTTTGGGATTAATTTCGTGGCGCAGGATGGTTAAAATCCGTTTTCCCAAGGTTTCGGCATAGGTGACCTCATCATCACAGTAGGGGGAAGTCACTGAGGCAGGCGATAGAATAAACAGGATGTTATGACTGGTTTCAATACCTCGATGAATTTCTCGTTGAAAATCAGCCCCAGAAGCGATACTCTCTTGGTCAAACCAAGTGGTTTTGCCTTGAATTTGTAATGCTTCGTTCAGCCGCCGAGCAAAGTCTGAATCCACCCGAGAATAGGCAATGAAAACATCCAAAGAACCTGTGGGAGGGCAATTTAAGCTAGCGTTAATGAATTCAGTCTGAAGTGAGGTAGGTGAGTGTTGCTGGCGAACTTGGGCCGTTTTTAGCCAAGCTTCGGCGTGGCGCAAATTGTAGCCCCGTAGCAACATGGCAGGGTTTTTGTGCTGGCGCTGCCACTTTAATGCCTTAGCCAAGAGTTGCTTGTGTTCGTTGTAGTAGGTGGCTTCGGTAGCCAGGGTTCTTAGTAACTGATCAATACAGAGCTGCTCATCCCCGATCGCCCCTTGATTGGTTAGATCAACACATTGTAGCGGTTGCAGCACCTCTGGTATTTGCTCCGTCGGCAGCGGTTCAATCAGTAAGGGGATAATCCGTTTGTGGAGACTTAGCCCGTAGGCTAGCTCCTGCTGACAGTAGGTAGATTTGAGGGAAGCTTGGGATAGAAAATAGATGAGGTTGTCGGCCTGTTCAATCCCTACATTAATCGCCTGGTGGTAGTCTGTGCTGGCCTGGATATCTGTGCGATAACTCCAAGCGGTAATCCCCTGCCGGTATAGCGTACGACGCACGTGATCGGCTATGGTCCGATCTGCTTCAGCATGACACAGGAACACCTGGGTCATTAAATTATTGGCATTTTTAATACTCTCGACAATAAATTCACAATGCAAATCTGTCGGTATGCAAGGAGGCAGTTCATGGGTGAAGCGAGTTTTTAGCCATTGTTCGCTGGCCTGTCTGTCTTGGCCAATGAGTAAATAGGAGGGTTGTTTTTGGTGTTTTTCCCACTGGCGAGCTTGGTGTAGGATTTGAGTGTGTAGACGCACATAAGGTCGGTGGGTCTGCAAGAGGTCAATTAATTTGCGAATACTCTGATCAAGGTCAGCCTGATCTGCTTCGAAGGGAAACCAGTTGAGTCGAGCAACTTCTGGCCGCAGATTAAGTCGGCTGCTGTGCAGTCCTAGGGATTGAAACTGCTGCCAATCGTCTTCTGTGCCATCTGGGTTTCGTTGCTGCCAAGTGGCTTTGTCAATCTCTAGGACATGCAGAATGGGGATGATGCGCTTGTTAAACTGGAGTGCCTGTTGGACTTCCAGGGCACAGTAGGGCGAATTAACCGCATGGGGAGACAGGATAAAGAGAAAGTTGTCAGATTTCTCAATATCGTCATCGATTTGCTTTTGATAATCAACCCCAGGAGGAATGTCCTCGAAATCAAACCAAACCTTTAGCCCAGCTTGCACCAAGCTATCATGAAGCTGCTTGGCAAAGGCGCGACTATCGGCTCTGCCGTAGGAAATAAAGGCATCGTGAAAACCGCCCATTTTTACCGCCTTACTGAAGCGATTGCCCAGGGCAAGATAGTTGGTTTCCTGATAGGACTTTTGGGCGCAGCTCAGCAAAAACTCATTCAACTTTTGCCTCTGAGCTGGCTAAGGTTTCCCAACAGGCTATGTGTCCTAGGTGTTTATAATTATCTCCACCATACTCGGCTTCGTCCTAAAGATATGGAAGTATTTGTGATTCTTTGTGTTTAGGCCTAGAGATACCCCCTTACAGGCCATAACATGTCACATTTCCTCATCCTGAGTCTTAGTACTATACTGCTAATCACGGCTGGAGTACCTGATGGCCAAAATGGGCGGTGGTGGACAAGTGAGCTCGATCGTTTTTGGGGTCCTGGGGTGGGGCAGACTGAGACGGTAAGCGTGGAGATAGTAGCCCGTATCCCCAGGCACAGGCATTTTCGCCGCTGCATCGGGGGCCAGGCCCAGGGGCACCCCGCCTGGGGGGTAGAGCGGATCGCCCAGCAGGGGGTACCCTGCAGCGGCCAGGTGAATGCGAATTTGGTGGGGGCGGCCAGTGCGAATGGTGACCTCTACCAGGGTTGACTCTGGCGATCGCTGTAGAACTTTCCCCTCGCTGTAGGCCGACAGCCCGGTGGGTGAAGCGGCATAAACATGGCCCAGAACCGGGTGCGCCACTTTGCCGATGGGGGTAGTGAGGGTAAAGCGGTCGGACAGGTCGCTGGGGCCAATCAGGGCACGGTAGGTTTTGCGGATGGTCTGGGGAGCCTGGGGATTATGGGCCTGGGCGGTAGAGTCACGCATCTGGCGGCTGAGGACAGAGCGAGCCAGGGGCGATCGCGCCAGCAGCACCAGCCCCGATGTTCCCCGTCCCAGTCGATGTACTGGCGTTGGCGGATGGTCTGGATACCGTCGCTGCAGCTGGTGCAGCAGGGTGTGGGTCAGGAAGTTGCCGCCCGGCAACACGGGTAGGCCAGCGGGTTTGGCGATCGCCATCAAGTCCTCATCCTCATACAGCACCTCAAAGTCCAGGGGTACTGGGGGTTCTGACCAGGGGGGGCGGTGGTAGGCCAACACCTGCCCCGGTTGGAGTCGGTCATCAGCCGCAACTGGGGTGCCCTGACTCTGAATTTGCCCCGCCTCAATTCGGGCTTGCCACTGGGCCGGGCTGGAGTGGCGGTAACGGCTGGCGTAAAAATCCACGACCCTGAGCCCTGCACTGGTGGGGGTAATGCGGTCTGTGTAGATCCAGCCCTGGTTCATCGCTAATAGTACTGCTGGATAGACATAGGGCTACCGGTGCTCAGGGTATCAGGTGCTAGCATCCCCTCCTGGGAGGCCTGTGCTGTATAGCCTGCGGCATGGCTTCGCTAGCGCGCAGCGACCCCAAAGGGGTAACTTGTCGAAGTAGGCAGGGGTGGGTTACACAGGTATCAGGCCTGATTGGCTGACTTATGCGGCAAGATGCTAGTTGCAACCATAGACGGTGGCGGTGTAGGTCACCCCTTCTGCTTCTAGGCCACCAACGCGCAAGTTGACCTGGTAGGGATCGCTGTCGCTGCGGGCCATCCCTTCTAACAGTAAGGGTTCACTGGGCTCCAGCACCACCGCCTGGCCCGTGTACGAGCGATCGGCGGTCTGGTCGGGGTACTTCAAGTACATGTCGATATCCAGGTTGCTGCCGCCATCCTCAGAGACAAGGTGGGCCTGGTACTGGCTGTAGTTGGCATTGCTGGGCACAACAAAATCAGTATCCCAGTTAGTGCTAACCCCAGGCAGTAGGCTAGCGAGCCCTTCTGGGACATCGACAGTTTTGGTAATCGAGGTTTGGTTACTGCCGACAACTTCCAGGGGGGTGCACTGTTGAGCTTGGACTGTGGTTTGCGGGGCTAAAACCACCACTCCACTGGCAGCAACTGCAAGGGCAATAGATTGGTTGAACATGACAATGATTAAAACAAACAGCATGAAATTTTGGCAGAGAGTTAATAACCAACACTCTGCACCACCCATGTAGCCATTGACCGTAGATCGCAAGTTTTAAATTCTTAGGGAAAGTTTTAGAGAAGCCAATTAACCAGCCTCTCTATGCCCTGGTTGAATAAGATCCTATAAGATCCTAAATTAGCCGTCGAGTTTAGGCTAAAGCTACACAGGCTATTTTTATTAAAGCTATTTACCGCGATCGCCACCTCCCTCAGGAGACACAAGTTTTAGGGTCTGTCTATCTGTCGAAGGGGTACTTTGCGTCATGATCATCTACCTTGGCCGTCCCACAGGGGTAGCGATCGCGAAAACCAGCCCCACCCAGCTTGTAAATCTGTGCCAGATCAGCTTGCGCCCAAGCCAGTTTCAGGCCTAATCTGGTGCCATTCATTCCTTGGTCCCATGCTCGGCTACGTCTTTAAACGCCTGCTCATTGCTGTTCCGACCTTACTAGCGATCAGCGCTGTGATTTTTGTGGTGCTGTCCCTGTCCCCCAGTAATCCCCTGGGCGATCTGGCCACCAACCCAGCCATTACCCCCGAAGTGCGGGACAATATTCGCCGTTCCCTGGGGCTCGATCAGCCGATTCATATCCGCTATGTGAAATGGACCCTGGCTTTGTTTCAGGGCAATTTGGGCTATTCCTTCACCAGTCGCCTGCCGGTCAGCCAGTTGATTGCCCAGCGGTTACCGACGACCCTATGGATTATTGGTATCGCCTATGGCCTCAGCGTGGCCCTGGCGTTACCCCTAGGGATGGCCGCCGCCTTAAACCGCGACACCTGGATCGATCGGGGCATTACCACCCTGGCGTTTATGGGCTTTTCGACCCCGCCGTTCTTTTCTGGATTGCTGTTGATTATTGTGTTCAGCGTCCGGCTCGGGTGGCTGCCCTTTATCTATGACAACACCCTGGTGGTACAAGACCTGGCCAGTTTTGGCCAACTGCTAAGACAGTCGATCATGCCCATTGCCACCCTGGTGCTGTTTCAAACCGCCGTCTTGCTGCGGTTTGTGCGGGCGGCCATGCTCGAAGAAATTCCCCAAAACTATGTCCAAACGGCCCGCGCTAAGGGGCTCAACCGCTGGCGGATCATCACCCTACACATGTTGCGGAATGCGCTGATTCCAGTCGTCACCCTGGTGGCCCTGGATATTCCTACCATTTTTACCGGTGCCCTGGTGACCGAACAGGTGTTTCGCGTCCCCGGCATTGGTGCCCTGTTGATTGAGGCCATCTACCGGGGGGATACCCCGGTGGTGATGGCGGTGGCGTTTATCTATGCGGTGCTGGTGGTGGTGTTTAACCTGGTGGCCGATGTGCTGTATGGGGTGATTGACCCCCGGGTCCGCTATGGCCATTAAATCCAGTGTGCGCGGCATCATGGTTAGCCTGGGGTGGGCCGGCCGCCCCAGGCGGTGGCGCGGTGACCGCACCATGACCCTCGCCATCGCCCTGCTGGGGGTGATTGGCTTGGCGGTCCTGATCGGCCCTTGGCTCTATGGGGCTTCCCCCACAACCATTGACTTTGGTCGAGCCCTGCAGGGGCCATCTGTGGCCCATCCCCTGGGCACCAATGACCTCGGACAGGATCAGCTGGCCCGGCTGCTGGTGGGGGGACGGGTTTCCCTGGCGGTGGGGGTGGCAGCGATGGCGGTGGCCATGGGCCTGGGACTCACCATCGGGGCGATCGCGGGCTTCTATGGGGGCTGGCTGGGGGGTGGGCTGATGCGGCTGACGGACCTGTTTTTGGCGTTACCTCAGTTGCCGCTGGTGCTCTTGGTGATTTACTTATTTGGCGATCCGGTGCGACGGACCCTGGGGCCAGAACGGGGCATTTTTTTACTGGTGGTGGTGGTGATTGGCGGCCTCAACTGGATGTCGGTGTCCCGGCTGGTGCGGGCGGGGTTTTTAAGTCTGAAGCAGCGCACCTTTGTACAGGCGGCGGTGGCCCTGGGGGCCAGTCCCTGGGAGGTGGTGCGATCGCATTTATTGCCGAATGTGGCAGGACCGGTGATTGTGGCCGCCACCCTGGCCGTGGGCAACGCCCTGCTGGCCGAATCTACCCTCAGCTTTTTAGGCTTGGGCTTCCCCCCCGATGTGCCCACCTGGGGACGCATGCTCTACGACGCCCAAAACTACATTGAAAGTGCCCCCCACCTGGTGATTGCCCCCGGCTTAGCGATTTTTCTAACGGTGCTAAGCATCAATACCCTGGGGGATCGCCTGCGCGATCGTCTGGACCCCGCCAGTCGCTAAGGGCTAATCGGCAGAATGGGGATCTGGCCCTGCCAGTGATATTAGTGGGCGGTTAGCTGACCCCGAATGGCTCCGTCAGGGAATTGGGGATTGTGGACATTGATATAAAAGTCAGCAGGATTGTTGAGAATCCGCTGGACAATGCCAGCCTCACCCGTGGGAAACTTCCCTTCTTCACCTTCTGTCAGGCAGTCAGCCGCATTGCCGTTTTCTGGGCCAGCCATCGCGGCTACCACCGGGCCATTTTCGCCCATGGCACCTTCATGAATGTGGGCCGCCATACCGCTGCCCACTGGCACTAGCTGAATGCTAGAGACTTCGAGCACATAGCAGAGAGTTGTATTATCTCTGTCGATGCCAAACACATAGGCACTACCGGTACCGGTGGGGTCACCCACCATCTGGCTCATATCCCCACTGCTGGGCACTTCGGCACTGCCGTGTAGCGTCGTCGTCAGCACGGCATTGGCGTGGCCAGCGTTGGCATTCTGGGGCGCTAGCAGGCCAAGTCCCAGGGCAAAAGCCCCGACGGTTGCACTGAGGCCGTAAAGTCGATTTCTCATAAACTGTATGCTTCTTTGTGGAACTGCTGTCGTCGGACAGACGCAGAATGGTGGAACCAAACAGCGACATGTGTCCGACGCATCTATAAGTATTACGAGCAAACCTCGGTATTGGATGCAGCAATTATGGGTCACAGTTGTCACTATGATGAAAGACAGCCTTTAGGGATTTGGGTTGCATGGACTATAAACAAGACTTAATCACCACCATCCACGACCTGGGTTGCGACACCGAACTATTGGAAACCCGACTGACGGAACTGAGCCAAACCCACCCCACAGCGGTCCTGATCCCCTCCCTCTACGAAGAGCTAGAGCGTCCGGCTCTGGCGGCCATTCGCGATCACCTGAGTCGCTGCAGCTTCGTCAACAATGTGATTATTTGCCTGTATGCAGAGGAGTTTGAGCAGTATGTCAAAGCTGTGCAGTTTTTTGAGCCCCTGCCCCAGCCCACCTTTGTCCTGTGGGAGAATGGCCCCCGGGTGACCGACCTGCTGCAAACCCTGAACGATCGGGGGTTAGATTTGTTACAGTTCCGGGGCAAGGGACGGGCCGTCTGGCTAGGGTTAGGAATAGCTTCGTTGGATGCCGCCGCGATCGCCCTGCATGACGCCGACATTACTACCTACGATCGCTCCTACCCTTTAAAGCTCTTGTATCCGCTGCTGGAGCAAGAATTTGGCATCGCCTTCAGCAAAGCCTACTATGCCCGCATTGGGGAAAGCCCCCGCAGTTTGCATGGACGGGTAACCCGGTTGTTTGTCACCCCACTGATTACCTCGCTGATGGAATTGTTTGGCTACCGCGACTACCTGCGCTACTTAGACGCCTACCGCTACCCCCTCTCTGGGGAGTTTGCCCTGACCAGCGACCTGGCCCTCAACACCAGAATTCCTGGTAACTGGGGTTTAGAAGTGGGCCTGTTGGCCGAGGTGTATCGCAATATCGCCCTTAAGCGCGTGGCCCAAATTGACCTGGGTATTTTTGAGCACAAGCACCAGTCCCTGGGTAACTCTGCCAACTCTGGACTGCAAAAAATGTGTCGTGACATTCTGCAATCGGTGTTTCGGACCCTGACTGAAACGGAGCAGGTGGTGATTGGGCCTGATCACATTCGGGCATTGCGGATTAAGTATCGCCGGGAAGCGCAAAACCTGACCCGACAATACTTTGTCGATGCCCGGTTCAATCACCTTGACTACGATCGCCACAAAGAAGAAATGACCCTGGAAACCTTTGAACAGGTGATTCTAGAGGCTGGCCATCAATACCTGGACGATCCCACGGGCACCCAAATCCCCGATTGGACCAGAGCCTTAGCGGTGATCCCAGACCTGCGGGAACAGCTAATGGACGCGGTGATCTCAGATATGGCTCAAGCCCGAGACGCCCAAGACAATGGACCAGACCCTTCTGTTGAAGTGGCCTCTATGATGCACAGTTAAGATGCACAGTTAAGATGCACGGTTAGGAGAGGCACGGTTAGCGCCCTTGGTGAGGCGAGGTGGCTTACCAAGGGGACTGCTAGTGCTGCTGGGCAGCACATTACGGCTGCGCAGGGTAACGTTGCCCCCTTCGGTGGATTGTTCGATTACCAACAGGGGGGTTGGTTTGGCTTTTTGATCCCAATGCATGTAGGCGATGTGGCCCTGAATTGCCGGTTGCCAGTTGGATGTTTCTGCCTCGTGGCTCATAAATTTTTCGATGCAGTCAATCAGCTGACTGATGGTGATAGACGTAGCTTGGGTGGGTAATTTGGCCAGTTTAATTTGAATCCGAAACAGCACCCGTTTTTTGGCTATCGGGTTGTCTTGGGGGGAGTACTCCACATCAAAGATTTCATCGACCACCCGAGGCTTACTGGCAATACCAATCAGGCCAGCTTCCGCTTGGCGAGGACGCAGCGCCACCGTAATTTTTTGTTTCACTTTGACTTTCAGCTGATTCACAATGGCCGCATGGAAGATGTCCTCCTCCATCCGCATACGCAAATAGTCGAGATTAAATTCTCGAGAGTGAATTAGGTCTGGGTTGCGCTCCATTTTGGTAATGGTTTTCAGCGCCAGCTTTACTTTTTTCTGTAGCTCCTGGTTTTTGAAGGCTTCAAACTTCAGCTGCTTGTTTAGCTGCTTAACTTTTAGATGAGAATGAATACCCAAGGCAAGTAACAGTACCACTAGCCCCCCTGTAGTTAGCAGCCAGGGATTATCCAAGCGGGGTCCCTCCGCAGCAGGGGCTTGGGCTACAGATGCATAGACTAAAGGGGTGGAGGTAGTCATTGCCGTTGAGCTAAAAACGATAGAGAGTAAACTTATAATTCCCGTGAGCTAAGCTGATGCAAACTTGATTACCGATAGTTCCGTAATTTCCCTGACCTGCCATTTGGGTTGAGGATATAAATAGATCTCAATGCCGACTAAGGCTGTTGAGTACAAACCAGGACTAAAGCAACAGATAGGTACTGCCGTGGGTAGCGCTAAGCAATTGCATATCGACTGTTATAGTCTTCTACGGCTCCATGGCCAATCAGGATGAATCCATGCCAGATCAAGACAAAAACTAATATCTCTTAGATATCTCTTAAACGAGAACTGGCACCAATAACATGCCTAGTATAGAAAGGCAGAAAGGAAACCTCGATCCACGCAAAGGTTTGTGCTGACGGAAATAGGCTGGTTATTTCTGCCGCAGCGTACTAGGAAAAGCTCCGCTGTTGAGTAAACGTCGCTAGAGACCACACCACCCACACGGCTAAAATCGCTGCTGCTACCGCTGAGGTTACCCAAATCGCGGCGATAGTGTTGTGGCGTAGAGCGATCGCCACTAAGGCCCAGACGGCGACCAGGGTATAGGCCACATCGCGACGGGTGGCCATTACCAAAGCCGCCACCAGGGCCGCCACCACCACCATAATCACCGTCCAGGCGATCGGGCTTAGCCCCCACCCGGTCCAGTTGGCCGCATATAGGGCTGAGGCGACATTGACGATGGTGGCAACTGCAATCCAACCCAGGTACAGACTAAAGGGAATGTGGGCCTGCCAGCGTCGTTGGCGAGACACCCGCCCCCGACCAATATCTAGGGTGAGGTAGATACCCATCAAGGGCAGCAAAATGCCCAGCATGGCCAAAATAGACCAGCCAAATTGCTCTAGGGTAAATAGAAAAATCCAGATGATCTGGGCCACACAGGCCACAATTAGCAATTGATTAGTGCGCTGGATTTGAGGCTGGTCACGGCGATCGGGGCTGAATTGGTAGATCCCATAGGCAATCAAACCCAGGTAAATCAATCCCCAAATGGCAAAGGCATAGTTGGCCGGGGTAATCAGTACCCCAGCCAAAACCGTGTTGGCGATCTCACCCACATTTTGCCCATTCGGAGGAAATAGATTTGATAGGGTGTTGATCACAATGGTGGCTGCGATCGCGAGTCCCGTGGCTATAGCCAAGCCGGTGCCCGAACCTGACTGGTTTTGCATACGTGTCATCCCAGGGTTATCCCAATTCCGTCGCAGCTACAAGTAACTGTTCCTATAGTTTCCTTGGCCTCGATCCGTTTGGACATCTGTTCTAAGAGAGAGATGTCTAAGCAAGAGATGCAAAATAATGTTTCACAATAGTGAGAATGCGTTCCGCCGCATGGCCATCACCAAAGGGGTTCACCGCTTTGGCCATAGCATCGTAGGCCACCGGATCAGTCAGTAAGGCCAGGGCATGGGTGCGAATTGATGCCGCCTCGGTACCAATCAACCGCGCGGTACCGGCCTCAATCGCCTCGGGCCGTTCGGTGGTATCGCGCAACACCAGCACCGGCTTACCCAGGCCAGGGGCCTCCTCTTGCAGACCACCGGAGTCAGTCAGCAGCAGGTGACAGCGACCCATGGCCCCCACCAGAGCCCGGTAATCCAATGGTTCGGTCAGAAACACTCGGGGATGATGGCCCAGCAGCACCGTGAGCGGTTCGCGGACCACCGGGTTACGGTGCAAGGGCAGTAGTAAAGCTGTATCCGGCTGTTCATCCAACACGGCCAGAAACCCCTCAGCAATAGCTTGCAGGGCCTCTCCCCAATTTTCCCGACGGTGCACCGTCGCTAGCAACACCCGCTGGCGATCCCAATCAAGGCCGGGGATAGCACAGTCGGGGGTTTGCTGGGCCACCGTTAGCAGGGCATCAATTACCGTGTTGCCAGTGTGGTGAATTTGGCCTACCACATTAGAGGCCTTAAGCTGTTCCACCGCCTTGGTGGTGGGGGCAAAGTGCAGGGTGGTGAGCTGGGAAATCAATCGCCGGTTGGCTTCTTCCGGATAGGGGCTATAAATGTTGTCAGTGCGCAGTCCAGCTTCCACATGGCCCACTGGAATTTTTTGATAGAAAGCGGCTAAGGCCGCTGCAAAAGCGGTGGTCGTATCCCCCTGGACGATGACCAGATCGGGCTGAGTTTGGCGAAAGTAATTCTCAAGGCCTTGTAGGCTGCGGCAGGTAATGTCGGTGAGGGTCTGCTGGGGCTGCATAATCGCCAAATCAGCATCAGCCTTGAGGCCAAACAACGCCATCACCTGATCCACCATTTCCCGGTGTTGGCCCGTGAGTACCACCTGGGTTTTTACCGCCGGATCGAGCTGAAAGGCCTGGATCACAGGAGCCAGCTTGATCGCCTCTGGGCGGGTGCCCAAAATAATACACACATGCAGGGGAGAGTTAGCCATGGGCTACAGCCTAAACCAGTTGCAACAACATCGATGGGTAAAGCGATACCTATGATGGCATGCAGATGCCCCGGCCTAGGCCCAATTCCATAAGACGGGACGGATAAACCCTGCCACAATGGGGGTGACCTGATGATGTAGTCGGCTGTTCCTGTGCCATGGCCCATACCGTTACCTTGACTGAAACTCACCTGCACACCTTAGACTTGACCCCAGCGGTGGAGGTGATAGAGCCTTTACTAGCTGCGGGTAAAGCCCTGGAAGAGGATGTCAACCTACGCTTTGTGGTGAAGATAGACCGAGACCCCACAGACCCCAGAGAATTGTCTGAACTGCCAGAGGTGCGTCTGTGGTTTATTCGCTTAGATAGTCGCTATCCTTGGTTGCCGCTGCTGCTGGACTGGGAAGCAGGGGAACTGGGGCGTTATGCGGCCATGTTAGTCCCCCACCAGTTCAGCCCAACGGAAGGGATTCGCTATAACCCCGAGGCCCTGGAAATTTTTATGATGCAGAAAATCTTCGCGATCGCCGCCTGGCTCAAATCCCAGGGCATTGGCCGCTACACTCGGCTGAAATTCATGACCCAAATGCTGGGCTATGATATTGACGATGGTCTGTTTGACCTGCTGAAATAGCTATCTCTCTGCCCCCGAGGTGTGCTTATGACCGTGGAAACACGGATGGATATTCCGCTCGTTGACTTTTCCGTTTTTCTCAGAGATGACCCCCAGGGACAGCGCCAAGGGGCGGCTGAGATTTATCGGGCTTGTCACCAGGTCGGCTTTTTGTACCTGACCAACCACGGTATTCCCCAATCGTCTATTGATCAAGCCTTTCAGCGATCGCAGCGGTTTTTTGCCCTTCCCCTAAAAGAAAAGCAGACCCTGGCCTGGTCCAACGAATTTAGCAACCGCGGCTATGTGGGGCTAGAGCGGGAGCGGTTGGACGAAACCCAACCTGGAGATTTAAAAGAAGCCTTCAACATGGGACGGGAGGCCAGCGCCGAGGAAGCCGCCGCCCGGGGAGCCGCCCTGGTGCAAAACTGCTGGCCCGTCGGCCAGGAGGACTTTCGGATCGGCACCCAAGCTTTTTTTGACACCTGTGCCACAGCCGCCGACCGGATCTTTCGCGCCTTTGCCCTGGCCCTGGGAATGCCCGAAACCTTTTTTGTCCATCAGCATGCCACCCATAACTACACCCTGCGACTGCTGCACTACCCGCCCCTGGCAACCCTCCCCAAGCCGGGTCAAATTCGGGCTGGGGCTCACTCTGACTATGGCACCCTGACCCTACTCTTTCAGGATGATGTGGGTGGGCTAGAGGTGCTGAACCATCAAGGGGAATGGATAGCCGCCCCCGCGCTTCCCGGTACAGTCCTGATCAACACTGGCGACTTGACCGAACGCTGGAGTAATGGCGTGTTTCGCTCGACCAAACACCGAGTGGGGCTGCCCCAGGGCGACAAAACTCAGCGCCATCGTTACTCGATCGCCTTTTTTTGCCAACCCGACGCCGACGCGGAGATTGTCTGCCTGCCCACCTGTCAGAGCGCCGACAATCCACCCAAGTATCCGCCGATTACCTCTGGTGAGCATTTGATGCAACGGTTGCAGGTCACCTATTAAGGGGGTATCGGGTGTCGGGATTGCGGTTCACGGTCTACGGTTCACGGTTCACGGTTTCGCCCTTCACCGTAGACCCGACACCTAAAACCTGACACCTAAAACCTGTCCCCTATTCCCTGTCCCCTGCCCCCTAACACCTTTCAAAAGGTAGCGAGGATGTCACTTTTTGTCCGAAAATTGGTGTTCCCTTAATGTCAGCAATGGTGTGAGAAAACTATGACGCTACGACTTTTTTCTGGGGCGGTGGGGCGATCGCTGGTGGCGGTGGTGGCGACGGTGCCGCTGCTGACGTTGGCGGCCTGTGGGAATGGAACGACGCCGACTGATACGGCAGAGACCACTGCCGATACAACCGAAGCGCCTGCCGAGGCTGAATCTCCCCGGTTGGCCCTAGTCCTGAGCGGCTCATCCACAGACCAGTCCTGGGATCAGGCAGCCTACGATGCTGGCGAAGCCCTGAGGGCCGACGGGGTGGACGTGGCCGTGTCGGAAGCGGTGGACCCGGCCAATGTGGCGGCGGTGTTGCGTCAATATGCCGAGCAGGGCTACGACTTGATTGTGGCCCACTCCTTCAGCTATCAAGATGCGGTGTTTCAGGTGGCCCAAGAGTTTCCAGATGTCAACTTTGCCTGGGCCGGGGGCATTGACGGCACCGCTGAAAATGTAGCCGACTATGACCAACCCTTTTACCAGGGGGCTTACCTGGTAGGCCTGATTGCCGCCGAACTAAGTGAAACCGGGCAACTCGGAGCCCTCTATGGGTTTGATATTCCAGTCTGTCACGCCATGGGGGAGGCGATGCTGGCGGGGGCTCAGTCGGTGCGCCCTGACACCACCCTGACCAGTGCCGCCGTGGGGGACTGGTACGACGTGGCCAAGGCCAAAGAGGCGGCCCTCTCCCAAGCGGAGACTGGGGTTGACTACTGGATTGGCTGCGGCCAGGGGCCTACCCTGGGCCAAATTGAGGCGGCCAAAGAGGTGGATGGGTTTGCCACTAGTTACGTGGGGGATATGTCGTCCCTAGGACCCGATGTGGTCGCGGCCAACCTGCTCTGGAACATGGTGCCCCTGTTTCAACAGATGCTGGAGGACACAGCGGCAGGCACCTTTGCTGACCAGTTCTACAGCCTCGGGGTGCCAGAGGATGTGATTCAAGTCGAAGTTACCTCGGCCTTTGCAGACCAGGTGGGTGAGGATACGATCGCTGCGATCGACACCACCAAGGCAGAGATTGCGGCGGGTACCAAAGAAGTGCCTTTTGTCCCTCAGTAGTGTGCCTAGGAGTAGTGTGCCTAGGCACACGTCAAGACGGTTACTTCGACTGAATGACTTTGACTGAGTTAATCAGTATCGCCAAAATCAAATCCAAGTTCAGCCCTGGAGTGCTGTCTGTGGGAAAACGCCAGCTCCCGAGCTGGACTTGGTCTAGGTGTTGGTGCGCTATCCCTGGAAGAGTTTTGCCAGTTGGATCTCTACCCAACTGGTGCGCTGGGGCTATCTACTTACAGATCAAGCTGATGATGACGAGGTTAGCCAGCAGGTACTTCTTACTGATTCGAGATGTGACACCTTCGGAGTTGATGTCAGGTTACTTCAAGCTGGGTAGGGTGTGAGCAGAACTAGATCAATGCTGACCGAGTTAATTGCCCAGGTGCGACCGGCTTTGGGCTTGGGGCAGAAACAAGATATTCAAACGGCGGCGGCCCATCTAGGGCGCTACGTGCCCCACAACCAAACCGGCTCCCCAATCTGGCTGGGGGATGACTGTGCTGCCATCCCCGATGGGCAGGGCTACTTATTGCTGGCTGCCGAGGGTTTGTGGCCCCCCCTGGTGGTAAGCGACCCCTGGTTTGCAGGCTGGTGCGGGGTACTGGTCAACGTCAGCGATATCTATGCCATGGGGGGGCGGCCCTTGGCGGTGGTGGATGCCCTGTGGAGCCCGTCCACCGAGCAGGCAGATCAGCTCTGGCAAGGGATGGTGGCGGCTTCCCAGGCGTTTAACGTGCCAATTGTGGGCGGGCACACCAATTGCCACAGCCCCTATGGCGCTCTGTCGGTGGCTATTCTGGGTCGGGCTACCCAACTGCTCTCCAGTTTTGCGGCCCAACCGGGCCAGGTGCTGGTGCTGGCCACCCAGCTCACGGGCCAATTACATCCCCAGTACCCTTTTTGGGATGCCGCTACCCAGGCGGAACCTGCGGCTCTACAACGCCAGTTGGGGCTGTTGCCTTATTTGGCGGAGCAGGGGCTGTGTGGAGCAGGGAAGGATGTCAGCATGGGCGGCATCCTGGGAACGGCGTTGATGCTGTTGGAAACCTCCGGCTGTGGGGCTGTGCTGGATGTGGCGGCCATTCCTCGCCCTGCTACGGTCCCGTTAGCTACCTGGCTGCGGTGTTTTCCCAGCTATGGGTTTTTGCTGAGTGTGCCACCGGCCCACTTGCAGACGGTGCAAAGGTGCTTTGCACAGGAGGGGGTTACCTGCCAGGCGATTGGGCAGATGGTGAATCAGCCCCAGCTGATCCTAAAATCTGGGACAGAAACAGAAGTGTTTTGGGATCTGTCCGCCCAGCCCCTGACTGGTTTTACCACCCCCGCCCCCCCTGCCCATGGGATCGCGCCATGAACATTGCCCTGCTCACCTACTCCACCAAGCCCCGGGGCAGCGTTGTCCATACCTGGGAATTGGCCACCGCTCTGCACCAGTTGGGCCATGCCGTGGCTATTTATGCCCTTGACAAGGATGGCCAGGGCTGCAATTACTCCCTTCCCTGTGGGTTTTACGGTATTCCCGCTGGCCCGCCCCCCGCAGCCCTCGATGACCTGATTCGCCAGCGGATCCAGGAATTTGTCGATTTTTTGGGGCAGGTCAAAGAAACCTACGATGTTTACCACGCCCAGGACTGCATTGGGGCCAATGCCCTGGTACAGCTTCGGCAGCAAGGGATAGTGCCCCACGTGGTGCGTACCGTACACCATGTGGAAGACTATGCCAGTCCTTACCTGCGCCAGTGCCAGGACACCTCAATTCGCCAGGCGGATTTGTGTCTGTGTGTGAGCGATCGCTGGCAGCGCGCCCTGGCCCAGGACTACAGTCTGGCGGCAATGCGGGTGGTGAATGGGGTGAACCAAGACCGCTTTAGTCCCCACCCCCAGGCAGAGGATGCCTGCCTCAGAGCCACCTATGGCCTCACGGGGCATCCCATTTACCTAACGGTGGGGGGCATTGAACCCCGGAAAAACTCTATTGCCCTACTGGCAGCATTTGCCCAGGTGCGATCGCAATATCCCCAGGCCCAGTTGGTGATCGCTGGGGGGGCCACCCTGTTTGACTACCAACCCTACCGGGACCAATTTTTCCAACAGCTTGCCAGCCTGGGGTTGGCCGTGGGTACTGATTTGATCTTGCCGGGGGTGGTGCCCGATGCCGAATTGCCAGGGCTATACCGCAGTGCCGATGTGTTTTGCTTTCCTTCTGTCAAGGAAGGCTGGGGGCTGGTGGTGCTAGAGGCGATCGCCGCTGGTCTGCCTGTGGTTACCGCTAACGAGCCTCCCTTCACCGAGTTCTTGGCCCCAGACCAAGCCCTGCTGGTGCCACCCCAGTCAGTCCCGGCCCTAGCCCAGGCCATGGTTGCCGCCGCCCAACCGACCCAGGCCCAGGCCCTAGTGCAACATAGCCAAACCCTATTGTCTCAATACACCTGGCAAACCTCGGCCCGGCAGCACCTAGCGGCTTACCAGTCCCTTTGACCCTACCAAGCCCTCGGTTCAAAATCGGCATCGTTGAGGATAACCATGGTCTCCCCGGATTGGGCTAAGACGAACAACCCCTGACGATAGGCATAGCGATCGGCCCCCTGGTCAAAAGCGATTCCGGCCACCGCACCATAGAGTTGTCGCTCAGCATGTTCCGGGAAAAAGTGGTGAAACTGTTGCAAGTCCGCTACAAACTCCTTGACATCCTCAACGCTCAGGGTACTTTTCACCTCCACCGCCAAGACATGGTCCTGGTTCTGCACCAGCACGTCAATTTCCAAGGTGTCGCCATCGCGGATCTTTTGCACCCGCTGGCTGACCTGATGCACAGGAATACCCCGATCCAGAAATAGGGTCTTACAGGCTGGGGCTACCAGGTTTTCCACAAACAGTCCCCACTTCCCGCCCAAGGCACCCAACTGTTGATTCACTTGGCGATTGGCCCGCTCCATATCCTGGCGCGTTTCTTGAACAATGCGCTCCGTTTCTTGATGACTGAGCGCCATGGACTGGCGCATTTCCTGGAACTTGCGGTCAGTTTCCTGGAACTTGCGGTCAGTTTCTTGGAACTGGCGAGTCGTTTCTTTTTGGGCTTCGACCAGTTCTGCCAGCAATCGCCATACATCGTCTGCTGTGGTGGCCATGGGTACTGTCGGTGTAGTCTTCAACACCTTAATTCTACTGGATACCCTTGGCTCCAATGCCAGGGAAACCTTGGGTGTTTTACGGAGTTGGCTACAGGCTACAGTGTCCAAATTATGGTTTTTCCTGCTTCCAGCAACTAACGCCGTTCGGTCGGGGGCTCCTGGAGTGCCAGAGTAACTAGCCGTCGCGCCACATCAAAGCCCTGGTGCAAGCGAGCCGTATCCTGGTGCAGTTTGCCCATCAGCATAGCGCCTTCGAGCACGGTCATAATTTGCCCAGCCAGAATGTCTGGATTAGTATCAGCGGTGAGCTGTGCTTGACCCTGTTTCAATCGATCGGCGATCGCCCCTTCCCACTGACTAAACACCTGAGCCAGATGCTGCCGAAAGCTAGGATCCTGCTCTACTAAATCAACAATTAAATTACCCAGTAGGCAACCGCCACAGAAGGGTTCTTTGTGTTGCTTTTGCTCCAGTACGTCGAGAATCCAAAACAGCTGATCAATGGGCGACTCGTAGTGCTCCTGTGATGGCTCTAGGACATTCGTCTTCAGCTTTTCCCATTCAAAATCAATCAGGGCATGGCCCAGCTCTTGTTTAGAGGAAAAATAGTTGTAAAAGCTGCCCGAGGAAGCACCACTCAGGTGAAATAACTTGCTCAGTCCGGTAGCGGTCAGCCCATGGCGATGAACCGTATCAATCACCGATTCCAGGATGTCTTCACGGGTGCGTTTGAGGTTTACCATAGTCAACCCGATACGATGTCGGTTTTGTTTAGAAAATTACCCTAGCAGGCCGCTGGATACAGCCCCTGATGCTACCAACGCGGGATTATACCAAGTCTAGTTCGAGATCTATAGTTGCCCACAAATAAAAAGTTGCCCACAAATAAAACTCTAATTTTTAACGGGGCTACTGAGCTTGAACTGAGTGTAAACCGGAACAACACCTCAAAACCTGGGGCATTGACCGGATTCTAACGCTCAAAAGTAGACAGGGCTGAGCAAGCCCCACATTTGGCACAGCCCGCTCTAATCCGCTCTGAGGTCATACCTGCAGCCTGCAGTAAGTCACTCACCTGCTGATAGAGGGCAAACATAAACTCAGTGCTGGGGGCCGGATGTTGGGCTAGGGGGGTGTCGGTGATGGGCACAAAGGGCACCACAAAGGGATATACCCCCAGTTGAATCAGGCGATCGCTGGTGGCTACCAAGCCCCTCCCTGGCGCCCAGCCACCCCGGGGGTAGCCTCTCCCAGGTGTAAGCCCCGGGTTTGCAGTTCCGTAATTAACCGTTGGTGTTCCATGGTGGAGAGAGGTGGTTGAGCGAGCATAACATCAAGCGGCCAAAAGGCTCAGGGATGGCCACGCCTGCCGCACGCCTAGGACTCCGAGGGGACGGTTTCCGGCAGCGGATCGGGGTCGTCTAGTGTGGGGGGGGGGCAGGCGCAGTGGCATCGGGGACTGGGCGGGCCATGGGCTGCATAACGCTCCACGCCTGTTGGTTGACCTGGAGTTGGAGCAGGTCGGGCCGAGCATAGTGGCCTACGACATCCATCATCCGCTTGCGCTTGAAAATCATCGAGAAGTCTAAATCCGCGATCGCCATCCCTTCTCCTGCCGTAATGGGATCGCCAATGATTTCCCCTTGCGGGTTAATAATAGCGGTAAAGCAACCTCCCTGAAGAAATTTATGGTGCCTGGGGCAAGGGCCTAGTTCTGTATCTCTACATACAGCTTTTACGGTTCAGTTTGCCTAATCTTGATTTAGATAGACTTTTCTATTTGGTGAGATCATGGCAAACGTAACAACCTCCTTGACACCCATTCCCACTGACGGATTGAAAGATCTGGGGGAAAAGAACCGGGCTAACTCGGCTGATAAGACCTTGACGGTCAAAACCGTTTGCGAAGGCAAATTTCGCAGCCTCAATTTTGCCCGCGATCTCTCGCCTTTTGTGATTGACGAGCCCCCTGGGTTACTGGGGGGCAACACCGCCCCTAACCCCTCGGAAATTGTGCTGGGGGCGTTTGGGTCTTGCCTGGCGGTTGCGCCTACGTCCATGGCAGCGCCCCAGATCGAAAGCTGCGGGAGGCGTACTTCATCGCCATTGTCACCCCGGCCCTGAAGCACCTGAAAAAACTGTTGAGTTCGTTGCCAGAGCCTGCCCTGGCCAGCAGTTTGTAGAGGGTTGGTTGATGGATGATGGGGGTCAAAACCCCCCACAGGCAGACCCAGGGTAGGAGGACTCGGTCACCCTGCTGCACAATTTTGACCATTGACTTATGGTGGTGATCACCGCCGCCCCTGTGGATCTTGCAGCTCGAGTTTTGCAAGCAGCCTGGGGGCAAAGAAAGTGAAAAATTTAGGGCCTTTGCCCTATTCTGGCTTGGCCTGGGCCTATTTCTGCTGGTGGCTGCTATGGTATTCTCCAAGCCTTTTGTCTCTAGCGATGTCTGACCCACCCGTTTCACCTGCGACTACTGCGATCGCCATGATCGACATCACCAAGCGATTCCCGGGGGTAGTCGCCAACCAGGGGGTCAACTTTGCCGTCCAGGGCGGTGAAATCCACGGCCTGCTGGGGGAAAATGGGGCTGGCAAAACCACCCTGATGAATATTCTCTGTGGCCTGTACCGGCCTGATCAGGGGCAGATTCAGCTGCAAGGGCGACCGGTGCAGTTTCATCGTCCGGCCGATGCGATCGCGGCGGGGATTGGCATGGTGCACCAGCACTTCCAGTTGGTGGAACGCTTTACCGTGGCCGAGAATCTGGTGCTGGGGGAACGTAAACAGCTGTGGCGGGATAATCCTAAACGGCTGCACCAGCGACTGCGGCAATTGGCCAGTCGCTACGGGTTAGATCTAGACCCAGCCATGCCGGTGTGGCAGCTGTCTGTGGGGCAGCAGCAGCGGGTGGAAATTCTCAAAGCCCTCTATCGCCAGGCCCGAGTGTTAATTCTCGATGAGCCCACGGCTGTACTCACCCCCCAGGAGACCCAGGGGTTAATCGCCACGCTGCAACAGTTGGCGGCCCAGGGGACCTCGATCATTTTTATCAGCCACAAGTTGAATGAGGTGTTGGCGGTCTGCGATCGGATCACTGTGCTGCGAGATGGCCAGACCATGGGTACCGTGGCCGCCGCCGACTGTGACACCCACCGCCTAGCCGAAATGATGGTAGGGCGAGAGGTGGACTTCACCCGTCCTGAGCGAGCTAGCCGCGATCGCCCTGAACCCAGATTGCGCTTAGAGGCGGTTTCCGTCCAGGGCCACCACCAGCGTCCGGCCCTAGACGCCATTTCCCTGACCGTCCACAGTGGGGAAATTGTCGGCATTGCCGGGGTCGATGGCAACGGTCAGCGAGAGCTAGAGGAGGTGATCGTCGGACTACGCCCCCCGAACCAGGGTACGATTCACAGCCAGGGCACCCTGGCCCACATTCCCTCCGATCGCTACACCATGGGGCTGATTGGGGCGTTTTCTGTCACCGAAAATCTGCTATTGCGCGATTATCGGTATCCGCCGTTTCAGCGACGGGGGATGCTGCGCCCCAAGGTGATGGCCCAACAGGCCATGACCCTGGTCAACGACTACCTGGTGCGGACTCCCTCGGTGCAGACCCCGAGCCGCCAGCTGTCAGGGGGGAATGCCCAGAAGGTCGTGATTGCCCGAGAACTTTCTCGCCAACCCCAGGTGATTCTGGCGGCCCAGCCCACCCGAGGCCTAGATGTGGGGGCCATTGACTATGTTCACGCTCAGTTGATGGCCCAGCGCGATGCCGGAGCCGCAATTCTGCTGATTTCCACTGAGCTCGATGAAATTTTGCGCTTGTGCGATCGCATTGCCGTGCTTTACGAAGGCCAGATCGTTGGCTGGGCCAACGCGGCCACCGCCAATGTCAATCACCTAGGACTGATGATGGCGGGCAAGCACCCCCCTGAAACCTTGTCTATCCCCATGGCCCATGACCGCTGATCCATCCCCCTTGGCCCCCACTTCCCTCAGCCCCCGGCTCAAGGCCTTGGCCCCGGCCTTAGGGGTCTTAATCGCCCTATTCCTTAGCAGCATCGTCATTGCCCTCAGCGGTGTGAACCCCCTAGAGGCCTATCAGACCTTCATGGCTGGTGCGTTCGGCGGTTCCCGTCAGATCACCGAAACCCTGCTCAAGGCCACACCGATCTTAATTATCGCCCTGGGGTTGACCATCGCCTTTCAAGCCCGGGTTTGGAATATCGGCGCAGAAGGGCAGTACCACATCGGTGCTCTGCTCGCCGGTACCGTCGCCCTGGTGCAGCCCGACCTCCCAGCCCCGATCATGATGCTCGCTATGGTGCTGGCCGGATTAGGGGGCGGGTTACTGTGGAGTCTGATCGCTGGCCTGCTGCAACTCAAGCGGGGAGTCAACTTGATTATTGGCACCTTGATGCTCAACTACATCGGCATTTTGCTGGTGCAGTATGTGGCCCGAGTTCCCCTGCGGGACCCCAACGGCTTTTTGCCCGAAACCGCCCGCTTTGCCGCCACCGCCCAACTGCCTCGCCTATTCGGCACCCGCCTGCACATTGGGGTTCTGCTGGCCCTGCTGCTGGTTCCTTTGACCTATTTACTGCTATGGCGCACGCCGTTGGGGTTTCGCCTCCGGGCCGTTGGCAACGGCCCCACCGTCGCCCGCAGCGTTGGCATTTGGCCCCACCGCCACAGGCTGATCGCCCTGCTCATTAGCGGTTCCCTTGCCGGTCTAGCGGGGATGATCGAAATTAGCTACACCTACCTCCGCCTGCGCCCTAATATTTCCGATGGCTATGGCTTCACCGGCATTTTGGTTGCCCTGCTAGGGCAGCTCAGCCCGATCGGCACCCTGATTGCCGCCGTCCTCTTTTCCGCCCTAGTCGTCGGCGCCCAAGCCCTGAATGTCACCCTGCAAGTCCCCGTCGCCGTCGCTGGCGTCCTGCAAGCTCTGCTCGTCCTAGGGGTCCTGGCTGGCAACGCGATCGCCAAACGCTAATTCCCGTTCTCGCCCATGTTCCCATTCCCCTTACCCGACCGGTGCATTGCGGCCCCAGGTTGACCGCCAATACCCAGACCCAAACCGCTAATGCACCCTACGAATCCAAAATCCAAAATCCAAAACTCCCCCCACCCCCCCATCCCCCCATCCCCCCACCACTCCCCATGCCCTGGCACCAAATCCTCACCCTGCCCTTCCTAATCGCTATCCTCACCGCTGGTATCCGTCTGGCGGTGCCTGTGCTGCTAGCGGTGCTGGGGGAAATTATCACCCAACTGTCTGGGGTGATGAACCTAGGGCTAGAGGGGGTGATGCTGATGGGTGCCCTGGCTGGATTTGCCACCACCGTTACCCTGGAAACCGCCAATCTTGACCCCACCCTGGCGGCCTGGGTAGGACTGGCCGCCGGGGCCGGAGCTGGCATGGTGATGGGATTGCTGATGGCGGTATTGGCCATTACCTGCCGAACGGATCAGGTGGTGGCTGGTATTACCCTGGTGCTCCTGGGCCAAAGCCTGTCCACCTATTTTTACAGAGCCTTTCCAGCTCTCACCCAGGCTCGGGTCAGCGGCATTTCCTCCTGGCCAATTCCTGGCTTAGCCGACCTCCCCTTTGTGGGCAGGGTGCTGTTTAACCACAATCCTGTGGTTTACCTGAGCGGGCTGCTGGTGATTCTCTGCGGCTGGCTGCTATATCGATCGAATTGGGGGCTGCTGATGCGGGCCACCGGGGAACATCCTGCGGCAGTGGAAAGCTCGGGTATGGATGTGACCCGCATTCGCTATCTCTGTACCCTGGTGGGCTCAGGACTGGCGGGCTTGGGGGGGGCTGTGCTGACCGTCGTGCAGCTGAATCTTTTTATCGAGGGAATCACCGCCGGGCGAGGGTGGATCGCCATTGCCCTGGTCTACTTTTCCCGCTGGCATCCCTCCCTTGCCCTGGCTGGAGCCTTGCTGTTTGGGGTTGCCGATGCGCTGCAATTTCGCCTGCAAGCCCTGGGCTCGGAGGATATTCCCTATGAGTTTTTTTTGATGCTGCCCTACGGACTGACGTTGATAGTGCTGGCCAGCTGTCGCCTACGGGACAAAACGCCAACTGCCCTAGGGATTCCCTACGTGAAGGGCGATCGCTAAGTTGAGTGGCTCCTGTCACCACGGCGATCTTTGCCTCAAGCTTTCCCATGGGTTTCTCTGTCTGGTTCCAAAATTGTGGCACCTACCTGTCATTCTGCCAGGGTTTGAGAAAACGCTTCTGAATCAGAATCATCCATGTCAATGGAGTCAGCCAGGGGGTGGAAATTTATCGTATTAATGCCGCTGGCAAATGGGAACTCACCCCGTATTTTCCTGAAGCTGACTCCGAGCCAATCACAGTGGAGTTTCCTAGCCTCAATTTTCAATGCGCGATCGCGGATATCTACGAAGACGTGAACTTCTCCCCAGAACCTGACACCTTTCTCCCGGCAAAACGCTAGAGACATCTATCCGTAAAAAAGCAGTTGGGGGATAAGCCCTTTGCCATCCTACGCTTTACCGATAAGCTGCTGGAGCGGCCCCTGTTGTGAAGTGGCGGTGGGTGTATGAGTTGAGGCTGGGTGGCTGAGGCTGAGTGGGGGTGCGATCGCGTAATTGCGATCGCGTAATACTGAGTTTAATTTCATTCTGGCTTCATGGCTGTTGCAAACTAGCGCTCGCCGGACATACGCTTAGGAATCTCTGACGTAAGTATGAACTGGTATGCCCAAGGCGAAGAATGTGTTCTTTGTGCCAGAGGCGGCGCGGTGGTCAGCGCTGAAGGCCTAGGCGAAGCAGCCAACGATTGGGCAATTGATAGATGAGTCAGAGGATGACGGGGTACCGTTTGAGGACAAGATGACGGCGTTGACGGCGAAACTGGCGGCGCAGATGAAGGAAGCCGCAGCGCTAGAGAGATTAAGATCCAATTAGCCAAGGTGGGTTTTGACCTGGAGGGGGTGATCTGATGACGTTGTTAGAAACCTTGCAAGACAAGCGGGAACAGGTTTTGGAAGTTGCCGCCAAACATGGGGCGTTTAATGTGCGGGTGTTTGGCTCAGTCGTGCGGGGGGAAGATACTCGCGAGAGCGACATTGATTTTTTGGTTGATTATGACCCAGAAAAGGTGACGCCCTGGTTCCCAGGGGGATTGCTGATGGACTTGCAGGATCTGTTGGGGCAAAGGGTGGATGTACTAACGGAACGGGGCATTAGTCCGCTAATTCGGGGACAGGTATTGGCGGACTAATGCCCCTATGACTGTCCATGATAACCGGATTTATCTGGAGCATATTTTGGATTGTGTGACGCTAATTCAGGACTATACACGCAATGGCAAGGCTGCGTTTATGGGAAGTGCTCTGGTGCAGGATGCGGTTTTGCGGCGTTTGCAAACGATGGCAGAATCGACCCAGCGATTGTCGGACGACCTGAAAAGGCAAGCGCCGGAGGTGGATTGGAGGGCGCTGTCTGGTTTTCGGAATGTGTTGGTGCATGACTACCTGGGTGGCATTGACTTGGCAGCGGGTTTGGGATGCGGTAGCGCTTTACCTGCCAGGGTTAGAAGCTGCGGTATAGATGCTGGCCACATAGTGACTGTGCAGGCCCACATCATTGCAGGCATCCCAGAACCCAGGCTCTGACTCCCAGAAAGGTTTGCCGTAGGCGGCTCTGAGGGCTGGCACGCCAGCATAGGCATTATTCACCAGCAGATCCGGTGGACTCAGGGGAGGATGTGAGCGTGCGCCCAGTGATATAGACCGTGGCTCCAGCTTCTCCCAGGCCGATAGCGATGCCTTTGCCCAAGCCTCGGGTAGCTCCAGTGACCAGGGCGATCGCCCCCTCAAGCGGCTTCATAGGTTTCTCTAGTAGCAGCCGTTAGTTCCGCCAGCTTTCGCTCACGCGCCAACGCCTCTATTATCACTGCTTTAGCCATGAAACTTCGCTATCCTCGCTATAGCGGCTCCAATAAAAGCATCACAGATTGGGCAGCCAAGGAGTATTCCATGTGGTGAACAAACCCCAGAACGACATGCCAGACTGTATTCAGCCGCTTACCCACCATTGGTTAATGTAGTCCTTAAGCACAGGCTGGAGCGTAAAGCCTAGGGTCGTTACACCCTTTGGTTGATGAACCTGTTGGCGCTCAATCAGGGCATGATTCCACAGACGAGATAGGGCTTCTAACACGCGCCGTTGGCGGTGCTGAGGGCATAGGCAAGCTGTCAGATCCTTAATCTCTAAGGGTTCGCCAGCAAGGGCTAACCAAACCAGTACTTCCAAATCCAGCGGTGTTAAACGACGACATTGCTGGTCTAGCAGGTCCCATCCATCGCCAAACAGGCGAATGTCCTGGTGCCAAAACTGACTCAAATTTCCCCCAAACATCTGCTGAATGGTGACAGCCACCAGTTTGAGCCAGAGGGGATTGCCCCCATAGTAATGAATCAGTTGTTGCCAGGCTTCTGTGGACCCACTCAACGATCCCATCGATTGCATTAACGGTTGGGCCTGATCTTGCTCCAGCCCCCTCAAGCTCAGGACCCGCGTCGACAGAGCCGTCATTTGGGTTGCGGTCAGGGGTGACTCACGGCTGGTGAGTAAACAACAGCTGCGGTGGGAAAATCGGGCAATGTGGGCCAGCAAATCGCCATAGCCACCGTAGCCTAGACGATAGTTGTCCTGACGCCGGGAGGGAATCTTGCCTGGCCTTAGCACAGTTTCAAAACCATCCAAGACAATCAAACAGCGGTGCTGCTCCATCGTGTTTAAGAGCTGACGTATCAACAACTCTGTATCAGCCCCTTCAGGGGGTAAACCAGGGGGAGATGATGTCCTACCCAGTAGTTCCCTTAGTAGATCTGGTAAGGGCGGGGCATGCTCTAAACTGCACCAAACCACATGTTCAAAGTCATGGTGCAGCGCCTTCACTAGGGCGATCGCCAGGGTTGTTTTACCGCTCCCCGCTAATCCTAAAATATTAATCAGTTGGCGGCGATCGCGCTCTGGGCCAGACTTTGAACTATCCCCTAAGATCCACTGCCGAAGCTGTGCGAGTTCCCGAGTGCGTCCATAGACCCGGCTAGTCTCCCCAAGTTGGTGCCAATCCTGGCAGAAATTGCAGAGCGGATAGCGGTGCTCCATGGAAACTTGACCTAGGGCTTGCCGCTGTTGCCATCGCCGTTGTACCACAGCTCTCACATTTTTTTTGGTAATTTTCTCCCCCAAAGCCTTAGACAGCTGACGCCACAGACGATGTCCCACATCGCGAATGTAGTCGTCGTTATATTTAAATTCATGGGCTATCTGCTGATAGGTTC
This sequence comes from Nodosilinea sp. P-1105, assembly GCF_012911975.1. Lineage (GTDB taxonomy): Bacteria > Cyanobacteriota > Cyanobacteriia > Phormidesmidales > Phormidesmidaceae > Nodosilinea. The sequence goes on along the minus strand of NZ_SMDQ01000005.1, from coordinate 58,966 downwards.
TGCGTTCCCAGGCCTGTTGAAACACGAGCTCCTGAAGGGTATTCAGGCTGGAATCACGCAACAGTGAGGCTAAAAATAGCAACGCTGTTTCAGCATCAAGCCGTGGCGTTTGTGGTAAGAGCGGCACATAATCCGTCATGGAACCAAGCTATTAGTAGTTAATCTCTGTCTTACTTCTCTAATACACCGCCTCAGTAAAGGATTTCGGACATTGATTCAGATTCGGTAGATCGCAAAGTTCCCACTCTCAAGGGAAGCAAACTACACCCCCAGATCCTCTCCCAAACACCTGATGTTTATCAGATGTTTTCCCACAGACATCTGGCGGCTAGTCTGCCTAGGCTATGGGGCATAGCGTCTCTGCTATCGCTTATGCTCAAGTTTGAAGGTAACACTATGGTCACTACGACACCTAGACAGCCCTTAAATCGGCGTGCCACAACAATAGATTTAAATCATCTGCGCAGACATATTCGTACTCTCAACATTACTCCCCTCAGTTTTGTAGCGGCCGATGCTGCAACTCGACAAAAGATGCTACAGCACAAAGCCCTACTAGAACAGAGGGGCATTGATAGTCTGTCCACCCTGGGCACCTTGCGCCTGTCAGGCAATGTGATTCCAATGCCAGGATTACTACGGCCCCAGCTAAGACCGACCAGAGGACAACGCAGCAACCCCCTTTATGGCCGTGAAGTGACTTTTCACAATGTCCTACGGCCCTCGGCGGCAACGGGCCAACTGGAACAAATGGGGGGCATTGCCCGGTTGCTTAACCCCGAACCCTTACCGACAGGCATTTTCGGCTTCACGGCCAGTGTCCTGCCAATTCCCTATGCCTATTGGGCTGCCACCGAAATCATCCTAGAAGACAACACTACCGTGATCTTCACCGGGCAAAACCGCTATCTGACGGTTCTGGCCGAGAAGATTCAGGTGGGCAACAATGTGGCCTTTACCTGGGAAGAACCCGAGCCCGACTATCTACCTCCAGAACCTGATGAACGCCCGAATCGGCCGGGCTTACCTCCCAGACCTAACCGCAATACGCAAGTAAGGCATGGTCGGCGGGGGCAAAATGGCCAGCACGGGGGTGATGGGCCGGATGGTGCCAGTGGCCCAGAACTAGAATTTTGGACCCTCGATCTGCAGGGTAGTCCTCTGTTTGAATTGGGGGGACAGGACGGATGGCCGGGGGCGGATGGCGGTGACGGCGGCCATGGGGGCCATGGTGCCCGAGGCTTTGATTCCAGTTGGAATTATCTAAGCTGCACCCAGGGGGGCAGCGGTGGCAATGGCGGCAACGGTGGCCATGGGGGGAATGGCGGCAACGGTGGCAACGGCGGTGATGGCGGCAAGATTGCTTTCTACATGCCCCAGCCCATGATCAATCAATACAGCAACGGTTTCTACGTCGATGTTTCGGCGGGACGCGGCGGCCAGCGGGGACGTGGCGGCCGGGGTGGCAGTGGTGGTCAGGGAGGGGCTATTGGGCGTTCTGATCAAGGGATTGGTATCCGCATCTGTAGCCCTAGGGACAGTGCCGTGGCAGGCAGGCCCGGCCAGAACGGTAATCGCGGCCAGGATGGAACCGAGGGACAACGGGGTGAGCACCATGGCAGCGAGGCCACCCGTTTTACCCCCATCGACCCAGACGCTTTTCGCCAGAAGCTAACGGAGCCAGCGATTAAACATCTGAATCCTAGCAGAACCCAGGTGGGGGAAACGGTACAGGTGCACGGCGATCGCTTTAGTTCTAACGATCAGGTTTTCCTCAATGGTCAACCCTGCCCCACCACCTATGTTTCAGACGGCTTATTGCGCTTCCAGGTGCCCTCTACAGAGGGGGGCCGCCGGCAAGTGACTGTCCGCCGCCCCGACAGCGATCAGTCCAATGGGGCAGAGTCTAATGGGGTAGAACTGCTGATTGTGCCTAAACTTGAACAACTGCTCCAGGCTGAAGCCGGTCCCCAGCTGGTTCCCGGTCAAGAAACCCGGCTAATCGGCAGTGGTTTTGTGCCCAATCTGCGGGTGGTGGTGAATGACGAAGAAATGCCAGACATTACTTTCGTCAACGCTTCTGAAGTCAGATTTATCCTCCAACGCCCCGCTCAATCCGAATCGAATGCGGCCGGGGAACCGATTACGGTTAAAGCGGTCTTACCCACAGGAATTGCCTCTGATCCCCTATCTGCTACCCTCAAAACCTTCCGGTTAGTGGTGGTAGGCGACTCCATTCAGTGGGGACAAGGGTTGCAGGATGCTGAGAAAATGCACTCGATTCTGGAAAACACCCTTGCGAATCGGGCCGGGCACATCGGAATTTATAAGGATGTGAAAGCCCATTCTGGGGCGGTCATTGGTCTTGGTCTGTCCCCGACCCACGATAATGAGGGTTGGATTGAGCTGCCGGGGGAAATCCCCAGTGCTAGGCCGACAATCTTAGAGCAGGTAGACGCTCTTTTGGGGACGCAGCAACAGGATTCATCCGTTGATTTAGTCTTGCTAGATGGTGGCATCAATGATGTCGATATCCGGACAATTCTCAATCCTGTCGGTGATAATTTAGAACCCCTGATCGAGCAAGCCTGCTATGACGGCATGAAGGCTCTGTTAGAAAAGACAGTTACGGCTTTTCCTGAAGCGCAGGTTGTGGTCACAGGCTATTTCCAAATTTTCAGTCAGTCCAGCCGAAACGACTTACGATTTCAGGCCTTGATGGCAGCACTCCTGCTAAAGAGTGTGGCCGGTCATTTGGCTACTCGGGAAGCCATGAATCGGGTACAACAACGCTGTCAGCAATTTCGAGACTTGGCCCATGATGCTATTAACCGGGCCATTGATGAGGTTAATGCTGACCTAGATAGCACTCGTATTTTCTTTATTGATCCTAACTTTAGGGAAGACCATGCTATCTTTGCCCCCAATTCTTTGCTGTTTGGCATTGGCCTCGATCTAAGCCCTGAAGATAACCCAGCGATCGCAGGACCCAGAGCTCATGCCTGCGAGGCGAATGCCAATCTTGTGTCTAACGGTACGGTTTGCAATGTGGCTTCCATTGGCCACCCCTCTGTAGCTGGGGCTAGACGATATTCGGCGGCCATCAATCGACAATTACCCTCAATTCTGCCATGGCTGTAGGCCAATGTTGTTGGACAACCTAAGATAGCCCCTACTGTGGGTTGGCAGCACCACACATTACGTCGGCAAAGTTTATTTGCTAGCAGTGGTGGAGGTTCTTGACCAACCCACAGTTTACTCTAGGCTAGTAGGGATTAACCTATTCCTCCATTGGCAGCGACAGTAGCGTCTAGAAACTGCATAATCGCCTCCGCTGTCGCCTTGGGTTTTTCCAGGTGGGGAACATGGCCACATTGGGGAATCCAGACCAGTTGGCTATGGGCGATCGCGGTTTCAAATCGCTGAGCATCCTTGGTGCCTAAAATTCGGTCTTGCTGCCCCCAGAGAATTAGGGTGGGTTGGGTAATATCAGGAATTTTAGGGCCCAGAAAGTTATAGCCACCACTTTTGGTGAAGGCAATTAGGGCCTCTTTCCAGCGATCGCAGTCCAGGTGTAGGGCAGCGCACAGTTCAGCATCAGGGGTGACCAGGCTTTTGTCAAAATAGGCCTGGCGGCTAATGTTGCGCCGCACTCGGGGATTGCGCAGAAAGGCTGTGGCCCAGCTATCCAGGGGGGGGACCATCAGCTTGCCCATGGCAGGGCCTGCAGCAAAGCCAGCGGCGTCGATCAACACCAGTTGAGCCACCGCCTCGGGATGGGTCAGGGCAAAATCCATAGCCGCCGCGCCGCCCATGGAGGCCCCCACCAGCACCATGGGGGTGCCGATCTGCTGCTGCCAAAAACTGTACAGGTGCTGTTTAATGGCCAGGGGAGATAGATTGGGGCTGAGGGTGCGATCGCTAAACCCAAACCCCAGCAAATCCACCGCCCAGGTTTGTCGCTGGGGGGTCAGCAGTGGCCACAGCCGACGAAATTCCAGTAGGGAACTATCAAAGCCATGGAGCAACACCAACGGAGGCTGACCCTGGCCAGCGGTGGCCCAAGCGGTGGGGATCGGCTCTGAGGCTAGCGGAGTTTGCACGCCCTCCACCTGGATGGCCACCGCCATCTGTACGGAGGTGGCTTCGGTTAGGGCTTGGGCAGCAGTCGGTAAAGTGGCGGTGAGCATAGCAGAGGTCGCAGTTCATCCAGGTCTGCTGCATAATCCCACGAATTTACCGCTACTGGTGCAGGTTAATTTGGTGAGAACCAATGGCAATGCCGTATGCACCATAGATGTCTTGGCCCAACAGGCCGTAGCTGCCGCCGATGGCCACCCGCACTGACTCTTTGCGCAAGCCCCCCAATTCAATGGCGTCCACATAGCCTACGGGCAGAGTGACCACACTGCCATCGGCAATTCTGGCCCGGGTTTCACCCACCACCACCACCCCAGCCGCCTGAGCCATGTCAGCGGTGATCAAAGTTGCCGTAGCCCCCGTATCAAATAGCATCGGAAAGGTCTTGCCCCCCTGTTGTCCGTGCAGGGTCACCGCCACCACCGGGGTACCGCCCTGGCGTCGCTGGATCGGCACCTGGGCCACCAGCCCATTCGCCGGTTGGGAGGCCGCCACCGGGGCAGTGGTTGGTTGAGAGGTCACCGGTTCTCGAGAGACTTGGGCCTGGGCGGCAGCCAGGTGCTGTTGATACTCCTGCACCTTGGCCTGGGCCTGGCCATGGTTGGGGCTGTGGCTAGGTACCTGCTGCATCAGGGTGATCGCCTGTTGCCATCGATTGGCTGCTAATTCCCAGTCACTGGCAGATTGAGCAGACTGACCAATTACCACGGCACTGCTGGCCCGATTCACGGCCTCCCGAAATCTATCGGGCTGCTTCTGGGGCTCAGGGGATGGCTCCGCTGCAGGCGGAGCTGGATCCATCGCTAGGGGCAGGGCCTCTTGCTCCGAGGAATCTTGTAAGGTTGCGTCTTGTCGTCCTTGCCCATCCGTAGAATTTATGCCTGGCCATAGATCCCCAGCGACGCCACAGCTAGCTAGCATCCACCCGGCCCCCAACAGGCCCAGGGTCTGAGTTGTTTTTCCAAAGCAGCCCATGGTGCGTTTTCCCATACCAACGATCTAGCCAATCACCACAACATCAGTCTATGTATTCAAGATGCCCTTTGAGGTCAAAAAAGTGTCGCCCTGGATAGAATCATCTGTCTTTAATGATCACAGGGTTAGGCGCTTAACCGTAAGTAGGGTAATCGTTATAGTGGTTTAGGCCATCTGGAAACCTTAAAAACGTTTAACCGCTTGAACGTTCTATCTGGGACATGTCTGACCAGACTGGCTCATCAAGCTATAAAAACAAACGGTAACCTTGGGCCTAAGCGCAGTTTTGGCCTTAGGATAAAGAGCGCCCAGTGCAGAGGATTGAATGGCCATGGCTTTTCCAGACGCCCCCCCCGCTTGCCTTGTTTTAGCTGATGGTTCGGTGTTTCAGGGTTGGTCCTTTGGGGCCTCCGGCACCGTCATGGGAGAAGTGGTGTTTAACACCGGCATGACCGGTTATCAAGAGGTGATGACAGACCCTAGCTACTATGGTCAAATTGTGACATTTACCTACCCAGAGTTAGGGAATACCGGGGTCAATCCTGACGACGAAGAGTCTAGTCGGCCTCATATCAAAGGGGCGATCGCCCGTAATATCTGTGACATTCCCAGTAACTGGCGCTCCACCCAATCTTTGCCCAACTACCTAAAGCACCATAAGATTCCCGGCATTTTTGGCATTGATACCCGGGCCCTGACCCGTAAATTGCGCACCGTTGGAGCCATGAATGGCGCCATTTCCACCGAAATTCTCGATCCAGAAGAGCTGCTTCGTCAACTCCAAGATGCCCCCTCCATGACGGGGCTGAACCTGGTAAACCAGGTCAGTACGACTGAGGTCTACGAGTGGAACGAAGGCACCCTATCCCCATGGGAGTTCAGTGCTGGAGAAGCGACCGCCGACCAAGCCGATCCCCTAACTGTCGTCGCCATCGACTTTGGGGTCAAGCGCAACATTTTGCGGCGACTAGCCAGCTATGGCTGTCGCGTCGTGGTGGTCCCCATTACTAGCACCGTAGAGGAGATCATGGCCTACCACCCCGATGGCATTTTTCTATCCAATGGGCCTGGGGATCCAGCGGCGGTAAGCGAAGCTCCCCCCCTCATCAAAGCTCTGCTAGAGCACCAACTGCCCACCTTTGGTATTTGTATGGGGCATCAAATCCTAGGGCTTTCCCTGGGGGCCTCTAGCTTTAAGCTCAAGTTTGGCCATCGGGGACTCAACCAGCCCTGTGGGCTGCAACGCCAGGTGGAAATTACCAGCCAGAACCATGGATTTGCCCTCGATGCCGCCACCATTCCCGAAGACACGGTGGCGATTACCCACCTCAACTTGAATGACCAGACGGTGGCTGGCTTAGCCCACAAAACCCTGCCCTTGTTTTCGGTGCAGTATCACCCCGAAGCTAGCCCTGGTCCCCATGATGCCGATTACTTATTCTCTAAGTTTGTCAAATCAATGCGTACCCATCGACAAAGACAATAACGACTACTACAACACAATATGGCCAAATCGCTATATGCTAGTTTACTAGAGCTTTCCAGTAGTGGCTGGTTATGGGGGCAATGACAAGAGTAAGGCTCCTGAATTGGACCACTGTCCCTAACCAGTACCCCTAGTCATGGGGACAGCTAGCTAGAATGCTCTAAAGGATCAAGGCAAGGACAACAGCGTTCCATCGCGCATTTGGTAGCTCACCCCAAAGCGTTATGGCAGGTGTAGCTATGGGTCAAACTAAAGGACATCTAGCCGGGTAAGCCGTTCACCCAGGGGGGAATTTCCACCCCTTGCGTACTCCGCTATCCTGACTTATATTTAACTGTCGAATTGGAGCACCGAGGAGGTTTCCTATCGCTGAATCTCTAACCCTGACCGTAAGTTTACGAGGCACCCGCGATGTCAGGGGAACCTATCAACTGTTTCGCCTCACGGGCTTACTCGATGCTTTTTCAGAACCGGCCTTCCGCAAGGTGATGACCAAGTATATCGAGGCTGGCCCCAAGAACATTATCCTGGACCTGGGCGCCATTGACTTTGTCGATAGTTCTGGACTTGGTGCCTTGGTGCAGCTGGTCAAAAAAGCGACCACCGATGGTGGTACGGTGCAGGTTGTGACCAATCCTCGGGTCACTCAGACTGTCAAGCTGGTGCGCCTAGAGAAGTTTCTGTCTCTACAGCCTTCAGTCGATGATGCGATCGCTCATCTCAATAACCAAGACAGCAACGGTGGTTAAGGTGAGCCACCGCCAGCCGACTGGAGCACCCATTCACCGGGGGTATGGTTAGTGATGACTAGCGCTGCTGATGATCAGCGCGTATCGACTAGCTGCGATTGGCTGCAACATCAGCGCCAGGTGATGGACAAGCAAAAGATCATGGCCTTGACACCGCAGCAAGTGCAGGAGCTGTCGCCGACAGCTTTGGCCTATCTCGGGGATGCCGTTTATGAGCTTTATGTGCGGGGCTTGTTTTTAACGCCACCGAAGCGAATTCAGGCCTATCACCGTCAGGTGGTCAGCCTAGTGCGGGCTGAACAACAAGCCGCTCACATTGAGCAACTCACTCCCCTGCTGACCGCTGCCGAAAAGGATATCCTACGGCGAGGGCGCAATGCATCTAGCCGTGGGCCAAGGCGCATTGATGGGCATACCTATCAACAGGCCACCGGGTTTGAAACCCTAGTGGGCTATCTCTATCTCACTGATCCCAGTCGATTAACCGATCTCCTAAGCCAAATTCCAGCCCTGACCCCAGCGTCGACCAAGGATAGTCAAAAGCCCTAGGCTAGTGGTAGAAGTGTTAGGCTTAGACTACAGATTTCCCAGGCCAAGAATTAGGGTTTGCTCTCTCCGAATGGCCACTTCGTGTTAGTGCAGCCTATCTAGAAGACATCAGAATAGTTGGCTAATCATGCTAGGCTAGGAGTTCTGTTTAAGCCGACCCTCATCACCAGCACAAGGCTACCCTATCCAGCCTGTTCTTCTAGTCACTGTTATCTGCTCCGTTAGGGTAGGCCTCTCGGCGAGTCCCTGGGATCGCCTGCATTCTCAGTTATTGTATTGCCCTTCGCTACAGTTCGTCTTTCGCTCTTGCTTCTTTCGCTACAGATGCCCCTTGGGCACTATCCCATCTTTGCTTAGTCAGGTGTGACCATGCCACCCGAAAAACCCTCCCGTAGACCCCACGGATCGTCGACTCCTCCCCCTCGCAAATCGGCGGGGGGCTACAAAGGCGACAAACCTCGTTATGACGGCAAGCGGTCTACCGCTAAAGGTGGCAAGCCCCGCAATGATGGAGACACCCCTCGCCGCGATGGGCAATCCTCTCCCTACAGGGGGAGCGGCAAACCCCGCTATGATGGCTATAAACGCCACAGCAGCGGCAAGCCCAACTATGATCGCCAGAGCCGAGGCGGTTCCTCGGCTGCGCCCAAACCGGTGATTAGGGCGCAGGCTGGGCCTAATCCCGACAGCCAGACCCAAGAGGATAGCGATCTGATTTATGGTCGCCATGCGGTGGAAGCAGCCTTACAAAATCACCGCCCCCTCAACCGAGTTTGGGTAAATGCTCGCATCCGCTACGATCCCCGCTTCTTATCATTGATTGACGAAGCAAAGGCCAATGGGGCTGTGATCGATGAAGTGGATACTCAGCGGTTAAACCAAGTGACCGCTGGGGCCAACCACCAGGGCATTGCCGCCCAAGCCGCTTCCCACGACTATTTAGACATCGATGTACTGATTGAGCGAGCCCTGGCATCAGCTCGTCTACCGGTGATTCTCGCCGCCGATGGAATTACCGATCCCCATAACTTAGGGGCAATTATTCGCACCTCTGAAGCGTTGGGAGCCCAGGGTATTGTGATCCCCCAACGACGGGCTGTGGGTATTACATCCACCGTATCGAAGGTAGCCGCTGGCGCCCTGGAGCACTTTCCGGTCTCCCGGGTGGTTAATTTAAAGCGGGCTCTCGAAACTCTGAAAGAAAAAGGCTTCTGGATTTATGGCCTTTCGGCGGAGGGCAGTCAACCCGTCCACCGTACCCACTTCGATCGCCCCACGGTGATAGTGGTGGGTGCCGAGGGCTCGGGGCTAAGCCTGACGGTGCAGCAGAGCTGTGACCAGCTGATCTCAATTCCGCTCAAAGGAACAGTTCCCAGCCTAAATGCATCGGTAGCTACAGGCATGGCGCTCTATGAGATATATCGTCATCAATGGGTAGCCCAACAACAAATTTCCTCTTTGCAAAACCAAAAGCAAAGCAGTATAAACAAACAAGGGCCAGCGCTACCCCTGGACCAGTCTGAGGTTGAATCCCTTAATTAATGCGTAGCTAGATTAGACAGGCGAGATTTAGATAGGCAAGCACTATGAAAACTGCGATTGGTCGCTTTTTAAGTAATCTGTTTGGCGGTAGGGAGTTCTGGTGGGTTGAAATTAAAACTAACCACCCTGCCTGCACCTACTATTTTGGTCCGTTTGACACCGACACCGAGGCAGAGGCCCTCAAAGGCGGTTACATCGAAGATCTTGAGCAGGAAGGGGCTCAAAATATTCGAGCTGTTTTGCTGCACTGTAGTACCCCCGACCAACTGACTATTTCCGATGAGGCAGACAGTCCTTTCGGAGATTTTTCTGCACCAGTGTTTGGTCAATCTTAGCGGGCTGTTACCGCGTTAAGACTAAACCTTAGAGTGCGGGAGCAGCTGCCTCCTGTCAAGGCGTTTGGCGGGCTAGCCAGCGGCTGATGTCGCTGGCAATTTTGTCAGGAATTTCCCAGGGCAGGAGGTGAGCTGCATCTGGATAGCAATGGCTTTCTACCTGGGGCAGGTGGGCGGCTGTTTCTAGGCTTGCCTGGGCCGTGATATGGCGATCGCGAGCTCCACAGAGAACCAAGCAGGGCACTGCGATCACCCCCACGTCTGGCAGTCGGTTATAGCCCCGAGCGATCGCTTGGTGTAGGGCCTGGTGAGCATACCGGGAGGTGTTCACATAGGCCCAGAAGCCCTCCTGGGCTAGCCGTCGATAGGCTTGGGGGGTATGTTGGTGAAGTAGGTAGCGGTATAGCGATCGCGATCCCAACGTCCGAATTACCCAAGGGTTACCCGGTAAAGCCAGATTCAGCAGGGACGCCAGCCCCGTATTTACCATCTCCCACCAGGGGGTAGGGGGGTGGTCGCTGACAGGACGAGCTGCCGTGGCAATTAAAATCAACCCCTGTACCCGCTCTGGGTAACGGAGAGCCAGTTCCAGGGCCAAAATTCCCCCCAAAGACCAGCCCAATAGCCGACATCGATCGATCCCCTGGTGATCCAACAACGTCAGCAGGTCCCCAAGATGATCTTCCAGTTGAAATGGACGGCGTGCCCGGCTCGCTCCATATCCCCGCAAGTCGGGCGCTAGGATGCGGTAGCTCGCCCCTAACCCTTCGGCAAAGACCGCCATGGTCTGACCTGACCCAGGGTGACCATGTAAACATAGCAGCGGTGGACCCGACCCTTGGCTATGGCAATGAAGTTGCACAGGTAACCCAGCAAATAACAATAGCTATTCTACTGTCTTGGCCTAGGGCGGTGCATTGCGGCCTACAGCCAGCATCTGGCAGGGGCTACCGCAGAGGGAGGCGATTTAGGGGGCTTCCCCCTGGGCAGCAGCCTCGTCTGTGGTCACCAAGAAGGTGGCACAGCGATCTCCACGGTGGGCATCCCCTTGACGATGCTTTTGCTGTAGCCTAGCGACTCGAGTCGCCAAAGGAATGGAGGAGGCTTCGTCACGGGTCTGGTGTTGGTTGGCAGAGGGGAAGCAAGCCTGCTGGGCTGTTAACCGAATCGGGCCATGGCTCTGGTGCCCTGGCGTTGCCTCCCTTGACCGCGTCGATGGCTCAGAGGTTGGCGTTGGCTTAGCCTTAGAGAAGGCTGGTCGAGTTTTGGTCCCAAGATCAAAGTGTTCGGGATCAAATCGGTTGGAATCAAACCGTAAATGATTGGAAAACTGAGGTGATCCCTGGTCAACCCCAGATTCAGGGGTAGGATGATCTCCGTTCAGGCTAGGGACAACGGCGGTGGGGGAAGAGACTGACGCAGCGGCTGAATCGGCGGCCTGGCCCTGTACCTCAGGGGGGGTGGTAGGGGCGATCGCGGCGGGTTCTACTTCCTCGGTGACCGGGGAAACGGGTTCACTGACAACGGGCTCGCCAGAGTCACTATTGGCAGAGTCACCCTCGTCCGCTGATGATGCTTCTGGTCCAGGCCATTCACCAGCCAGCCTAATGGAGTCCGGTAGGGGGGTGTCAAGGGAAAGTCTAACGAAGCCTGCCTCGGGCTCCTGACCAACGCCATCTGTGGCCGCCGCCTCTGGTTCCGTAGATGGGCTGGGGCGACCATGTAGCCTTAGGCCAGCAAGCTCCCTCCCCTCAGCCGTTGAGGCAGATAATGGGGTCAATACGGGACGAGTGGCGCTATACCCTTGATGGGGGGCTGCTGGCACCGGAGAAGCAGAATCTAGGCGGGTTACCTCGGGTTGCTCCTGGGGGGCAGGGCTGGCCGCCGCTGAGGGTTGTGGCGCAAGCGGGGGAACTGCCTCGGCAGGGGTGAAGCGCTGATTGCCACCATGGAGCGGTCCCTCCTGGGGACGGTGGGGGGTTGGCAGCGTGGTGACAACCGGCTGAGGGGCCGTCACGGTCGTGGGGGCAGGGGAGGTAGGTGTTGCTGCCACGCTCTCTGGTCTGGGGGGTTGGGGCACAGGTTGAACCGCCGTCAATGAGGGCTGGTTCAACCTAGAGGGTGGGGAGGGTACTGCATTAGTCCGCTGCTGACGAATTTGTTGGACCCTGGCCCGCAGCTGTTGGGCCGAGGAGGGGGGGGTTGCTGGTCTGGCCGAGGTTGGCGGGGAAAGGGTTGGTGTCTTGGCCCGAGATGAGCGGCTCACCTGGGGACGGTTCAGTTGGGTCTCAGGCTCGGCTAGAGCCTGGGCAGTGGCGGTGTCTCTCCGGAGGTTACGGCTGGCCTCAGTTGCAGAGAGGGGGGTAGAGACGGGGTCCTCTGGAGCAGTCGGTTGAGTTGATAAGGGGCCAGCCTGATCGCTACCGCTGCAAGCTGTTAAGGCCAGCAATCCCCCCCATGAGGCTAGTGTCCATACCCGCATAACTGCTTTCTCCTTCTGTTGCGCCCTACTGAGTACCGCCTATCTCCAGTCCAACCCGTAGGTTCAGGCTGGTCTCTTGTCCTTTTTACAGGGTGGGCTTTAGTAATCCGTACAATCCTGTGTGAAATTTCTGTGTGGGGAGGTGGTGGGGTGGTGGGGAAGTTTTGAATTTTGAATTTTGAATTCGTAGCGTGGGTGGGGAGGTGGGGAGATAGGGGGTAGACGTGGAGCGGCTTCCCGTAGGGTAGGGTGAAGGGTTAGGAAGTGGATGGGTGGATGGGTGGATGGGTGTAAACGTGGAGCGGCTTCCTGGAGGATAGAGGTGATGGGGGGATGAGAAAAACGTAGGGCTTAGCCTGTGCATAAGGCTTTGCCCGCACGCAGCAGCAAAGCGCATGGGAGAGAGGGTTCGTTCTTCTCTTTTCTTTTTTCGTTCTTGAGAGGCGTAGGGGCTGTGTGTCTGCCCTGGTGCATAGGAAGGAGGAAAAGCCGTGTGGGAGAATTATTCTTTCTAAAGATTTAATTGAGGAAAACCATGCCAGGGGAGCTAGCGGCCTTAACGGCAGCTTTTTTGTGGGCGGTGGCCTCGGTGATGTTTGGGCGGTTGGGCCAGCGATTGCCACCCCTGGGGTTGAACCTGGCCAAGGGGGCGATCGCCATTGGGCTGCTGCTGGTGACCCTGGTTTTGCTAGGGCGCCCACCCACTGGCTTAACCGCTGGGGCCGTGGGGCTACTGCTGATCAGTGGCGGGGTGGGAATTGGCCTGGGGGATACCCTTTACTTCGCTGCGATTAATCAGTTAGGTCCCCGTCGGGCCATCCTCTTAGAAACGTTGGCTCCCCCCATGGCGGCTCTGATTGCCCTAGCCTTTTTAGGCGAAACCCTGACCGGCACCGCCTGGGTCGGGATTGGACTCACCCTCGTTGGTGTCAGTTGGGTAGTTGCGGAACGCATTCCGCCTGTGAAGGGGATGGCCCCTGGGCCTGGTGGCTACCGAGGGGTAATCTATGGCGTCCTGGCTGCCCTAGGCCAAGCGGTTGGGGCCGTGCTGTCTCGATTGGTTCTAGCCGAGACAGCGATTGATCCCCTATGGAGTTCTCTGGTGCGGCTTTTGGCTGGGCTCAGCATTATTTTGGGCCTATTACGTTGGCGGGGCCAAGGGATGACTCCCCTGACCCCGCTGCGATCGCCCCGGCTACTGGCGACGGTGGCTTTAACGGCATTTGTAGGCACTTATCTGGCCATTTATCTGCAACAAATGGCGCTTAAATACGCGGCTACAGGTATCGCCCAGGCCCTAACCTCCACTAGTCCACTGTTCATTTTGCCCCTGGCTGCCGCCTCAGGGGAGTCGGTTAGCCCCAGGGCCGTGGCTGGGGCCATGGTTGCCCTAGGGGGCATCAGCCTTTTGGTGCAAGCATCCCCCTAGGGGTAGGCTATAGCGCCTGTGTCTGATCGTCGATCAGCAAGTCATCATCGTCGTCCAAGATGGTACCGTTAGGCGACTGATCATCATCATCGTCGTCGTCATCTGTTTTTGACTTTCCCTCCTCCATGGAGCCACCGATCATCTCGTCATCCCCTAACATGCCAAGGCTGCCCTCTAGGTCATAGTTGCGGGCAGTGCGATCATCTAGCACCACATCCTGAAGGATCATGTCGTCGTCTAGGATGGCGGACTCGTAACCGTTGTCCACCTCGGGCACTATGGACTCTTCGTAGGCGTTGTAGCCAGTCCCCGCCGGTATCAAACGACCAATGATCACGTTCTCCTTCAGGCCCCGCAACCAGTCTGACTTGCCTTCAATGGCAGCCTCAGTCAGTACCCGGGTGGTCTCCTGGAAGCTGGCTGCCGAAATGAAGCTGTCGGTGTTCAGGGACGCCTTAGTAATCCCCAATAGGACAGGGGTGTACTGGGCTGGAGCACCGCCAGTAATGGCCATCGCTTCGTTCACCTGCTCCACCTGATAAATTTCAACCAACTCGCCAGGCAACATGGTGGTGTCACCCCCATCGTCGATGCGACACTTGGAAGACATCTGCCGCACAATCACCTCGGTGTGTTTGTCGGAAATATCAATGCCCTGGGACTGGTACACCGACTGCACTTCGTTCACCAGGAAGGATTGCACCTTCTGCAGCGCATGCAGGGCCGCATCATGAATGCTCATCCCGTGACTCAGATTGAAGTCAAAGAATACCTCCAGAATTTCGTGGGGGTTAGCAGGACCGTCGGTCAGGTGCTCGGCGGTGGTCACCATTTGGCCATCAGATACCAGCACATTTTGGCCAGGGCTGATGGGGTATTCGGCGATCGCCCCATCGTTCTCGACCACCTTTACCTCAACGGTTTCATCATCGCTATAGACCACCTGGGCGGTACCAGGACGCTTAGACAACACACAGGCTTCCTTGGGTCGCCGAGCTTCCAACAGTTCTTCAATCCGGGGTAGACCCTGGATAATGTCCCCGGTCTTCGCCCGCTCAAACACCAGCAACACCAGGTTATCGCCCCGTTGCACTAGGTCGCCGTCCTCAATGTGCAGGACCGCACCAGTTGAGACTCGATAGGGTCGCGCCAGCCGCAGCCGCACCTCTTCCCCATTAATGGCGGTCACCTCTCCTGATTCTTCGTAACTGATGCCATTGGCTAGGGGGGTGTTGGCCACCACCAGATCCCCTACCTTCACCGTCGACTCCTGCCCCTGCAAGTCCACCTTCACCCGGTCAGAATCCCGCACCACCAACACCCGGCGAATGGCTTCTTGCCCTTCCCGAATACCGCGCACTTCCCCAGACTCTTTACAGCGGATTTCGGTGCGAGCCAAGACCGCCCCAGGCTCGATTTGCTGGCCATCTTCTATCAACAGTCGAGTGACGGTGCTCCCTTGGGTTTGATCTGCAATCACATCGCGCCGAATCACTTGGGTTTCTAGCACCACCATCTGCAGTCGCATCAGGTCAGCATCTTCCTCGTCGGGCACCAACTCAATGTCGGCGACCACGTGGGGTGACTCATCTTCGATATCCATAATCAATTGAGTGCGCAGGAGTTCTACCCCATCCACCGACTTCACCCGCTCTCCATCTTTGAACGGAATCCGTTGAGTGGCCCGCAGCCGAATGGAATTAGCGGCCTCAGTGGCAGAATCTTGACTTGGTACAGAGGGCTCGTCAGGCACGGGATACTCTTCCACCGGACGCAGCAAAATCGCAGGCCCTTCGGGGGTTTCCACATACTCCACATAGCGGAGATCATCGGCTACCAACCCTGGCATAATCTCTTCGCCAGCGGTGACAATCGTGCCATCGCGATCCATCACATCCTCAGGGGCATCCACCATATGGATATCACCGGGTTTGATCAAAATTTCCCGCAGAATGTCATTCTTTTGGGTAACTTCGACCACACCACTGTTCTGGCAGAAGATGTCCTTGACCACTTCCGTACCCGCCTCCAGGTACTGGCCGTCCTCCACCATCAACAGAGAAATATCCTTGTTCACCTCATGGGCTTCCTCAGGAATCCAAAGCAGCGTCCCCCCCTGGGTGACCTCGTACCCCTGTTTCCCCTTACCTTTTTTGGCTACTTCCACTCCAGAAAACTTGACGATACCGCCAGTCTGGGTGTGGTACTGGTCATCTTCCAGTTCAGCAATCACTTGACCACTGGTGACCTTAGCCCCCGGCGTGGCGATCAGCGAGAACCGTTGACCATTGGCAGTTTCGATGAAGTAATGTTCACGCCCTTGGCCATGTTCCTTACGCACCTGAGCCTGATTTAGCATCACCGAAGCAGTGATGATTTCCACCTCCCGGCTACCCTTATCGTCTTCAGTACCGGGTAGACGCACGATACCGCCCCGCTCAGTGGTCAGGCGAGTTTCGGCCAGGGTATCGTCGGCGTTGACCTGATCGCCGTTACGCACCACAGGTTCAGCCCCTGGGGGCAGGTTATAGACATCACCGGCTAGTACCCACAGCAGACCACCCCGCTGGGCAATGCGGGTGGTATTTCCTTGACGGTCGGTTTTCTCTTCCTGCACCAGACCGTCAAACCGGACTTCCCCGGCCAGATCAGAGGTCACGTCTTTAGTCGCTTTTTCGGTGACTTTGCGGGTACGTCCAGCGGAGGGGAGTTCCGCTAGCAGTTGCTCTTTGATCACCGTATCGCCATCTCGGACAAACAAAATGGTGCCCTGGGGCAAAGACTCGGTTTTATTTTTGCCACTACCTTCAATCACGATGTCACTGTTGGCTTCCAGCATCATCGCTTCTTCCCCGTAGCGGGTACGGAAGATTCGAGTTTTCAGGTTTTTGGGTAGTTTGACAGTACCGTCTTTTTTGGCTCGAATCCGAGGCGCTACTTCCCCCGTAAAGGTACCGCCAGTGTGGAAGGTCCGCATGGTCATCTGGGTGCCAGGCTCGCCAATGGACTGGGCTGCAATGATGCCGACGGCTTCCCCTAGGTCAACCATGTCGGAGTGAGCTAGGCTCCAGCCATAGCAAAGACGACAAACCGAGCGGGTAGCTTCACAGGTGAGGGGCGATCGCACCGTCACTGACTCCAGCCCAGCCTTAACGATGTCCTCCGCAATTTCTGGGGATACCGCCTGATTTTTCTCCAGAATCACCTCGCCGGTTTCAGGGTGAACCACATCCTCCGCCACCACCCGGCCCAGCAGACGACTTTCTAGGGGAATCAACACCCGTTCTCCATCGGTCATGCTGGTCAGGGGAATACCGCGTTCGGTGCCGCAGTCGTGCTCCCGAATAATCACATCCTGGGACACATCCACCAGACGCCGGGTGAGATAGCCCGAGTCAGCGGTGCGCAGGGCCGTATCAACTAGCCCCTTTCGGGCTCCATAAGAGGAGATCACATACTCCGTAACCGTCAGCCCTTCCCGGAAGTTGGTTTTAATCGGTAGGTCAATAATTTCCCCTTGGGGATTGGCCATCAGCCCCCGCATTCCCACCAACTGGCGTACCTGGGAAATGTTGCCTCGGGCCCCCGAGAAGGCCATCATGTAGACCGAGTTGAGGGGGTTGTTGATCTTAAAGTTTCTCACCACCTGGTCTTTTAGCTCTTCGCTGGTGTCATTCCAGGTGTCGATCACCTTGGTAAGGCGTTCCACCTCGGTAATTTCTCCCCGGGTATAGCGGTCTTCGGTGGCCCGAATGTCTTCTTCCGCTGCCGCCAGCAACTGCCGCTTCTCTTGGGGCACCTGCAGGTCTTCAACACTAATGGAAACCCCCGCCCGAGTGGCGTACTTAAAGCCTAGGTCTTTGATCCGGTCCGCCATTTGAGCCGTGCGAGCCGTACCGTAGTGGGTAAAGGACCAGGCAATCAGTTTTTTTAGCTGCTTCTTGTCAATAATCCGATTCCGGAAGATCATGGAGGATTGAGTTGCCCCTTGGTCAGCCATTGTATTTTCGCCCCTCGTGTTCATGTACTTGCGTTAGCCGTTGCCGATGTCTGTGTGTGGTTTAGGGGGTTGAGCCATGCCCCCAAACTTAGTTTTAGCCGCCAGTCTTAGCCCGCGATCGCATCCAGGATCGCTTTGTTGTAGATAATTCGCCCTGGGGTGGTCTTGACGTATTGGGATAGCAGGTTACCTTCTGCGTCCAGGCGTATGCGGCGATCCTCATAGATTTCAGTGATTGTGCCATCCTCAGCTTCTATCCGTTCTGGGGCTGAGGTATCGGTTTGATCCGCTTCAATTTGACCGTCAAACCTGAGCCAGACCTTGGCGTGTAAATCTACCAGTTCCTGTTCAAAGGCGATAATGGCATCTTCCAAATTGGCAAAGTAGTGCCCCTCTCCTTTATGGGCATCGGGATTTTCTGCTGTCAGGTAATAACAGCCCAGGACCATATCCTGACTCGGGGTAATAATGGGCTGTCCTGTGGCTGGAGACAACACATTATTCGAGGCCAACATCAACAGCCGGGCTTCCGACTGGGCCTCTAGAGACAGGGGTACATGCACTGCCATCTGGTCACCATCAAAGTCAGCGTTAAAGGCAGGACATACCAGGGGATGCAGTTGAATCGCCCGCCCTTCCACCAGGATCGGCTCAAAGGCCTGAATCCCCAAACGGTGCAGCGTCGGTGCCCGGTTCAGCATCACCTGGTGGCTCTCAATCACATCTTCCAGCACTTCCCAAACACTGGGGTCATTGTGCTGAATCAGCTTTTTCGCCGCCTTGATATTGTTGACCAACCCTTGGCGAATTAACCGATGAATCACAAACGGCTGAAACAGTTCGATCGCCATTTCCCGGGGCAGACCGCACTGGTGAATTTGTAGCTTAGGCCCGACCACAATCACAGAACGGCCAGAGTAGTCCACCCGCTTGCCCAGTAAGTTCTGACGGAAGCGGCCCTGCTTACCCTCAATAATGTCAGACAGGGACTTCAGAGGGCGGTTGTTGGCCCCTACCACCGTCCGGCCCCGACGGCCATTGTCGATCAGAGCATCCACCGCTTCTTGGAGCATCCGTTTTTCGTTACGGACAATAATCTCAGGAGCCAGAATCTCCTGGAGACGGGCTAGGCGGTTGTTGCGGTTAATCACCCGCCGGTAAAGGTCGTTCAAGTCAGAGGTGGCAAACCGGCCCCCGTCTAACTGCACCATGGGACGTAAATCGGGGGGGATCACTGGAATCACATCCAGCACCATCCAGTCGGTCTTAGAGCCAGTGGCGATGAAGTTATCAATGACCCGTAGGCGTTTGATCAGCTTGGCCCGCTTTTGCCCCTTGGAGTTGGCAATGTCTTCTCGCAGCTTCTCAGCCACGGTTTCCAATTCCAGATCTTCGAGCAACTGCTTCAGGGCCTCAGCCCCAATCCCCACCTCTACCCCTGCGAGTTCGGTGTCTTCGTCGTAGAGCTGGTCTTCAATTTCAATCCACTGATCTTCGGTCAGCAGCTGCTTGTAGCTGAGGTTGTCAGCATTGCCAGGGTCTAGCACCACATAGGCATTAAAGTAAACAATCTGCTCCACATCCCGCAGCGGCATGTCCAGCAGAATAGCAATGTAGCTGGGAATCCCCTTCAGGTACCAAACATGGGCCACCGGAGCAGCGAGCTTAATGTAGCCCATGCGGTGGCGGCGGACGCGGGATTCTGTTACTTCAACGCCACAGCGCTCACAGACAATTCCACGGTGACGCACCCGTTTATACTTGCCGCAGTGACACTCCCAGTCCTTTGCCGGACCAAAAATACGCTCACAGAACAGCCCGTCCATCTCTGGTTTCAGGGTGCGGTAGTTAATGGTTTCGGGCTTTGTCACTTCCCCAACCACCTGACCGTTGGGCAGGGTGCGTTCTCCCCACTGACGAATGCGATCGGGGGAAGCCAATCCAATTTTGACGTAGTCGAACCGCTGTTCAATCTTAGGCATGCTCAGTCTCTTCCTTGTAAGCGCGCTCAATCCGGCTGGTTAACGGGGGTCTAGGGTTCCTAGGTGCGAAGCAGGACGACGGACAACCCAACGTCGTCCTGCCTAAAAAGAACGTTAATCTTCCAGTTCTTCCACCTCTTCCCGGGCAATGGACTCATAGGTGGGACGAGACGGTGTCCGGCGACTATTGACATCAGCCATCAGATCCACCTCGATATCGCGGCTGGTGCCGTCTTCTCGGGTTTCCACCTTATGCACGGCAATATCCAAACAGAGGGATTGCAGTTCTCGCATCAGCACCTTAAAGGACTCAGGGGTGCCCGGTCGAGGAATCGACTTACCTTTGACGATCGCATTCAGAGCCTCATTACGCCCCTGCATATCGTCAGACTTCACAGTCAACAATTCCTGCAGGGTATAGGCGGCCCCAAAGGCCTCCAGGGCCCACACTTCCATTTCCCCAAACCGCTGTCCCCCTTGCTGGGCCTTACCCCCCAGGGGCTGCTGGGTGACCAACGAGTAGGGGCCAGTGGAACGAGCATGGATCTTGTCATCCACCAGGTGCACTAACTTCAGCATGTAGGCCCGACCCACGGTAATCGCCTTGTCAAACGCCTCGCCCGTGCGGCCATCCCGCAGCTGAATTTTGCCCGGATCCTCAGGGTTAAACACCCAGTCATTGCCAGTGTATTCCCGGGCTTCCGCCAACTTACCGTGGGTAGAGTTGCGGGAAGACTCTTCCCCATACATCTCGTCGAAGGGAATCACCTTAAAGCGGGCATTTAAGTTATCAGCGGCCCAGCCCAACATGCACTCAAACACCTGCCCTACGTTCATCCGGGAAGGCACCCCTAGGGGGTTGAGGGCAATGTCAATGGGGGTACCATCCGGTAGATAGGGCATGTCTTCCACCGGCAAAATGCGGGAAATGATCCCCTTATTGCCGTGGCGGCCCGCCATTTTGTCCCCCACTTGAATCTTGCGCTTCTGGGCCACATAGACCCGCACCACCATATTGGCCCCCGGGGGAAGTTCATCCCCTTGTTCCCGGGTAAACACCCGCACATCTACCACGCGACCTTTTTCGCCGTTAGGTACCCGCAGGGAGTTGTCTCGCACATCCCGAGCTTTTTCCCCGAAAATCGCCCGGAGTAGCTTTTCTTCTGGGGGTTGATCAGATTCTCCTTTGGGGGTGACTTTGCCCACCAAAATATCCCCAGACTCAACCCAGGCCCCAATCCGGATAATGCCGGTTTCATCTAACTGACGCAGAGCATCTTCCCCGACATTGGGAATTTCTCGGGTAATTTCCTCAGGCCCAAGCTTGGTCTGCCGGGCCTCAATCTCAAATTTCTCAATGTGGATGGAGGTGTAGACATCATCAAACACCAAACGCTCACTCAGAAGAATGGCGTCTTCGTAGTTGTATCCCTCCCAGGGCATATAGGCAATCAGCACATTTTGTCCTAAGGCCAGTTCCCCTCCTTCGGTGGCTGACCCATCTGCCAACACCTGACCGGCCTGAACCTGTTCCCCGGGGAAGACGATGGGTCGTTGATTCAGGCAGGTGTCTTGGTTAGAGCGCTGGTACTTTTGCAGCTCGTATTCATGAACGTTACCTTCTGGATCCTGTACTTTGATCAAGTCGGCATCGAGATAGACCACATTCCCGTCGGTGCGGCTAATAATTACCATGCCTGAGTCACGGGCCGCCTGGGCTTCTAACCCCGTCCCCACCAGGGGCCGCTCTGGTTGCAGCAGAGGCACCGCCTGCCGCTGCATGTTAGATCCCATCAGGGCTCGGTTGGCGTCATCGTGCTCTAGGAAGGGAATCAAGGAGGTGGCCACAGAAATAATCTGTACCGGCGATATCGCGACGTAGTCCACCTCATCGGGGGTGGTGGTCGTAAAGTCTTGGCGGTAGCGCACCGGAATGGTGTCTCCTAGAATGTAGCCCGCTTCATCGGTGGCCACATCCCCTGGGGCAACCCGCAGATCATCCTCTTCGTCGGCGGTCATGTAGAGGGGGGCCTCATCTTTGCACACCCGCCCGTCATCGACCCTAAAGAAGGGGGTCTCAATGAAACCAAAGTCATTCACCCGAGCGTGGGTAGCCAAAGAACCAATCAGACCGGCATTGGGACCTTCTGGGGTTTCAATCGGGCAAATGCGACCATAGTGAGACGGGTGAATGTCTCGAACCGCGAAGCCCGCCCGCTCCCGAGTCAGCCCCCCAGGCCCTAGGGCGCTAATGCGGCGCTTGTGGGTCAACTCAGCCAGGGGATTGGTTTGATCCATGAACTGAGACAGTTGGCTAGAGCCAAAGAATTCTTTAATCGCCGCCACCAGGGGCTTGGGGTTAACCAATGAGGCTGGGGTGAGGGAGTCGGCATCGGACACAGTCATCCGCTCCCGAATGATCCGCTCTAGGCGGTTAAGACCAACCCGCACCTGGTTTTGCAATAGCTCGCCCACCGAACGTACCCGACGGTTGCCCAGGTGGTCAATGTCGTCGATGCTGCCCAGGTCAAACTCTAGGTTAATCAGGTAGTCGATGGCCGTGAGAATGTCGGTGGGGGTCAACACTCGGGTGGCATCGGGAATGTTGAGCCGCAACTTGCGGTTTAGCTTATAGCGCCCCACGCGACCCAGGTCATAGCGCTTGGGATCAGAAAACCGGGAGTACAGCAGTTGCTCACCGCCAGATACCGTGGGAGGTTCGCCAGGCCGTAACTTGCGGTATAGCTCTAGCAAGGCCTCTTCTTCACTGAACTGTCCTTCCTTTTCAATGGTTTTTTGGAAGTAGTCGGGGTGACGCAGGGAATCAAAAATCTCACTATCATTTAGGCCTAGGGCTTTCAGCAGTACCTGAGCCGACAGCTTCCGGGTTTTGTCGATCCGCACCCACACCAGATCATTTTTATCCGTCTCAAACTTCAGCCAGGCCCCCCGGTTAGGAATCAGACTGGCGTTGTAGGTACGTCGCCCGTTTTTGTCGGTTTCGGCTTTGTAATAGACCCCAGGACTACGAACAATTTGATTGACGATCACTCGCTCAGCCCCGTTGATGATGAAGGTACCGCGATCGGTCATCAGGGGCAGATCGCCAATAAAGACTTCCTGCTCTTTAATTTCCCCGGTTTCTTTGTTGATTAGCCGAGTGGGGACATACATCTGCACCGCATAGGTGGCATCCCGTCGCTTGGCTTCGTCGACGTCGTATTTGGGTCGTTTCAGTTTGTAGTTCTTGCCTAGGAAGTGCAGTTCCAGCTTACCGGTGTAGTCAGTGATGGGAGAAAAGCTTTCCAGCTCTTCGATTAGCCCTTCCTCTAAGAACCAGCGAAAACTAGACCGCTGAAATTCAACCAGATCAGGCAGAACGAAGTTGGGGGTGGTGTAGGTGATGGGTTCAGTCATGGGTCTCCTAAAGCAAGTCAGGCCCTAGCCAACGGCGACGGGATATAACAGCGGTAAATCAGCCAAGAGGCTATTCACCTAGTCAAGCTAAGCAAGATAAAAAGGGGCGGGATCTATTTTGGGGTGAGGGGCACTAAGCCAATACCAATATCGAGGAGTGGGACAAAGCGTCATGACTGGCAGAAACCTCGCTTTAATACATCAAGTCCAAGGGACCAGGCCCAAAAGGGACAATGGCGATCGCACCTGATACAGGCAACACAGCCATGTCCATGAAACAAAACCGCTAGCCCGTCGTCACTAACCTTGGCGACGACGGTAAATGGGTCGAATCATCAGGCAATTTGAACAATGCTCGAGCATTTTGAGTCGTCATAGCCGCTAGGTCCTCAAACTCGATTTGACGCAGGTCAGCCACATGGGTGGCCACATGGCGAACAAAAGCCGGCTGATTACGGCGTTGCTTGCGCACTGGTACGGGGGAGAGAAATGGACAATCAGTTTCCACCAGCAGGCGGTCGAGGGGTACCATCTGGGCTGATGCCTTAATGGTCTTAGCGTTTTTGAACGTGACAATGCCGCTGAAGCTGATGTAAAACCCCAAATCGAGAAACCATTGGGTTTCCTCTGGAGAACCAGCCCAACAATGCATCACCCCCTGCACCGCCCCCACCTGCTGCTGAAACTGCCGCAGCAGATCAGCTGTAGCCTGGGCCGCATCACGACAGTGGACAATCACAGGTAAGCCCAACTCGTGGGCGATGGTGAGTTGCGACCAAAAGGCCTGCCGTTGAATATCGCCATCATCCGCCTTAAAGAAGTCAAGGCCGGTTTCCCCGATTGCCACCACCCGTTGATCAGCCATGGCCGACTGACGAATCTGGTCAGCCGTGGTGGCTGACCACTTATCCATATCAAGGGGATGCAAGCCCACAGCTAAGTACAGCTCTGGAAAGCGATCGGCGATCGCTTGCATCTGTGGGAACTCCGCCGGCTCTACGCAAGAATGCACAAGACCAACCACCCCTGCCTCTCTCCAGGCTTGGGCCAGATCATCGAGATCCCCAGCAAACGCATCAAAATTAAGATGTACGTGGGTATCAACCAGGGGCATGGCAGGGGTGACAAAAGCAACGGCAAACAGGCTAATTCTTATGGGGCCACCAAAACCGGCCCCGCCGCCCTAAGATGCCGCCGTAGCCTCAGCCTCCTGCGCCTTCAGAGCCCGAGCAATGTGGGACTTCTTGCGAGCCCCAGTGTTGGGATGCAGCACACCGCGCTTAACAGCTTTGTCGATCTTGCTGTAAACCGCTGCCATGGCAGTATCTACCTGCTGCTGGGTTTCGGGAGTGGGGTTGGCGCCATGGGCCTCAACCGCCAACAAATAGCTCTTGGTCAAGGTCTTGACCGCAGACTTGTAAGACCGGTTGCGCAGCCGATTGCGCTCGTTAATTTCAATTCGTTTTAGTGCAGACTTGATGTTTGCCACAATTCGCCCTAGCTTAACAAGATGATATTGACTGGATAAATCATGTTAGCACCTAATGGCTGAAATGAAGGATTTATTTTTCCAGCAATTTGCTGTGGAGATCGACTAGGATGTTAGGACACTGGCACTCAGTGTTTTGGTAGGATGTTAAAAAGTCCCCGAGGGATTACGAGTTGTTAACTGCCTTACCGCTGGCGTCTCTGGATTAATCCACCGTAATGCTGCGCATCACCCATCAGCTACCTGAAGCCAAAACTGAGTTGCAGCGCATCTGTGCTCGTATTCACGATGATCAGGTGGTTCACAAGGAAGCCACAGTGAGGGAGATTATCCATGCTGTTCGGCGACAGAGGGATCAAGCGCTGTTGCAGTACACGGCCGATTTTGACCAAGTCACCCTCACCGTCAGTGACTTACGCATATCGGGAGCGGAGCTGGATGCGGCCTACCAGCAGGTGAGCACGGGTTTGTTGGATGCCATTCGTCTGGCCTGTGCCAACATTGAAGCGTTTCATCGCAAGCGAGTACCCAAAAGTTGGGTCTCATTTGAAGATAACGGGGTTGTACTGGGGAAACGCTATACCCCAGTCGATCGGGCTGGAATTTATGTGCCTGGGGGGCGAGCGGCCTATCCCAGCACCGTGCTGATGAATGCGATTCCGGCGCGGGTGGCCGGGGTGGGTAAAATTGTGATGGTGACTCCTCCTGGAGGGGGCACAGCCATGAACCCAGCAGTACTGGTAGCGGCCCAGGAGGCTGGAATCTCTGAAATCTATCGGGTCGGGGGGGCTCAAGCGATCGCCGCCCTAGCCTATGGCACCGAAACTATTCCAGCCGTCGATGTGATTACCGGTCCAGGCAACATTTACGTCACCCTGGCTAAAAAGCTGGTGTTTGGCGCCGTCGGTATTGACTCTTTAGCGGGGCCTTCGGAGGTGCTGGTGATTGCTGACCATACCGCGAATCCGGTGCATGTGGCGGCGGATCTGCTGGCCCAGGCAGAGCATGACCCCATGGCAGCGGCGATTTTAATTACTACCAGTGACTCTCTGGCTGAAGCGGTCGCCCTTGATGTGGAACGGCAGTTGGCCACCCATCCCCGCCAGACTTTGACAGAAAAGTCGATTGCCAACTATGGCTTAGCTGTGGTGGTGGATTCATTGGCTACGGCTGCTGAGTTATCGAATGGATTTGCCCCCGAGCACTTGCAGCTAGAAGTGAGTGACCCCTGGGATCTGCTAGAGCAGATTCGCCATGCGGGGGCGATTTTCCTGGGGCATTCTACCCCTGAGGCGGTGGGTGATTATCTGGCCGGGCCTAACCACACGCTACCCACCTCTGGGGCCGCACGCTACGCCTCCCCCCTGGCCACAGAAACATTTATGAAGCATTCTAGCTTGCTGCAATACTCCCCTCAAGAATTGGGGCAAGTGGCCGACGCGATCGCCGCGTTGACCGAAACCGAAGGGCTACCGTCCCATGGGGATTCGGTGAGTCTGCGGATCCAACCGCCGCACCCCGACGGTCAGGGGTAGAACGAAGAACGAAGAACGAAGAGGGAAGAGGGAAGAGGGAAGAGGGAAGACGGAAGAGGGAAGACGGAAGAGGGAAGACGGAAGAGGGTGGGGCGTAGCCTGTGCGCAGCAGAACGGGCAGGCGTCTCGCCTGCTAGCTGGGACAGGCAGGATGCCTATCTCACAAAACCTTGAACATTCCCAATCAGGGAGATGACATGCCTCGCTGTGGGGTATGGCGGTAATTTCGGTGACCTGCGATCGCCCTGCCCCCGACCGCCTAACCCACCCTACTGGTGCGACACAGCTAAAATAGTGCAATAAGAAGTGTCGATACAGGGATTTTGCTATGGGACGAGGGAAAAAAGATGAAAACAAAATCTATTTAACGGCTGAGCAACGCCAGCGATTGGAAGACATCAGTCGCAATGGTCACGCGCCTGCAAAGAAAATACTCCACGCCCAAGTTCTCCTGATGGCAGACGAGGGAGAAGGGGCGACGAGACACTGGACGGATGAGGAGATCGCAGCGGCACTCAATTTGCACCGCAATAGCGTGGGACGGATTCGCTACCGCTTCTTAAGGCAAGGGGAACACCCCGCGCTCAACCGACAAGTCCGGGCAACGCCGCCTGTTGCCCCGTTGGTAGACGGGCATTTGGAGGCTCAAATCGTTGCCTTGTGTTGTTCTGAAGCACCTGAGGGACGCACCCGTTGGACGCTCGAACTGCTCACCCAGCAGTTGAAAGCCCGAAAGATTGTGCTCCAGATTTCGCGAGAGACGGTACGACGGACGTTAAAAAAACAAGCTACGTCCTTGGAAAGTAGAACGCTTTTGCATTCCACAACGGGACTTGCCACGTTTTGTGGCTCAGATGGAAGTGGTTTTAGACCTCTACAGCAGCGAACACACAGCTGATGCACCGTTGGTTTGCATGGACGAGGCGGCTTACCAATTGCAGTCTGACCTTTATCCTCCCGTAAAGATGGAACCAGGGCACGACAAGAAGGAAGACTATCACTACGAACGCGAGGGGATGCAATCGCTATTCATGTTTTTCGACCCCAATCGCGGTTGGCGGCGCGTCAGCCAACGAGACAGTCGCACCAGCATTGACTGGGCCGAAGAAGTGCGACAGTTGCTTGATGTCGATTACCCGGATGCGCCCGTCGTCAAACTGCTCTCAGACAATCTCAATACTCACAATATTGCCTCGCTCTACAAAGCGTTTCCGGCAGAAGAAGCCCATCGCCTCGCTAAACGATTGATCTTCTACCACACCCCGCGTAACGGCAGTTGGCTTAATGTGGCTGAAACTGAACTGAGTGTGTTGTCGCGGCAGTGCTTAGACCGTCGCATCGCCTCACCAGAAGAACTCAAGAGCGAACTTAAAGCTTGGCAGCAAGAACGCAACCAAAGTGCTGCCAAAGTGATTTGGAAATTCACCACTGATGATGCCAGAGTGAAATTGAAGCATCTTTACCCTGTGTTTGAGGCGGCGGCATAGTCGAATCTAATGCCTCACTTTAGCTGTGTCGTACCACTACGATTTCAACCCAAAATCCAAAATTCCTTGTCTCCCCATTCCCCCTAAGGGCGGACACCCAGGTCCGCCCCTAAGGCAGCCCTCCTTCCCCGACCGGTGCATTGCGGCCTCAGGTTGACCACCAATGCCCAGACCCCGACTGCTAATGCACCCTACGATTTCAATACCCTTCGGGAAGGGCAAAGCCCTACAAAATTCAAAATCCAAAATCCAAAATCCAAAACTCCCCCACCTTCCCCATCTCCCCATCTCCCCATCTCCCCCACTCCCCCACTCCCCATCTCCCCCTACTCCACCACTATTGGCGCATACACCCGCAAACTTTGGGGTAAACACTCGAACTCAATCGGGTTGGCGTCTACCACTTCCCCATCGATCACCAGCTTCTGGGCAGGGTCAGTGGTGACATGAATGCGACGGGCGCGCAGACAGAGTAGATCGTCTCGCTGGGTAGGGGCTTTGACCACCGCTGAAGCCACCAAAGAGGCCAGAGCATTGATCCCTTGGAGTCGGTTTTGGCTGGTGGCGATGGTGACATCCAGCAGCCCGTCGTCGGGGATCACCTCGCCAAATCCTTGGGCCAGCACTGACGTAGGAGGAGCGACATTGGCAATGGTAATGGCGGCGGGCTGTAATTCGCTGACCTCACCATCAATATCAACGGTTGCCTGAAATGCCTGTTGGTCAGCCAGCTGCTGAGCCCCAGCCAGCACATAGGCCAGGGTTCCTAATCGATTTTTTAGTTCGCGGCTGGCCCGATCGACCATCCCGGCTTCAAACCCTAGCCCTGCCAACAAAATCATCGGCGTTTCATTACAGCGAGCCGTGTCCACCAGGCGGGTGTGACCGGCCAAAATGGTCTCGCAGGCCCCTTGGATATCGGTTGGAATATTTAGGGCCACCGAAAAAGCATTGGCAGTGCCTCGGGGAATCACCCCGAGGGGGATATCAGTATTAATTACGGCACTGGCGACCGCCGATACGGTACCGTCGCCCCCGGAGGCAATGATTAGCCCTGGCCCAAACTCGTTATTTTCTCTAGATTTAACGGCGGCGATCGCCTCTTTGGCTTGATCCACCGGGTTCACATCCGGTTGGGTCAAAATTACATTTACTAAAATCTGGGGCTCTAGCTTCGAACGGATCGTGGCTAAGGCTTGGTTGGGGTTGCCTTGTCCAGCCACCGGGTTGAAGATCAAATAGGCGACTCGGCTGCGGGCTAACCCCCGCAACACTAGGTCAGCCGTAGCCGCATTCATCCCGAGGGGAATATTTTTTTTGCGGCAAGCCCTGAGCAGCATGATCAGGCTAGGGGTAGACACCAAAGCCACGGAGGGATCCGCAAAGAAAATGACCGCTGACACGTCCTGCTCTAAGACTTTGGCGGCTAGGCTAATGTCTCCCCCATCGGCCAGAGGTGCCAGAGCGGTAATGGACAAGTCGCCCGCTTCTAACCAGGGCACTAACTCTTCAGTGGTGATCAGGGTGAACCCGGCCAGCGTCGTTTGATGACCTCGGGTCCAGGCAATCAGAGCTTCTTGCTCTGCCGGGTGAGCCAGTAGGGCTAAGGTCGTAGGCATAGCAGCATCATTAACATGATTCAGACTATAGCAGGCTGGTCTAGATTTGGTTCAGATGCGGTAGGGTAACGGCTGGGCGATCGCCCCAAACCATTATCGGGAGACCAGCTATGGGCAGTATTGGCGTATTAGGATTAGCGATTATTGGTGGCATTGCGATCGTGGTGCAAGGTCAGTTGATGGGGGTGATGACCCAAGCCCTCGGTCCTCTGGAAAGCGTCTTTATCACCTATTGGGGCGGGGCTATGGCTGTCGGGCTGATGATGGCTGGAGCCCGAGGCGGTAATCTGGGCGCATTCACGACAGTCCCGTGGTATACCCTGGGGTCAGGATTAGTGGGCTTGATTATTATTGGCACCATTGGCTATGTGGTGCCCCGCCTGGGGGTCGCTGGCGGCTTTACGGTGATTGTGGCCACTCAATTTGTTGCTGGGGTGATGATTGATCACTATGGCTGGTTGGGGGCGGTGGTCCGTCCGTTTGATCTATCTAAGTTGATTGGACTCGGGTTGATGATGATTGGGGTAGCTCTGCTGGTACGTTAGGATTAGCCGCCCCCCAACAGGGCCACCAGTTGTTGCTGATGCACCAAGCTGCCCACAATTCGCCGTACCGGTTCTGGGGAGAGCTGAATCAGGGTAGGCGTAGCCGACACTTGTTCGGCTTCGGCCTGGTCAGGATGCTGCAACACATCCACCACCTGCAGGGTGTAGGGGCTGGGCAGGGCTGATTCTAAGGTGGTGTGCAGCAGCTTTAGCATTTTCTCGGTGGCTACGGTATCGATACTGCTGACAAACAGCTTGAACCGGTAGGGTTGGGTAGGGACGACTAGGGGGGGCCAATCAAAGGCCTGGGACGCTTCTGGTTCTGGATTGGCTAGGGCCGCATTGACTTGAATCACCAGGTCATGGCATTGCCAGAGCTGGGGAAACCGATCCCGATAAGATTCGATCAATAGGGGGGAGCATTCTTCCCGACAGGTGTAGTTAGGCTGCCAGGGCAGGTCGTCTAAGTCAAACAGTCGATTCAACAGGGCCTGGAACCGTAAGGCCCGAGGATAGGCTTCGGCAACGGTGACCGGGCTTTGGGTCAGCTCATCAACCCACCGATCGACGGTGGCGGTAAAGCCCGGTAACAGAAAATAGGGAGGCTCAGCCAGCTCCAATGTCTGCTGTAATGTGGCACATAGATCTAAGTGCCAGTGGGTCCGTTTTTGGTGGTCGATGCAGTAAACGCAGTCACCCCCAGGGGTAAACAGGGCAATGCCCTTAAAGCTGGGGGGAGTAGGTTTAGCGATCGCGGTTGGCTTAGATGCGTCCACGGAGCATTTGGGCCATTTCGTTTTGCTTGGGCGACATTTCCAGCGCGGTTTCCTCGGTGATGCGCCCCGACTCATACAGGGCGTAGAGGGACTGGTTCATGGTACACATGCCGTCAAACGTACATTTGGGAATCAGAGCTTCCACCTCATCGAGTTGGCCCCGCAAAATGTAGTCTTTGATGGCGTCGGTGTTAAGCAAAATGTCGTGGAAGGCGGCTCGCTTGCCATCGGTGGTACGACACAGCCCCTGGGCAATTACCGCCACCAGTGACTCGGCCAGGGCCACCCGCACCGGGGCTTGCTGCTCAGGCTCATACAGGTTGAGAATCCGTTCAACGGTTTTGACAGCACTGTTGGTGTGCAGGGTGCCCATGACCAAGTGACCGGTTTGGGCAGCTTTTAGGGCCGTATTCACGGTTTCTTTGTCCCGCATTTCCCCCACCAGAATAATATCCGGGTCTTCCCGCAGGGAGGCTTTGAGGGCATTGTCAAACTTTTGGGTGTGCAGCCCCACTTCCCGCTGCTTAATCAGCGATCGCTTACTCTGGTGCACAAATTCCACCGGATCTTCGATGGTGATGATGTTTTTGGGCATCTCGCTGTTGACATAGTCCAGCATCGCGGCCATGGTGGTGGACTTACCGGACCCAGTCGGCCCAGTCACCAAAATCAGCCCCTTGTGGTAGTGGCACACATCCCGAAAGATCGGCGGGAACCCCAGCTGGTCCAGGGTGAGGATTTTTACCGGAATCAGACGCATTACCAGGGCTGGCCCCCGCAACGAGTCGAAGATGTTAATCCGCACCCGGGTGAAGTCGTACTGGGCGGCACCATCAAAGTCTAGGGTTTGACGAAATTCCTGGATTTCGTCGGGGCGCAAAATTTCCTCTAGCCAGCGGTAGAAGGTTTCCTCATCGGTCACAGGGTACTCTGTTGGTGCCATTTCACCGCGATCGCGGAACCGAGGCACCTCGCCCACCCCCAGGTGAATATCTGAAAACCCCCGATCAAAAGCCTCTCGGACAATTTTCTTCAGAGTCAAGCCGCTTTCCACCTTCACCGAGTCGCCGGGCTGAGGCATCGGTGGCGGTGCCGGAGGTCGGTGGCGCACCTGACCGGGGGCTGGGGCCACTGCCGCCTGGCGAGGCACACTGGCCGCAGGGCGCGGCGGCGGCGGCGGGGTTGGAGGGGTAACAGGAGCGTTGGGTGACTCAGCCATAGGATGGTTCTCCGCAATGGTTAAGGCGCTTTAGCTGGGCCAACAAGTGACTTGAGCCCAAAGAGCACAACTACAGTCAGGTTGCCCAAACTGGCAAAAAAAATGAGCCATTTGGCACTCACTATAGCAACCGTCCCTCGATTTAGTACACCAGGGGACATATTCCTGTTCCAGAATAGGCTAACCCTGGCTAAAAAAAGGCTTGCTTGAGCCATTGACCATGGGTCGCCACCGACCGCATCAACCCCCAACGTACAGGGTTTGGAGCCTGACTAAATAACCCCAGCATGGCCCGCACTAGCTCGGGTAGGGTCATGGTATCGGCTAAAAACCCAGACCAATCGGGGGTATCTAGACTAAAGAAAGTCTTAAAGAACTGATTTAACTGGGGCGCGTCAAAAGCCATTAGGTTTTCCAGGCCAAACCGGTAAAGGTAGTGCTTACGCAGCCGCTGTTGCGGCCACAGCGCTTGCCAGGCTGCTTGGGCCACCTGGGTAGAGGTCGAGTTGGCCTTGATACTGTGGGCGATCGCCTCGGCCATGGCTGGGCCTCGCCGCAGCAAGGCGCCAAACATATACCCCGATGCCGGATGCACCATGCTTGCCGCGCCGCCAAAGCCCACCACAGGCTGGTCTAACCTTGGCAGGGGCAGATTCATGGGAAACAGGCAACGCTCGACATGGTGTTTCTCGGTCACCTGCACACCCCGATGATGTAGCCGCTGGTAGAGCCGTCGCTCCAAGACATCCATAGAGATTGCCGGGTGGTGGGCCAGGGAGGTTTCCTCCATAAAGTAAATGTTATCCCCCAGGTCCATGGCGTAGAGGAAGGTGGGGGGGGCTCGCCGTTCGGCCGCAGATAGATGATCGTCGCGGTAATCCATCAGCACCATTTGGTTGGGCTGAATAGGGGGGCTAGAGAAGCGCCCCACAATGCCGTAGGCAGCCTGATACGCGATCGCGTCAGTGGCTGGACGTTGCACTAAAGCTGCCTGGTGACCAGTGGCATCCAGCACGAGGCGAGCCGTTAAGGTTTCCCCCCCATCGAGGGTGACGCTGCTATGGGTGGGGGTGTGGTCCACCTGGGTAACCATACCCTGGTGCCAGTGGGTGTGGTGCTGGGCCATTTGGTCAAGCCAGTGGGATTGCAGCCGGTCTTTGTCGATCAGGCCATAGTCGCGGTGTAGGGGCAGGGTGCGATCGCGCACATGCACCACACAATCTTTCCAGCGGTGAGATAAAAACTGGGTCAGCCCTAGATCTTCTAGCTCATCCGCCCAGATGCCATAGGTGTTGGGCCAGGGGCGAGTCGGCGCATGGGGGGCAACCCCTTGTACCGCCAGACCCGCCTGCCCCAGGGTGACCGCCATAAATAGGCCCGCTGGCCCTGCCCCAATTACCAACACATCTAACATTGACGGCTTTCTTTTTACCTAACAATGGCTGAAACTTTATCTTACAAAGATTGTGACCCCAGAAACAGACCTGATCAGCTACTGGCTTTGGATTTTAGGTTTTAGATTTTAGATTTTAGATTTTGAGTTTTGGGCGCGAGGGGTTTCCGATGGTGAAAGTTTGAGCTTTGGGTTTTAGAGGCCGGTGGTGATGGCCCTATAATCAAATCTATGACTACCATCAATTTTAGTGATCTGTCGGCCCAAAACGTGCTGGCTGCCCGCGCCCGTTTAGGAGAAGGCCCCCTGTGGGACAGTGCCCAACAGGGGCTGTACTGGGTGGATATTTTGAACCACCGGGTCCATATTTTTGAGGTGGCAAGCGGCGATGACTGTCACTGGGAGGTGGGGGGGCCAGCCAGCGCCCTGGCCCTGATGACGAACGATCGGCTGCTGGTGGCCGTGGGGGCTCAGTTGGCCAGCTTAGACCTGACGAGTGGTACCGTAACCCCGCTGGCCCAGTTAGATTTACCCAATCCAGCCATTCGCTGCAATGACGGCAAGTGCGACCCCCAGGGCCGGTTTTGGATTGGCACCCTGAGCCCTGAGCCAGGGCAAGCGGCGCTCTATCGCTATGACCCCGATGGATCGTTACACACGATGGAGACCGGGCTGACCATCTCCAACGGCCTGGGGTGGAGCCCTGATGGCACCACCTTTTACTTGACCGATTCGCCCCAGCGCACCATTTATGCCTATCACTTTGATGGGGAACGGGGGGAGATTCGCGATCGCACCCCGTTAATTCAACTGGAGGATGACGCTGTAGAACCTGACGGTCTGGCGGTGGATAGCGAGGGCAACATCTGGACGGCCCTGTGGGATGGTTGGTGTGTGGCTTGTTTTAGTCCCCAGGGTGAACCTTTAGGCCGGGTGTCGCTGCCGGTACATCGGCCCACCTGCCCCACCTTTGGCGGCCCCAATCTCCAAACCCTCTATGTCACTACCGCTTCCGTCGGGCTCAGTCAGGACGAGATTCAGCAGGGGTTCTATGCCGGTGACCTGTTCGCCATTGATTTACCCCTGGCTGGGCTGCCCACTGCCCCATTTGGGGGGTAGGAATCTGTACCCACGGTCTACGGTGCACGGTCTACGGTGCACGGTCTACGGCTCGCCGTTAACCCTAAGTCACCACTTAAATTCAGTAGGTCACAAACTGGTTCTACTCCCACAGTCTGGCCCTCACCCTAAATCCCTCTCCCAACATGGGAGAGGGACTTTGATGGACTTTCTGGCTCCCCTTCTCCTGCTGTGGAGACGCTCCGCGAACGCCCTTCTGGGAGAGGGGCTGGGGGAGAGGGGAGCAGGGACTTTGCGATCTACTTGAATGGTCCGAGGGGGCGATCGCCTAAAATCAAAAAGTAGCTCAATTTCCCTCAGCGCTATGGTTGCTTCGCCCCAGTATCTCACCCCTGAAGACTACTTGCAGCTAGAGGCAGAAAGCGCCGTTAAGCATGAATACCTCGATGGCGATATCTATGCCATGGCCGGGGCCAGCGATGCCCACGTCACCATTGCTGGCAACTTGTTTGCCCTGCTCCGTAGCCACGTGCGCGGTAGTGGCTGCCGGGTCTATATTGCGGATATGAAAGCCCGGCTCGAGGCCCGCAACCGCTTCTTCTACCCCGATGTGATGGTCACCTGCGATCCGCGCGACCAGGCAACGGCAGACTACAAGCGCTTTCCCAAACTGGTGATTGAGGTATTGTCAGACTCCACCGAGGCCTTTGACCGGGGGGATAAGTTCGCTGACTACCAAACCCTGGAGAGCCTGGAAGAATATGTGTTAATCAACACGCGCCACCAGCGGGTGGAATGCTTTCGGCGTAATGGTAATGACGCAGGGCTGTGGGTGTTGCAGTATTACACCCCTGAGACGACTTCTGGGACGACTCGGTTTCACTTGCAGAGCCTGGACTTTAGCGACACCTTAGCGGCCCTCTACGAGGATGTGATACTGGTAGGGGCAGATGCTGAAGAGGAGCTTTGGTGATGACGTCTACTCCAACTCCCGGTCCCTATCTCGCTGATCGACAGCAGGCCAAGGCCGCCCTGTACCAGGCCCTACAGGCCCATGGTGGCAATCCGGCCCAGGCCCCAGTGGCGGCGGCGATCGCGCGGCTGGCCACCCTCAACCCCACCCCAGCCCCAGCCCAGGCCACCGACCGACTGGAGGGAGACTGGCGGTTGATTAGTGCCCCCAGCTTTCCCGGGGGTGAGCTGTTGGCGGATGGTTGCTACAGCTACACCCTGGGGCGGCTGGCCTTTAATATGTTTCAACCCCAGACCCTGAAGTTAGTGATTGACCAGGTATCCCAGCCGGTGTGGCCGATCGCAGACGGCGCTCACCACACCCACGACATCGTGGTGGACTTTACCACCCTGGACTTGGAGGTGCCATTGCAAGGGAGGGTACGAAATTTGGGCATCTGCCAACCCGCGACGGCCAATCAGCTGCAAGTGCAGTTTACCGGCGGCGTTTTAGAACCGGCGGTAGATAGCGATCGCGACCACTGGCATCAGGTGTTTGGGGACCCTGACGCATCCCCCCGCCCTGGTCTTAAGGCCAGGCTGCAAGGGCTGGTCCTGAAGCTGATGTTTGGCCTAGTGCCCCCCAAAGCGATGGCCGCCGATACGGGCCGGATCGAATTTCAGATGCGTCGCTCCCCCAAGGGCAGATTAGAGATTCTGTATCTGGATGACGACCTGCGGATTACCCGAGGTGAAAAGGGAACGATACTGGTCTGCGATCGCCAGGGCTAAACAGGGCCGCTATGGCCCAGTGCATCGCCGCCGTAAAATGAAGGTTTAAACCTTTCCCCGGCCGTTGTCATGCCCACCGACTACCTCGAACGCATTCTCACCGCCCGCGTCTATGACGTGGCTCAGGAAACCCCCCTCGAGCTAGCCCCTAACCTATCGGCCCGGCTGCAGAACCGACTGCTGTTGAAGCGGGAAGATATGCAGTCGGTATTTTCCTTTAAGCTGCGGGGGGCCTACAACAAAATGGCCCAACTCCCCGCCGACCAACTGGCTCGGGGGGTAATTGCCTCGTCAGCGGGCAACCACGCCCAAGGGGTCGCCCTGGGGGCCAAGCAACTGGGGACTCGAGCGATTATTGTCATGCCCACCACCACCCCAACCATGAAAGTCAATGCGGTTAAAGCCCGGGGGGGAGAGGTGGTCCTGCATGGGGAAACCTATGACGACGCCTATGGCCATGCCCGCCAGCTAGCCGCAGAAAAGGGGCTGACCTTTGTGCACCCTTTTGACGATCCTGACGTGATTGCCGGGCAGGGCACCATTGGTATGGAAATTTTGCGGCAGTATGCTCAGCCGATCCACGCCATTTTTGTGGCCATTGGCGGTGGCGGTCTGATTTCAGGCATTGCCGCCTATGTAAAGCGGTTGAAACCCGACATCAAAATCATTGGCGTTGAACCGGTAGATGCCGATGCCATGACTCAGTCGTTGCAAGCTGGGGAGCGGGTGCGGCTGAACCAGGTGGGGCTATTTGCCGATGGGGTCGCCGTGCGCCAGGTGGGGGCGGAAACCTTCCGTCTTTGCCAGCAGTATTTGGATGAGATTATCTTGGTTAGCACCGATGACACCTGTGCCGCCATCAAAGATGTGTTTGAAGATACCCGGTCGATTTTAGAACCGGCTGGGGCCCTGGCGATCGCTGGCGCCAAGGCCTATGTGGAGCGCACTGGCATCACTGACGAAACTCTGGTAGCGGTGGCCTGTGGGGCCAACATGAACTTTGATCGCTTGCGGTTTGTGGCCGAGCGGGCTGAAATTGGCGAACATCGAGAGGCTATTTTTGCGGTCACTATCCCCGAAACCCCTGGTAGCCTCAAGGCTTTTTGTGAATGCCTGGGCACCCGTAACCTGACAGAGTTTAACTACCGGATTGCCGATCAACGGGAAGCTCATATTTTTGTAGGACTAGAGGTGCAGGGACGGGCGGATGCCGCACAAATGGCCAGAATATTTGAATCTAAGGGCCTCAAAACCTTAGATCTAACGGATGATGAATTGGCCAAAATGCACCTGCGCCACATGGTGGGGGGCAAGTCCCCCCTGGCTCACGACGAGTTGCTGTATCGGTTTGAATTCCCTGAGCGTCCTGGGGCACTCATGAAGTTTGTCAATGCCATGAGCCCCGACTGGAATATCAGCCTCTTCCACTACCGCAACAATGGCTCTGACTACGGTCGCATTGTCACAGGGATTCAGGTGCCCCCCAACGAAATGCCTCAGTGGCAAGCGTTTTTAGATGGCTTGGGCTATCAATATTGGGATGAAAACCAAAACCCTGCCTATAAGTTGTTTCTCGGTTAGCAGCCTTAAGGTACCCATACAAAATATGTGTTCAACTCGTAATAGCGAGGCAACTTCGCCCTTCTAAGGCTGGGCTGGTTGACTAGAGGTTCATAGCCAGTAGTCTCACTACAGATAGCCCCCAGGATAGCGCTAAAATCCCATATATCAATCGTTTCAGGGTGGCATCCGAGGGAATGGGGTCAAAGCATCGACCCAGGATCCCCTTGATGAACTGTCCCTGCTGTTGTGACTTGGCTTTACTGTCTCCCCGTAGAAAATTCTCTACATTGGTTAGCCAGCAGGTGCCTTGATTGATTTGCCACTGCCCGACCATCAAGGGGACAAAGATCCCGTGCACCCACCATACTGTTGGAAAAGGGGCGGCCCAGCCCGCCACTGAAAACACCAAAATGATCAGGTGGAGCCCTTTCAACAGCAGGATCAGGAATATTCGTAATGTTTTCATAGATTCTGAGAGCTTCACTGGGCTTGCAATGATATCCAAAATTCTTTGCCAAAGGGTGATACATCGCCCGGAATACCCTCCTTATGCAGCCATGCCGTAAGCCGCTAGGCAATTTTAGCCACCTGGGTGGCAATCTACCTTAAAACGATCGTAAAGACCGATCTTTGGGGTAGCTGTAGCCCTTTTATAATGCGTAATACGCCCCAGTCGAGAATAGCCAAAGCCCCAAAGGAGAATCGAGCCTATGCAACCGACCCAAAATCAATTTACTGAAAAAGCTTGGGAAGCCTTTGTGCGCACCCCTGACTTGGTGAAACAAGTTCAGCAACAACAAATTGAAAGCGAACATTTAATGCTAGCTCTGCTTGACCAAGAGGGTTTGGCTAATAGCATTTTTGCCAAACTCGGTGCCAACCTCCAGCAACTGCGCGATCGCACCGAAACCTTTATCAATAGCCAACCTAAAATCTCAGGCAATGGCACCTCGGTGTACCTGGGCAAATCCCTAGACACCCTGCTAGATCGAGCTGACAATTACAAAAAAAATTATGGTGACGAGTACATTTCCATTGAGCATTTAATCCTGGCCTATGCCAGTGATACACGTTTTGGTAAAGGCCTATTCCAAGAGCTGGGCATTACCGAAGCCAAACTTAAGCAAGTGATTCAAGCTATTCGAGGCACTCAGAAAGTGACTGATCAAAACCCTGAAGGGAAATACCAATCTTTAGAAAAATACGGGCGCAACCTGACCGATGCCGCCCGCCAGGGTAAACTCGACCCGGTGATTGGTCGGGATGATGAAATCCGTCGCACGATTCAAATTCTGTCCCGCCGCACCAAAAATAACCCGGTGCTCATTGGCGAACCGGGGGTGGGTAAAACTGCGATCGCCGAAGGACTAGCTCAGCGGATTGTCAGTGGGGATGTGCCCCAATCCTTAAAGGATCGCCGATTAATTGCCCTGGATATGGGGGCGCTGATTGCCGGGGCCAAGTATCGAGGTGAGTTTGAAGAACGTCTCAAGGCGGTACTGAAAGAGGTCACCGAATCGGACGGGCAAATTATCCTGTTCATCGACGAAATTCACACCGTAGTTGGGGCTGGGGCCACCCAGGGCTCGATGGATGCGGGTAACCTGCTGAAGCCGATGCTGGCCCGGGGGGAACTGCGCTGCATTGGGGCCACCACCCTGGATGAATATCGCAAATACATTGAAAAAGACGCCGCCCTAGAGCGCCGTTTCCAGCAGGTCTATGTGGACCAGCCCTCTGTGGAAGACACCGTTTCCATTTTGCGGGGGCTAAAAGAACGCTATGAGGTGCACCACGGGGTAAAAATTTCTGACAGTGCCCTGGTGGCCGCTGCCGCCCTGTCCACCCGCTACATCAGCGATCGCTTCTTACCCGACAAGGCCATTGACCTGGTCGATGAAGCCGCCGCCAAACTGAAAATGGAGATCACCTCAAAGCCAGAAGAATTGGACGAGGTGGACCGTAAGATTTTACAGCTGGAAATGGAACGGCTGTCCTTGAAAAAGGAGAGCGATCCCGCTTCCCTGGAGCGTCTAGACCGCTTGGAGAAAGAACTGGCCGATCTGAAAGAGCAACAGAGTGCCCTGAATGCCCAATGGCAATCAGAAAAGGACATCATTGATCATATCCAGTCGATCAAAGAAGACATTGATCGGATCAACATTGAAATTCAGCAGGCCGAGCGGGACTATGACCTAAACCGGGCAGCCGAGCTGAAATACGGTAAGCTCACTGACTTGCAACGGCAGCTGGAAGCCGCTGAAGATCAACTAACGGACACCCAAACCACCGGCAAAACCCTGTTGCGGGAAGAAGTTACCGAAGAGGATATTGCCGAGATTATTTCCAAGTGGACAGGAATTCCGGTCAGCAAGTTGGTGCAGTCGGAAATGCAAAAGCTGCTACAGCTAGAGGACGAGCTGCATCAACGGGTGGTGGGGCAGGATGAGGCTGTGACCGCCGTGGCTGATGCCATCCAGCGATCGCGCGCAGGCTTAGCCGATCCAAATCGGCCCATTGCCAGCTTTATTTTCCTTGGCCCCACCGGGGTGGGTAAAACTGAACTGGCCAAAGCCCTGGCCTCCTACCTGTTTGACACCGAAGAAGCCCTGGTGCGCATCGACATGTCAGAGTACATGGAGAAGCACAATGTCTCCCGCTTAATTGGGGCGCCCCCTGGATATGTGGGGTATGACGAAGGTGGCCAACTGACTGAGGCTATCCGCCGCCGCCCCTTTGCGGTAATTTTGTTTGACGAAATTGAAAAGGCCCATGCCGACGTGTTTAACGTCATGCTGCAAATCTTGGATGATGGCCGGGTCACCGATGCCCAGGGGCGCACGGTGGACTTTAAAAACACCATCATCATTATGACTAGCAACATCGGCTCCCAGTTCATTCTGGATATCGCTGGTGAAGATGAGCAGTACGACGAGATGAAATCTCGGGTGATGGATGCCCTGCGGGCCGACTTCCGACCTGAGTTTCTTAACCGGGTGGATGAAATGATCATTTTCCACGGGCTGCGCAAAGCCCAATTGCGGGAAATTGTGAAGTTGCAGGTGACGCGCCTGGAAGATCGCCTGGGCGATCGCAAGATGGCGGTAACCCTATCGGAATCATCCCTCGACTTTTTAGCAGAGGTGGGCTACGACCCGGTGTATGGGGCCCGCCCCTTGAAGCGAGCGATTCAGCGAGAGCTGGAAACCCCGATAGCCAAAGCCATTCTGCGCAGCGAGTTTACCGCAGGGGACACCATTGCCGTCGATGTAGAAAATGAGCGGTTGGCCTTTAGGGTGGTGCAGGGGGCAATCGCCTGAACCATCAACCTTTGCAACGACGAGTAACATCTAGTTGCATTTGTAACAGGGGCCATTGCGGTCCCTGTAGCGATTTGCCACCCTACAGTTAGGGGGCTCTAACGTAGGCGAATTGGTTCGCCTAGAACATTGCCGTTAACTTTCTAAAAAAATCAGTAATTTTGCGGAATAATTCAGGGAAGGTTGTTTTTATACCTGGAAGGGTTAAGTCCCTATGGTGTGATATACGCTAAAGTAGAAAATACTGCCAGGGGATCTATACTGATCTGACCCATGGCATTTAGGTTTCTATCAGGCGCATCCACCGTATGGGGTCCCTTTGCTAACAGGCT
The DNA here is from genome assembly GCF_012911975.1 of Nodosilinea sp. P-1105. Taxonomy (GTDB): domain Bacteria; phylum Cyanobacteriota; class Cyanobacteriia; order Phormidesmidales; family Phormidesmidaceae; genus Nodosilinea. The sequence continues at coordinate 17,779 of NZ_SMDQ01000005.1, read as the reverse complement.
GGCTTCAGTTGTCTACACCATAGAGATGGGGTGGGTTATGAAAATCGTTCGTGACGTTACTCGGCGTCCTCACATCAATGTGATGGAGTTGCTAGTTTCAGAGGAAGTGCAAAGGCAGACCCAGGCCCTATCGCCCCGAGTCCTAAAGTACCTCAAGTCTGAAGAAGTAGAAACCTATGCTCTGAATCGACTTCCCAGTCTTTACGCCTCTAGTGAAAAAGGGTGGCGACACCAATATGAAAAGGCAAAGCGCGAGCTTTTTGCCCAAATTAAAAATGCGGTACGCCAGGCGATCGCGGCTGTGCAGGTCGATCCCATCCGGGTCTCAGAACCCCTCAAAATCAATGACAGTCAGTCGGCCCAGGAGGCATTAGAGTCCTTACGCCAGATGCTAGACCAGCCTGACCTGAGCTGGGAGGGCATTGTCGATCACTTGCAGGTGGTGTTGGGTCGGCGTGGGAATCGTTATCCTGGCCTGGGCTCAGAACCGTCCCACCGCAGCCGCTACCGCACCCCTCCCACTAGCTCTATGACTAGCCAAGGAGATGCCAAAAGCAAAGACGATCATCATGCCTCCTACTGGCGGCCAGGCACCTACGGCTCCGAAGTGTCTTGGCAAAAATCCCACGACTCTACGGGGGGCGCTCAGTTTGATTGGAATGACCCCCGCTACGCCAAGTGAGCCTGGGCTAGCATCGCTGGCGGAATCCCCAGACCACGAATTCCCTGTCTCAGGCTGGCGGCATAGGCCGGGTCAGAGCGATCGTACAGCTGCACCGCCTGCCTAAAGGACTGTAAGGCTTCCGGCAGGCGACCTAGCTTAAACAGGGCTACCCCCAAATTTTGATGGGCCTCGGGATAGTCTGGCTGTAGGGCGATCGCCTGGCGGTAAGCGGCGATCGCCTCATCCAGGTAGCCTCGGGCACGCTGGGCGGCACCCAGGTTAAAGTGGGCTACAGCCAGGTTGGGGTCCACGGCGATCGCCTGTTGAAACAGCTCGATCGCGTCTAGTAATTCCCCCTGGGCTTTCTGGAGGCTGCCAAAGTTAACCCAGGCCCCCAGCTTCAGCATTGGCGGTACAGGCTGAGTCAATGCCGCCTTATAGTCTTGACTGGCCTGATCAAGGTTGGTCTGCCTTTGGGCTAAGGCCCGGTGGTAGTGCAACTCGTAACGGGTGATCGGATCGAGGACAGACTCAGGTTGGGCTAGGGCGCGATCGAGTAGGGGTAGGGCTGCGACCGGGTTGTCAGCTTCAATGTAGAGAGCCGCCAGCTTGTTGAGCAGATAGCCATCGTCCGGATGCTGAGCCAGGTACTGCTCCATAATCGTACGGGCCCGGTCAAATTTGCCCCGCTGGGCGACTACCTCAGGCGCATAGCCTGTGTGGTGCAGGGCCACGTCGGCTAGGCTCACCACCTGCCAGTGGGGGGCTTGGGCCTGCAAGGCAGCGATACTGTCGTCCACGGTTTCATGGTACGGGCGGCTGAAGCTAATCTCTGGTTGACGGCGAAAAAAACGGGTGATCAGGGTGTAGGGGGCCTGGGGGGCACCCACCTCTAGCCGGAATAGGGTGACCGCCAGTATGGCCTGGGCCGGAATGTCCCCCAGGGGCTGGCCCTGGTCTAGCCGCCGCAGGGCTTGGGCCGCCTCGGGTTGCAGCACCTCATCGGCATCCAACACCAGTACCCAATCCCCCGTGGCGTAGCGGAGGCTGGCGTTACGAGCTGCGGCAAAATCTTGGCTCCAGCCAATGGCATGGACCTTAGCGCCGTGGGCCTGGGCGATGGCCATGGTGTCGTCGGTGGAGCCGGTGTCCACCACGATAATCTCATCCACCACGGCCTCAGCACTCTCTAGGGTGCGGCCCAGGGTGGTGGCCTCATCCTTGACAATCACGCAAAGGCTAATGGTCATTCGCTGTCTCCTAGGGCTTGCTGGGCCCGTTGTAGGGCCTGGCGTACCTGGTCAAAGCCAGTGCCGCCATAGCTGTTACGGGCCGAGACCACCTGTTGGGGGGTAATGGCATCGTAAATGTCGGCCTCGAAGGCCGGGTGAATGGCTTGCCATTCCTCTAGGGTTAGCTCCCGCAAGAGTTTGCCAGAGCCCAGGGAGGTTTTGACCACCTGCCCCACCAGGTTATAGGCCTCTCGAAACGGAATCCCTTTGGTGGCCAGGTAATCGGCCACGTCGGTAGCGTTGGCGTAGTCTTCGTTGACTGCCTGGCGCAGTCGAGGCACCCGGAAAGTAACCCCTTCTGCTAACAAAATGGCCATGGCTTCCAGGCAACCCCGCACCGTTTGGACGGTATCGAACAGGGCCTCTTTGTCCTCTTGTAGGTCTTTGTTGTAGGCCAGGGGCAAGCCCTTCATCATCACCAGCAGCCCCTGCAAGTGGCCAAATACCCGACCCGTTTTGCCCCGCACCAGCTCTGGCACGTCGGGGTTTTTCTTTTGGGGCATGATGCTGGAGCCAGTGGAGCAACTGTCATTGAGGGTAACAAAGCTAAACTCCTCGGAGGCCCAGAGAATCATCTCTTCTGACAGGCGCGACAGGTGCACCATGATTAAACTGGCGGCGCAGGCAAATTCGATCGCAAAGTCGCGATCGCTGACCCCATCCAGGCTATTGCCATAGACCCGCTCAAACCCCAACAATTCTGCCGCATACTGACGATCGATGGGAAAGGTAGTGCCTGCCAGAGCCCCACAGCCCAGGGGAGAAATATTCACCCGCTTTTGCACATCTTGCAGCCGCTCCCAGTCCCGCTGGGCCATGTTGACGTAGGCCAACAGATGGTGGGCCAGGCTTAGGGGCTGGGCTCGCTGCAAGTGGGTATAGCCAGGAATCAGGGTTTCCACATGCTCCTCGGCAATGGCCAGTAGCGCCCGCTGGTACTGCTGCAACTGGGCTTGTAGGGCTTCAATTTGGGCCCGTAGGTACAGGCGGATATCGGTGCCTACCTGGTCATTGCGCGATCGGGCGGTGTGCAGCTTTTTGCCCACCGCCCCAATCAGTTCTGTCAGTCGTCGCTCGACCGCAAAGTGGATGTCCTCGGCTTCAATTCCAGGGTTAAAGGTGCCCTGGCGATATTCCTGGCGAATCGCCTCCAGTCCATGGACAATCTGCTGCCCCTCTTCGGGGCTAATGATGCCGGTCTTGACCAGCATTTTGGCATGGGCTTCCGAGCCGGTCAGATCGTACTCGATCAGCTGAATATCAAAGCCAATGCTGGCATTAAACTGGGCGATCGCCGGGTGCAATGCCGTCTCAAAGCGCTGACTCCAAGTCTGAGGGGGTGATGTATCCAACGGTTTAGCTCTCCCTGAGCAGATGGCGGCTATGGCTTATACCAAGTCCAGCCCGGGATCTGGAGTTTTCCCACAGGCAGAACTCCAGGTCTGGACTTGAATCTGGTTTAGTAGGCGGTGATACCCCGCAGCATATAGCCGATCAAAAATCCAATCAGTAAGGCCCATACCTGACCTGACTCAATAAACGTATTCCAAAGGGAGGCCATATCCCCCAAAATATCTTGATCAAATTGTTGGGCTAAAACCATCGATTGAGTGGATTCCGCCACCCCAGGTGTCTGTAAAGTCAGCATCACTGACTCTCCCTGGGGAGGGACGGCCGGTTCAAGGGTAATGGGGTGCAATAGGGTTTTAACAACCCCAGGCAAGGATGATGAAGGAGAGGAAAACTGAGTCATAACGTCTATGGCGCTGGGCTAACAGTGCATCCAAACTATACACTAGGGGCTCCCTTGGCGATTATATCTGTTCAGGGATGGCGGCTACGGTTTGTTTAATTAGCTCAAACACAGCTCGTATACCCATCGCCTCGCCGCCCTCGGGGCGGCCAGGTAGAGAACGCAGGTTCCAAGCCATCAGGTCGATATGTACCCAGGGAATCTCAGGGCGAGTAAACTCTTGCAGAAACAGCGCTGCAGTAATCGATCCACCGTAAGCATTACTGGAAATATTCGATAGGTCAGCCACGCTACTGTCTAACATGGCCCGATAAGGCTGATGCAAGGGCAACTGCCATAACGGATCATCCACCGCTAGGCCGCAAGCGAGTAACTTGTCAGCGATCGCTGGTCGATTGCTGAAACAGGCCGGCAATTCAGTACCCAGGGCAATGCGGGCCGCCCCAGTTAAGGTGGCAAAATCGATCACCAACTGGGGTTCAGGCTCTTCGCAGACGGCTTCCCAGAGGGCATCGGCCAAAATCAGCCGTCCTTCTGCGTCTGTGTTTCCTACCTCTACTGTCAGCCCCCGCCTGGATGGCAACACATCCAGGGGATGGATCGCCTGACTGGAAATACTATTTTCCACCGCTGGAATCAAGACCCGCAAGTGGACCGGCAATTGCAAGCCCATGATCATCTCGGCCAGGCCCAGGACATTGGCGGCACCGCCCATATCTTTTTTCATCAACTTCATGCCAGCAGCGGGCTTAACGTCCAGGCCACCGGTGTCGAAGCAGACCCCTTTACCTACCAAGGTAACTTTAGGAGCCTCTGGATTTCCCCAGGTCAGGTCTAACAACCGGGGAGGCTGGGCACAGGCCCGCCCGACGCCGTGAATCATAGGGTAGTTTTGCTTTAGCAGAGCATCGCCGCAGATGACGGTGAGGTTGGCGGAGTGGGTATCGGCGAGAGCTTGGGCCGCCGCCTCCAGTTGGGCGGGCCCCATATCCCCAGCGGGAGTGGTGATCAAATTTCGCACCAGGGTGGTGGCCGCTACGGTGTGGGCAACGTAGGCGTGATTGGCACCAGTCGGGGGAACCAACTGGGCTACCGGTGCCGCTGGTTGCCGTTTGTACTCAGAGAAGCTGTACTCCCCCAGCCGCCAGCCCAGCCAGAGTTGGGTGGCTAATGCCGGAGACCAGGAATCGGCCAGGGTGTAGGTTTGGGGGGGGAGAGCTTTGGGCAACAGCCCCAATGTCCACGTATCTACCGGATCAGGCTTGCCCACCAGCACCTTAGCTAGGGTACCGTTTTCCCCAGGTACCAGACAGCTACTGTTGGGTGCCCCTTTAAATCCGGTGGCCGCTGCCCATGGCTGGCTATCAGGGTGATCCTGAGTCAGCTCGGTCTCTGTCACCAAGTAAATGGGAATTGGCGTTGCCAAGGTCATGTCCTCCGGGAAATATGCACCAAAATTGGTTTAGTCTATATGAGTTTGAGCTATAGCAGTAGGGCAATGCGGTGGCGGATGCCGCTAACCCCATGACTGACTATCGCCTTAGCGGATTCCAGCTAACGAAATATCTGGGAGGAAACATCCTATCCAGGGTCGAGCCCATAGGCTGAATCGGGTGTTGAGCTGGAATGCACTTAGGCAGGCTGAATTGGTCAGGCTGAGCTTTGCCAATATTGGCTACTGGCATAGGCTAGGGTTATGACGCCAGCGGCGATCGCGGTTTCATCCACTTCAAATTTGGGATGGTGCAGGGGGTAGTTGACGGCCCGATCAGTAAACCCTATCCCTAGGCGAAACATGGTGCCTGGGGCATGCTCCAGGTACAGGGAAAAGTCTTCGGCCCCTAGGGAGGGTTCGTGAATCAGCTGGATCTGCTCACGGCCGAGGGCATCGCTGGCACACCGAGCCGTTAATTCGGTGAGGGCCGGATCGTTGAGCACCGAAGGCACCCCCCGGCGAAAGTTGATCTCATATTTGGCCCCGTAGGGTTGGCAGACCCCGGCAATGATGTTGTCGATCCACTGGGGTAGGTGATGGCGGGTGTCGGGATGCAGCGATCGCACTGTCCCTGACAGCTTAACCGTATCAGCAATCACATTAGGGGCCCGGCCCCCGCTAATTTGCCCAATGGTGAGCACTACCGGATGCAGTGGATTCTGGGTGCGACTAATGGACTGTTGCAGCGTGGTCACCACCTGGGAGGCAATCCAAATGGCATCGATCGCTTCATGGGGCCGAGCCCCGTGGCCTGACTCACCCATAATCGTAATTTCTAAATCATCGGCAGCAGCGGTTAACGCCCCGTAGCGAATGCCGATGGTGCGAGCTGGCACAGAGGGATAGGCATGCAGTCCCAAAACAGCAGAAACCCCTTCCATCACCCCGTCTTCAATCATCCAGCGGGCCCCCTGGGCCGTTTCTTCGGCCGGTTGAAACAAGAAACGCACTGGGCCCGGTAACGGTACCCCCAGTTGGGCCAGTACCATAGCAGTGCCCAAGCCCACAGTGGTGTGCACATCATGACCGCAGGCATGCATGATCCCGAGTTGAGTGGACACATAGGGCAACTCTAGCCGCTCAATGATCGGCAGGGCATCCATGTCAGCTCGGATAGCCAGTAACCGGCGATCGCCATTGCCGGGCAATTCGGCCACCACCCCAGTTTTACCCACCAGTTCCTGCACCCGTAGCCCACAGGACGATAAAACCCCCGCCACATAGGCAGCCGTTTTATATTCTTGGCCGCTGAGTTCAGGATGACTGTGCAGATGACGGCGAATTTCAATCAGTCGGGGGGTAATGGTCTCAACAATAGACTTGATCTGACTCAGCATGAATGGAGGACTGGCGGTAATGGTTATCTTTAGCTTAAGGAAAACTGCAACAATGCGCTCAGGGAGTATCTCCTTAGCTGAGAAAACCTGGTACTGGCTAGTAGATATACCAAGTCCAGCTCGGAATCTGGAGTTTTCCCACAGGCAGAACTCTAGGTCTGGACTTGGATCTGGTTTATATGCCTACCTTGAGTAGGGGTGTCAGGTTCTAGGTGCCAGGTATCAGGAAGGGCTGGTCAACCGAAGCCAAATATCCTGAGAGCGCTCCATCGCATTCCCAGGATATTGACTATTAGCCACTGGGTAGCCCCGCTAATCGGCCACCATCATCACCTGTCTAAGGTTCTCAAGGCTGCTTATCCGGAGGCGCGAAGTCCACTGGTGAATCAATGGGTGGTTGACCTGGAAAATCTTGTCCGCCAGTAAAGGGCGGAGGACTAGCGGGTACAGGCCCACTGCCAGGGGGATTAGGGGTCGCTGGTTGGTTTGGTGTCGGATCAGGGGTTGGTGGGGGTTGGTTTGGTGTTGGTGTCGGCTCAGGTCGTACTTGCTCCGGTGGGGTTGGTAGCGCTGGGGGCGTCGAAGGTACGGGGGGCTCTGGCGCCGTACCAGGTTCTTCTGGCATCAGGTCGGGCTGAGGTGACACTGGTAGGGCTGGGACAGCAACGTCATCAGGAATTTGGCTGGCCTCTGCATTGGGCAAGGTGGCGGTGGGCACCAGCACATTTCGAGCTCGGGTCAGGTCACTTTCCCCAGCATGGGTAGGAGATAGTAACCAGGGCTGAGGGCTAGCCATTTCCTCGGTGCTGTCGATTGAAATAGCGACTGGGTTAATCACAGTCCCTTCCGAGAAAGAGGGACTACTTTCCAGCGCTTCACTGGTCTCTTGGCGCACCGCCTGTAGTTCTGGCCCTAAGGGAGAATCTGCATCCAGGTTATCCAGCTCTAGTCCGTCGAGTAGTGGGCTGGTTTGATGAAAGATACGCAGGTCGAAATCCAGGACTTCAATTCGGTTATGCTGCACTACGGCCATTTGCCCCGCATACAGGGCCTGCTCACCACCGGCACAGCCTGAAGCTTGGCCATTGCTACAGCCAGCGGTAGTAATGGTCATGGGGCCAGCGGGATTGTTGGTCAAGGCCATGACAATGGTCATATCCCGAGATTCTATGTGGCGCACCACCACAGCGGACCCCTGAATCCCCGTGACCGCACTAGGGGTTTGGATAGTACTGCGGCCCCGACCGGGAGGGATTAGGAGCAACATCGTGCCATTCGAAAGCCGAAAGTTGCGCGTGTTCGGGACAAAGCGAAAGGTAGCTCGCTCACCGACTCGGGCCAGAGACCCATCGTTGAAGCGTAACTCTGCTAGGGAAGAGGCCGCCGTCCTCAGGGAATCACCAACGGCTAAGAAGTCTGAGAGCCTGGCCGCTCGGGCTGCTCGCCCCCGGGGAATATACTCGACCCGATTGCGCAGAGCTTGAATATCGGCGCGGGTTAAGGGCACATTGGCCTGGACAACCTGGCCTAAGACGCTGACCAGTAACAGACAAACCGTACCGCTGGCCTGAAATGCCCGGGCGCCAAACCGTAGAATTTGAGATTTGCCCATATTGCCCATAACACCACCGAGGAAAGAGCTGGTCAGCCTTGGCTACACGAAAACGTTGATTTAGCCGATGACCTACCTAAGTGTTCTTACGAAGTTTTAGCAGATCCGTAAGAGAATCGTGAAGTCTTAAGAATTTACTCTATCGTAGCTTTACATTTGTAGAAAGCCTTTAGGGGTTCAACATCAGGTCTGACCTCAGCCACCCAGGCTGGTGGGGAACCGTACGCCTTAATGCCCGTAAAGCCCGATGGTGCTTAGCATGAGTCCGGGGCGGTCAGGGGCAAGGGGAGGCTAAGCCCAGGCTAGCGGCTTTGACAAAGTTCTTGTAAAGCATGGTCAATGCCTCAGGGAAATTACAGGGTGATGGGGGCAATGGGCTCAATCTCGGGATCGTCACCGCCTACCTGGTTGGTGCGCAGTACCCAAAGGGTAGCCCCGTGCCTTAAACACAACCGGGCGATGGTATCGCTGGCTTTGCGTGGCAACATTGTGCGCCAGCTGATCAAACCCCGGCCTAGGGCCTTTAAGGGGAAATCAGCTAGGTTACTGCCTAAGGACTCATCGTCGGTTTCCCAGTCGGCCCGGGCACTGCCAAAGGGGAGCAGTTCTCGCTGAATGGATTTCCGTAGCCGCAGCAGTTGTCGAAACTGTTTAGCCTGGGCCGGATCGCTCACCTCCCAGGCTTTCAGGTGGGTCTGGTGGTCCATCAAGGTGTCCTCCAGATATTTAGCACTGGCATACATCGCCTGGTTAGAGTCTTGGGCGCAATTATTAGCAGGCCCCACATAGGTGACGCCAGTGCCGTCGCCAGTGCGATACCGGGCTGTCATCACCTCGAGTTCCTGGCAGAGGTCATCCAGGGCTGACCAGGATTGGTGATCCAGGGTGAACGGTTGGGTGTAGGCCGGTAGTTTAATCAAAATATCGGATACAGGGCGGGTGCCCAGAAAACCCCACTGGCGATCGCCCATATAGAGGGACCAATCTAGCACCCCGGCCACCAGCCCTCGCCGGTTATGGGTATAGACCTGGTGATAGCGGATATCAAACTGCAACTCTTGGGTGATCGGGTCCTGCACCACCGTGGCCAAGCCGTAGGCAAAGTGGCCAAAGTATATTGGCCCCCGCACGGCGGGTTCTCGCTTAGCCCCGCCAATGCCCCCATAGACATGGACTAACAGGGCCTGATCCCCCCGCTTCCACTGGGCTAATGGATCGGTGGCAGCGGCTTTGGTCGGGCTAATCAACACCGACTCGATGGTATTTTTCTTTTGTTCCAGGTGGTTCCAGGACTGACGCCGCAGATAGCGATACCCCCGACTGATGCCGTTGATCATCTGGGTAGGGGCCACCTGAAACAGCCGTCGGGGCCGCAGGGCTTGCACCACAAAGTCCCCCGCCTGAGTCAGGGCACCATAAATGTACCAGCCGGTTTGATTCAAGGAATTTTGTTCTAGATTTTGGTTAACCGCCGGGGCCGTATCGTTAATGTCTGGAACCACCTGAGGTAGCCACACGGTTTCTGCCAGTCCATCAAATTCAGCCGTGGCAGGGTTGTAATGCACCACCCGATAGCGGTCCGGGTCATCATCTAATGGCCCAATAAACCGCACCAGCCCGTAATAGCGACCGGATACTTGAATGGGCTCGCGGGTGATGGTTAACACCAGCGGTGACTCTGCCCCATCAACGGGGCCAGCAACGTTGCCAGTCACCTTTACTGGCTCGGGAAGCTTAACCATGATGTCATCAACCGGATGGGCCCCAGCCAGTGACTCTAAGGGGGTGACCATGCGCCAGTGATTCAGGCGACTGGGGAGAATCAGCCCCTGGCGATGGGAGTATTCAGCTTCGGCACTAAAGTGGATGTCTCGGGTGACTGTCTGAAACCGTTTGGCCATGGCTGGCGGATAGGACCACCGCAGCACCACCACCTGTCCTACCCAAGCCCGATGGGCTGGCGGGACATGGAGTAGCTCCATGAACACCCCATCGAGGCTAGCCCGTTGGGAAGCCCTAGGCAGAATCAACCGCCCCACCCAATTCCCCACGGGCTGATACCAGGGCTCAGGGGGCACGAGTCCGGCCGGGTAGTAGGCCACCTGGTTAAAGGGAGCGGCCTTAAACCGATAGTAATTCCCCAGGTTGAGCACCTGAATTCTGCGCAGGTCCAGTAGTTGACGCAGGTCTCCGGCCAGAATTTCCTGGGTGATCTGCAGGGTTTGCGCTAAGTGGCTGCGACCATCGGGCAAAAACGCCTGGTCATCGACAATCCCGCCGGGCACCTGGTGACCGACGGGACCCAGGGGAATAAAGCTAATTTTGCCTTTGCGTTTGGCCCGGTTCCAGTAGGAGAGAGGGGCGATCGCCCAGCGCCGGGGAAACATAATCGCGCCTAGTCGTTCCACCTTGTCTTTAGACCCAGCCAACTGGTAAAGCTGTTCGACTTCTAGGGCTTGCATATTCCCACTGATTACCCCCCCCAGGGAAATGACTTCAATGGAAGCCTCTAATGCCTGTTTTAAGAACGGCATAATACCCATAGCAATTTGGCCGCCGCCACTATAGCCGATCAGGGTAATGGGGACCCCCCCCTCCGGCGGATAGCCAGCTCGGAGTAGGCTTTCATAGGCCTGCTGGGCAATGCCCTGGTTATAGATGGGGCCGTAGCGCGGATCAGCAGACACCGTCACAATCAAAATGTTGCGTAGATTAATCACCATCCCCACCCAGTGACCTAGCCGCAACCGTTGCGATACTCCCTCAACCCAACGCCAGAAAAACGCCAGGGGACGATCTTGGGTCAGAGCCCGGTTCAGCACAGAATAGGGCATCAGCCCTTTGACTAAGACCATGGACGAAGGTAGGCGTTGCTCGAGTTGGGCGAGGTATTTGGCTACCGCCGGCTGGTAATCGGCAGTGGCCTGATTCACCCCATCTAAGTAAACGATGAAGCGCTGTCGGTGGGAATTGGGGGCAGCCCGGGTGCCATCGCCGCTAACAGCCAAGGTATTGACGGGGTCACCGTACCAACCAGCCCACCAGCCCAGGGCCTCTAGGGGAGCCAGCAAGGCCCCAACCACCAGGGCGATCGCGCCAATCCACAGCAGGTCAACCGCTAGCCGGGCGGCCGGAATAGTTTGACCATGCCAGGCGAGAATGGCCTCTCGCAGAGGATCTAGGCTGATGGCGACCCCCAGAGACAATACGGCCAGGCCAATGTAAAGCCAAAGCCGTTGAAATTGGCGATGCCAACCCGACACAAGGCTGAATAGGCCCGACCCAAACGATGACGATAGGGCGGCTGGGGCGGTTGGGTCTGAGTCTGGGGGTAGGCAGGGGGAAGTCGGGCTGGCTGGGGCTGGGGCGATCGCCTGGCTATGCGTCGGCCCCAGCGGATAGGCCCCCACCAAGTCCTGAAGCTGAGCCCGGTTGACCACCAGCTTTACCCCGGCCACCCGGTTTGTCAGCCATCGCCCTAAGCTGACAATCGGTTGACCCACCGTTTGTTGCAGTACCTGGAACACCACCCAGCCCAGCCCCACCTGCCAGACCACCTGCCCGGCTGATAAACCAGCGAGTACAGTAAATCCGACCACCACTGCCAGCAGGTTCCACACTGCCAATAGCCGTAGAATGGGGACTCCCAAGTAGGGCATCGCCCCAAAAAAACTGAGCACCAACGGTAAATAGCTGAGGGCTAAGCTATGGGCCACCGTCTGCCAGGGGATGGGCGCAGCTAAAAACCAGCGGCTGGAAAACCAAATACTAACGGCCCAAAACCAGTAGCCCACCACAAACAGCACTGCCGCCAGAATTAAACTAATGGCAAACCGCAGCGGTCTGACTCGATTGACAAATAAAATAATTCCCTGGGCTAATGCCTGGGAAAACCCGGCTAAAAAGACAATTGATACGGTTAACCCGCTGACAACATTGGGCGGAAACTGCTGTACAGCTCGAAAGGCACTGGGGTCAAGGGTAAGAACTCCCTCCAGCACTTGCCATAGGGTGTCAGGAGTGGGGCTGATCATTAACGTGATTGGGAAAGTATTGGAAAACTTATACAGGCGCTGGCATACCCTTGAGAGCCGCTGCTGCCTGCTGTAAGGGGGGCAAGAGGTCCAGGGAAACCTGGAGCTGATTCAACTCGGCATGGTTACCCTTAGTGCCATCAACAGCAGGACCATGGTAATCACTCCCACCCGTCAGAAGCAGGCTGTACTGACGGCAGTATACTTCTAAACGCCGAATTTCGCTGGGACTGTGGCTGGGATGATAAACTTCAAGCCCCATCAGCCCCGCGTTGACCAGTTGGGGCAGTAGGGTCTCTACGGTGCCGCCCCGAAACAGGTAAGGGTGAGCCCACACGGGTACTGCGCCGCACCGTCGCAGCAGCTGAATGCCCTCGATCGCTGAAAACTTCTCATAGGCCACATAGGCGGGGCCATTGTCCCCCAACCACCGGTCAAAGGCTTCGCGGCTGGAGCTAGCGTGACCAGCCCGGACCAGCGCCAGCGCCAGGTGAGGTCGTCCCGGGGCCATGTTCTTGGCTCTGGGGGGTAACTCGATGGGATAGCCCAGATCGGCCAGCTTGCTGACCATAGCTTGGGCCCGCTGCCGCCGCCCCTCTAGCATCTCGGCCAGGGCGGGTTCTAGGGTCGGACGATGGGGATAGTACCCCAAAATATGCAGCGATCGCCTATTTTCTGTGGTGCTGAGTTCCACCCCAGGGACGAGGGTTAACCCGGTCCCGGCAGCGGCGGCCCTAGCCTCATCCCACCCAGCTAGGGTGTCATGGTCGGTAATGGCCAACGCCTTTACCCTGGCCTGAATGGCTTTGGTGACCAGGGCTTGGGGCGTCAAAGTGCCATCAGAAAAGGTGGTGTGGCTATGTAAATCAAGCATGAATTCAACCGATGAGGGAAGGGGACTATTTGGGCCTGGCTGGCGGCTTCCCCATTATCACTAATGCTTGTATCACCAATGCTTAGAGTTCCCAGAATGGTCTAAACCCGCCGGAGATTTTTGGGCAATGATAGAGACCAGCCATGAGCTGAGGCTCTAACTCTCTATTAATCGGTTAATGGCGCTAACAACAATTTCCTGCGCCTTCTCATCCAGCACCAGCCAATCAATATCGCCAGTTTTATCCCATAGGCTCTCATCCACTGTGACTGGTTGATCAAGACTATAAGCATAAAAACAAACTTGAAAACACAACTCCCATATATCTAGGGTCACGGTGCGATCGTCACGGCTGAGGCGTAGCTCATAGGCGGGTGCCGGGGTAGGGAGTTGATCGAGCTGTTGGCGAATGGCGATCGCGGCGTCTGGTTCAGCCGTTTCTAGCTGGGCGGCGAGGGCTTTGACCTGTTGCCGCTGGGCCTCCGTGGTGTCCGCAGACCACATCAGCTGCTCCACATAGTCACTGCGCCAATCTAAGTTCTCGGTGTGCTTACGAATGTTGTCAATCACTCGGATCAGACAGGGCTGCATCAGTTGGGCCGCCTGGTCGCGATCGCGAGGAGTAGCAAAGGTCAGCATAGCCATGGGCCATCTTGATCAATCAGGACTAAGGCCATTGTCACCCACCAGGTCAACCGTCTTGCTGGTCGCAGGCGTTCCTGCCTGCTGGCATATAGATTTGCGAAAATGGCACAATTCAGCTAAGGTCATTTTAAATGAGATTTACTCTCATTAGAGTAACTCGGGATTGGACCCTGTCTAGGCAAACATTAGCAGAGAACAGCTATTTTTTGAGCATTCTCTGGTTGGAATGTCTGCTGCCCAGGGGCTTTTGTTTGCCTGTTGCCTAGGCCACGTACCCCTGACCAGTTAGTTGATCGAGCCATGGCGCTGATAAGATTAATTGCCATTATCCCTGGGTTGCTCCTGCTCATTATCAATCATTGTGAATTGTGTGACGGAGACTGTTTGATGAAACGTAGAACGCTGTTGAATTATGTGGGTGTTGCGGCGATCGCCGGTACCCTGGCCATTGCCTGTGAACAACCCACAGCGGTCGATCCAGGTGCTCCAGAGCCTACGGATGGGGCGGAATTCCAGAGCCTGGTCATTTACTCTGGGCGGGGCGAATCGCTGATTGGCGAATTGCTTGAGCAATTTGAAACGGAAACTGGGATTCCAGTCAGTGTCCGCTATGGCGATACCGCTGAACTGGCCGCTGCCATCCTAGAAGAAGGGGACAATACCCCAGCAGATCTTTTCTTTGGGCAAGATGCCGGGGCCTTGGGCGCATTGCAGCATGAAAACCTTACCGCCACGATTCCCTCGGACCTGCTGGAACAAGTGGATAGTCGACTGCGATCGCCCGAGGGCCAGTGGATTGGCATTTCGGGCCGGTCACGGGTGTTGAACTACAACACCGACCTGGTGAGTGAAGACGAATTGCCCGACTCTGTTTGGGCCCTCACCGAGCCAGAGTGGAACGGTCGAGTCGGTTGGGCCCCCACCAACGGCTCATTTCAGGCTTTTGTGACTGCGATGCGGCTGACGGAAGGGGAAGACCGCACTAGAGAATGGCTAGAGGACTTAATGGCCAACGACGCGGTGCCCCTACGCAACAACACCGCCATTGTCGAAGCCCTGGGCCGGGGAGAAGTGGAAATTGGCCTGGTCAATAACTACTATCTGGGTCGCTTCAAGGCAGAAGACCCTAATTTTCCGGTAGCTCAGCACAATACCCAAGATGATGCTGGGGCGATGATCAACGTCGCTGGGGTGGCGATCATCAACACCACCGAGCAGGAAGAGGCGGCCCTGGCCTTCATTGAATTTCTGTTGACCCCAGAAGCCCAGCGCTTCTTTGCCGAAGAAACCAATGAATATCCCCTGGTGGCCGGTATCCCTGGGCCTGCAGATCAAATTCCGCTGGATCAAATTCAGGCCCCAGATATTGACCTGAGCGATCTCGATGACCTAGAAGGGACCCTGGCTTTACTGGAAGAGGTAGGCGCTCTTTAGGCGATTTCTGGACAACACAATCCCTCGTAGGGTGGGCAAAGGGCAAGGCCCGTGCCCATCCTACATAAGGTGTTTGGGTCGCCTGGGAAACCAGCGTCGTAAGTCTTGCCAGTACAGTAGGCTCCAAAATACGACGTACACCAGGCCCAACCCATAGGCCAGCATCGCCCCAAATAGAGCATAGACACTCATCTGGCTAGCGGTGGGAAAGTCATGCTGGGGCAGTTGGCTGTGTTCAATCAATACAACCAGCAATTTCAAGCCAACACAAACCCCCAGCCCCACCATGGCGGCTAGCAGCGACCAGCCAGAGGTGACATACCCCCGACGGCTGATCAGGCTGGTTCTGGTAAACGTAACGATGGCTAAAAAAGTCGCCGCGATCGCCACCAAAATCGCGATCGAGACCGGATGAAAGGTGAATCGCTCGATCCCCAGAGTAAACAGCAGGCTGGCGACGAAAAAGATGCCTATAAAGGTTAAGTAAAAACTAATCGCCTGAACCGCTGGCGGCAAAACCACCTGTCTCCCGGCGGGAACAATTCCCAGGGAATGCAAGAGTTTTTCCGGCTGGGACAGCAGCCTGGAAAATGCTTTGATATTACCCAAGCCGCGCCTAAAGTCAATCCACTGAATCGCCCCAAACCGAGGATCAATACCATCAACGTCCTGTAGAATCACCGGATAAACAATCTGCGTTTGGGGGTTAAAGGCAGAGCTTGTCTTAAATGCTGACAATAGCAAAATAACCAGATCACAAGCCTCTGCATCGGTCACATACTGGTGGCCAGATTGTTCTAACTGGTGAATTATATCCTGGGCATATTGACTATCCTCTGGGGCCGCATCCACTGTAAAGGTTACTGGCTGACAGCTATCAGCATCAGGCTGGTAGCGATTAGGGAAGCGGGGTCGAGAGGCAACTGGCTTGCCCCACTGCCGCATCCCAGGGAGCCTCAGCAACAGCCACAACAATGGCGAGAAAATCAAACTAAGTAAGAACATGAAAATAGTCGCCATTTGGATGGTCTCATGGGCAACGAAAATGATCCCCGTCCAAAAGGTAGAAAAGGGTAACATGATCAGCGCCCCTTGGACATTAAAAAAACTAAAGTCTCGTTTCAAAATCCGATAGGGCAGTGGTAGCAGGTAGTAGGGCAAATAAATGGTCCAAACGCTGGGTATCGTGATCACCGCTACAATGACACTCACTAAGCAGGTCACCCAAACAATAAACGGGGCCTCAAACCCCGTTTCGGGTACCGGCATCTGAGTCGGTTGAGGAAAAGACAGCCGGATAATCAGTCGCTTAGTGGCGGTCGGCATCGAAACCTGGCGAAAGTCCACCCACTCACATAACTTCAGGTCGTCAGGCAGGGGCGTGGCTTCAAAAATCAGCAGAATAATGCGCTTTTTAAGCGCCATGGCATGACGCCATTCATACTCCACATTGGCCGAGGCCATCGAGGCTGGGGAAACTACCAGCAAAAATATGTCCTGCTGGGCAATGGCGTCAGTAATTTGTGTTTTCCAGGTGTGTCCTGGCATTAAATTACGAAAGTCTAGCCAGACGTTGAGTTTGGCCCGCTCTAACCCCTCTAGCAAGCCGACCACAAAGGGGGTTTCCCGGCGGGAATAGCTGATGAACAGGGAGTAGGCCATGGTCTGAACCTTAATCGTTGCCCCCAGTATGGCGGATGTCTGTCACGAACCCCAGTTCAATCGTCAAGGGCTAACATGGCCGCTGCAGTGAGGCACCACTGGGGAAACGTGGGGGACTCTACCGGCACATCCCCGGAATAGATGGTTTCCTCATAACCCTGGGCCTTGAGGCTGAGCACCACCACCTGGGCCTGTTCAGGATCAATGATCCAGTACTCTGGGATGCCGCGCCACTCGTACTGGTTGCGCTTTTCACGGTAATCGCGGCGATGATTTTCTGGCCCTGGGCTGACCACTTCTACCACCAACTGGGGCGGGGCCATGTCCAGGGTGATGGCGGCTTGCTTTAACGGCTTCATCTGCTCTGGATGCTCGGGCCGTAGTACGGTTAAATCAGGATAGCGATTCTTAGGCTGCCCTGGTACTGCCAGGGCTAGCCCCTGTAGTCGAATCTGAGACCTAGCCACACAGGTTTTAAGCGCTTCGTATAGATTCATCGCTCGCCAAAGGTTTTCATCAGATTCTGGCGGCATCTCAATCAGGTCTCCATAGGACAGTTCATAGTAGCCTTCAAGATCATCGACCTGGGCTAGAAAGTCATCAAAGCTGTTGAGTTGGGGACTGACCTGCACCATCACCAAAGAACTCCATTGGGCTATCGGGATTATCTAAATAGAAAGGCAGAAGGCAGAAAGCAGAAGGCAGAAGGCAGAAGGTAGGAGGCAGAAGGCAGAAGGTAGGAGGCAGAAGGCAGAAGACAGTAGAGCTATGGGTAGTGAATTTTAGTGCAGGCCAGAGGAAAAGACCGGATGACCTTGCTTGGCCAACTTCTCTCTGATGCAGCGATTGTAGTCATGGATGAATAGCCAGATGGCCCCAATGTGGTTCTCGAGCTTTTTAGAGAACGACAGGGTCTTTCTCACCAGTCGCGCCACCCGCTGCCTCAACGTGTTGTTCAAACGCTCGATGTAACTGGT
>NZ_SMDQ01000049.1 GCF_012911975.1 Nodosilinea sp. P-1105 | reverse complement strand
TCTGCTGGTCGCGATCCGATGGGCAAAATGAGGGAGGCTCTTGTTCTACCGTGCAAGCTCTAAAGGGCTTTAGGGTGCATCCAGAGTCACTCCTAGGTCTATTTTGGGCCAACCCTTACATACAAGGGTGCATTAGCGGTCGGGGGCTGGGCCTTGGTGGTCAACCGGGGGCCGCAATGCACCGGTCGGGAATTTTGGATTTTAGATTTTGGATTGAAATCGTAGAGGAATGTAGATGTAACTGAAGCATATAACGTAGATAAATCATGATATCGCCCAACCCCATGTCTGTGGTTAAATCCTGCGATCGCCTCCTGCCGCAACCGGTGCCGGCGGTGCCAGCGGTGTCGGTGGTGGTGCCGATCTACAACGGGGAGGGGGATTTGCCTGATTTGGTGGATTGTTTATTGGCTCAAACCTACCCGGCAGAGCGGCTGGAATATTGGCTGGTGGACAATGGCAGCGGCGATCGCACGTCCAGACTGCTGCAAACGGCAGCAACCAGGGCTCGGGACCGAGGGATTCAACTGCGCCCTCTGACCTATACCGCTATCCAAAGTTCCTATGCCGCCCGCAACGTCGGCATTCACGCCGCTGGGGGCGATGTTGTTGTCTTTACCGATGTGGATTGTCGCCCCAGCCCAGACTGGTTAACCAACTTGGTGCACCCTTTCACTGACCCCGCTGTGGGCCTGGTGGCTGGAGAAATCGAGGCCCTACCCAGCCGCCACTGGCTGGCCCGCTATGGCGATCGTCAGGGTACCCTCTGCCAGCACCACACCCTGAGTCATCCCTACTTACCCTACGGTCAGACGGCCAATTTGGCGGTGCGGGCCGACATTTTTCGCCAGGTGGGGTTGTTTCGGCCCCAGTTGACCACGGGTGGGGACGCTGACCTGTGCTGGCGGATCCAACAAGCTACCTCCTGGAATCTGGTGGCGGCTCCAGGGGCGGTAGTCTACCATCGTCATCGCCAGAGTTTGCTTGCTTTGTGGCGACAATGGTATCGATATGGTTGCTCAAATCGCTACCTGCACGAGCTGTATGGGGTCTCACTGACGCGCTCCCTAACGGCTAGGGAGGTGGGGTATCGACTGCTGCGCTGGGCCTTAAAGGACCTGCCCCGGGCTACAGTGCGCCTAGTTCAGGGTCAGGGAACGGCCATAGAATTGGCGATCGCCCCCCTGGACCTGTGGTGTGCCCAGGCCCGTACCCAGGGGCAGCAGCAGGCCCAACTGCCTGAGGCGGCCCGTTGCATTGAGTATTTGGAACCGGGGGAGTCGCCGTGCGCATTTTGATCATTTCTGCCACCTTTCCCTACCCGCCCAGCCTGGGGGGCACTCAGGTGCGCACGTTTTATTTGCTCAAATACCTGGCCCAGCACCACAGCGTTACCTTAGTCACCCAGCGATCGCGATCGGTGACCGATCGCGACCTTTACCGGTTGGGCACCTATGTCAATCAGTTGGTGACATTTCCCCAGCCCACCGGGGCTGATTTACAGCCGGGGTTGGGGGGCAAAATCAGTCGATTTGGTCAGTTTCTAGGCACGGGCACCCCTCCCAGTACTCAATTCCTCCATCAGTCGGCGATGCAGCGTTGGATTGATAGTTGGGTGATTGCTGGCGGGGATGCCATTACCTGTGAACATAGTGTCAATGAGGTGTTTGTGCGGCCCCAGTATCGCTACCGCATTCCTAAGGTGGTGGTGAATATCCACAGTTCTGTCTATGGCACGTTGGTGAACCAACTGGCGACGGGCACTGCCGAAAAGCCGATTCGCGATCGCATCAACCGCTATCTCATGGGCCGTTATGAGCGTCGCTACGTGCAAAAGTTCTCTGACCTGGTGGTGACCACCCCGGAGGACCATCAGTTTTTTCAACCCATCCCCAACAACGCTGGCCTGCATGTGGTACCCAATGGGGTTGACCTGGCCCAGTTCCCCTATCGGCTGGAAGACCCCGGTGGCCATCGCCTGGTGTTTGTGGGGGCAATGGACACCCTGGCCAATGGCCATACCGCCCGCTATTTGGGGCGGAAGGTTTTGCCCCGGCTGCGATCGCGCTATCCAGATTGCTCGCTCTATTTGGTGGGGCGTAACCCGACGGCGGCGGTGCGGGACTTAGCCCAACGGTCGGGGGTCACAGTCACCGGGGCCGTCCACTCAGTGGTGGACTATCTGCACCGAGCGACGGTGTGCGTGGTGCCCATGCGGGTGGGCTTTGGGATTAAAAACAAAACCCTGGAAGCCATGGCAGCCGGGGTACCGGTGGTGGGCAGCGATCGTGGCTTAGAGGGGCTATCGGTTGATCGTCCCCTGGCCGCTCTGCGGGCTAACAGCTTGAGGGATACGGTAGCCGCCATTAGCCAACTGTTTGAGCAGCCGCACCTGCGGGCAACCCTGTCCAAAAATAGTAGACACCTGGTGGAAACCAGCTTCACCTGGGAGCAGGCCGGCCAGGCTTATGAGCAAATTCTCGCCTCAGACCTCGGAGGTTTGAAAAACCTCCGAGGTCTCAATGGCGATCGTCGGTAACCAGGCTTAGTCCGTGCGGCGGCAATCCGCTCGATGGCTTTCCCCCTGCTGCACCACGGCATGGTCTGCCGCGATCGCATTGTGAAACGACGCCGGTAGCTCCTGCCACCCAAACAGATCCACGCGAAACGGCAGATCACTCTGATCAAAGGCTTCTTTGAGGTCAGAGATGGCTAACTGTTGCTGGGGGGTGGCAAACACCACCAGATCCAGGTCAGAGTGGGGGCGGGCGGTGCCCTTGACCCGAGAGCCATAGGCCCACACGGTGGCATCTGGCAAGTATGCCTGCAACAGGGCCAACACCAACTGGCGCTGCTGGGGAGTCATGTTTAGGGTGCTGGCTGAATCCATGGCTGGTGGCTCATGGTTTGGTAAAGGGTAATGGCATCAGCTAAAAACTCCTCCATCAACTCTAACGCCGCCTGCGCCTTGTCGCCGCTGTAGTCGTGGGCGGTACCAACCCGGGCGTTGGCGTAAGCGATCCACTGTTCTACTGGAGAAGTCAGTAGCCCATTTTCGTTGGCCAGTCGCACGATGGGCTTAGGGCTATTGGGTACCTCAGGTATCCCCAATTCTTCGATTAAGTAGCGTTTTAGCACCTTCCACAGCATGTCGTAGCAGGTTTCAAACCGCTGAATTACAGACTCAGCCACTGCTTCCTGGATTAGCCTTGGCTGGTCAGAATCGAGGGTTTGGTAGTTGCTGTACTGTAGCTCCAGGTGCTTGAGGGACTTTTGTAGTTTTTCGTAGTCAATCATAGCTGCACCTCGCCCAGGGGGGTTGGGCTGGATTCTGGATTGTTAACCAAGGGTTAACTCATGTCAACGGGATCAACCGCCAGGCAGGCTGAAATCAGCGCCACAATATCTGTCTGTTAGGCTCTAAGGGATCTGCCGCTGGTTGATAGTGTACCAGCTAGCCAGGTTTCGACTTCGCTCAACCTTCAGTGATTGCGGACCGAGCGAAGTCGTTCATGCTATGTCTCCCTTTGGCAGAAAGTCCGAGCAACGGGTACTTCATGGGTCTGCAAGTCCCTAAGCGGCCAGTGGCAACGACTTCTCGGCCAGCACCCCACTGTAGAACTGCTGCAACTGTCGGGTGGCTGCTGCCCAGCCCCAGCGTTCCGCTTCAGTCACCGCATTGCGGCGCATGAGTTCTCGCTCGGCTTTGGCTTCAATCAGGCGGCGGGTGGCGGTAATCGCCCCGGCGTCGTCGGTGGGGTCAAACAGGAAGCCATTTACCCCATCGGTGACAATATCGGGAATGCCGCCGGAGTTGGCGGCCACCACCGGGCAGCCTGCCGCCATGGCTTCCAGCAGTACCAGTCCCAGGGTCTCGGTGCGGGAGGGAAAGACAAAGGCATCGGCGGAAGCGTAGGCTGACGCCAGGTCTTCCCCGGCTAAATAGCCCACAAAGTTAGTCGGGGTATCGGCGAAGTGCTCCTCCAACTCCGCCCGGTAGGGGCCATCCCCCACCAGGGCCAGGCGAGAGCCAGGAATTGCTTCCAGCACTGGCTTAATCCGGTCAATTTCTTTTTCCGCCGACAGCCGACCAATGTAGAGGAGTAAGGGGGCTTCGGGATGACCCTGGGAGAGGCGATCGCGCATAGCCGCACTGGCCAATTCGGGGCGGAACAGCTCTGTATCGACCCCCCGTTGCCAGACTTCAATGTTCTCCACCCCGTGCTCCGACAGTTCCGCCTGCATGGCTGTGGAGGTGACCAGGTTGATTTGGGCTTGGTTGTGCATGGCCTTAATCAACTCCCACATCAGCCCTTCTAACATGCCCAGACCGTAGTGTTCCAGATACTTGGGCAGATGGGTGTGGTAAGAAGCCACCAGGGGCAAGCCTTTGCTTTTGCTGTAATAAATCCCGGCTAGACCTAACACCGCCGGGTTGACCACATGCACCAGGTCGGGCTGAAAAGCATCCAGGGCTTCGCCGATAGAGGGGCGAGGTAGAGCCAGCTTTAACTCTGGATAAAGGGGCAGAGGGAACCCCGACACTCCATGAATCCTGGCGCCTCGATACTCCGTTAGCCCTCCTTCTGGAGAAAACACCAAGACTTGATTACCTTGCCGCTGCAGGTGATCTACCGTGTGCTTGAGGCGGGTAACAATG
Organism: Nodosilinea sp. P-1105; assembly: GCF_012911975.1. Lineage (GTDB taxonomy): Bacteria > Cyanobacteriota > Cyanobacteriia > Phormidesmidales > Phormidesmidaceae > Nodosilinea. Next base: position 38,584 of record NZ_SMDQ01000049.1, on the reverse strand, counting down.
CCATCAACTTTGGGCAAAAAGGTCTCAGTAAAGAGCGCAATTCGCATAGGGATTAAGGAACTCAAAAGATAAAAAACAGGCTAAACAGTTCAAGCCGCGTACACGGCTTGAACTGTTTAATACATTAATTGCGTCGCCACTGCACTTTAGGCATGATCTGCGACTTGTCGACACGGCCTTTGTACTTGATGGCAAAGTTGAGCAGGCTATCCAGCAGAGAGTCAGACAGTAAGTGGGGTTCTAGCCCCAGATCCAGCAGGTTGGTGTTCTTGGCATTGAAGTAGTGTTCTTCGGCTTCGACCCGGGGGTTTTCTAAGTAGTTGATGTCTACATCCAGGCCCAGGGTGTTCCCGGCTTTCTTCACCATCATCGCCAGGTCGCCGACGCTGAACATCTCAGTGAACTGGTTAAAGACGCGGAACTGCCCAGGGTCAGCGGGCTTATCAATGGCGATTTCCACACAGCGCACGGTATCGCGAATGTCCAGGAAGGCGCGGGTCTGGCCGCCCTTGCCGTAGACGGTGAGGGGGTGACCCACCGCCGCCTGAATACAAAAACGGTTGAGGGCGGTACCAAAGACGCCGTCGTAGTCCAGACGGTTGATCAGCAGCTCGTCCATGCCGGTTTCTTCGGTCAGCACCCCGTACACCACCCCCTGGTTCAAGTCGGTGGCCCGTAGACCCCACACCTTACAGGCGAAGTGGATGTTGTGGGAATCGTGGACTTTGCTCAGGTGGTAGAAGGAGCCGGGCTGTTTGGGGTAGGGCAGGGTATCTGTGCGGCCTTTGTGCTCAATGGTGATGTAACCCTCTTCGATGTCGATGTTGGGGGTACCGTATTCGCCCATAGTGCCCAGCTTCACCAGGTGGCAGTCGGGGAAGTGATCGCGCAACACATATAGCAGGTTCAGATTACCCAGCACGTTGTTAGCCTGGGTGAGAACCGCGTGCTCCCGGTCAATCATCGAGAACGGAGCGGAACGCTGTTCGCCAAAGTGCACCACCGCACCGGGCTGAAACTCCAGCATCGTCTCCTCTAGGAAGGAGTAGTCGTTAATATCACCGATATAAAGGTCAATGTGCTTGCCGGTGAGATCTTTCCAGCGCTGCAAACGACTTTGAATCGGGGCAATGGGGGTCAGGGTTTCTACCTGAAGCTGGGCATCCCAGTGCCGCCGCACCAAGCTGTCGAGAATGCCGACTTCGTAGCCACGGTTGGATAAGTAGAGGGCCGTTGCCCACCCGCAGTAGCCGTCACCGCCAATTACAAGGACTTTCATATCAATGCTTCAATCTCGTTGCTGATACCAAGACAATCTACCAGGTTTAGAGGACCTGTAAACCACCGATTGCAATATTGGACTTATCAGAAGACTCTCTAAGCACAAAATAGTTGGTTTTACGCTGTTATAGCAGGCTTTCGAGGCTAAATGTAGTCTGGATTACCAAGGCCTAATTCCAACGCTCTTTTTTTTGATTTCTTTAATTGTTTTGATTTCTTAAACAGAAAAAGCCACTTCCCCCTTTCCCACTGGGGAGGCTCTGCCAACGACTCCGTTACTCCTACTTCGTTCCTCCTAAGGAACTGCTTTTCCTCGGAACGCGAACGTTCACAGGACAGGCATCTCCCTCCCTGCACGGGCGCACCGCAGTGCACACCGCCCCCTCCCCATTCATCTATCAGCAAGCTAAGCTAACTATTAGCTCACCTAACTATCTAACCCATGGCGGCGACCCTAATCACCCCCGACCAGTGCGCGGACAGCATCATGACTGTGGTACCCGCTGTGACCCGGTTCCTGCGGGCCAGTATCCGTAGCCACGGCAAGCCTCATCTGTCGCTGTCGCAGCTGCGAGTACTGTACTTTTTGCAACGGCGATCGCAGTCATCCCTGTCAGCAGTAGCCGACTACCTGGACGTTACTCGACCTACCATGTCGGCCATGGTAGACCGCCTGGTACAGCGGGGGCTGGTGCATCGGAGTCCTGACCCGTCAGAGCGACGGCGGATTATCCTCAGCCTTACCCCTGAGGGCACCGCCACCATGGAGCGGGTTTACCGCGCCACCCAGCAAACCGTAGCCGATCGACTGGAGGCGTTATCGGCGGCACAGCTGAATCAAATTAGCGCTGGGCTAGCCCTCCTGAGCACCTTGTTTGAGGAACCCCATGTGTCCGCCCTAGGGCAGGCACATGGGGATACTGAATGAAGAACGAAGAACGAAGAACGAAGAACGAAAGCTCTCTCCCCTAAGGTCTGTTGTGCAAGGGTTACGCCCTATGTTCTTCGCCCCATTCCCGACCGCCTAACCCAGGCTAAGAATCCAACATTCGAACTTCTCCCCCCTCTCCGACCGGTGCATTGCGGCCCCAGGTTGGCCACCATTGCCCAGACCTCGACCGCTAATACACCCTACGGTTTATCTCCCGTTACTATCTTCCTGCCAGGGCGGACACATGGGTCCGCCCCTACGCCCCCCTTGTCCATTCCCCCACCTTCTCCACCTCTCCACCCATCCCCCCATGTCCATCATCACTATCACCAACCTCACCAAACGCTTCGGTGCCAAAACAGCCGTCGACGCCTTTAGCTTGCAGGTCGATTCTGGGGAAGTCTTCGGCCTGTTAGGCCCCAATGGGGCGGGCAAAAGCACCCTGATCAAAATGCTGGCCACGTTGCTGCCGATCACGGCTGGGCAGGCCACCATTGCCGGGTGTGACCTGGGTCGTCAGCCCATGGGGGTGCAGCGGCAGATTGGCTATGTGCCCCAGGCGTTGTCGGTGGATGGTACCCTGACTGGCTACGAAAACCTGCTGATTTTGGCCAAGCTGTACGGGGTGCCCCGGCGGCAGCGGTTGCCGCGAATTCAGGCGGCCCTGCATTATGTGGGGTTGGACGCGGTCGCCAATCGCCTGGTGAACACCTACTCTGGCGGGATGATTCGCCGTCTGGAAATTGCCCAGGCCACCCTACACCGGCCAGCCATCCTGTTTTTGGATGAGCCCACGGTAGGGCTAGACCCAGTGGCCCGCAAAGCCATGTGGGATTTGATTTTGCAGCTACGGCGCGACTATCAAACCACCGTCTTCTTGACCACCCACTTTATGGATGAGGCCGATGTGTTGTGCGACCGCATTGCCATTCTGCACCAGGGACAGCAGGTGGCCATGGATACCCCTGGTGCGCTCAAATCTTCTGTGGGCCATGCCGGGGCCAGCCTTGACGACGTGTTCATCCACTACACCGGCAACGATTTGACCACCAATACCGAGGGAAGCTATCGTGACACATCAACCACCCGCCGCACCGCTAAACGGCTGGGCTAGCCCCCAGCAGACCCGGGCAACGGTGGCAGAGTTTGTGGCCAAAGCCCTGGTCGCCGCCGAACTGGAAGTGCGCAAGCTGCGCCACGACCCGATTCAGTTGTTTACCCGGGCGGTGCAGCCAGTGCTGTGGCTGACCATTTTTGGCCAGGTGTTTACCCAGGTGCGGGGCATCCCCACCGGCAACCTCAGCTACATGGACTTTATGACCCCGGGCATTTTGGCCCAGAGCGTGTTGTTTATGTCGATCTTCACTGGCCTGCTGGTGATTTGGGAAAAAGACCTGGGCATTTTGCACAAACTGATGGTCAGTCCGGCCCCGCGATCGGCCCTGGTGCTGGGCAAAGCGATCGGGGCTGGGGTGCGCTGCCTGTCCCAGTTGCTGATTGTCTATGTAGTGGCGGGGCTGTTGGGGGTGGGTCTGAACTGGCATCCCCTGGCGATACTGGGGGTGGCTGCTGTGGTGATGCTGGGGGCGGCATTGTTTTCCACCTTCTCGCTGATTGTGGCCTGCTGGGCCCAGACCCACGAGCGGGTGATGGGGGTGGGCCAGCTGATGATGATGCCCCTGTTTTTTGCCAGCAATGCCATTTACCCCATCGAGATTATGCCGGGGTGGCTGCAAGTGGTGTCCCGACTGAATCCTTTGACCTACATGGTGGATGCCCTGCGCCAGCTAATGCTGGTGGAACCGGCAGGCACCTACAGTCTGGGGCTCAGCCTGGCGATTTTGGTGACGATCGCGGCGGTGTTGATTGGCTTTTGTGGGCGGCTCTACCCTCGCCTGGTGCGTTAGGTAGATTGGAGTTGTTGCCTGAAGTGGCGCAGCATGGTGAATGTAGAAACAGGTGTCTGGCTCCAACCCGGTCAATCGCGCAGTACGTAGCCTACGCCCCGGATGGTTTGAATCAGACGGCTTTCCCCTTCGGCTTCTAGCTTGAGCCGCAGGTAGCGCACATAGACTTCAATGATATTAGAGTCCCCCATGAAATCGTAGCCCCACACTTCTTCGAGGATGCGATCGCGGGTTAGCACCTGCCGCGGATAGGTCATCAGGTAATCTAGCAAATCAAATTCTTTGGCTGTCAGTTCGATGGGGCGCTGCCCTCGGGTTACTTGGCGGCTTTTGCGATCGAGGGTGAGGTCGCCAAACACCAGCATTTCGGCCTCTTGGGGTTCATGGCGGCGCAGGTGAGCCCGCACCCGAGCTAGCAACTCTTCGATACTAAAGGGTTTAACCACATAGTCGTCGGCCCCGGCATCCAGTCCTTCCACGCGATCGCTGACATCGTCTTTGGCGGTGAGCAAAATCACTGGGGTCTGGCAGCCGGTTTGGCGCAGGCGACGACACACTTCCACACCGCTTAGGCCCGGCATCATCCAATCTAAAATAATCAGGTCGGGGGTTTGATCGCGGGCGGCCATCAACCCTGACAGGCCATCATAGGCCAGGTCCACCTCGTAACCTTCGTAGGTGAGCTCTAGCTGGACAAACTGAGCCAGTTTTTCTTCGTCTTCCACCATTAAAATCCGCGTTCCCATGGAATGACCTCCTACATTGGTAAGGTGATGGTAAATACGCTGCCCTGGCCAGGCTGAGAGCACACGCTGACCTGGCCTTCCATGGCTTCAATCAGCGATCGCACCAGGGTTAGCCCCAGGCCGGTGCCGCCGGTACTGCGGGAGCGGTCGTCGTCTACTCGATAAAACGGGTCAAAGATATCTCCTTGGTCAGGGGCATCAATTCCCTGCCCTTGATCACGCACCTGAATTGTGGCCTGGCCGGTGTGGCTGAATAGCTTCACCTGCACGGGATACTTAGAGTCGGAATAACGTAGGGCATTGTCCAGCAACTCCACCAGCACTGTGCGCAGCTTGTGGCGATCTACCCGTGCCACTGGCGGGGGCGACTCCGTGGCTAGGACAATCCGGTTAGCTTCCATAGAGACGGGCATCATCGGGTCTGGCACCAGGCCGTCTGCGGTATTACCGCCAGTGGCATAGCCCCCCTCCACCACCGCGATCGCATCCTTAAGCACAACCTGCAGATCCGTTGGTTCCAGGGTCAAGGGCATTTGGCCATTGTCGAGGCGAGCCAGCTCCAGCAGTTCAGTCAGTAAATGGACGGTGCGGTGAGTTTCCACGGCGGCAATTTCCAGGCCCTGTCGCTGGGGTGGAGTGAGATTGTCGCCCCGGCGCAGGGTGCCTTCCAGATACCCCTGCACCAGGGACAAGGGGGTGCGCAGCTCGTGGGAAATATCATTGACAAAACGTTTTTGTTGACGCCATGCCCTCGATAGGCGGCTCAGCATCAGATTGTAGGTGCGGGCCAGTTCTTGGACCTCGGTGGGGGCCGCTTGCAAACACAGTTGATGGTCCCCCAGGGTCTCTGCCGTCACCTGACTGGCCAACTGGTTTAACTGGCGAATCGGGCTGAGGGTACGGCGAATGTATAGGGCAAAGGCCACCGCTAGCACTGTCACCATGCCCAGGCTGGTCAGCAGTAGCATGCGCAGCAGCCGCAGCAGGCCCTGGTAGTCGGCGGTAATGTCGTTGGCGATGGTCAAGGTACCCACTGGCAGGCCAGGCAGGTCTAAGTCCTCGGTGCACAGGACAAACTGCCAGCCCTGCACGGTTTTAAACATTAGCCCCGGCGGCATTTCTTGTTGTAATAGCTGATCGGCCACCCCCGAGGTTTGCCAGGAGCCCATATTCAAAGTTTCAGACTGGGCCAGCAATTCGCCGTCAGAGGTGGTGACCCACAGGGCTAAGTCGCCGGTGGTCCGGTGGTCAATCACCTTTTGCAGGGCATCATCAGCGGGCATGGTGGCGGTATAAGAGCGCACATCTTCCATGAAGCGATCGGCAATGATTTGGGCGTCATGGCGATGCCTCTCTAGCAGGATTTGTCGGGTGCGCCACCCCATCCAGGCGGCCATGGTGCCAATGCCCACTAATGAGGCTAAAACCACCCCAGCGGTTAACCGGGTTTGTAACGACTGTGGATCAATCCAACGGCTCAGGCGTTGGGTAAGCTGGGACCAAGGGTGCGCCATCGGCAGAACGTAACAATCAGCAGTTAGGTAAAGGACTAGCTAGCTTAAGACAGTAAGCTGTTTCAATCGCATTCAATCGCAACTGAGCGATGATTTGACTGTAACAAGCCAACCTGAGAAACCGCTGATAATCCCCCGAGTTTACGCTATGAGTCTCTAGGCGGGGATCAACTTAAACCAGAACAAATTTGAACACGGGAAGCTCAGAAGTCGGGAAGATGAACGTTATGCTGGTGTCGGTGTTTGCGACTGGATCGAGACTTTGGCGCTAATTAGGATAAAACGATATCGTTGGCTGTACCAGATGGTCTGGGGTCTCGTGCTTGCCTTGGGCCTACACGTACTAGCGATCAATCCCGCCGGGGCCCAGTCTACCCAAGTGGATACTGAGCCTGTATTCTTAGCGGGCACCTACTTATTTGACGTGCCAGCCGCAGGGGATTTGACCGCCCCAGAACGAGCCTTGGCGGTTGAAACCAATCTGGCCCCACTGCTTGAGATCTCGGAACCAGTGGTGGTACACAGGGAAACTCGCCCGGTGCAGCGGGATGGGGAAACCCAACAGTTGGGCAACCCGATTATTCTGGCCAACGACCGTTACATTATGACCGTCACCTCTGCCGATGCCAGCATTGGCAGAGGGGAGGATCCCCAGGAGCAAGCTGAAATCTGGGCGGCCACCTTGCAAGAGACCCTGACCAAGCTACAGGCCGAACGGCAGCCGGGGTTTTGGCGACAGGCGATCCTGCGCAGCCTGGCGGCCCTGGCCGTCGCCCTAGCCCTTCATTGGCTGGCGGGCAAGCTCTGGCACACCTGGTTTAAGCCCCTAGCCCACCGGCTATCCCTCTGGCCAGAAGACTTGGCAGAAGACGAGGTCACTGGGCTGAAGCTGCTGTTCCGCCTGTCCTTGTTTTTAATTCGGGGGGCGGTGTGGTTTATCACCCTGGCCTACATTGCAGACCTCTTCCCCCTGACCCGGCGACTCAGTTTTTTGATGTCTCGCAGCCTGCGGGAAGGGCTGTTTGCCCGCAACCTGCTGCTGGGGGATCGGCCCTACTCCTTGCTCGACCTGTTGCTACTGATGGTGGTGTTGCTGGGGCTGGTGATTCTCGCCAGTGCCCTAACCAATGTGCTGCGATCGCGGTTTTTGCGCATTACCGGGGTGAGCTTAGCCGCCCAAGAGGCGATCGCGGTGCTGTCAAAGTACACCCTAATTTTGCTGGGTACCGTCGTCATTTTACAGCTGTGGGGCATTGACCTCAGCTCCATTGCCTTAATTGCCAGTGGCCTAGGGATTGGGGTGGGCTTAGGTTTGCAGGGGTTGGTAAAAGACTTTGTCAGCGGCCTGGTGATGGTCTTCGAGCGGCCCGTACAGGTGGGGGATTTTGTTGATTTTGGCGATGTTAAAGGCACCATCGCCCGCATCGGTTCCCGCAGCACCGAAATTCGTACCCTGGACCAGGTATCTATCATTGTGCCTAACTCCCGGTTTTTAGACGCCGAGGTGGTGAATTGGAGCCATGGCAACCCCATTTCTCGCATTCGGTTACCAGTGGGGGTAGCCTACAAGTCCGATCCCCTCAAGGTTAAGGATGCCCTGTTAGAAGCCTGCGAGACCAACCAGGATATTTTGTCGGTGCCCGCCCCCCAGGTGTTTTTCCTCGGATTCGGGGACAGCGCCTTAAGCTTTCAATTGCTGGTGTGGATTGCCCAGCCCAATCGCCAGCTAATTATTAAAAGTGACCTGTACTTTGCGATCGAAGCCAGCCTGCGCCGCCACGCCATTGAAATCCCCTTTCCCCAGCGGGATTTGCACATCCGCTCTGGCTATTTGCCCATTGCCGCTAGCGCCGAAGCGCAGCAAGTCCTGGGCAAGCTAGGGAACCTGTCAGAAGAGAGCAACGGACTTTAGCCTGTTTAAAAAACGTCCTTCAGGCCCGCTGTGCGAGGGAGTTGGGGCCTGCGAGAGTAACCTTCCTACCAGCAGGTGACAAAGTAAGGCCATAAACCCATGCACCGCCCCCTGTAAATTCCCAACCCTGCTGCTTAATTCCTAGTTTTTTAGAAAATTACGAGCGTTTCTGGAAAAGTTAGCTAGAATTACGGTCGTATTTACAGAAAAATTAAGGCTTCGTGCCTAACGTTCCCCGTCGTGCTCGGCTGTCGGGGTTGGTCTATTGAGGAGTAAGGGAGCATATCCTATGAAGCTAGCCTGGCCCAATCGCCGTTTCAGCCGTTGGTCAAGGCGGCTCTTACAGCGTATTTCCCTAGCCCTGGCCGCTGGTTTGTTGGCCGTAGCCTTCACCATTCCGGCAATGGCGGTGGCCCCGTCGGTCTTGCCTGGTGGGCCCCCTTCAGGGGCTGATCTGGGGGAAACCAGCGTTCAGATCGCCCAAATAGAACGCACCATTCTCAACTTTAATACCCCCAACTATGCAGTTCGGGTGTTCATGCCGGCTGGCTCGGTTAATCCGGTGATGAACGTGTTTCGGCGTACGGCCCCCAGTCGTCTAGAACTGAACGCCCAACCGGCCATTTTCAGAGGGGCGATTACCGCTGACGGTTTTCTCACCTACGAAAGCTTTGGCTCCCGGGATGGTCGGAACGTAATCTTTAGGGCAGGACATAACCGGGGTACCCAACAGGCCCGCCTGGAAATTCTGGAGCAGGCCACTGGTTCTATGCTGGTGTCTGAGTCAGCCAGCGGCATTTCGGCTCCCAACATGCCCGAAGCCCCAGGTACCGGTGCCCTAGAGCGCAATACCCTGGTGGGCTTCGAGACCCAAAACCATGCGGTGCGGGTATTCCGTGATCCAGCCGATGGCCAACGGAAAATGAATATTTACTATAAGCCCACCTCCCTAACCCGGGTCAATGGCCAACCGGCTACCGTCGACTTAGTCGGGTTAGACCCTGGTGAATGCTGGATTACTTACTTCGGTGGTCAGCAGTACAACGGTATATCGGCTCGCTATTATGTCCAGGTCAATGCTGGGGGCAATGCTCGCCTGGAGGTGATTGACATCAATGGGGCGGTGCTGCTGTCGGAACCTCGAATTAGTGCCGTGCCGCTGGTCACCAATGTGCCCTCCGAAGATCGGCCCCAATGTTTCGATGGCAGAGTTCCGGCTCCCAGCGCGGCCCTGGCTCGGTATGTCGCTGCAGTGTTTGGCGGTGAGACCACCCTGCAACAGGTGAATCAAGCCCTCAGTCCAGGGGCTGGGGCCCGCCTTCCCGGCAGCTTGACTTGCACTATCAATCCCCGTTTTGAAAGTGCGCCCCAGGGGCAATTTATCAACGCCGCTGAATGCGATGGCCGCAATGATGCCGAAGCGGTGGTCAGTTATCTGAGAGGTCGCGGCTTGAATGCTCGACTGGTGTACCGCCACTTTAGGTACCGCTAAAGGTCGCAGATCCTCTAAATGTTGATGTCCCCCTCGATGGGAGACTGGCCCTGATTAGGGTTGGTCTTCGGTCGAGGGGTTTTTGTGGGGAGGTGGGGAGGTGGGGAGGTGGGGTGATGGGGAAGCGTAGGGGCAGACCCGGGTGTCTGCCCTTTCCCTGTGGCCTGTTCCCGCCGGGGAAGGATTTTTTGGTTTCGCTAACGGAAAAATGACCTAGGCCATTCAGTTCATGCTATTGATAGGTTGTTTTGAGGAATCAGCACCATTGCTTGGGAGACCGTTTAGGTGAGTAAGCTAGCTGAAATGTCTGCGGTTGATGGGTCTGGGGTAAGGGATACGACTGCCCTGGGTTTGAAAGATGCGATCGCGCTGATTGTGGGCATAGTCATTGGGGCTGGCATTTTTGAAACCCCGGCTCTGGTGGCGGCCAATTCCAGCAGTGGTATCACAATGCTGTTGGCCTGGTTTTTGGGCGGGGGCATTTCCCTGGTGGGAGCCCTATGCTACGCCGAACTGGCCACCGCTTATCCCCATGTGGGGGGCAACTACTACTACCTAAAGCGGGCCTTTGGAGCATCCATGGCTTTCTTATTTTCCTGGGCCAGAATGACGGTCCTACAGACCGGGTCCATTGCCCTATTAGCGTTTGTGTTTGGCGACTATATGTCTCAACTGTGGCCGCTGGGGGAAGCATCGGCAGCCATCTATGCGGCCGGGGCAATTGCCCTGTTGAGCCTGATTCACCTAGGGGGTTTGGGGCCTAGCAAGCATACCCAGCAATGGTTGACTCTGGCCACGGTGATTGGGGTGGCCCTGGTTGGCCTGATCGGTACCCTGGTCTTGCCCACGGTATCTGGGGCAGAGCCGACTGTGTCCGCTGCGACCCCGGCCTTTGGGCTAGCCATGGTGTTTGTGTTGCTCTCCTACGGGGGCTGGAATGAGGCGGCTTACATTTCTGCCGAACTGCAACAGCCCAGGCGCAACATGGTGCGATCGCTGCTGTGGAGCATTGGCCTAATTACCGTGCTATACCTGCTGATTAACCTGGCCTATCTGTGGGGGTTGGGTCTTGAGCAGATGGCCAGCTCAGACGCGATCGCCGCTGATTTGATGGGGCTGGTGTTTGGCCCCACAGGGGCGAGGCTGGTCAGTCTGCTAATTGCCCTGGCGGCGTTGGGGTCACTGCACGCTACCCTGCTGACGGGGGCGCGCACCAATGTAGCCCTGGGCCAAGACTTTGCCTGGTTGGGGTTACTGGGTCGCTGGCGATCGCGGGCGCCAGTGGTAGCCTATGGAGTGCAGGGGGCGATCGCCCTGGCCCTGGTGGGGCTGGGTGCCCTGACCCGAAACGGCTTTGAAACCATGGTGGACTACACTGCCCCAGTCTTTTGGTTTTTCTTTTTGCTCAGTGGCCTGTCCCTCCTGCGGCTGCGAGCTCAGCCCCCCGATGCTCCCCACCCCTTTCGGGTGCCGGGCTATCCGGTCACGCCGCTGGTGTTTTGCCTGGCCTGTGGCTACCTGCTCTACTCTAGTCTGGTCTATACCGGCGGCGGCGCCCTGGTGGGGGTCGGCGTGGTGGGGCTAGGGGGGCTGGTACTGCGCTGGGGCCAATCGGTATCCCCTTGATGTCCGGCTTGCCCCGATGACCACCGGCTTTTTCCCCGTTGTTTACTGGAGAACCGCTGCCATGAATCGCCGTCTAGCCTGCCTGATTGCTGTTGGTTTAGGCAGTCTGGCCCTGGTGGGGTGCCAACCCACCGCCTTCGAGCCAGAACCAGCCCCTGACATCGCTGCCGACATCCCCGCCCCACCCCGGACTGATTTGGATGTGCCCTATGTGGCTACCCCGATGGAGGTGGTGGACGAGATGTTGCGGGTGGCCAATGTTGGCCCAGACGATTTGCTATATGACCTGGGCAGTGGTGATGGCCGCATCGTGATTGCGGCGGCTGAGCAGTTTGGTACCCGGGGTATTGGTATTGACATTGACCCCGAGCGGATTGAAGAAGCCAATGCCAACGCGGAAGCAGCCGGAGTAACAGAGTTGGTCGAGTTTCGGGAGCAGGATATTTTTGATGCTGACTTTAGCGATGCCACCGTGGTTACCCTCTACTTGCTATCGTCTATCAATCTGCGGCTAAAGCCACGGCTGCTGCAAGAGCTAGAGCCCGGCACCCGGGTTGTGTCCCACGCCTTTAGCATGGGCGATTGGGAGCCGGAAGCGGTAATCGATGTGGATGGCAGAACCGTCTACTTTTGGACCATTCCCGAAGAGGTGCCGCCGGAGTTGCTATAGCCCAGGCAGCAGCATATAACCCCCGATGCCGAAGCACCGGGGGCTGTTTCTGTATATAGAGATGAGCTGTTAGGTGGTTCTGTATAAGGTGAAAAGCTTGCGCTTATGCCTACAATGCCCCAAAGCCAGCGATTCCCCTATGGTTGCCGGGCCATCTTCACAGAGGATTGGTGAAAATACGGATATTTTTAACGTTCGACCAAGTGTGATAGGGGTCACACACAGCCAATGTTGGAGGCATTAGGTGTTAGGGGGCAGGTATCGGGTTTTAGGTGTCAGGGGTCGGGTGTGAGGGGGCAGGAAGGGTTGGTCGGCATAGGTCCTAGCGTCCTGAGACCACCAATGCAGACCCCCGGGTTCTGGACTTGGCTGTGACCCTGCCTACTGATAGCCTGCGGCTTGCAGGGTAAACAACTGAGCATAGCGGCCCCCCTGGTGTAGCAACTCCTCGTGGGTGCCCTGTTCGATCACCCGACCCCGGTCCAGCACCAAAATCGTGTCGGCCCGGCGCACGGTGGAAAACCGGTGGGAGATCAGAATCGCCATTTGGTTTTGGGTGGCGGTGCGAAACTGGTCAAAGATTTGGGCTTCGGCGGCGGCATCCATAGCCGAGGTGGGTTCGTCTAGCACCAGGATGTCGGCCCGCGATCGCATAAACGCTCGGGACAGGGCAATCTTTTGCCACTGACCCCCGGACAGTTCCTGGCCTCCCTTGAACCAGCGGCCCAGCTGGGTATCAAACTGCTGGGGCAGGGTTTCGATGAACGGGGTAGCGGTGCCTTTAGTGGCAGCGGTTTGCCAGCGGCGGAGATTATCAAACTCCGCCACGTCACCGACGCCAATGTTTTCCCCCACCTTGAACTGGTAGCGCACAAAGTCCTGGAAAATCACCCCAATCCGCCGCTGCAACACCTGGGCATCCCAGGATTGTAGGTCGCGACCATCCAGCAGAATGCGCCCCTGGCTGGGGGTATAGAGGCGGGTGAGCAGCTTAATCAGGGTAGTTTTGCCGGAGCCATTTTCCCCCACGATAGCCAGCTTTTGGCCGGGTTTGAGGTGGAAGGACACCTCGGCCAAGGCAAGGCGATCGCAGCCGGGATAGCTAAAGCTCACCGCTTCAAACCGCAGGCCATCGCCGGGGTCGGTGCCCCGGTCAGCGTAGCCGGTGTCGGCGGGCACGGGCTGTTCTAAAAACTCGTAGAGGTTAGCCAGGTACAGCCCGTCTTCGTACATGCCGCCGATGGCCGTGAGGGTATGGGTAAAGGTGCTCTGCCCCTGGCGAAACACCGTCAGGTACATGGTTAGTTCCCCCAGGGAAATGCGACCTGCGATCGCGTCTAACACAATCCAGCAGTAGGCCCCATAGAAGGCCGCTGTGCTCAGCAGCCCCAGCCCATAGCCCCAGCCGTTGCGCCGCAAGGTTAGGTTGCGGTCTTCCTGGTACAAGCGGTGAAAAATATCTTGGTATCGCTGCAAGAGCAGTGGCCCCACCTGGAACAGCTTCACCTCTTTGGCATAGTCTTCGCGGGCCAGCAGGGTTTCTAGGTAGGATTGCTGGCGGGTTTCTGGCGATCGCCACTTAAACAGGCGAAAGGCTTCGCCCGCAAACTGGGTTTCAGCCATAAAGGCCGGTAACGTGGCCAGGGTCAGTAGGGCCACTGCCCAGCCAGAAAATTGCAGCAGCAACCCGCCAAAGGTCACCAGGGACAGGGCATCCTGGACCACCCCAAAGGTGCGGTTGACCATGGCCAACGGTCGGCTGGAGGCCTCTCGCCGGGCCTGGGTCATTTTGTCGTAAAACTCTGAGTCTTCGAAGTAGGTGAGGGGCAGGGTTTGGGCTTTCTCTAAAATCATCCAGTTGACCCGTTGGCCCAAAAGAGCCCGCAACAGCGACTGACACAGGTTTACCCCCTGGCGAGCACCGGCCAGCACCGCCACCAGCCCGGCCTCAATCGCCAGATACAACAGGGCCGTGTTGCGATCGGCCACCAACCCCGACTGGGCGGCCACAATCACCGTATCCACAATCAGCTTACCCACATAGGCGATGGCCGCAGGCAGCAGCCCGGCTACCACGGTCAGCAGACCATAGATAACCGTAAGCCGCCAGTTGGTCTGCCACACCAGTTGGATGGCCCGCCAACCATAGCGGTACATGCCCAGGGATTGGGGCAGGGGGCGTCGGGGCGATCGCGGGGTGGCAGGGGTTTGATCATGCTTTCTTCTCATGCTGGCGGCGGTTGTCTAGCCCAAAAACGAGTAATTGAATGTAGCCGTGGGTCTGTCAAACACCATCGTAGAACTCAGGCCAGCAACCGCAGCAAAAAAGAGAAGCGCACTGATAGCGATCGCCCCCATAGAGATAACCATGACAAAGAAGAAGACAGGATTGCGGTAGTGCTGCCAATTAGGCTTTATGAGTAACTCATAGGGAGCCAGGAGCGGCAAGACCCCGAGCCCAGCGAAGAATAGACGCCTGCCGATGGGCACAGGAGAGTGGATCACCAAGCGGTCAGCAGATTCTATCAGCTCTGGATGGGACATCAAAGTCTCGCTGTTCTAAAAATAAAACTCAAAAGCAGCAGATAACCCCTGGCTTTTAAGCGATCAGTGTAGTCGGTGAGCAGGGATAGATTCATGGTCCTTCATCGCGGCCCGGCAGATGGCACAATAGGCGGATGCATTGAGGCGATCGCATCCCTTGTCTGTACCTGTCATCTCTGCTCCTCAGTACCAAGCTATCGAAACCCTACTGGACCGCTTTGGCCGGTTTGGGGTCGACCTGGGCCTCGACCGGATCGTTCACCTGCTGAATCGGCTGGGTAACCCCCACCAGCGGGTGCCGATTGTGCATGTGGCCGGCACCAACGGCAAGGGGTCGGTCTGTGCCTACCTGTCGTCGGTGCTGACCCAGGCGGGTTACCGGGTGGGGCGCTACACCTCCCCCCATTTGGTGCACTGGTGCGAGCGCATCTGTATTAATGAACAGCCAATTGCCCCGGAAACCTTGCTGGAGCGGCTACAGCAGGTGGTGGCAGCCATTGACCCTGCCCTGCCCTCCCCCACCCAGTTTGAGGTGTTTACCGCCGCCGCCTGGCTACACTTTGCGGCCCAGTCCGTGGATGTCGCGGTGATGGAAGTGGGCCTGGGGGGCCGCCTGGACGCCACCAACGTGGTCGATAGTCCCCTGGTCAGTGTGATCACCTCCCTCAGCCGGGAGCACTGGCAACGACTGGGACCGACCCTGGCCGCCATTGCCCGCGAAAAGGCCGGGGTACTGAAGCCCGGGCGACCGGCGATCATCGGCCCCCTGCCCCCTGAGGCCGAAGGCGTGGTGCAGCAGCGAATCGCGGCCCTCCGTTGTCCAGCCCTGTGGGTATCGCCCGCCGAACCTCAAGGGGGTGGGGTCGCGGCCTATGGCCAGGGGGATGAGCGGTTAATCTACCCGCTCCCCTTTTTGGGGGAGCATCAGCTGGTGAATTCGGCGATCGCGATCGCCACCCTGCAACAGCTCCAGGCCCAGGGCTGGGGAATTCCCGCCAGTGCCATCATCACCGGTATGGCCCAGGCGCAATGGCCGGGCCGCTTGCAGTGGGTACAGTGGCTCGATGGTCAGCAGCAACCCCACCCCCTACTGATCGACGGTGCCCACAACCCGGCGGCGGCCCAGGTGTTGCGCCGCTATGTCGATAGTTGGCTCGCGGCCCAGGGGCAGCCATCCGTGGTCTGGTTGATGGGCATGCTGGAAACGAAAGACCACCGGGATATTTTTGAGGCCTTGCTACGGCCTGGGGATAGTCTGCACCTGGTGCCGGTGCCAGGGCATCAGTCGGCCACCCCGGAGGATCTAGCCGCGATCGCCCAGGCTGTTTGCCCCAATCTGGCCCCCTGCACCACCCATCCCTGCCTAGAGCAGGGGCTGGCCGCTACTGCGGCCACCCTCGCCCCCCTAAAGGTACTCTGTGGATCGCTGTACTTGATTGGCCACTTTTTGGCCACCGCCGCGATCGCATCAGACGGAACGTCCCCAAAAGCTGCATGGCGGTAACGGCGAGCCGTCACCCCCCTAAGGCAGCCCTACCAACCCGGGACAGAGGTCATCGCACGGTCCCCCGTAACACTTCGGCATTGATTGGTTTGATCAAATACAGCCGCAGCAGATCGCCGACAATCCCCAGCACCAGGGGCAGCTTGCGTAGTTGCTTCAGCCAGTGGGGGGTCGCGCTTTCCATCAGCTGCTTGATTTTGAGGTTGCGGCTGGCGGCCCGCTCTAGGCGGGGGAAAAACTGGGGATGGTCGACATTCAGGCAGACCGGGAAGGCGCGGGCGGCGGTGTCATTGGTTTTGCGCACCACTTCGGTGTCAAACTCGGTGGCGTCAAGGCCCAGCATTTCGTAAAACTTGGCCCGCTCATGCACCGTCAGGCTGTGGGTGGCAAACACCGAAAGTAGGAAAAAGCGGCTCCAGAGGCGGCCTTTCCAGGTGTCCCACATGTGGGGCTGCGATCGCACCAAGGCCTTAAAAATATCCCCATGACGGTTTTCATCCTGGCACCAGCTCTCAAAGTAGTTGAACAGCGGATAGAAGCGGTTCTCAGGATGGTTTTCCAGGTGGCGATAAATCAAGATATAGCGCCAGTAGCCGATCTTTTCTGAGAGATAAACGGCATAGACGATCCACTCCACCGGGAAAAAGGTGTAGGTGCGGTTTTTGGTGAGCTTAGCCAGGTCCAGGGAAATGTTGAAATCCTGCATGCACTTGTTTAGGAACCCGGCATGGCGGGCCTCGTCCCGGGCCATCAGGTGAAAGATCTCCGACAGCATGGGGCTGCGACCTTTGAGTTTGCGAGATAGTTCCTTGAAGAGTAAGAACCCAGAAAACTCAGAGACACAGGAGCGCTCTAAATAGTCGATAAATGCTTGACGTTCTTCCCCCTGAATGTGATCCCAGGCCTGTTTGAACGAGTCATCGCGGATGAAGTGGTGGCGGTTATAGTCAGCCCGCATTTCCTCCAGCATGGCCTGCAATCCCTCTGCTTCCAGGGACAGATCCATAGTGGCAGCTTTGTCAAAATCGGTAATGTAAAAACGGGGAGACAGCAGGTTTTCTTCGATGGCGGTTTTTACCCCACTGTCACTGGGTTGAGGAGCAGGTTTAGGTAGCGCAGTCACCATAAAAATCATTCGCCCATAAACAACAGGAGTGGCGATCCTCGGCGGAGAGAGGAGAGCGGACATCAGCCAGAGGATATCGCGCCAGAGAATCACTCAATCACTTAATGGCTATTAAGCGTATCACATCATCAGCCATGTCCAGCAAGCCAGGCCTGCAACGTTTGCCTGCTATCTTTTGCCCAGTGCCCTGCCTGCTAAGTAGCCGGGGCTAATCAAACGTCACACCCGCCGCTGATTGAGCGGAGTCGAAATCAGCTAGATCCTTTGCCTGGCAAGGGTTTGAGGGTTGAGCGAAGTCGAAACCCGGCTACAAGATAACTGAGCCTACCTACTTATGGATGGTGCTGTTTTTTGGGTAGCCCTAAAGAGTTCCACTCGATGTCCACAGAACCCGAGAAGACTGTCGAGACTCCCGTTTGACGGGGAAGTGCGGCAGCGGTTCCACCCGACAGCAGATACAAAACGTAACTTCAACAGCTTGATTAGTCGCTCAATCGCTGTATAGTGATTAAAAGATTTTCGGCCCAAGAGGTATAGCTATGACAACTTTAGCCCAGCAACTGCGGGAAGGGACCCAAACCTCCCATACCCTGTCTGAAAATACCGCTTTTATGAAATGCTTTCTCAAGGGGGTGGTAGAGCTAGAACCCTTTCGCAAGCTCACCGCCGATCTCTATTTTCTCTACAGTGCCCTAGAGGCGGAAATGGCACGACACGCCGGCCACCCGGTGGTGGGGCCAATGCTATTTACTGAGCTGCTGCGCACCCCCAAGCTGGAAGACGACCTGGCCTACTATTACGGCGACAACTGGCGGAATGAGATTGCTGCTACCCCAGCCGGGGAGCACTATGTCAGCCGCATTCGGGAGGTGTCCCGCAGTAACCCGGCGCTGCTACTGGCCCATGCCTATGTACGCTACATGGGTGATTTATCCGGTGGGCAAGGGTTGCGGCACATTGTGCGATCGGCCCTGGATCTACCCCCCGATCGCGGTACGGGTTTGCATGAATTTGATCAACTGCCCACGGTAGAGGCCAAGCGTGATTTTAAGGTGAAGTATCGGGAGGCCTTGAATGCCCTACCAATGGATGAGGCGTTGATCCAGCAGTTGGTGGATGAGGCCAATTTGGCCTTTGCCCTGAACCGGGATGTGTTCCATGAGCTGGAGCCGGATGTGCGGGCGGCGGTAGGGGACCATGTGTTTGACCTGATTACCCGGCAGGATCGCCCGGGTAGCACGGAGCGCCACCCGCACCAGGGCATGGTGGCGTTGATGGCGACGGAGTGAGTTGCCTGTTCCCCGCCGGTTTGGGCGGACACGTGGGTCCGTCCCTACGTAATTACATGGACACAATTACTGACTGATCCTTGATCCGGCCTTCGACTCCGCTCAGGCCTCTTCGCTGGTTGAGCGGAGTCGAAACCAGCAACGTTGAGCCCTTTATTTTTGTCCACCTCCTTACCTGATACCTGTCACCTGACACCTGACACCTGTTACCTAACCCCTGACACCTGTTACCTAACCCCTAACCCCCATGCTTTCCCTCGCCAACCCCGTTGTTTTCGATCCAGCCCTGCTGCACAAGTACAACCAGCCGTTGCCTCGCTATACCAGCTATCCTCCGGCGACGGAGATGAAAGATAGCTTTAACCTCAGGGATTTTGAGGCGGCGGTGGCCGTGGGCAACTACAAACAAACCCCCCTGTCGCTGTACTGCCACATTCCCTTTTGCGAGTCGGCCTGCTACTTCTGTGGTTGCAACACCGTGATTACCCGCCACAAGCGAGTGGCTGATCCTTATTTAGACTACCTAGAGCGCAACATTGCCCAGGTGGCTCAGCGGGTCTCTAACCGGCGGGTGAACCAATTGCACTGGGGCGGCGGTACCCCCAGCTACCTAACCATGGCCCAGGTGGAACGGCTGTGGACAGTGCTCCACGACCACTTTCAGTTTGAGCCAGAGGCGGAAATTTCCATCGAAGTCAACCCTCGGGACTTGGACCGTGACTACGTGCAGTTTCTCAAAGATCTGGGCTTTAAGCGGGTGAGCTTTGGCCTGCAAGACTTTGATCTGAAAGTGCAGGCGGCTGTGAATCGGGTACAGCCAGAGTCAATGCTGTTTGATGCCATGGGCTGGCTGCGGCAGGCGGGATTCGAGAGCGTGAATGTGGATTTGATCTATGGCTTGCCCTACCAGTCCCTTGCCACCTTCCGCGACACCATCGAGAAAACCCTGCGCCTTGATCCCGATCGCATTGCGGTGTTCAACTTTGCCTATGTGCCCTGGATTAAGCCAATTCAGAAAAAGCACATTGACCCGACGACTTTACCTGGCCCCGAGGAAAAGTTAGAAATCTTCCACATGACCATTGATCGCCTCACGGCGGCGGGCTACCAGTTCATTGGCATGGACCACTTTGCTAAAGCGGGTGACGAACTGGCGATCGCCCAGTCCCAGGGGCAGCTGCACCGTAACTTTCAGGGCTATACCACCCAGCCCGAGTCAGATCTGCTGGGCTTTGGCATGACCTCGATCAGCATGTTGCACGATGTCTACGGTCAAAACCATAAGGGTCTGCACGACTTTTACAGCGCCCTTGATGCCAACCAGTTGCCCCTGGAGCGAGGGGTTGTTCTTAGCCAGGACGACATCCTGCGGCGGACGGTGATCATGGAGCTGATGTGTCAGTTTGAGCTGTCGAAGGCGGCGATCGAAGAAAAGTATCACCTCAGCTTTGACCAGGACTTTGACGACTACTTCGCCCGCGAGCGCCAAGACCTTCAAGGGTTGGAAGCCGATGGCCTAGTGCGCCTTACCCCCAACCACATTGAGGTACTACCCGCCGGACGTTTACTGATCCGCAATATTGCAGCGGTGTTTGACACCTATTTGCGCGATCGCAGCATCCGCCAATTTTCTCAATCGGTATGACGAAAATGTTTGGTTTTGAATTTTGAATTTTGAATTGCCCTGTTCAATCTTCCCCTCAAAACGCAACATTCACCCTACAAAT
This sequence comes from Nodosilinea sp. P-1105, assembly GCF_012911975.1. GTDB lineage: Bacteria > Cyanobacteriota > Cyanobacteriia > Phormidesmidales > Phormidesmidaceae > Nodosilinea. The sequence goes on along the minus strand of NZ_SMDQ01000049.1, from coordinate 18,315 downwards.
TTTTTTCTCTCCCCTTAGGAGATCCTCCATGCGTATCTTGATGATTCAACCCAACTACCACGCTGGCGGTGCCGAAATTGCTGGTAACTGGCCACCCAGCTGGGTGCCCTACGTAGGGGGTGCCCTCAAGGCGGCGGGCTTTGACGATGTGCGGTTCATCGACGCCATGACCCACCACATTGATGACGAGCCCCTGGCGGCGATGATTGCCCAGCACCAGCCCGATGTGGTGATGGCGACGGCCATTACACCGATGATTTATAAGTCCCAGGACACCCTGCGGATTGCCAAGTCGGTGTGCCCAAAAGCGGTGACGATCATGGGCGGGGTGCATCCCACCTACATGTATCGGGAGGTGCTGGGGGAAGCGCCCTGGGTGGACTACATCATTCGGGGAGAAGGGGAGGAAATTAGCGTTAACCTGCTACGGGCCATTGCTGAAGGACGGGATCGGCGCGATCGCGAATCGATCCTGGGCCTGGCCTATTTAGATGATGCCGGGCAGGTGGTAGCTACCCCCGCCCATCCCCCCATCCGCGACCTGAATACCCTCACCCCCGACTGGACCCTACTGGACTGGGATACCTATATCTATACCCCTCTCAACGTGCGGGTGGCCGTGCCCAACTTTGCCCGGGGCTGCCCCTTTCGCTGTCGGTTTTGCTGTCAATGGAAATTCTGGCGCAAATATCGGGCCCGCAAGCCCAAACAATTTGTGGATGAGATTGAGCATCTGGTGAAAGAGCACAATGTGGGCTTTTTCATTCTGGCGGACGAAGAACCCACCATCAGCAAGGCCCGGTTTGTGGCCCTGTGTGAAGAACTGATTGCCCGCAACCTGCCGGTCCACTGGGGGATCAACACCCGGGTGACCGACGTGCTACGGGACGAAGCCGAACTGCCCCTGTACCGAAAAGCTGGGCTGGTGCATGTGTCCCTGGGCACCGAGGCTGCGGCCCAACTAAACCTGAACGTATTTCGCAAAGAAACCACCATCGCCGACAACAAGCGGGCGGTGAAACTGCTGCGGGACAACGGCATTCTGGCGGAGGTGCAGTTCATCATGGGACTGCCCAATGAAACCCCTGAAACCATCGAAGAAACCTACCGCATGGCCCGGGATTGGGGGGCCGACATGGCCAACTGGAACATGTACACCCCCTGGCCCTTTGCCGAACTCTTCCAGGATCTCGAAGACAAGGTGGAGATCCGCGACTATTCCCACTACAACTTTGTGACGCCGATTATTAAGCCGGACGCCATGACCCGGGAAGAAGTGCTGCAAGGGGTATTGCGCAACTATGCCCGGTTCTACGGCTGGAAGTTTTGGGAGTACTGGTGGGAACGGGATGGGTTTAAGCGCCGCTACCTGCTGGGCTGTCTGTGGGCCTTTGTCAAAACCACCTGGAACAAGCGCTTCTACAATCTGAACCGGGTGAAGCGTAAAGGGATGCACGCCGAAATTGAGTTTGGCTTCGACGAATCCCGGATTCTTTCAGCGGAGGCCATGGCCCAGCTTAAGGCCGCCAAACTAGCGGATGTGGAGTTCACGGAAGTGGCTGCCTGCGGTGCCCCCAACACCCTACCCGAGGTGACCGACACCCCCAGCGAAAGCGAGATTCAGGTGGTGATTGTGGACAGCGACGAAGCCAGCCGCATCGCCCTGCGCCAGGGACTGCGATCGCAACCTGGACTGGAAATAGCCAGCGAAGCCACCAATGGCGAAACCGGCCTGGTCCTGCTCGACTCCATCGGCGTCGATGTGGTGGTGGTGGATGCTCACCTACCCGACATGGCCATCGCCGACTTCTGGCAACGAATCCAACAACAAAACCCCTGCCAGCCCCTGAAGCTAGTGGTGCTCACCACCGACCCCCCTGGCCCCACCGGTATCGAGGGTTCCAACATCGCCCACTGCCCCAAACAAACCTCCATGACCACCCTGGCCAGCCAAATCCGCCACCTCCACGACAATGTGCCTATACCAGTAGCCGCGACAACCTGAGGCAGAGGCAGAAGGCAAAATTTTGAATTTTGAATTTTGAATTTTGAATTCTTACTTAAACCAAACCTTCCCCACCTCCCCACCTCCCCACCTCCCCACCTCCCCATCTCCCCCATCCCCCTTACCCAATACCTAATACCCAACACCCAATACCCCTATGCAACCCCTCTCCCCCCTGACCATCGGCCAACACACCGTCCCCTACCCCGTTGTCCAAGGCGGCATGGGCATCCGGGTCTCTGGCGCTAACCTGGCGGCGGCGGTGGCCAACGCTGGCGGCATCGGCGTGGTCTCGGCAGTTGGCTTGGGCATGCATTCGCCCCATTTCGATATCGAGGAGAAAAGCCCGAAAAAGCGTCAGGATCAGTTTTTTGCCGCCAACCGTCTGGCGCTGATCGACGAACTGCAACAAGCCCGTACCCTCAGCCCCAACGGGGTGATTGGTGTCAATATCATGGTGGCCGCCCGGGACTATGAGACCCTCGTCGCCACCGCCGTTGACCATGGCGTCAACCTAATTTTCTCAGGGGCTGGGCTGCCGCTAACGCTGCCAGAGCTAACCGCCCATCGACCTGAAGTGGCTCTGGTGCCAATTATCTCTAGTGCGCGGGCCGCCCAGGTGATTTGCAAAAAGTGGCAGCGCAGCTTTGGTCGGCTGCCCGATGCCTTTGTGGTAGAAAACCCCCAGACAGCGGGGGGGCACCTGGGGGCCAAGGCTGAGGATCTGGATAACCCGGCCATCGGTTCAGAGGCGGTGATTCCGGAGCTGGTGAGCTATCTGGCGGAGAGCTTCGAGACCCCAATTCCAGTGATCGCGGCCGGTGGAATCTGCGATCGCGCTACGTTACTCCAAGCCTTGGGCCTCGGTGCCAGTGGGGTACAAATTGGCACCCGCTTTATTCCCACTGACGAGTGTGACGCCGATCGCCGCTACAAAGAATTTCATCTCCAGGCCCAACCCGAAGACATCGTGCTGGTACCCAGCCCCGTTGGTCTACCGGGCCGCGCCCTCCGCAATCCCTTTGTGGACCGGGTTAATGCTGGCGAAGCACCAGGTGCCAAAGACCAATGTTTCGCCAACTGCCTCCAGGTCTGCAAATTCCGCGACAGCCGGGAAACCTACTGCATCCTCCGCGCCCTCGATCGCGCCTGCCGGGGCGATGTGGACAATGGCCTAGTGTTCGCTGGCAACAGCGTCGGCCAAGCCCAGCGGATTATGCCCGTGGCGGAGGTAATGGCGGAATTGGTAGGCGGGTAAGACCTCAGGGCGGACACAAGGGTCCACCCATCCACCCATCCACCCATCCACCCATCCACCTACCCACCTACCCACCTATCCACCCATCCACTCATCCACCCATCCACCCCACCATGTCCATTCCCCCCAATCACCTCAACATCATGGGCTACGTTAACCGCTCCCAGGTCAACGGCCCCGGTAGCCGCGCGGTGCTCTGGGTCCAGGGTTGCCTGCGGGAATGCCCCGGCTGCTTTAACCAAGCCTCCTGGTCCTTCGAGCCTAACCAGATCGTGTCCGTGGATGATGTGGTGGAGCGAATTCTGGCCGATCCAGAGAACGAAGGGGTGACATTTTCCGGTGGGGAGCCCTTTTGGCAGGCTCCAGCCTTGGCGATGGTGGCGCGGCGAGTGAAGGCGGCGGGGCTGAATGTGATGTCGTTTTCTGGATTTACCCTGGGGGAACTGCAAGCACCGGCGGCACCGCCGGGAGCCCAGGATTTGTTGGACCAGCTGGATATTTTGGTGGATGGTCCCTATGTGGAATCCCTGGCGATCCATGACCCCACCTCACCGGTTTCATCCCGCAACCAGCAAGTGCGGGTGTTTAATCCGGCGATGGGCGATCGCATCAACTGGGCCAGTGACCAGATGGAAGTTCACATTTTTAAAGATGGCAGCCGCCTGGTGACCGGTTACCAAGGACAGTTGGAAAATCACTAAGCTCGTAATCACCTCCTGGGAGGTCAGAGCAGGGAATTTACTATCCGGCGAACGCCTATTCAACCATTGCCGTGGCCCACTTCGCCCCGGCTGCGGTCTGGCGATCCTGCCAGGTGTTGATTTTGTTATCATGGCCTCGTCCTCCAGTGCCTGCTTCTGCCACGGTACTCAACAAAGCTATGCATGCACCTCCTCTGTTGATGCCCCTGTGAAACGAGTTTTTCGATTATTTCCGCCCCGTCGTCGAACGGTGAAAGAAAAGCAGCTCGCTGACAGCTACACGCGATCGCCCGATGGCCATGTTGTCGTGCGCCTACAGCTCAGCTCACCGACAGCGCTACTCATGCCCTTTGAGGGATTCCCCAAAAACTTTGGCGACGAAACCGATGACCAAAACGCTACCGTACTCAATCTCAATAAAGATTTTATTGATTACCTGTTTGCCCGTTTATCCGAACTGGGCGACGAATCGCTGTTGCTGCATATCAACTTAATGACCGACTTTGACGATCAGCGGATCTCTCGGGGTTCTGCTGAGATCATGCAAACGGCGATTCAGCGCTACTTTTCCTATCTAGAAGAGGTGCGCCGTGAAGATTTACAAAAACTGATCAGCGATGCCGTTTTACTCGGGTTATTGGGGGCCGGATCGCTAGGGCTGTCAGTTTTTTTAGATGCTCGTCAGGCCACTACTGACGTCGGTATTGGTTTGTTGTTGCTGAGTCAGGGCGTGACCGTGTTTGGCTGGCTTACCCTGTGGGAAGCTTTGGCCAATGTGCTCTGGCACTGGCGTCCCCTGTATCAGCAGATGCGGATGAGTCAACGGTTACAGAGTGCGTCGCTGGAACTCACGACCCACCAACCGCTCACGAGTGCGTTGCCAGACTGATTCTGGGCATGGCAACAGACGCGGAGACACCGACCCGGCACAGGTCAGTGATTAGCCGTCCGCTCTAACCACGTTCTGGTCATCGCTGTAGCCACTCAATCAAATTAATTCCTTCAAAACCCAGCATGTTTATGACTTCTGCCGACAATAGTTTGACCCAACCCTCCGACCCCCAAACCCTGATGCCGACCAATCACCTCAACTGGGCTAGCAAGGAAACTATCCTGGCTCGCGCCAGAATTGTCGGTGAGCGTCTGTCGCTGAAAACCTTGGAGCGAACCGAGCCACTGGCGACAAATCCACTGATTATTCGAGCCGGTGCCACAGGCTGTGCCGTCCTACTGCGCTACGGCGTCATTGTCACGTTTGATCTCAGTGCCGATGAGGAAAATGCCCTGCTAGAGATGCTGCAACCTCACATTATTGAGCCCATCGAGTCAACCATTTCAGAAGAACTGCCCATTGCCTTTCGACCCCAGACCAAAGAGCGTTTAGAGGGTAATGTGGTCTGGCTGCAAGATTACAGCGCTGAGCGATTGCAAATCGTGGCCGAAGCGCTGGGCAAGAGTGTGGTGTTGAACTATTACGAGGTCGAAATTGCCGACATCTTTCAATCGATTAAACCATTTACCATTGGCATTCCAGGTAAGACGATGCGATCGCTAAAAGAGGAAGACCTGCTCAGCTACATTGGCGGTACCTTGCTAATTCAGCAAAAGATGTTTGGCATAGTTGAGGTGGGTGAAAAGCCAGATCCGGTTTGGGATGATCCTGCGCTGGATCGCCTGTATCTGCGACTTGAAAATGAATATGAGCTGAGGGAACGGTTGGTCATTTTAGAGCAAAAGCTAGGGCTGATTTCCAGGACGGTAGAGACCTCTCTAAATCTCTTGCAGCGCAACAGCAGCCATCGGGTAGAGTGGTACATTACGATTTTGATTGTGATTGAGATTGTGCTGGTCATTTACGAACTCTGGACCCGATAGAAATCACTAAGCTAGTGATCACCTCATGGGAGGTCAGATCAAGTACCATACTGAAAACTTGACCCAGGCGCTTTGGCGATCTGAGCTGATACTGGTCAGAACTGCCCCTAGGAATTGGAATAGCGATGGTCAAAATTCAGGCCACGTCGATTGTCCTTGCCACTTTGGCGATTGCTCAGGGTGGTGCCAGTGTTGCTCGGCCCCACGTTCCCTCAACCCTATCGAGGAGTGGCTGTTTTACCTGGGCTGAGACCCCTCTCCCCCCGGCTGTTTTAGACACCATAGCTTTGCCCTTAACCCGGGACTGGCAAAACCATCTGAGTGATCCAACTGGGCTATTTCTGGGGGTAAACGAGGGCAGCCAGTTTAGCCCAGGGACTGTCTTTTCCCCCCTAGAGCAACCGGCTGGACGGCTCTTTAATCTCGAAACGGCTAATCAACTGCCGGGGGAAGCTCTACAGCTAACGGTTGGCGTACACTCCACCCTATTCGATACGCAGCCGGGAACAGGCAACCAGGTATTCTACGGTGATGTGGAATGGGGCATTAGCGATCGCCTGCAGCTGGCGTTGACCTATCAAAACTATGATGATCCGCCCACCCAACCCATTAACGGGGACTCGCCAAATATTACCCTGTTGTCCCTAGCCCCTAGCGTAAAATACCGTATCGTCAAGACAGAGCGGCTGGCCTTGGCCATCCAGGGCTCGGCTGAATGGCTATCATTTTTATCCCCACTGTTCGATAGTGACGATCAAGGGGGTAGACATCTGATGGGTTCGCTACATCTACCCACCACCTATACGATCTCCCCAGGGCTCCAATTTCACCTCACCCCCAGTGTTTCCTTTTTCCCCAGCAGCATCAATGGATTGGCCTTTTACGACACCCTGTTTTCTTTGGGGGCTGGGGCCAGTTGGCAAGCCTCCGAGCGCTGGCTGTCCTACGGAACGCTCCATTGGCCCATCGGCCCCGGTGGTAACGCTATCCAAACAGATCAGTCGATTGGTCGCCAGCTACTTTGGACCCTGGGCAGCCGCTATACCATCACCCCCAAGGTGGGCGTGAATCTCTATGCCACCAATGGCCTTGGGGTGACGCCCGCCACCCGCATTCTCGCCTCTATTCCCGGGGGTAACCAACCGCGACTAGGCTTACAACTCCACTACACGCCGGATCTTGGCTCAGGTTATCGGTCGAGTTACAGAGACCCGATGCTAACGTCTTTGTCTGATCGCGATCGCCAGCAGGGGCTCAATGGGTTTACTCTCACGACGGCTCACACCCTAGAACCCGGTCAAGTGGCGCTCACCGTTGGCGGAGGGACCAACAGCAATTACAGCATTGGCCTAGCCTACAGCCCGGATCACGCGTTGCAACTAGAAGCCATGCTAGAAGACTTTGGCTCAGATGATAGCGTCAGCGCGGCTGATACCGCCGGTACGGCAGTACGGTACATGGCCGGGGCCAAACTCCAACTGTTCGATCAACGCCAAGGCGACCCGGTTTCCTTAGGGGTGCGCCTATTGGCCGGCCGCGACATTGATCAGGCGGGTTCCACCGGCGTCTGGAATCTGGATGTGCCCCTAACCTACTCAGTCAATGCCCAGACAGCCCTATGGGTTAACCCGCGTTTGGCGGCCTTTGGTAATACCCTAACGACGGGGTTAGGGGTAGGCCTCAACTACCACCTGACCCAGGACTGGCAGTTGCTGGGCGAGGTCACCCCCGTCTTTGGCGATGGGCAACTTGTGTGGGCCTTGGGCAGTCGGTATCGTTTACCGAATACGGCGGTGTATATCGATCTTTATGGTACGAATGCCGTAGGTCGTCAGGGCTTAGGCACGCTAGTGGGTCAGTCTGGAGGACGGCTAGGGGCCGCATTCAACTGGCTGGTTGGCCGGTAGTGTAGCGAACAATCACTGGCACAGGGGAACTAACTACTGCACCATTAGGGGTGCAACCATAGGTGATAGTCAGGCAACGGAGACCGTATGAAACTGCAGCGCAATACATTAATCCTCGTGGGGGTAGCGTTTTTGCTGGGGGCGGGAGTGCTGATTGCAGAAACCCAGCGGGCGCGGACCCCAGAAATGCAGCGGGCCGGAGATGCGGCCTCACCGATCCTAGGCTTTGCGGAAACCGATGTGACGACCCTAACCGTCGAGCGGGGTAACGAAACCCTGGTGTTTAACCGCAATGACGACGGTGATTGGCAGATGATCGAGCCTGACACCGCCCTGGCAGAACCAGGGGCAGTGGCCTTTTTGCTCAGCCGTCTGAATACCGACTCGCCCCTACAACGGGTATCCATGGCCGCCGACCAATTTAACGACTTTGGGTTTAACGCCCCCACAGGCATTGTGACAGTGACCCTGGAAGACGGCACCGACCATGAACTGATCCTGGGTGGCCCCGACTTTAGCGGCAACGCCAACTATGCGGTCATCAATCCCGACCCCTGGCCCCCCGCAGACGACAGCGAACATGAGGTACTGGTGGTCTCGCGGGATGTAGCCAATGGGATTAATCGCCCCCTAGAGGAGTGGTTAATGCCGGTGGAAGGGGAGGTTGAGGGAGATGGGGAAGGTGAGGGAGAGGGGGAGTGATGGGGTGATGGGGTGTAGACGCGGAGCGGCTTCCCGCAGGGTAGGGGTGATGGGGGGATGGGGGGATGGGGGGATGCGTAGGGGCGGACCTGTGTGTCCGCCCTGGGAGGAAATGGTAATGGGGTGATGGGGTGTAGACGCGGAGCTTCCCGCAGGGTAGGGGTGGTGTGGTGGTGGTGGGGTTTTGAATTTTGAATTTTGAATTCGGACCCCTGTGTCCGCCCTGCCAAGAAATACAGAGCCGCCTCCCAGCAGGTAAGGGTGATAGGCTAGGCCAGCACGCTGTTTTCATCAGGAACCACCATGGGGTCTGCCACGGCTATTTTGTTGTTTTCTTGCCCCGACCAAAAAGGGTTGGTAGCGAAAATCGCCAACTTTATCTACGCCAACGGCGGCAATATTCTCCATGCCGATCAACATCGAGATCCAGAGGCGGGGTTGTTTTTGTCGCGCCTAGAGTGGGAGCTAGACGGGTTTAACTTACCCCGGGAAATTATTGGACCTGCCTTTAATGCGATCGCCCAACCCCTGGGGGCCACCTGGCAGCTCCACTTTTCCGATGACAGACCCCGGCTGTGCATCTGGGTCAGCCACCAAGACCACTGCCTACTAGACCTGCTTTGGCGACACAAAGCCGGGGAATTCAAGGCAAAAATCCCCCTGATTATTAGCAACCATCCCCACCTGCAGCCCATTGCCGAGCAATTTGGCATCGCCTTCCACCATATCCCCATTACCAAAGACACCAAGGCGCAACAAGAGGCCCAGCAGCTAGCCCTGCTACAGGAGCATGCCATCGACCTGGTGGTGCTGGCTAAATACATGCAGGTGCTCAGCCCCGAGTTCTTGACCCAGTTTGATCAGGTGATCAACATCCACCACTCCTTTTTGCCCGCCTTTATGGGGGCCAATCCCTACCACCGGGCCTATCAGCGAGGGGTGAAAATTATTGGTGCCACCGCCCACTATGTCACCTCCGACCTGGACGAAGGGCCAATCATTGAGCAAGACGTGGTGCGCATCAGCCACCGGGACGATGTCAAAGAACTGATTCGCAAAGGCAAAGATATGGAGCGGATCGTGCTGGCCCGAGCCGTACGCCTGCACCTGCAAAACCGCACTCTGGTCTACGGCAACCGCACCGTGGTCTTTGCCTAGAACGCCGGTAAAGCTGCCTGAATTCTGGCAAGGGGCCGCCAAATTAATTTTATTTTCGGTGGGGTTAAAAACCGAGGAATCTTGGCTAATCCTACCGATCCTCTCCAACATTCCAACAACCATGAACCTAAGGTAAAGCCTCCGGAATCGCAAAACGTGGCTTTGAAGGTCTAAGGTGGGCACCTTGAATGTGTCCGTAGTTCCCCGATCAGAGCCGTTTGCGGCAGGGGTTACTAGGTTTGAGCCTGGCCAGATGGCCATGGGCTCGATTGCAATGTGTATGAGGAAAACATGTAATGGGACGGTTAACAGGACGATTGCTGGGTCAGCTAAGCGCCACAGCAATGGTAAGTGGTCTCGCCGTTTTAGCCCTCAGCCCAGGACTGAGGGCAGAACCGCGACCCAGTGCTCCACCAACAACGCCCCCACCCGCCACCCTAGCCCAATTTCGGTTACCCCAGCTGCCGATTCCTGTGCCGCCCGTGGGTCTTCCCGATGCGGTGCCGAGTCTGCAACAACTGTTAGAAGGAGAGCCACCGCTAACCACCAGTCTGGATGATGTAGTGCTGGAAATGCCGATTCTCGATGGCCATGAACCAGCCACCTTTGCCCCCTTGACTGACTTGCCGTGGGATCCCCAGTTGGGCTATCTGGCGGCCCCGGGAGCCTATAGTTTTGTGGCCGAAAGCTACTGTCTCAAGGCTGGCACCCATGGTCCAGGGGGTGGCAACGGCTATGGCTATGCCGAGCTAGCGGGCTCCCGGGGCGGCATGGTGCAGAAGATTCTGCGAGAGGCCGCCAACCATCCCGACATTCCCCAGCGCCATATTCAAGTGCTGCTGTGGGGCATTATTTCCCGCACCCAGCTGCAGCAGATGTCTGCCGATGCCCAGGCCGTGGCCCAGCGGATGCTGACCGAGGAGGAGCAACGCCAGATTGATGGCGGTGCCCTGGGGCAAATTCCCCCCCAGGCCCAGCGGCAACTATTTGCCAATCTGCCTCGGCCCGTGCGCCAGGTGCTACAAGCCGAGGCTGACCTGCGACGGCTATTAACCCAGGGCAATGCCACCTACCAGCAGCTTGAAGCAGTGGCGGTGTTGACCGGGGCGGTGGAGATGGGCGAGGGTAGCCGCCAAATTCCCCCAGATCGCTGGTCGCTGCACCCCGATGGGTATTTCGTGCGCTACCACCCCTCGGGCTATAGCCGCACCCGGGTAGAGACCTGGGTACCGGAACCCTCGACCGTGGAACGGGATGGCTTGGGGCGAATTGTGGCCTTAGCCACCGATGACGGCTACCGGGTTGAAACCGACTATAACGACCAGGTGGGGGCAATCGCCCTGCCAGGGGAACCCAATCTGCGGGCCTACCAGTTCAGCCAAGTTCGCCTGATTAGCCCTGGCCAACCCGTCATTACCGTGGACAACCAGGGCTGGACCTTTGTGGGTACCCCCACCGGCAATGCCCAGCTGTCGCAGCTAACCGCCCAAGCCGCCACCAAGGCCGACTCCCGGGACCAAGGACAGTGGCTCGCCGATGCCGATCGCCTCAACGATCTTTACCGCCGCTACCACCAGGCCAAAGAAGCCAAAGAAAATGTCGATGCGATCGTCGAAGAAATCGATCGCATGGTTAATCCTCCCACCCGGGAACAGGCGGAAGAAGTGCTAGACCGAGGCCACTACCAAGAAGGACTAGATGCGGCCCTAGGTAACGATCCCCGAGCCCGAGGGGAGTGGTTAGGGGAGCACTTTAAGCGGGTCCAGCGCAGCTGGATCTATGCTATCTGCGAATTACGTAGCATTGGCTCATCGGGCGGCTGTGGCGAGGATCCACCGACCCCACCCCAGGAGGATCCCCCCCAGGATCCTCCCAGACAACCCAGACAGCCCAGACAACCCCGCACTCGGCCCGTAAACCCCGGTGGACATGGGGCGGTACCCGGCAACACCAACCGGCAACGGCTCGGCATTTCCGCCCGCCCAGTTCGTTAGCCACCTGCTGCCCCTGGCTTCGATAGCCCAGGGGCAACCCCGTTAACTGTAGAATTGAGCTGTACAGGGTAGCTCGGATAGCGGCACCGATGAGGTTAACGGCATGGTTCAAACCCCCACTCGGTATATCACCCAGGCCGCCTTTGAGCAGCTTTGCCTGGAGCATCCTACCCAGATGTTTGAACGCACGGCTCAAGGAGAACTGGTTAACGTGTCCCCTGTGGGTGGAGAAGGCAGTAGCCAAGAAGCTGACCTGATCACAGATGTAATGATTTGGAATCGGCAAACTAAGCTAGGCAAGGTGTTTAGCTCCCAAGGCGCGTTCCGGTTGCCCTTTGGCTCAACCCGGGCGGCTGACGTCGCCTGGGTACGGCAGGAGCGTTGGGAGGCCTTAACCTCCGATCAGCGGATTGGCTTCCCGCCAATTTGCCCCGACTTTGTGATTGAACTACGCTCCCAGTCCATGGCCAATGGCGAGGTTAGACCTCAATCCTTGCCAGAGCTACGGGCTAAGATGGCTGAGTACTTAGCCAGTGGATTGCGCCTGGGGTGGCTGATCAATCCTCACGATCGGCAGGTAGAAATTTATCGAGCGGGTCAAGCGGTGCAGGTGGTCTCTATGCCCATCCGGTTGTCTGGGGAAGCGGTACTACCAGGGTTTGAACTCCAGGTTTAAGGGGTTCAGGAGACTGCCCGCCCTCGTCAAGGTTGCTGAACTGGCAGGTTGGGATCCTGCTGGGCCGAAACAGACCTGGTTTAAGTAACAAATCTGCCGTCCTGTTCTGGTGGGTGTTCCAGGCTGTCTTTGTGGAATTGCTGCATCAGCCTGGCCGTAGCCGCATCCGCTGGGAAAAGACTTTCGATGCGTAGCTCTTGCAGGGTAATGTCGCGTGGGGTGCCCAGGGTGGAAATGATCGTAAAAAAACTCAGGTGCTGATTGGCTTTGACAAAGGTGATGGGTAGCACTGGCAATGCACTGCTAAAGGGCAGGCTAGCGGCGGCTGGGGCTGGTAGGTCTGCCTCTAGCGATCGCAACAGTTGAACTGTCGGGCTGTCTACCCCTTCTGCTTGAGCCTCGTGTTGCAGGCGTTGAACCAGCGAGCCTGCAATGGTTTCCCAATCGTCCACGTAGGGCCGCAAGCCCTGGGGATGGAGCATCAGCCGCATCATATTTAGAGGCTGCTCAAAATAGCTGATTCGATTGCCCAGGAGCCAGGCCATCAGGGTCTGCGCCCCCTGGTTGGCCTGCAAAAGCGTCCAGTAACGATCCATTACCAGGGCTGGATAGGGATCTTGCTGGTGCAGCATGGCTGCGATCGCCTGCTGGATCGGGGCTAGTTCTGGGGCTGACAGGTCATGCTCAGAGTAAACCGGCGCAAAGCCCGCCCCTGAGAGCATCACATTTTGCTGGCGCAGGGGCACCGCTAGCACCGTAGCCAGGTGCAGCACCATGGCCCGGCTGGGCTGCGATCGCCCCGATTCTAAAAAGCTGATGTGCCGCTGGGACACCTCACTCTGGCAGGCTAGCTCCAGCTGGCTCCAACCCCGCTGCCGCCGCCAGTGTCGTAGCAACCCTCCGAAGGGTTGAACCTGCATTTCAGATAACTGACTCACAGTGTCTATAACCTCCCAGGTAATTGAGTTAATTATCTCAGCTGGCCACAATAGGTAGTGTTCTGTAACGGACGTTAGCCATGTCTAACCTATCTGCCTCTCAACCGACTCAACCGACCCACCCCTGGCTACCGGGGGCCTATTTAGGATTGGCGGTGGCCGGATCGCTGTTGCCCTGGTGGTTTTTGGCCCAGTTTTTGCAACAGTCTGGTGTGAACCTGGAGGAATTTTTTCGGCAAGCGTTGGCCAATCCGGTCGCGATCGCCCTAGCCGTTGATCTCATGCTCTCAACCCTGGCCGTCTTCATCTGGGTCTGGGTCGAGTTACCCCGATTAGGCCTATCCCGCCGATGGTGGGCACTGTGCGTCATCGCCACCCTCAGCATCGGCCTCTCCTGCGGGCTGCCACTGTTTCTTTGGCTCCGCCACCGCCACCTGACCGTCTAGAGCATAGGTGCAGTATGTCGAGCCCCCTGGGTTCTTGACCCCATCGATCCTAAATTGTGGCGGCTCCCCGCCAGAACCCAGGGATCTGTACCAACGTTCTAAGCAAAGATTTCAGCCAGGCAGACCCCCGCACCTCCCCACTCCCCTATCTCCCCCACCTCCCCTATCTCCCCCATCCACCGATCCACCCATCCCCCCATCCACCCTCACACCCATGCCTATCCTCAACCTCTGGCTGCTCTGTACCATCGTTCTCGCAGTCAAAATGTGGGCCAATGCCCTGGTGCAGGCTTACGCCCGCTTCCGCTATCGGCAGTTTGTCAATCCTGAAGATGCCAGCCTGGTGGGGCAATTGATCGGTAAGCCGCGCCCCCCGGCCACCCAGGAGCACCCGTTGGCGCAGCGGGCCGAGCGCTGCTGGCGGAACGATTTGGAGAATATTCCCATGTTTTTGCTGGTGGCGTTGGGCTATGGGCTGTTGGGGGGCAGCGCGGGCTGGGGAGTCGTTTATTTGGGGACATTTGCGATTACAAGGACAGCCCATACCCTGTTTTACCTGGCGGGGCTACAGCCCTGGCGGTTTTTGGCCTATCTGGTGGGAGTGGGGGCGACAGGAGCAATAGCCATTCACAGCCTGGGCTTGATCCTCAGGCCCTAGTGCAGTGTCAAGACTAAAATTAGGGTTCCCGTAGATTGGGTGAAACGTCGTGGAATCCAACAACAGTAAGCCTTCTTGGGTTCTGCTGGCGCGCCACCCAACCTACAAATTTAGAATTGACAGACCACTAGGGGCCAGTTTCGAGTTGAGATTACTCCTCAAATTTCAGCCGCTTTAGCAACATGGAGTTACCAATCACGGAGAGAGAACTGGCGGTCATCGCCACGACCCCAATCATCGGATGCAGTAGTCCCAACGCCGCGACGGGAATCGCCACTAAATTATAAATAGAGGCCCAGAACAGGTTCTGCACAATCTTACGGAAGGTGGCTCGGGAGAGCTGAAAAACTTCGTTCACCTTCGAGAGTTCCCCCTGGACCAGGGTGACATCGGCGGCCTCGATCGCTACATCGGCCCCCGCCCCAATGGCAATGCCCACATCGGCCTGGGTCAGGGCTGGGGCATCGTTAATGCCGTCCCCCACCATCGCCACTTGGCCATGTTGACGTTGCAGGTGTTTGATGGCGTCTACTTTGCCCTCAGGCAGCACCCCCGCCAGCACCCGCTCAATACCTACTGCTTGGGCGATCGCCTGGGCTGTCCGTTCATTATCTCCTGTCACCATCACTGGCTGTAGGCCCTGGGCCTTGAAGTGGGCAATGGCGGCTTTAGAATCAGCCTTCACCGTATCTGACACGGCAATCACCCCAGCCGCCCGGTCACCCATGGCCACCGCCATGGCGGTTTTCCCCTGGGCCTCTAGCTCAGCTAGGGCGGCTTCCAGGGGTTGGGGCGAAATACCGGCTTCCTGGAGCAACCGTCGGCTGCCCACCCGCACCCACTCCCCCTGCACCTGCCCCTGGACTCCGCGGGCGGTAAGGGCCTGAAACTGGCTGACGCCGAGAATCTCGATGCCGTCTGCTTTGACGGCCTGCACGATCGCCTGGCCCAGGGGATGCTCAGAACCCGCTTCCACACTGGCCGCCGCCTGGAGTAGCTGCTGCCGGGACAGGTTATGCTCAATCACCTGCACGTCGGTCAGGGCCGGTTTACCCTGGGTGATGGTGCCGGTCTTGTCGAGCACCACCGTGCGAATATCCTTCATCACCTGAATGGCGTCTCCAGAGCGGATCAGCACCCCTCGCTTCGCCCCCATGCCGGAACTCACCATCAGGGCGGTGGGGGTGGCTAACCCGAGGGCGCAGGGGCAGGCAATCACTAACACTGCGATCGCAGCCAAAATTCCCAGCAGCCAAGAATTCAACGTCGGATCTACCCAGGGCAGAAAACCGGCACCCCACTCCAGGATGGGCCGGAGGGTGTCGGCAAAGAACCACCAGCCCAGTAAAGAGGCCAGGGCAATCACCAGTACCACCGGCACAAAGTAGGCCGTGACCTGATCGGCAAATTCTTGAATCGGCACCTGGGACCCCTGGGCTTCCTTTACCAGGCGAATCACCTGGGACAAAAAGGTATCTGCCCCCACCCGGGTGGCTTTGACCTGCAAAAGCCCTTCCTGGTTCAGGGTTGCCCCCAGCACCGCCTCCCCCGGCCCTTTTTCCACCGGCACCGATTCCCCGGTCGCCAAGGATTCATCAATGTGGCTAGAGCCTTCTACGATCTCCCCATCGGTCGGGATTTTTTCCCCAGGGCGCACCACCATCACATCCCCCACGGCCAGCTCCTGCACCGGCACCTCCACCTCTTCTCCGTCCCGCAGCACCTGCGCCGTCTTCGCCCCCAAGGTCAACAAGGCCCGAATCGCCTGGGAGGCCTGCCCCTTGGCCAGGGTTTCGAGATAGCGCCCCAGCAGGTGAAAGGTCATGATGGTGGCGGCCATCTCCATAAAGGAGGTCATGGGATAGATAAATCCCACTAGGCCAATTAGGTAGGGGGGCAAACTGCCCATGCTGATCAGCACATCCATGTTGGCGGTGCGATTGAGCAGCGATCGCTTGGCGGAGCGATGGGTGCTGGCCCCGGCCACAAACACCACCGGAAAGGCCAGCACCGCCACGATCAACAAATACCCCGGAATCTCGACCCACAGCATCTGCACCAGCATTAACACCATGATGATCGCGGTGGGCACGGCGGCCAGCATCAGCTTGCGCCTGGCCGCCCGGAGATAGTTGGCCTCAATGTCTGCATCTGCTGCCTCGGGTTCTCCCACCGAGGCCACTTGGGCCACCTCGTAGCCCGCCTGTTCCACCGCTTGGCGCAGGGCATCAGCCCCCACCTGTTGGGGATCAAAGCTTACCAACACTTGCCGATCTGGCACCCGGGGTTGAATGTTACTAACCCCCGCCAACCGCTCCAGGGATGTCCGTACCAATCCGGCGCAGTGGTTGCTGCCCATGCCCGGCACCGTCAAAACCAACTGCTGACCTTCAGCGGCACTGCGTACCTGGGCTACGTCATAGCCTGCCTGCTCTACCGCCTGGCGCAAATCTTCAGGGTTCAGCCGTTGGGGGTCAAAGGTGACTGTCACCTCGTGATCGGCAATGTGAGTGTGCACCTGGCTCACCCCCTCCAGGCGATTCAGAGAGGTGCTGACCAACCCAGCACAGTGGTTACTGCCCATGCCTGGCACAATCAATCTGGTTGTTTGCGTGGCTGACCCCATGGTGATGCCCTCTATATGGTTGGTCTTTTATCAATGGCTGTGCCTTATGCTAAACTCTCCAGTCTGCTAGAGAATCTAGAGTGGAGTTACAAACCGTTGCGATCGCACATTTATGAATACAGATAAGGATGCGCGTATTGTCCAGCAGCAGTACAACCAGATGGCCCCAGGCTACGATCGCCGCTGGCAGCACTATACTTACCCGACCTTACGGTTTTTATTGGATTGGGCTGACATCAAGCCCTCTGAGCAGGTCCTAGATGTGGGCTGTGGCACTGGAGAACTGGAGTGGTTGCACCTACAGACCCAACCCCAGCAATCCCTGCATGGCGTTGATCTAGCCGAGGCGATGGTGGCAGTAGCTCGTCAGAAATGTGCAGGTTTTCCCCAGGTTTCGTTTCAGGTGAGTACAGCTGAATCATTGCCCTATGGCGATCGCCGCTTTGATGTGATTGTCTCCGCCAGTGCTTTTCACTATTTTCCTGGCCCGTTAGTGGCCCTGACAGAGATGGGACGGGTACTCAAACCTGGCGGTCGGCTAGTGATTTTAGACTGGTGCCGTGATTTTCTGTGGTGCCAACTGTGCGACCTGTGGCTGCAGTGGCGAGACCCCGCCCATCGGCAATGCTATACCCAGCCAGAACTACACCAATATTTACGCCAGGCCGAATTCCAGGTGATAGCGGCCCAACGGCAACGATTTGGACTGTTTTGGGGACTGATGATTGCGATCGCCCAGCCGATCATGGCCACGGTTGAGCCACAGATAATACCATCTCTGATTGACTCTCCACCGGACTAGAGAGTTTATCTTGAGAAGTGCCGACTCTAGAGTCTCGGTACAGTCTGTCAGACTTCGAGGGGACTAGGTGTGGTCCCTGGGCACTGGGGTTGGTGTTTGAACACCATTGAAATTGAAGAGAAAAACCAGCCATGAAACTACGGAAAAAAATGTTGTTGGGCCTTGTCTTGGGTGCCCTCTTTCCCTTGAGTGCCGTGGTGTCAGCCTGTGGTGATCAGACTGCCGATATGGCAGTAGAGGATCATGACGCCATGATGCAAGACCATGGTGACATGATGCATGAGCACATGGATCTAGGCCCCGCCGATGCCACCTATGACCTGCGCTTTATTGACGCCATGATCATGCACCATGAAGGGGCGATTGTTATGGCCGAAGCCGCGTTGGCAAACTCTGAGCGAGAGGAAATTCGCCAGCTCGCCACTGAGATTATCGCCGAGCAAGAGCGGGAAATCGCCCAAATGCAGGAGTGGCGGCAGGCCTGGTATCCCGCTTAACGGGTGACAACGTACCTAGAGAGCTTGCTGCATCAGGGATAGAGCATAGAAACCTCGCTGAAAATAGAGTTG
>NZ_SMDQ01000048.1 GCF_012911975.1 Nodosilinea sp. P-1105 | reverse complement strand
CCTTGCCCGTCAGTCACTAAAAGCACAAACCCTCAGTCCCTTTCACTTAGAGGGTTTCCCGGCTTAAATCACACCCCCTATCGGCCATTTTTGTCTACTCCTGAAGATGAAATAAACCAACTCCAAGTTCAGACTACCGTAGGATGGGTTGGCGAAGCATAACCCATGGGAGGCAAGCCTTTAATGCGCTACGGCGGGGCCTAACCATTCCCACACAAGATTCTGCTGACCTACTTATAAGTAGCCGGGGCTAATCAAACGTCACACCCGCCGCTGATTTTATACCGAAGGGAGACAACCCGTCTACAAGATAATTGAGCCTACCTACTTATGCGAGCCATAAATCGATACCGCCCAGACCGCCATCGACCTGGAACCTGATAATGCCCATGCCTATGGTGTCCTGAGCTTTGCTCTGGCGAGGGATGGTCAGTCGGCGGCGGCAATCACGGCGGCTCAGCAAGCCCTCGATCGCAATCCGAACCTATCCAGTGCCTACAATTCATGGGGCATTGCCCTGGCTCACCAGGACGAGCTGACGGACGCCAAAGCTAAATATGAACGAGCGTTAGAGCTAGACCCCGACAGTGCCGCTGTTCATCACAACCTGGGGGTTTTGTTTGCTCGCCAAGAGGATCTTACAAACGCGATCGTCCACTTTGAACAGTCTCTAGAAATCAATCCCTTCCGCGCCCGCACCTATAGCGCCTTGGCTCTGACGCAAACCCAGCTAGGGCAGCTTGAAGCGGCCATGGAAAACCACGCCGAAGCCCTGCACTGGGCACCAAATGATCCGTCCATATTATTTCAACGCAGCCTGACGCAGCTAGAGCAAGGCAATCGCCAAGAGGCCATTGATTCCTTACTTAGGGCCAGAGACCTGGCCAAAGAACAAGAGCAACTGGAGCTACTGGAAATCATTGAACAGCAGCTTCGTTTCCTGGAAAGGAGTCCTTAACGCTAGAACGCCGGTTCAGATCCCAGCGGTTGACTAATGGCGGTGCCCTTCGATTGAGCAGGAAGAAACCTTGTAAGGGCGTTTCCTGGGGCTGGTGGGCAGAGCCCACCCTACGATCTGAGGCGATAGATCCCAGAGTGGCGATAGATCCCAGGGTTCTGCCCTAACATCCTCTGCAATTTATGGCTAATGGATTGAAGAACCCTGGGATCTGGGTCTACTGGGTAAGGCCGAGATTGATCAATCCTCCTGACCGCTAAAACTCCAGGGGACGCCAGTCTCCAGAGGCGATGAACGCTGCCCAGTGGTAGGGATGACGGCGGGTCGTGTCATCGCCGTGGAGCATGGCCAATTGCGCGTCCCGTAACGCCTCATGGCGACCTGCGGGATTTTCACTGTCCAGCAGCCGCTGGTAGTAGTCACTCATCAGGGTGGCGGTGCTGTCATCGGCCACATGCCAGAGGCTAACCACCTGGCTTTGCACCCCGGCCATCACCAGGGCCCGCCGCAGGCCGTAGATCCCTTCGCCGCTGCTGTTGTCGCCCACCCCAGTCTCACAGGCCGAGAGCACCACCAGTTGAGTGCCGTAGAGGTCCATGCCCGCCAGTTCCAGGGCAGTTAACAGGCCATCGTCTTCGTTGGCGTCCAGGGCAGGGCGGGGAGGATTTGCCGCCGCCAGGGCCAGCCCCGAGCGGATCAACGGGTTTTCGATGTTGAGTACCGGTGGTGGGGTATCCCCCAGGCGGCCAAATCCTGGTGCTGGGGTAAGTTCTACTTCCTGGTCGGGCAGAAAGAAGCCGTGGGTGGCAATGTGCAGAATGCTGGGGGCCTGGGCCTGCTTCACCTGGGTTTCGGTGGCTTGGCGGCCCGTGAGCACATCAAGGGGCAACGCCGTTTGCTGGAAGAGGGCTTTCAGTTCGTTCACCTCCGTCTTGGTGCCGGGCAGCGCCCCAAACGATAGGGTAGCCAGGTCAGCAGAGCGGCGGTTTTGTTGACCTCGGGTGGTGGCGGGGGTAGCGGCGATTGGGGTGTCGGCTTGGTTGTAGTCGGGGTTGGCCACAATTAGCGACGGGTTCTGGCTATTGGGCAGGGCGCCGAGGCGCACCAGGTCACGGCCCGAGGTGAGGTAAGACAGGCGGTAGTCTTCGATCAGGTAGCGATCCTGGTCGGTGACCAGGGCTTCAAAGGGAATCAGGTTGAGGGCTCCATCGGGGGAGAGCAGTAGGTGATCGACCTCGCTGAGGGAATCAGACAGGGGCTGGAGGATTTGGGCATAGAGGGCACGACCACTGGGATGGACCGTTTTTGTGGCTTCCCGGGAAGAGTCTTGGAGCGCCCACCGGAAGTCCCTCACCAGGGAAACGATTGCCTCGGCAGGGCCCAGATAAACTACCTGGGGTTCGCCTGTGGATTTGAGGATGTAGGCGGCATAGCGATCGTCTCCCCAGCGATCTATGAACTCAGCTTCAAAGTCATAGGAGCGGTACCGGACGAATTCCACTAGGGCGGCATCGTCGGGGATCTGGGCCTGCACAGCGGCGATGGTGACAGGTTCATTCACCGCCTGAAAGGCTGAACTGAGGCGATTGAGGCGACTTTCTAGATCCTGCTCTTGCTGGACGAGGTGATCGTAGCGTTGGCGGTATTGTTCGGGCTCCAGCTCCCCCTGCCCATGGGTGACCAGGGTGGCCAGTTGGCTGCGCACTGCGATCAGCTCATCCAGTTGAGCCTGGGCCTCGGGGTCATCGGCCAATTCCTGGCGCACAATTCGCAGGGAATCGGTCACTGTATCCAGGATGCGGCCCTTGCGACGTAGTAGGGTGGTCAGGCCCAGGTGGGGGGCTTGGGGGCTGTCGAGTTGTAGGGCGAGGGTGTGTATGGCGTAGGTTGTGCCAGTCAAAGTGGCCATGTAGGACTGTTTCTGGGGTTCAGAGCCAATGGCCAGCAGGCGGGCTAAGTTGGCTTCCTCGATATCAACCGCTCGGCTAAATAGGGATTCCGCCTCACTATAACGGCCCATCGTCTGATACAGCGCCGCCAGGAGATACAGACTGTCAGCGACATTAGGATGATCCTGGTCTAACTGCTGCTCACGAATCTTCAGGGCCCGCTCAACAAAGGTTTCTGCCTCGCCATAACGGCCCATATCCAGATACAGCAACGCCAGATTGTTCAGGCTGGTGGCCACACTTGGATGGTCGGGTCCTAACTGCTGCTCACGAATCTTCAGGGCCCGCTCAAATAGGGTTTCTGCCTCACTATAACGACCCATATCCAGATACAGCAACGCCAGGTTATTCAGGCTGGTGGCCACCCTTGGATGGTCGAGTCCTAATTGTGCTTCACGAATCGCTAGGGCCCGCTCAAACAGGGTTTCTGCCTCCCTATAACGGCCCATCGCTCGATACAACCCTGCCAGGTTATGCAGGCTGCCAGCCACACTCGGATGGTAGGGGCCTAACTGCGCTTCAGCAATCGCTAGGGCCCGCTCAAACAGCGGTTCTGCCTCGTCATAACGGCCCATATCCTGATACATCTCCGCCAGACCATTCAAGCTGGTGGCCACATCGGAATGATCGGGGCCTAACTGTGTTTCAACAATCGCTAGGGCCCGCTCATATAGCGGTTCTGCCTCCCCATAATGCCCCCTAGCCTGATGCAGCCACGCCAGGTTATTCAGGCTGGTGGCCACATGGGGATGGTAGGGGCCTAACTGTGCTTCAACAATCGCTAGGGCCCGCTCATATAGCGGTTCCGCCTCGCCATAACGGCTCATTTCCTGATACAGCATTGCCAGGTTATTCAGGCTTTGAGCCACATCGGAATGATCGGGGCCTAACTGTTCCTCTCGAATCGCTAGGGCCCGCTCATATAGCGGTTCTGCCTCCCCATAACGACCCATATCCTTATACAGCAACGCCAGGTTGTTCAGGCTGGTAGCTACAGCGGGATGGTCGGGGCCTAACTGTGCTTCAACAATCGCTAGGGCCCGCTCATATAGCGGTTCCGCCTCGCCATAACGACCCATAGTCCAATACAGCAATGCCAGGTTATTCAGGCTGGCAGCCACACTTGGATGGTCGGGGCCTAACTGCGCTTCATGAATCGCCAGGGCCCGCTCAAATAGGGTTTCTGCCTCCCTATAACGACCCATTGCTCGATACAAAACCGCCAGGTTATTCAGGCTGGTGGCTACACTCGGATGGTCGGGACCTAACTGCGCTTCATGAATCGCCAGGGCCCGCTTATGGAGAGGTTCCGCCTCCCTATAACGGCCCATCGCCCGATACAGCTCCGCCAGGTTATTCAGCTTGGTAGCCAAACGGGGATGGTCTGGACCTAGCTGGGTTTCAAGAATTGCCAGGGCTTGCTCATGCAGAGGCTCTGCCTCGACATATCGGCCTATTGCATGATGAAGGGCCGCTAGCCAGGATAAACTGCCAGCAGTATCAGGGTGGTTAGAGCCTAATTGCGCTTCAACAATAGCGAGGACTTGCTCAGCCAAGGGGATAGCTTCGGCGTATTGGCCGGCTTCATAGAGCTCTATGGCCTGCTGAAGTAAATCCTCCGCCTCGGCTAGCTGTGGGGATGATTCTGGTGCATTGTCCTCACTGGAACGATCCACAGCAGCATCACCACCGTTGTCTGGTTGGGGTGGCACCGCTGCCAGTTGTTCCTCCAAACGGGCCGCCTCTTCAGCTTGGCCAGTGGCTTGGTAAAGGGCTGCGAGCTGTTTCTGGCTGCTGACCATGGCCGGGTGGTCGGGGGCTAAACGGGCAGCTCGAATAGCGAGGGCGCGTTGGGATAGGCGCAGGGCCTGTTCGTAGTCTCCTGCTTCATAGAGATCGGCGGTTTGGTGGTAGAAAGAGTCGGCGACTGAGAGATAGGTTGAATCTTGATTAATTTGGGCCAGGTTAATGGGTTCGGGGTCAGGGGCAGTGGCCAATGCCGGGCTGGCCCCCACCAGGCAGGCGGCTAGACAGATCGCTGGGGAGGTTGTGAGGGGGTTCTTCATGGTGGGGGTTAAAAATCGAATGCTACCGGCTTAGGGGCTGTGCATCCCCAGGCTTGCTGTCCCTTTCTGGGCTACTAAGTACACACATCTTGGCCCTCACCCCCTCAGTCCCCCTCTCCCAAAAATGGGCGTAGCTTGCTTCTCGTAGAGTGGGGGAGGCAAGACAAGCATTTCTGGCTGTTTCCGGCCCCCCTTCCTCCCGTTTTGGGAGGAAGGGGATGGGGGATGGAGGGAAAGCCCTGCCCACAAGGGTCTCAGGACTTATGTGTACTTAGATCTAGGGCGGTGCATTGCGGCTTAACTTTAGAGGCGGGAGGTTGCCCGAAAGATGGGGCCGCGAATGCACCTTACGGGTTTTTATTCCATCACGATGGGTTGGGTGGTGAGGTCGAATTCGATGTTAAAGGTTTGCCAGTCGATCTCCAGATTTTCCAAAAATGTGGCCCATTGAGTTGCGATCGCGGAATTATCCGGCTCCATTTTGTATTGCTGGCCCAGCGTCGTTAGCGCCTCATACCACAGGCCACCCTGCTGGTAGACCGCCACCCTCTCTGCCGTCGAGTCGGCCTGGGCCAGGGTCTGTTGTAGGGCGGTGTTGGCTTCTACCCGGTGGACGGCCCCTATGACATGAAAGTCAGGAATGGGCTGGGGGGCGTTGCGGCAGTAGACTCGCAGCACCCATTGGTAGGTCACATCTGGCTCCAGGGCGGCCCCAGTTTCGGGCATCGGCAACGACACCACCCCCGGCAAGGCCTCGGGCACCGGGATATCGACGGTGGCAATGTCAGCCTCATTCACCGGGCGCACCGAGAGTTCCATGGCATCCACATCGTCGGCATCAAAGGGGACATAGGCCCAAAACGTGGGGTGGGAGGCCAGGGTCAGGGCTGGGCCATCCCCCGGAATCAGAGCAGTTAAGAAGCCAGTTTCGGTGGGGTCAAAGGTACCGCAAGACCGGCGAGTGCCTGCATCCACCTGGCGGGTCGGGGCACCCCGGTTGGCGCTAGCCGGTGGGTCAGGATCTTGAATGGGCGTTTCTGCCTTCACCTGGGCTCCAGGGGCTTCAGTTCCCTGGACCGGCTGTAGTCCCAGGCTGGTCAGCAAACCCAGGCCCATGGCTAAGCCCAAAACCGAAGGTTGGTAACGAAATTTCATGGCGAATAATCCTCGCGTAATCAAATTGGTCTAATCGTTCGTCTGGGTACGGCTCAGCAGGGATGGCATCATTGCCCCTCCCACCACACCGCCTGTCAAGGCCAGCACCGCTGGCACTAAGGGAACCCAGCCCCCCAACAAAAACAGTCCGTAGCTGCCACCATAGAGCAGCACGATCCCGGTCGCGATCGCCAGGCTACGTTTCTTCAATGACTGAACGCCCCAGGCAATGCCTCCCCCCGTCACCCCCCAGGCGACAATCCAGGCCATTTCAGCCGGGTTTGACCAGGTCCAAATTAAGGGCTGTCCGTCCAATACTGCGCTTAACAAATGGCTGGCTGCATGGGCATGGATATGAAGACCGCGCATTTTGCCGTGCCCCGCCGTAAGGTGATCATCCTTAAAGCTGGGATCTACGGTGCCGATCAGCACCAGGCGGCCTTCAATCCAGCTGGGGTCCACCTCATCGGTCAGAACCTCACCGAGGGAAACCCTTGGGGCCACCCCCTGGGCCGAGGAGCGGTAGTTCAGCATAATTTGCTCCCCAGTATCTTCTACCCCCTGATAGCCTCCGAAGTGGGGGTGGAGGCGAGGAAAGACAGTCTCTTGAAATTGAATGGCGGAAATCGACTCATCTGTCCACTCCAGCCCAATGCCTTCGCCATGGAGATAGTGGCGGACACCCTGCAGAGCCAGTGAGTATTCGGCTGGACAGTTCGATGTGGTTGCCGGCACTTGATAGAGGGACTGGCGGCGAACAACATCGTCATCATCCGCCGGAAAATTAGTAAACCCCAGGCGGATTCTGTATTGATCGGGCTGAAGTTCCGGGGGCGGACGCACCCCAAAACCTTCTTCCAGGGGTTGACTACAGGGGAACACCACCTGCTGTCGTTGTAGCAGATCGACCAAATTTTCATGGCCTTCACCCACCCTGGCTTCCCGGTAAATATCGAGGACAACGGCTCGGGGCTGATGCTCTAAGAGCTTGTCCAGGACCTGTTCTAGGGCTGCATTGGACAGGGACGCCTCGCCCCGTTCGTCCGGATCTTGGTTCGCCACATCCTCGGCAGTCACTTCTACCATCAACAGCCGATCATCCAGGCCCTGGTCCGGCTTCAGGCGCATTAGCTGGTCATAGGCCGCCAGTTCCGCCCCCTGCAACAGCCCCGCCAGGCGGGCCGCCACCACCAGGGCCGCTACCAGACCACCCCCCACCAGCGCCAACAGGGGATTAGGGCGATGGGGGGTAGGGCGATCGCGCTGGGCTAAATCGGCCCAACTGGGGGGCAGAGCAGTAGATTGCTGGTACACCATCGGCAGCCAACTGGCACAGGGAAACGCCTGCTCTGAACCTTGCAGCCGCTCCCGGGCCTGGCGCACCGCCTGGTAAAAGGGGATGTTGGCGGCAAAGGCCTGCAAAAAGTACAGCAAAAACTGCTGGGCCACCGCATCGGGCACCGGCTCCCGCATCACAATCATCTGGGGTAGGTGTAAATCCCCTAGGGCCTGGGCCAACCCCAGGCCATCGCAGGAGTTAAAAATGGCTAACTGCAGCCCCTGGGCAATCGCCCGCTGCAGACCGTAGCGCAGCTCGTCGATGGTCAGGGTGTCGGTGGCGTTGATGTACAGCCGCCCGGCCTGGGCATCGGTGGTGCTGTGACCGGCAAAAAACAAAATGTCCCAGGGTTGCTCCCACAGCTGATCGGTGAGCTGCCCCCGGTCGGGCTCCACCAAAAAGGTGACATCGGCATCGGGTAGGGCTTGCAGCAGGGCGCGATCGCGGCTGACATCAATCTCGGCACTGTGGCCCAAAATCGCCAGAATCCGCACCTTACCAGCGGTGGGGTCAGGGGTGGGGGCCGCCAACCGGTCGGCATCGGGGGGGCTAAAGGCCACCTCCACCTGGCCATAGCGCTCCACAAAGTCCCAGCGATGCCAGGGCAGATGGGCCAGGTCAGGATTGGAGCTGCGAATCAGCAGTTGAATCGGCTCATCCCGATGCAGTTCTTCCCGCAGGCGCAGGTTAATCGGCTGAAAGGGTTCCGTCTGCAACCACCGCTGAAACTGCGCAATCACCCTATCCCCCAACCGCCGACAGTCGGTCCTCAAATCCAGGGAACCATCGTGGCGAATCCGCTGGGGCCGCAGGGCCCGGGTGGGCAGCAGCAGTTGGTGGTAGACCTGTTGCCAGTCCTGGAGGGCCTGCCCCAGGGCCGGGGCTGGGGGCAACTGGCCGGTGGTTTCCACCAGGGGGGTGTAGGTGGCGGGGGTAGAGGGGGCGATCGTCAGGCTGCCCAGGGTTAGGCGCACCTGAAAGCCCTGGGTGAGATCGCCGTTGAGGGTGAGGACAACACGTTTGAGAGACATGGTAAAAGGATGAAGGCAAAAGGCAGAAGGATGAAGTAGGGTGGGCACTGCCCACCAGAACCAGAAGGCAGAAGTAGGGTGGGCACTGCCCACCAGAACCAGGGACTGGCTACCCTAGACCCCTGGGATCTGGCTGGTTATGAGTCCCCAAGATCCCAGTGGCTGACGAACAACGATGCTCTTCGATAGAGCCGGAAGAAACCCGGTGATGGCGTTTCTTGAGGGTGGTGGGCAGTGCCCACCCTACTAGAGCCCTGGGATCTGGCTTCGATAGAGCCGGAAGAAACCCGGTGATGGCGTTTCTTGAGGGTGGTGGGCAGTGCCCACCCTACTAGAGCCCTGGGATCTGGCTTCGATAGAGCCGGAAGAAACCTGGTGATGGCGTTTCTTGAGGGTGGTGGGCAGTGCCCACCCTACTAGAGCCCTGGGATCTGGTTACCGAGAGGCTTAAATCTCAAAGGCTTCGGTGAGGGTGGTGGCCCCCAGGGTGATTTGGACGCTGAAGCGATCGCCGGGCTCGCCGGTAAACTCCAGGGTTAGCTGCTCTGTGGCCCGGGACTGGGCCTGCATCACCGCTACGCCGTCTGGGTCCAGCACCGACAGGGTCAGGTCTGGGGGCAGATACTGGACTGGGGGTAGGGGGCCCAGGCTGACGGCGATCGGCCAGGGGGCGGCTTGGGGTAGCACGGCCACCGCCAGGACAATCTGCGCCTCCCCCAGGGAGGGTAGGGCCAGGGGTTTGGCTCGGCGGATCAGGGGGCGATCGCGGGTGGTCAGGTCACTGCGGGGGTTCAGGGCCAGGGTGGGCGGCTGCAATAGGCTGTCCAGGGTTTGCCAGCCCTGGTCGAGCTGGCCCTGCAGCCAGTCTTGCAGGCGGGTGAGGGCAGGAACTGGGGGGGATGTTTTCTGGGGGCGCAAGCGCTCTAGCCAGGGGGCAAAGTCTTGCAGGTCCGCCAGGGCCACGGTTTCCTGCTGCACCGATTCCACTACCCCCAACACCATCGCCGTTTCCAGGGCGTCGTCCAATTGCACGGCCACATAGCCCAGGCGATCTTCCCAGGTTTCGGGGGGGACGGCCATCACAGCGGCGTCTGGGTCCACGGGGCGACATTCCAGCCGACCTTGGCTGGGCAGCACCAGGTCGGCTGCGTCGCTACAGGTTTGAAAGATCAGATTCCAGCTATGGCTGGCCTCCAGGTCGCTGTCGATGCCCTCGACCCGAAGCAGTTCGTGGACGGCCCACACAGCCAGGGTATTGCGATACACCTGCTCAGCCTTCAGGGGCTGGCGCTGTTGGTTACAAAACTGAGCAGCCCACTGATGGGCGGTGGTGGTCAGGCGGATCATGGTAGGGCTCAGACAAGGTTTGGGGAAGGGGATATCAATAATCATGGCGGTTTTGGCCAGTCTGGTGCAATTAATCGTTTGGGTTGTCTGGGGCATTTAAGGTGACTGGGGGACAAGGTTATTGAGTGGTGGGCGGTGTCCACCCTACGAGGGCTGTGGGACAAGTTTATTGAGTGGTGGGCGGTGCCCACCCTACGAGGACTGTGGGACAGGTTTATTGAGTGGTGGGCAGTGCCCACCCTACGAAGGCTTAAGGTGGAGAACGGGTATCTGGGCAATCGTCTGGATCTTCTAAATTGTTTGGGTTGTCTGGATTGTTTGGATCTTCTAAATCGCCTGGGTTGTCTAAGTCATCTGGGTCATTGGGATCGTTTAAATCGTCTAAATCGCCCAGGTCTTCATCATCTAATTCCTCTAAATCCTGCTGAATTAGGGGGCTTAGTTTTTCCAGTTGGCGTTGGTAGAAGCTGCTGAGGGTAGGGACGGGGACGTCAACCTGCTGGGAGAAGGTGTTCCAGGGGACGCCATCCATGTAAGCCAGGGCAATTATCTGAAAGGTGACATCGGGCCTGCCTCGGATGTGCTCCTGGCAGCGGTTACGGGGATCCTTCATCAGGTATAGCCACACGCGATCGCCATCGCTAAGGGCCTTAGGGGTAGTGGGCACCGCAATCTCTTTGTCCTCCAGGGAATCCATAAAGATCTGGATGCCCAGGAGGCTATCCGCCAGAATAAACAGCAGGGCATTCGCCTGGGGTGGGTTCACAATCCGCAGGCGGGCCAGCCACAGACACCCCACCAGCACCAACAGGCCTGTGGCAAAAATAGGCGAGGCAGGATCCCAGCGCAGGCCAACCAAGAACAGCCAACGGTCTAGATCTTCCTGGCGGATTTTTTTGACGAGGCGGGTTAACCAGGCTTTGCACCGCAACCGTCGCGCCATGAAATTGCTCTTCAGGGGGTCAAGCTGGTCTTTTTCCGCCTGGCGCAGGTGAATGCCCAGCCAGTAGTTGACCCAGCCCATGAGGTTGCTGCGCTGCCGGTCGTATTGGTCAATTTTTTCGTAGACATGGCTGAGGGTAAGGCTCACAGCTTCGTCGTAGGTGGGGGAGTGGTGACGATTTCGGGCCAGCTTTTCCGAGCGCTGGATGGCCTCAATCAGCTCGTTTAGGGCCTGTCGCCGCTGGGGGCTTTCGGGGAAAAAGTCCTGGGCCTGCCAGGCCAGCCGGTTGAGGCAGTGGTCATCCAGTACGGCTCGATAGATCTGACGGCGTTTGGCCTCAACCCACTCCCGGGGGGAGAGCCGCCTGGGGTAGTGCTGGATAGCGGTGGCCAGGTCCTGGTAAAGCTGCGATCGCAGTTGCTGGTTAATCTCCATCACCACCGCCGTGGGCGATCTGGCTGAGCGATAGAAACAGGGGGTTCTCAAGATGCGGCCAATCAACTCTTCCAGGTAGCGCCGCCCCGGTTCAGTCGTCCAGGGGGTTTCCTGTACAGCGGTGATCAGCTCCTGTAGGGATAAGGTCATGGCTCCAAAGGGGGTTAGCCCAACTTGTCCGCGTGCAGGGACAGACTACCCCAGTACCTCCCGGTTAAACGGCCACGGATGTCAATTGTTGTGTCCTGAAACACTTCATCCTCCTACGTATTGGTTGCCAGCATGAGTTCGATGCCGAGGCCAAGGGACCTGTTGCGGTAGCCCCAGCGATCGCCGCCAGGCCGTTACCACAGCGCCCTATGGCATCCCAGAACTAGGATGCACTCGGCTTCCTCCTACCCTGGTATGGGGAGTTAACCAGCTGTTTTATGCAACGTTACGAAAATTTATTTTTGGCGGGCTGTTGGCTTAGTCGAGCCCTCGAATCACCCACTAGAACGCCGGTATAGATCCCAGCGGTTGACTAACGGCGGTGCCCTTCGATGGAGCAGGAAGAAACCTTGTGAGGGTGTTTCCTGGGGCTGGTGGGCAGAGCCCACCCTACGATTGGAGCACTGTTTCCTTAGGAGGGTTCTGTCTCTGGAGGTCCCAAAAAACGTGGCCAATCAGTCCCGTAGGTTGAGTGAAACGCAGGGTCACCCAACAGCAGTCAGCCTGGTTGGGTTCTGCTGGCGCGCCACCCAACCTACAAATTTAGAATTGACTAGTGCTCAGTCAATCTGATCATGGCGGGTGCTGCGAACCGGGGTTTACGGCTTACGGCCTGCGGTTCACGGCCAGCCGTAGACCTTAACCCGTGAACCGTAAACCCTTTCAGCCCGTCATCTTTAACTTGATAGACCACTAGCCTCTAGCTAGAAGCGCTGGTGTAATATCGCAGGGCAAACCGCCAGAAGCGATTCGAGAGCCACAGCAACGCCCCAGCCAGAATTCCAGAGGCCAGGAGCCAGCTTGCCCCTGATTGGTTCAGCATGGTTTGGGCTGGCACAGTGGTGAGAAACGCCACTGGAATGATGAAGGTAAAAAATACGCGATAGGCGGTCGGATAGGCCACGATTGGAAAACGGCCCGCTTCCAGCAGCCCGCGCAACACCTCGGTGACGTTGTAGATTTTGACAAACCAAATGCTGGTGGCCCCCAACATGAACCAGAGGCTATAAAGGCTGATGGCCCCAAAGGCCAAAGGCGGTAGGGCAACCAGATAGTTCCAGGGTTGCAGACCCAGTTGAGTGCCGCCGTAGACGATCGCGATCGCGCCAAACAGCACATCCGGCAGCCCCCAGGGGGACAGTACCCGACTGGAGAGCCAAAACTGTGAACTAATCGGCTTGAGCAGCACAAAGTCAAGGGTTCCTTCCTGCACCTGGGTGACAATTTTGTTCAGGTTAGGGATCAGCACCATGGCCGAGAACCCCTGAAGCATGGTGAAAGTACCCAGCACCAGCAGCGCCGCCTCCCAACTCCAGCCCTGGAACTGGTAGCCAGTGCGGTAGAACAAAAACAAGCCAAACAAACTACCGGCCAGCCCGCCCAGGCTGGTGACGGTGGCCACAATAAAATTGAGCCGGTATTCTAGTTCAGCCGCGATCGCCGTACCCCAAAATAGCCGCAGCACCTGCCAATACCGTTGCATCCATCAAGCTCCCATGCCAGAGTATTGCCGCAGCCCCCGCCGCCACAGCCAGCGGTTAAGCACAAAAAAGCCACTGCCCCACAGCAGCATCACCACAAACCCCTGCACAATATCGTCTCCCTGATTCGTCAACAGGCTAGCCGGAAAGTAAATCAAGTAGGGGAAAGGGGTCCACAGCACCACGGCCCGCACATTATCAGGAAACAAGGCTAAAGGGGCAATCATCCCCGACAAAAAGGTATAGAGCAAAAACGAAAACTGTTCGATGGCCGTGGCCCGCTCAGTCCAAAACGCCGCCAGGGCGAAGGTGTATTGCATCACAAACCGCAGACAAAACGCCAGTATCACCGCCAACAGCCCCAGCCCCAGATTGCCAGGGGTAGGCCACCAAGCCGCATCTGGGTAAAGCACGACAAACAGCCCCCCCAGCACAAACGCAAACGGCAACCGGGCAAACCGTTCAGCCACATGGCTAAAGAAGTGCCGCCATACCGGGTCCACCGGCTGCAACAGATAGGGGGATAGCTTACCTTCCACCACCTCTCGCTCAAATTCCCAAATCACCCACACCACCGTGAACTGGCGCACTAAAAACACCGCCAGAAAATACTGCACCAGCTCCGTGGGGCCCAGGGCAAACTGCCCACCCTGGGCGGCCTCAGCCCAAAGGCCCATCAGAATCAACGGCAGGGTGCCCGACAACACCCAAAACAACAGCTCAGCCCGGTACTCCACCATATAGGCGTAGTAGACCGACAGCATCACCCGCGACAGTTTGAGAGACTTTTGCAACATGGGAGGGGAGGGGGAGTGGTGGGGGGATGGGGGGAGGGGGTGGATGGGTGGTAGACGCGGAGCGGCTTCCCGAAGGGTAGGGTGGATGGGTGGATGGGGAAGGTGGGGAGGTGATGGGGTGATGGGGTGGATGGGTGGTAGACGCGGAGCGGCTTCCTGCAGGGTAGGGTGGATGCGTAGGGGCGGACCTGTGTGTCCGCCCTGGTGGGGGAATGGGGAAGGAGGAGAATTTTGGATTTTGGATTTTGGATTTTGGCATCCCCTCCTGGGAGGCCTGTGCTGAGCTTGTCGAAGTAGGCAGGGGTGGGTCAGTCCGAATTTTGGATTTTGAATTTCCGGTTTCAGCATCCCCTCCTGGGAGGCCTGTGCTGAGCTTGTCGAAGTAGGCAGGGGTGGGTCAGCTCGAAACCTAACACCTAACACCTGCCCCTAACTAGACGGCTGCCGAAAGGCATCAAGGTGGGCAATCTTCTCAGACTGTTGCTGAATCTGTACCGACAGGGAGTCACAGACCAGTTCGCAAAGCTCAAACACAAAGGCATTGGCAATTCTGTAGTAAACGCACACCCCTTGCTGGTGGCGGCTGACGATCCCGGCCTGGGCCAAAATTTTCAGGTGCTTAGACACATTGGCCTGCCCCAGGCCGGTGGCTTCAATAATTTCAGACACATTTTTCTGCCCCTGCTTGAGGGAGCAGACAATTTGCAGCCGACTGGACTCTGACAGCACCTTAAAAAAGTCAGCCACCAGTTGCAGGGTATCTGGGGAAAGCTTGACCAACAGGCAATCACTATCGGCAACGGCAGACGTCTGGGCCGGAGCGGAAGAAACCATGGGCATAAACCGATAACGAACAACTCAGGGGCAAATCCGGGGCAGTCAATACAAAACTTTATGTATTACTGTTGAGTAGTATAGCAGGTGTCGAGCGGCGATCGCTGTGGTAGAGCCATCTTTCAGCCGTTGGTTGGTCTGTCAGTGCCTCACCCTTTGACACCGCTGCTGGTTTCCGTGGGCAAGATGAACCGTTGCAACAGCACAAACACCGCGATCGCAGGCAGGACCGACAAAATTGACCCGGCGGCCACCAATCGCCAGTCCAGGGAAAAGCTGCCCGCCAACTGGGCCACTCCCAGGGGCAAGGTATAGCGTTCCGGCCGGTCTAGCAAAATCAGCGGCCAGAGAAACTCGCTCCAGGTGCCGATAAACACGAAAATGCCCAGGGTAACCAGGGCTGGGCGAGTGGCGGGAATCATCACATTCCACCAGATGCCCAGGTCAGAGCAGCCGTCCATTCGGGCGGCTTCTTCCAGTTCTTTGGGCACCCCCTGAAACGCCTGGCGCATTAAAAAAATGCCAAAGGCAGAGGCCAGGTAGGGCAGGATCAGCCCAGCATAGGTGTTGCGCAGGCCCAGATTCACCGCCAGGATGTACAGGGGAATCATCACGATTTGAAAGGGAATCATAATGGTGGCCACAATCAGCGCCAGAATCAAATCGCGGCCCCGAAAGGCTAACCGGGCCAGGGGATAGGCGGCCAGGGAGCATAGCACTAGGTTAATCACCACCGTTAGCACGGCCACAATGGTGCTGTTGAGAAAGTATTGGCCGAAGGGGTTTTGCTGCCACACCCGACGGTAGTTGTCCAGGGTAGGATCTCGGGGAATCAACTGGGGTGGGGTGGTCAGCAGGCTTTCCTCCGGGCCTTTGAAGGAGGTGCTGAACAGCCACACCATCGGAAATACCATGGCGATCGCGATCAGCAGCAGCAGGCCATACAGGGCCAGGGTACGCCAGTGGGGCCAGGTCACAATGGCCTGTTTGAGGGGGTTAACGCTAGGCACAGAACATCTCTCTGGGGTAGACGATCAACTGGGCTATTAGCCCCTATTTCGACACGGTAATGCCATCCTGTCGATGGCAGCTAGTACTCCGAGGCTCTGAGGCATAAGTCAGCCCACCATTCCTGACACCTGACACCCTCAGCAACAGTGGTCATATGTCTACCAGGCAATACTAGACCAACCTCTTCAGTACATTTCAGGGTACCGCCGCACCTGGTATTCCCGGGCATCAATCATCCGGTAACTGATCCCTGGCAGGGCGGCGTCAAACCGTTGGGTGATGGCGTCCAGTTCGGCAGGGGGAATGGCTTTCCACTGGTCCCGGGTTTGCCAGCGCATGATTAACACCACCTGGTCCAGCAGATCGGGGGAAATCCACACTTCTTTAGAAATGAACCCCGGGTATTGGCTGAGGGAGGCCGTCCAGATGTCATTATCTACCTGAATAAAGGTTTCCCGATGGTCAGGATCTACAGCGAAGGTTAACCATTCCACCACCATAGTTAGGTTGTCTCCTCGGTAAGTCGATCAATCTGCATTTCAAAGTAGTCCTGACGATGGTTCAGATGTCGGGCCAAAATCAACCCCTCTCGATAGGCCTCCAGGGCTGCCTCGGGATCATCGATGAGTTCGTACAGCTGCCCTAACTGGTCAAAGGCATCCATCAGTCCATAGGCGCTGAAGGCCTGTTGTTCCACCAAAATCAGCTGCTCGTAAAGGTAGCGCACGTCAGCCCAGCGCTCCAGGGTTTTGTACAGGTCGGCCAGCTCCCGGATCGCCTCGGCGGCCACATTGAACTGGTCCTGGTCGATGGCATTAATATAGGCCGCCTGGTAAGAGCGAGAAGCGGTATCGAGGTTGCCCAGAGCCCGGTAGTTCTGGGCCATTTGGTGCTGCAACGGCGGAATCAACGGCCACTGGGACTCATCTGCGGTGTAGAGGGCCAGTAAGCGCTGCTGTGCCTCCAGGGCTGGTTCCAGGCGTTGTCCCTGCTCCAGGTTATGGATACGAGCCTTCAGGTAACGGGTTTCGTCCCTCTGGTTTTCGGCGGTTTGGGCCAAGTCGGCCAGGTCACCGTAGGCGGTGGCGGCGGCGGCAAAGGCAAACTGGCGGGCTTCCAGGTCGGCCACGGTTTCCAGCTGGGTTTGATACTGCCTCAGGTTACCGGCGGCCTGGGCCTGTTCTGCCAGATCCTGGTGCAGGGCGATCGCCGCCGGGGAGTTGCCCAACTGGCGGTAGGTGTCTGCTAAAAGCAATTGACGCTCTGGGGTGAGGCTGTCGGCTGCCGCCAACGCGGCCTGCACCACCTCTAACCGTAGGGAGAGGAGCTGTAGGGATTCGGTGGCATTGCGATCGCGCAGGCGAGGGGCCAACCGCTGCATCGCAGCCAACTCCGCATCCACCCCCAGTAACCGCCGCAGTCGCACGTCCTGCAACCACAGGGCGATCGCCTCGTCATCCTGGCCAGCCGCCAGTAGCGCCTCCGCCGCCTGTAACCGTTCGTCCAGATCAGCCTCCAAGGCTAACAGCTCCAGCGGGCTGAGGGGGCGATCCACCAATGGCATCGGCAACAGCGGGTCCCGGGGATCGTCCTCCAGGGGGTCAGCCAAAAAGGGATCGCGCAACTCGGGCCGCAGCGCTTGGGCTTGAACCAAAGTAGGCCGCAGCGGAGAATGCGGCAGCGGCCCCAGGATGACGAAGCCCAGACCAATGGCCAACACCCATCCCCGCCAGGGCGGTAGGGGCCACTTGTGATCGAAAAGCCGCACACACATCAAACCAGTAACCCCTATTCGCTGCCGTTGGTGGTTGGTACAAACATAGATTCCAGATCAAGTCCCAGAGCCCAGTCTCAGAGTGTAGACGCCTCTGCACCGGATCATAGCCGTAAGTGTGACAACCCCTTAACATCTAGCCCGGCTGTCCTAACCAGAGAACCAGATTACTGTAACCTTAAGATTCGGTGACGGTGAGCCGGTTTAGCCCCAGAAGCGGCGCAGTCCAGATATCGAGTCCAGGTATCTGAATCGTTTCAGCGGCCAGTTCAGCGTCTCGGCTCAACCCTTCATCTGTATTCTGATACCCGTTAGCAACCCTTTTTTCACGGACTATGCAATCCACCGCATCCTCTACCGTTTCTACCCCCAAGCGCACCATTCGGATCGTGTCTCGCAAGAGCCAGCTGGCGCTGATTCAAACCCACTGGGTGCGGGATGAGTTACAGCGGCACTTCCCTGAATTGGCCTTTGAGGTGGTCACCATGGACACCCAGGGAGATAAGGTCCTGGATGTTTCCCTGTCGAAAATTGGCGACAAAGGGCTGTTCACCCAGGAACTGGAAGACTCGATGCTGCGGGGAGACAGTGACTTTGCGGTCCATTCCCTCAAAGACTTGCCCACCCGCCTGCCCCAGGGGCTGATGCTGGGCTGTGTCACTAAGCGGGAAGACCCCGCCGATGCCCTGGTGATGCACGAGAAAAATAAGGATAAAACCCTGGCCACCTTACCAGAAGGGGCGGTGATTGGCACCTCCTCCCTGCGGCGGCTGGCCCAACTGCGGCACCACTACCCCCACCTGACCTTCAAAGATATTCGCGGCAACCTGAATACCCGCCTGCGCAAGCTAGACGAGGGGGGCTACGATGGCATTATTTTGGCGGTAGCTGGCTTACAGCGGATGGATATGGGCGATCGCATCCATGAAATCTTGCCCGCTGACATCTCCCTCCATGCGGTGGGGCAGGGAGCCTTGGGGATTGAATGTCGAGCCGGGGATGAAGAAATCCTGGCTCTGTTGAGTGTGCTATCGGACGCACCGACCACCGCCCGCTGTCTGGCGGAACGGGCCTTTTTGCGCGAGCTGGAAGGGGGCTGCCAGGTGCCGATTGGGGTAAATACCGTCCTGGAGGACGACACCCTGACCCTGACCGGGTTGGTGGCCAGCTTAGATGGCCAACGGGTGATTCAGAACACGGTCCAGGGGCCCGCCCAAACGGCCGATGACCTGGGCACCCAACTCGCAAAGCAACTGCGAGCCGAAGGTGCCCAGGTGATTTTAGATGAGATTACCGCTGAGAGTCGTTAGCGCAACGTCGATCGCCATCGCCTCGCTTACCGGGCGCGGCTACCGGTCATCGCCACCTGGTGAGCGGGCAGCAGGTCTTTTTGCGCCAGGTAGTCGTGCAGTTGCCGGGGCTTCATCCAGCATAAATCCTTGGCCATGTCGTGAATCTGGACTGAGCGGCCATTGCTGCTGTGTAAGGTTTCTCTCAAAATACCAAGAATTTGGGGCTCAGCCACCAGAATGACAGTATTCAAGCTATATTCCGCAATCAGTTCATCCATGCGGCTGACGATCGCCTGGGCAAAGCGCCGTTCGAACTCCACCAGGTGGTTGTTGCGGTGGTCGTCGTAGTTGTGTCCCTTGCTGCCACTGCTGCGGTTGCGCCCGGTTTTGGAGTTAGCCCACAACTCTTGACCGGCCATTTCCAGGGCTGGATTCGCTAGGGTGCAGCGCTCAATCAAATCCGGGCCTGACTCAAACTCTGGAGCAATCAGCGGCTCTAAGGTTAAGAAACTAGCCCTGGCTCCATCGACGGTTGCCACAAGAAAGCGAGTCATAGTATCTCCCGTTCTAGTCTATTGGTGGCGATCCTAGCAGGTTCATTCCTGGCCCTGGGCAGGTTCCCATAAAGGTTAATTTCTATTCAAGAAAGGTTAAGGGATCCAGGTATTCAACCCTACAGACACAGACCGGTTATGACAAGCCACCAAATTTTGTAACGTTTTGTGTCATCCAAAGCAGCAAATTGCCTAAAGCAGCAACGCCGATCGCTCCGCTAGCGCCGATCGCTCCCCTTTGGTCAGGGTGATGTGCCCCGCCAGGGCTTCCCCCTTAAACCGTTCCACCACGTAGGTCAGGCCATTGCTAGAGGCGTCCACATAGGGATTATCGATCTGCTCAGGATCGCCAGTCAGCACAATTTTGGTGCCCTCCCCAGCCCGGGTGAGGATGGTTTTCACCTCGTGGGGGGTAAGGTTTTGGGCCTCATCGACAATTAAAAACTGCTTGGGAATCGATCGCCCCCGAATGTAGGTCAGCGGTTCAATTTGCAGTAGTCCTTGATCGATCATGTCCTGGTGGCCACGTCGCCAGTGATCAGGCTTACCTCGAGTGTCCTGGGTACCAAAAATCAGGTCAAAGTTGTCGTAAAGGGGCTGCATCCAGGGGTTGAGTTTTTCCATGATGTCGCCCGGCAAGTAGCCAATGTCGCGCCCCAGGGGAACAATCGGTCGCGCAATCAACAACCGCGAGTAGAGCCGCTCGTCAGCGACTTTTTGCACCCCCGCCGCGATCGCTAGTAAGGTTTTGCCGGTGCCCGCCTTGCCCACCAGGGTGACCAGGGAAATATGATCTTGTAGCAGCAGCTCAAAGGCAAAGCGCTGTTCCCGGTTGCGCGGCTGGACCCGTG
This sequence comes from Nodosilinea sp. P-1105, assembly GCF_012911975.1. Lineage (GTDB taxonomy): Bacteria > Cyanobacteriota > Cyanobacteriia > Phormidesmidales > Phormidesmidaceae > Nodosilinea. The sequence goes on along the minus strand of NZ_SMDQ01000048.1, from coordinate 23,874 downwards.
ACACCCCACTATGGGGCAGTTTGCCCAGGGGTAAGAGCTTGCCGTGCTCCCCCTGCACATAGGCCAGGGCGGTGTGGGTCGGGTTAGCCTCATCCACCAGGGTGATCGTCTGGTTGGGGTAAAACGGCCGGTCCAGGTGTAAATGGCCATCCCCAAATAGCTCGCTCATGGCCTCAGCCGAGGTCATCACCTCAATCGTGCCGGTATAGAGATCGTCAATGTCAACTTTATCGGTTTCGTAATCTTCAGCCACCAACCCCAGGGTGTCAGCCTTGATCCGCAGGTTAGTATCTTTGCTAACCAGAACCACCGGTAGATCATACTGATGGCGGTACTCCATGGCCACGGCCAAAATGGCGTTATCCCCCTTATCCCCTTCCAGTTCGGCGGGCAACTGCATCAGGGTGTCTCGGTGGCACAGGGCCACCTTCAGGGAGCCGCCTTCGGCTAACGGGATGCCGTGAACCAGGGACCCTTGCTGGCGTAAGTCATCTAGGGTGCGAGACACATAGCGGGCGTTGCGACCGGTGTCATCAGTGTCTTTTTTGAACCGATCCAGTTCTTCAATAATGGTGATCGGTAAAACCACATCGTTGTCCTCGAACCTGAACATTGCCATCGGATCATGGAGCAATACGTTGGTATCGAGCACAAAAACTTTTTTCATTATTTGCAGAACTTACAAGAGACGATTAGGGATGGGCCAACGCCAGCAGTGGCACTTCCCGGCCTGATGACTCAAAAGTCCTGAGCCACCGATGCAGGGGCTAGCCCAATGATGCCGCCGACCAATGTCAGGGCGCGATCGCAGTGGTCCCGAAAGATCACCCAAGCTGTTTAGACACTTTAGCGGACATTCAGGCGGTTCAGACGATTCAGAGGGATAGCCTGTCCTTTATTATGCTTAGAGGGCACCCACTGACCCATCAGCCCTAGGGTAGTGCCCACCAGCCTTAATTCAGTGCCACAGAGTTAGTGCCACAGAGCCATTCCCCCTTTCCCCTAATCACGTTGGAGATTTCCCGTACATGCGCTTGTCCCAAATGCTGTTTGTAACCCTGCGGGAAGACCCGGCAGAGGCTGAAATTCCGAGCCACAAGCTGCTATTGCGGGCCGGGTACATGCGTCGCGTTGCCAGCGGGGTATATGCCTATCTGCCGTTGCTGTGGCGGGTGCTGACCAAAATCTCGGCCATTGTCCGCGACGAAATGAACGCAACCGGGGCCCAAGAATGTCTCCTGCCGCAGCTGCAACCCGCTGATCTCTGGCGAGAGTCAGGCCGCTGGGATACCTATACCAAGGCCGAGGGCATCATGTTCTCCCTGGTAGACCGCCGCCAGCAGGAGATGGGGCTAGGGCCGACCCACGAAGAGGTGATTACGGCAATAGCTCGAGATATGATCCGCTCCTACCGGCAGTTGCCGCTGCATCTCTACCAAATTCAAACCAAATTCCGGGATGAAATCCGTCCCCGCTTTGGGTTGATGCGGGGCCGGGAGTTCATCATGAAAGATGGCTATTCCTTCCATGCCGATGCCCCTAGCCTGAAGCAAACCTATCGGGATATGTACGATGCCTACAGCAATATCCTGCGCCGCTGTGGCCTAGAGTTTCGAGCAGTAGATGCCGACTCTGGGGCCATTGGTGGGTCGGGGTCCACCGAGTTTATGGTGTTGGCGGAAGCCGGGGAAGATGAGGTGTTGTACACCGCTGATGGTCAGTATGCCGCCAATGTAGAAAAGGCGGTCTCTCAACCGGTGGACGCTGCTCCATCGCCGTTTACCACCTTTGAGACCCTAGATACCCCTAACACCCCGACCATTGAATCGCTGGCTAAGTTTCTCCAGTGTTCCCCCACGCAAATTGTCAAAAACGTGCTCTACCAAGCCGGATTTGACAGTGGTAAGCGGGTGCTGGTGCTGGTCAGTATTCGGGGGGATCAGGACGTGAACGAGGTGAAGCTGACCAACGCTCTGACCAATCTGGCGGCTAACTATGGGGGGACAACCCTGCTGTCTTTGGAGGTGCCTGATGCTGACGCCCAACAGGCTTGGGCCGCCAGACCCTTGCCCCTGGGCTATATTGCTCCTAACTTGGCTGATGACTACATTAAACCGGGGGTAAGCGACTTAGAGCCCAAGTTTCTGCGGCTGATTGATCAAACGGCGGTTAATCTGAAAAATTTTGTCACGGGTTCTAACCGGTCGGGGTACCACACCGTGGGGGGTAACTGGGGAACGGACTTTCCCCAGCCCAAAACCGTGGTGGATGTGCGCAAGGCAATGGCGGGCGATCGCGCCTGCCATGATCCTAACCAAACCCTAGAAACAGCTCGGGGTATTGAAATTGGCCATATTTTCCAGCTAGGGACGAAATATTCCCAGGCCCTGGGGGCCACCTACACCAGCGAGTCTGGGGAAGAGCTACCGCTGATGATGGGCTGCTACGGGGTGGGGGTATCCCGGCTGGCCCAGGCGGCGGTGGAGCAGTCCTACGATAAACATGGCATTATCTGGCCCGTGGCCATTGCCCCCTACCAGGCGATCGTGGTGATTCCTAACATGGGGGATGATCTGCAAGTCACGGCAGCCATCAAGCTGTACCAGGAACTGAATACCGCTGGGGTGGAAACCCTGCTGGACGATCGCAATGAGCGGGCTGGGGTCAAGTTTAAAGATGCCGATTTAATTGGCATTCCCTATCGGATTGTCACCGGGCGGGCCCTGGGCGACGGCAAGGTGGAAGTAGCGGAACGGGCCACAGGCATCGTGCAGGAGGTGGCGATTACCGCTGTGGTCAGCCTGATTAAAAGCTGGATCGATGAGGAGTTGATTGGCTGATGGAGATCTTGACCGCAATTGTGGCGACGTTGTTGGCGATTGTGGCCCCAGTGGGGACAGTGGTCGATTCCCTGGCGGTCAACGCCATTCGTGATCAACTGGCCGGGGCAGAACAAATTCAGGTCAGGGTAGACAATGTCCCCAATTTCCAGATTTTGCGTGGCCGGATCGATCAGGCTCGGGTGGCCGGGCGGGGCATCTATTTACGACAATTGCCGGATCTGCGCATTGCCGCCATTGATCTAGAAACAGACGTGGTGGATATTGACGTGGGTCGCCTACAGCGGGGGGAATTGGTGCTGGACGAACCGGCCCAGGCGGCCCTGCGGCTGCGGTTCCAGGCGGATGATTTTAACCAGTTTCTGCAGTCGGACCAGGTAGACGATTGGCTACAAACGCTGCGATTTAGTCTGCCTGGGCCGGTGGACGATCGCGAGCTTAACCGCTATGGTTTGGCCAATCCATCTGTGGTGTTTCTAGAGGGCGATCGCCTGCGCGTCATGGTCGATTTGCAAGACCGGGTGGCTAACGAAGATATTGCCCTTGTGATCGATCTAGGACTCGCGATTGTCAATGGCCATCGGTTCCAGTTGGTTGACCCGGTCCTCACCGCCGATGGGGAAGACATCCCGCCCCAACTGCTGACGGCTGTGGTGGATGGCATCAGCAACCAGTTAACGCTCAAGCGTCTAGAAGCCCTGGGCTTAATCGCCCGGGTGCTGGAGTTTAAAGTGCGAGACAATGAGCTAGATCTGGTTATCTTTGCCAGAATAGAGCCAACCTCGCCACTGCTGGCGGGGCAGACAGCTACACAAGCTGTCCCATCCCCCCCCTAGAGGTCTCAGGTTCTCCCTTAGCCTAAAACTTAGCCTAAGATCGAACTAGAGCTTTCAGATCGAGCCCTCGGCGCCATCATCTCGTTTGGGAGACCCACCATGGACTACAAAACTAGACTCCGGCAAATTCCCCTGGGTATTTTAGTGGGCCTGATTACCCTGGTTCTGGCTTCAGGGGGCTCGGTGGCTTGGTTCACCTGGCGGACCCTGAATCCCAGACCACCCGTGGCCGAATTTCCTACCCTGGATATTCCGCCTGAAATCACTACCCCCCTACCGGATACAACCACCCCGGATGATTCAGCTGCAACCCCAGACACCCCTGATTCCGACCCCGTGGCCCAGGCGCCGTCCGCTGATGTGGATACCCAAGTTTACTGGCTCAAGGATGATGGCACTGGGTTCCAGTTGGTGCCCCAAACGGTGGCTATCCCCAGGGATGCTTCCTCATCAGCCCAGGTGGCAGCGGCCTTTGAGGCCCTGCTGGCTCAGTCTGGAGACCCCAGTCAGGATGCATTTAGCACCATTCCTGAGGACACTCGCCTATTGTCAGCCGAAGTGAAGGCGGATGGGGTGCATGTCAACCTATCGAGTGCCTTTGAAACCGGTGGCGGCAGTGCCTCGATGATCGGTCGTCTGGGCCAGGTGATCTACACAGCCACCGCCTTTGATCCGAGTGCCTCGGTCTGGCTGTCCGTCGATGGCCAAGCCTTAACCCTGCTAGGGGGAGAGGGGCTGGAGATTAGACAACCCATGACCCGTAACACCTTCAACCAAGACTTTCAGCTCTAGCCCAGGACGACTCTACCCTGTCGTTGGCTGGGCCGATTCAGGTCAGGCTAATGATGCCAGTTAGATAGTTCACTGAAAATCCTGAGGGAATCTATAGATTTCTCGTCAAAGGACCGATTGATCGGTCAAAATGTGTCCAACTGTTTTTGCTAACCCCTCGCCATTGCCGGTAAACGCCTATGTCGGTAACGTTTCAACCTCAAGCTCCAACCACCGCCTTCACCCCTACTTCCTGGCCCAGCTCTGCTTGGGCGATCGCCATAAAGGCGATGGCGTTGCCGTCACTGGCAGTGGCCACCACCCTAGCCCTGGGAACCGCTGTGCGGGCCGAAGCCCCGACCAGCGAGTTTCAGGATAGTCCCAAAGCCGTCCTAGACGAGGCTTGGCAAATTGTTCATCAAGAATATGTGGACGGTGACTTTAACCAGGTGGACTGGCAACGGGTCCGCCAAGACTTACTCGGGGCTGAGTACACCTCCCGGGAAGCCGCCTATGGGGCTCTACGCGGTGCGCTGCGTCAATTAAATGACCCCTACACCCGCTTTTTAGCGCCCTCAGAGTATTCTGACCTAACGGAGCAAACCTCAGGGGAAATTTCTGGCATTGGGGTACGGCTACGGCGGGATGAGCAAACTGGGGCGGTGCTTGTCACTGAGGTATCGCCAGATTCGCCAGCGGAGCGCAGTGGCTTAGCCGTGGGCGATCGGATTATGGTGGTGAACGGCCAAAGCACGGAGCGTTATACAGCAGAAGGGGTAACCCAGCTGTTGCGAGGTAGCGAAGGTTCCCAAGTGACCTTGACAGTGTCACGGGATGGCACCTCCCGTACGGTGGTGTTGTCCCGAGCTCGGATTGAAGTACCGACGGCGGAGTATGCCCTGAAGACAGTAGGCAATCGCCCCATTGGGTATATTCGCTTGATCGAGTTCAATGCCCATGCCGCTGACCAAATGGAACGGGCGATTTTGAGCCTGGTGGATCAGGGGGTAGAAGGGTTTGTGCTGGATTTGCGCGGTAACCCCGGAGGGCTACTGCTGGCCAGCATTGACATTAGCCGCATGTGGTTACAGCATGGCCCAATCGTGCGTACCCTCGATCGCAATGGCAAAGACGATGCCATTTCAGCCAATCGTACCGCTTTGACCCAGCTACCACTGACGGTGTTGGTGGATGGCCGGTCTGCCAGCTCCAGTGAGATTGTTACCGGTGCCTTACGGGATAACAATCGGGCCACCGTAGTGGGCACTACCACCTATGGCAAAGCCTTGGTTCAGTCTCTCCATGGTTTAGCTGACGGTTCAGGGCTGACGGTGACCGTGGCCCACTATTACACCCCCAACGGCACTGACATCAGCACTAAGGGCATCACCCCGGATGTGACGGTAGAGTTGAGCGATCGCCAGCGGCGGGAACTGTTTAGCAATCCAGACCAATTGGGTACCGAAGCTGATACCCAGTACATGCGGGCCGCCGAGGTGCTAGAGCAAACCATCGCGGCCCAGCAGCCTATTCCTACTCGTTCTGAACGCCCCAGTCAATTGGGCCGGGTTGAGCAGCCCTTAGAATTACCGAGGCAATAGGCTAGTACAAAAACTGCTCGTGGCGGAGGACGGGTTCTGCTGTCATCTGGCTGTAGCTGCCGTTGGAAATTTGGTATACCGCCAGAGTCTGTTCATTGATGTGGTACTGCACCCGGCCGTCAATGGCGATATAGGTGTCTTGGGCCTGGTGCACATCCTGGGTAACCAGCGCCTCTTGGGTCGTTTTTTCGGTGCCCACATAGCGTAGCCCCTGGTCGGTACTGCACAGGTACACCATAAACGAACGGGTCTCAAAGTAGGCTTCCTGGCGATCGTCGCCACAGGGGCTAGTCGAGGTGGCGGCTGGCGCGGTGGCCTGGGTGGCCGCTGGGCTGCTGGTGTCGACAAAGTCGCCTCGCACCCAGCCCTCAGTGCCGCCGTTAACCGTGGTCAGGTAGTACCAGGTGTAGCCGTCCCGGCCCCGAGCCAAGCGTAGTAAATCCACTGGATCACCCCCGGCAGCCATCCCTTGGGATGGCGATTCGGTGGTAGGGCGCGATCGCACATTCACCTGAGCCCCAGGTTGTTGGGTTTCCAGGGTGGCGCGCCGCACCGGTTCAATCACCGTTTCATTAAAGCTTCCCATAGCGTCGGGGGATGATTGCTCGACGGTGGCCTCAGTTGATAGGGGGCTATCGACCTCAGCATTGGTCCCACCGCAAGCCGCCAGTCCCCCAGCCAGACTTACCCCCAGCACCAAACAGGCTGCTAACCGGTATCCTGTTGTCCGCAAGCCCAATACCATTCGCTGTTCTTCCCAGGCAAGCCCTGGTCACCACTGATGACATCAGCCGCCATGGTATCTCAAATTTTTTAGATGGCTCATGGATTCTTGGGCACATCTATCAGCCACAGCCTGGTGAGGCTAATTTGTCAGCCACCCCACTTCACCTTAAACAGCCGAAACAGCTCATAGTCCCGGTGAGACATCACCCGACCGCCAGCCGCCTTCACGAGTGTGGGCCATTGGTCTAAGTCATCCAGGTAGACTTCGGCCCCTAAGTAGGTTTCTAAAATGGCCCAACTTTCTGCCAATGGAGCCATTGGATTGATCGCGTCAAACAGCAGCCAACCACCCGGCTTCAGCACCCGCTTGATTTGACCCAGTACCGTATCCCAATAGGCAGCAGGGTAGTAGCAGCTCACGCCCGTAGCTATTACCAGGTCAAACAACTGCCCGTCGTACTCTAGGCGATGGGCCGGAGCTTGCTTCACTCCTTTAAACAATTTCGAGTTCAGCTGTGGCCCCCGAGCCGTCAGGGCTTGACAGGCCACAGTACTAATCTCATGGCCATGAAACAGGGCATCCCACTCCCGCCAGGGATAGACGAGAAAACTAATCCCGCAACCAATATCTAAACAGCGATCGCGCTTACGGGGCTGCACCACCTCCCAGAATGGGGTAGCAATGCGGGACGACAGCGCCCCCGATACCCAGTCATGGAACACCAGCATCTCTTCTACCTCAGCAGGCAGATCGAAGGGTTGGCCAGAAAATTCCTGGTTATAGCGCTGGGCCACAGCTTGAAGCTGCCCTGCCCAGGGGGAGGGGTCTGCGATCGATGGTTGCATGCTGATGGCGTTATCCTTTCAGGGCACGGTTAAAATTTTCGCGGTAAGACTTGTTTAAGGCAAAAAACACAGGCCACAGTAGCGAAAACTTCACCTTGCCGTCGCTAAAACTGGTACGGTCAAAGCCAGTCCAGAATTTCCAAACGCCACCGCCATATAGGCCGACCAATACCAACACAACCAATGTCTCCATGATTACTCCTTCTATCAACCATTGTCCTCTATCTTCTACAATACCAACGTTGGCTAACCGCAGGAGGGACCATTGGTGATCACACCTGAGATAGAGATTAAGGCGTAGGTCTCGGCTTACTCTATCTAGGGAAGCATAGTCAACGTTAGGGTTACCGGGGTTAGTCAAAGGTTTTCAAACCAGAGCCCTAGGTTTTCACTGATCATGGCCCATCTCAACTCATGGGGCAGAACTCATGGGGCCGATGGGTATCTAGGGGCAATTGAGTAGCAGGAAGGAGGATATATGCGTGCAGTGCTAATGGCCGGTGGTTCAGGGACTCGTCTACGGCCCTTAACCTGTGACTTGCCCAAACCAATGGTGCCGATTCTTAACCGCCCCATTGCCGAGCACATCGTCAATCTGCTGAAGCGTAACGGTATCACTGAGATTATTGCGACACTCTTCTACCTGCCGGATGTGATGCGCGATTACTTTCACGATGGTCGTGACTTTGGCATTCAGATGACCTATGCGGTGGAAGAAGATCAGCCGCTGGGCACCGCCGGATGTGTTAAGAATATTGCCGATCTGTTGGATGACACCTTCTTGGTCATTAGTGGGGACGGCGTCACTGACTTTGACTTGCAAGCGGCGATTCGGTTCCACAAGGCAAAGGGGGCAAAGGCTACCCTAGTGCTGACTCGGGTGCCCAACCCGATTGAGTTCGGGGTGGTAATTACGGACGGTGACAATCGGATTCAGCGGTTTCTAGAGAAGCCTTCCACCAGTGAAATTTTCTCGGACACGGTGAACACAGGCACCTACATTCTGGAACCAGAGGTGCTGAAATACCTGCCTGAAAACCAGGAATCTGATTTTTCCAAAGATTTGTTCCCTACGTTGCTGGAGAAAGGGGAACCAATGTTTGGCTATGTGGCCGATGGCTATTGGTGTGATGTGGGCCACTTAGATGCCTACCGAGAGTCCCAGTACGATGCCCTGCACCAAAAAGTGGTGGTTGATTACGCTTATCAGGAAACATCCCCTGGGGTCTGGATGGGGGAAAATACCCAGATAGATCCGTCCGTCCAGATTCATCCCCCTGTGCTAATTGGCAACAATTGCCGCATTGGCCCTCGCACCATTTTGGAGCCGGGGACTGTGATTGGCGACAATGTCACCATTGGCAGTGATGCTGATCTAAAGCGGCCGATCATTTGGAATGGCGCCATCATTGGCGATGAGGTCCACCTGCGGGCCTGCATTATCGCCCGGGGGGCTCGGGTTGATCGCCGCTCTCATGTACTCGAGGGGGCTGTGATTGGCCCGCTCTCTACCGTTGGGGAAGAGGCGCAAATTAGTCCTGGGGTGCGGGTATGGCCGAGTAAGCGAATTGAGTCAGGTGCAACTTTGAACATTAATCTCATTTGGGGCAATACGGCCCAGCGTAACTTGTTTGGTCAGCGGGGGGTGTCTGGGTTAGCCAATATCGACATTACCCCCGAATTTGCGGTGAAACTGGGGGCGGCCTATGGGTCTACCCTTAAGCCTGGGTCCCATGTGACGGTGTCTCGGGATCAACGCAGTATTTCTCGGATGGTGTCGCGATCGCTGATTGCCGGTCTGATGTCCGTGGGGGTGAACGTCCAAAACCTAGAGGCGACCGCGATTCCTGTGGCCCGCAGTGTGTTGGCCCAGCTGGGCGTAGCCGGGGGCATCCATGTGCGCCTGCATCCCGATCGGCCCAACTACATCCTGATCGAATTTTTCGACGAACATGGCATTGATATTCCCAAGAGCAAAGAGAAAAAGATTGAAGGGGCCTACTTTAAAGAAGACCTACGGCGATCGCAAATTCACGAAATTGGTACCGTTGCCTACCCCAGCCAAGTGGTCTCCACCTACGCCACCGCCTTTGAAAAGCACCTGAATGTAGAGGCGCTGATCAGCAGCCAAGCCAAAGTCGTTATTGACTATGTCTATGCGGTCTCTGGGGCCGTTTTACCCCAAATCTTAGGCAAATTTGACTGCGATGCCGTCGTCCTGAATGCCAGCCTGCGCCAGTTAGCCCTATCCAACGACGAACGGGATGTGATGCTGGGACAGTTGGGACAAGTGGTACAGTCCCTGCGGGCCACCTTTGGGGTCCAGGTATCTGCCAACGGTGAGCAACTGATCTTGGTAGACGAAGTGGGCTCCCCCATCCGAGGGGAAATTCTCACTGCCCTGATGACCCATATGATGTTGACCACCCATCCCCGAGGTACCATCGTCGTGCCCGTCCATACCTCTGGCGCGGTTGAGCAAATCGCCCGTCGCCACGATGGTCAGGTGATTCGCACCAAAGCGAATCCCACCGCCCTAATGGAAGCCTGCCAGGAAAATCCCAACGTGGTGCTGGGGGGTAGTGGCGACATGGGCTTTATCTTCCCAGAGCTGCATCCCGGCTTTGACGCCATGTTCTGCGTCGCTAAGCTGATCGAGATTCTCACCTTACAGAAACGGTCTCTGGGGCAAATCTGGTCTGACCTGCCCCGTATTGGCTACCGCATCCAAACCCTGCGCTGTCCCTGGACCGTGAAAGGGGCGCTGATGCGCTACCTGGTTGAAGAGCATCCGCCAGAAAAGCTAGAATTAATCGATGGTGTCAAGGTTTTGGGGGATAACCCCGACGACTGGATTTTGGTGTTGCCAGATGCCGGGGAACCCCTGGTTCACATTTTCGCCAACAGCGAAAACCGGGAGTGGCTAGATGTGACTCTGGCCCAGTATCAAAGCCAAGTCCAAGACTTTATCGACAAAGAACAGGGGATCAAGGAGGTTGTTAGCCCATGAACAACTGTCTGTTAATGGCAGAAATTGTGCAGGCTCCCCAGCTGCGCTACACCTCAGATAACCAGACCCCTGTGGCTGAATTTGTGGTCCAGTTTCCCGGTATCAAGGAGGGGGATCCCTCTGCTCAAATGAAAGTGGTGGGCTGGGGCAACCTGGCCCAGGAAATCCAAGAGAACTACCGGGCCGGTCAACGGGTGCTGCTAGAGGGGCGGCTCTCCATGACTGTGTTTGACCGCCCCGAAGGTTTTAAAGAGAAGCAGGCGGAAATGACGGTTCAGCGTATTTATGACGTCAGTTCCCTGGGCACCATGACCATGGCACCGCCAGCGGTCACCCCCAATCCGGCGGCTTCCCCCAGCCCCCAGGTGGCTTCTCCTGCTACCTCTCCTGCGGCCTCTCCCCCCCCCAGCGACCCGGCCAGCAACCCCAGCTACGACGACATTCCGTTCTGATTCATCCAGGCCCCAATGTAATTTCAGTCCCCCTTAAATGTCAAAGAGTCGCCTGCAATGTGTAACGCTGGAGGCGACTCTTTTTCGTGAGGTTTGGCGGATTGCTTTTTGGCCTATGCGAGAGTTGGGGATAGCTCCGGATAATATGAGAGAAGATATCCAGAGGAAACGTCCAATGGTGCTAACCGTTAGCCGAGAGTACATTCAACTCCCCCCAGGGAGTGAGGTAACCCTGCAGGATCAAACCTGGGATGACTATGAGGCGCTGTTAGAGAGCCGTCGTGATGATGCGGCGATCAAAATTCGGTTCAACGGTCATACTCACCAAATTCAACTCATGGCACCAATGGCCAGTCACGGTAATCGGATTGACACGTTGGTCGATTTGGTTAAAGCTCTGCTGCGCCATCAAAGTCGAGACTGGCACAGCTACGACCCGGTCACCCTGAAGCGCCTGCAAGAGGCCGGGGCGGAACCGGATGCCTGCTTTTATATCGCAAATTGGCAAGCGGTCCTGGGTAAGGATCGCCTTGATCTGGCCACTGACCCCCCACCCGATCTGGTCATTGAGATGGACATGACCTCGTTGACGGATCTAGAGGTCTACCAAACCCTGGGAGTCCCAGAGGTTTGGATTTACCGACAGGGGTGTTTGAGCATCTATGGGCTGACTGCTGAGGGCTATGAGGACCGCTCTAGTAGTCCGACATTTCCCGCAGTGGATGTTAAAAATTTATTGCCCGATTATGTGGAGAAGGCCTGGGCCATGGGCTCTAGCGTGGCCCTGCGAGAGTTTGAACAGTTTTTAGCCGCATAAAGCCGCGTCGTTCATCCCTGGGCCTGCCTATTTGCTGGTCATGGGGAGTTCCACGATGCGATTTTGCACACTCAGGGCTCTAGAGGCAACAGTTTTCTTAAAACTTTGTTAAGTTATATAACGTACACCCCTGGATTCTTATCTGATTAACGCAGCAATGCTTGATTCAGGGACCTGACTGAGTACTGAATGGTTGCAGCTCCATCTCTTTTTCCAACCTTTGGCCCACTTCATTTACCCACTGCCCCTACCGCTACCCCGCTGGACTGGTCTCGCTGGCTATTGGCCTTCTCCCAGGTGCAGGTTTCCATTCAAGGCCAAGATCGATTGCCGGCGGACTTACCGCTGGTAATCGTGAGTAACCATCGCAGTATTATGGACGCTCCCCTGCTGATGCGGGTCGTAAATCGTCCGGTTCGATTTGCCTGCCACCACTACATGGGACAAGTGCCTGGTCTGCGGGAACTGATTAAGGTTTTGGATTGTTTACCCTTAGATGCCCCTGGCAGTGGCCAAACCCGATTTTTTCGTCAAGCCTTGACTGCCTTGCGTCAGGGGGAGTCTGTGGGTATTTTCCCGGAAGGGGCAACGCCGATGGTACAGCGCACCTCCCCCAATAGTCTCAGTCGGTTTCACCGGGGGTTTGCCCATTTAGCCCTACGGGCACCCGTAGATGAATTGGCCATTGTGCCGGTAGCGATCGCCTCTCAGCAAGAAACCAGCGGCATTGAGGTCCCTTTACGCTGGCTCAGCTGGTTTGACGCTTCTGAGCCGCTGTTTCAGCAGTCGGGGTGGCACCCAGCCGTGGTCTATCGTCAGGTGGAGCTGCGGATTGGTCGTCCAATCCGGGTGGACAGTCGACTGCGATCGCGCGATCGCCGCCCAGGGGTAAGCTCGCTGGTGGCCGATATTACCGCCTCTTGCCACAATGAAATCGCTACCCTGCTCCACGGCACTGGCTGTTAAGCCGCTGCCCACGATGGTCATCACCTATGTCACAGCCGTCTCCATCTCTCCAATTGTTAGCCCCAGTGCCGCCCAATGATCACAAACCCCTGTTTGTCTATCTACCTGGACTGGACGGTAGCGGTCGGCTATTTACCCGGCAGGTGCCCGACTTACAGCCCCATGTTGATATTCGCTGCCTGACCATAGCAGCAGATGACCTTTCCCCGTGGGATCGGTTAGCGACCCAGGTGTTGCGATTAATTCACCAAGAGCTGGGCGATCGCTCCCTTTACCTTTGTGGCGAATCCTTCGGGGCCTGTCTGGCCTTACAGATGGTGGCTCAAGCCCCTACCCTGGCTCGCCACTTAATTTTGATTAACTCCGCCTCATCCTTTCACCGCTTGCCCTGGTTGCACTGGGTGGCCAACCTCACAGCCTGGGTGGCATCTCCTCTGTACAAAACCTCGGCCTTCAGCAGCCTCCCCCTGCTGGCCAACTTGAGCCGGATTTCCCGCCCCCATCAGTCCGCCCTATTCGAGGCCATGGGTGCTGTATCCCAGAAAAGTGCGGCCTGGCGGCTATCGCTGTTACACCAGTTTCGGTTAGAACCCCTACAACTGCACCGAGTCACAGCCCAAACCTTGCTGGTCGCCTCCCAGAGCGATCGCCTGCTACCTTCCCTGGCCGAGGCCCAGCGTCTAGCCACCCTGCTGCCCAATGCGCACATTCATGCCCTGCCCCACAGTGGCCACATCAGCCTGCTGGAAGATCACATCAGTCTGGGCGAAATCCTGGCGACCCAAGGCGCTCTGCCCCACCCTTCCCTGGAACCCTTAGCCTCCTGAACAGGGCCAGAACCACAACGCCAAAATCTCCGTCCAAGCGCCAAGACTCCTGGGGACTGGGCAGATTGTACTCATGCTCTGGGGTAACTAGCAATACAGTCCACCGTCAAAGGTAAGCCGTAATCTAGCTGTGGCCAGCACACTTTTGCCTACCGCGCCTACCCACAGTTCTGATCCAAAACTAATCCTATGCCAACCGCCATTACTCTGCCTCGGGACTGCACCTTTAGCCCCTCCGATTGGGAAGCCCTGGCTCCATTTTGGTACCCGGTGGCCTTTTCCCAAGAGGTTACCGCTGACAAGCCATTAGGGGCACGGCTGTTGGACGAACGGCTGGTGCTATATCGGACCCAAGATGGCCAGGTCACTGCTGCCCGAGACCTGTGCTTGCATCGGGGTGCCCCCCTCAGCCTGGGCTGGGTCGAGCAAGGAGAACTGGTCTGCGCCTATCACGGGGTGCGCTACACCGACGCCGGGCAGTGTATTTGCATTCCGGCAGCCCCCGATGCCGCTATTCCCAACCGATTGCGGTTAACCACCTACCCGGTCCAGGAGCGGTACGGGCTGATTTGGGTACGCCTGGTGGACAACGGTCCAGTGCCATTTCCAGACTTTGACGCCTGGGACGATCCTGACTACATCCCCATTGTTCCCGACTCGGTTCACCTGGAGGCCGCCGCCGGCCGGCAGGTGGAAGGGTTCTTGGATGTCAGCCACTTTGCCTTTGTTCATAAAGCTTCTTTTGGGGAAAGCGACAACCCAGAAGTGCCTGACTATCCGATTGCCTATACCGACGGCGGCTTTACCGCCGACTATGTCAGTACCGTGAGCAACCTACCCCATGGGTACAAGCACCTCAGCCCCCCTGACTTTCAGTGGCGACGGTTGTTTCAGGTGTGGCTGCCGTTTACCGTCAAGCTGTCGGTCACCTTCCCAGAGGGCATGCTGCACATTTTGAATGCCGCCTGTCCCGTATCGGCCCGCAAAACTCGGGTATTCTCGCCCCTCTGCCGCAACTTCGACAAAGATGCTTCCCTCGAAGATACCTTGGCCTTCAATCATCAAGTGTTTGGCGAAGATAAAGTGATCGTAGAAGAACTCTGGCCAGAAGATCTACCGATTAACCTGGCCGATGAAGTCCATATTGCTGGGGACAAAAGCTCCATCACTTACCGCAAACTGTTGGCCAAGCTGGGTCTAGGGCGATCGTTTACCGCCTAGCCATTTCCCGCCAGGGCGGACACGCAGGTCTGCCCCTACGAACCTGGAGAACGAAAAACGAAAACAGAAAAACGTAGGGCGTAGCCCGTGCGTAGCAAAGGAAAAATTCAAAATCCAAAATTCTCGCAAACCCACCCCTGCCTACTTCGACAAGCTCAGCACAGGCCTCCCAGGAGGGGATGCCAAAATCCAAAATTCTCCTCTTCCCCATTCCCCCACCAGGGCGGACACACAGGTCCGCCCCTACGCATCCACCCTACCCTGCGGGAAGCCGCTCCGCGTCTACCACCTATCCACCCCGTCACCCCGTCACCTCCCCACCTTCCCCATCCCCCCATCCACCCTTCGACAAGCTCAGGGCAGCGCCCATCCCCCCATCCCCCCTTCGACAAGCTCAGGGCAGCGCCCATCCCCCCATCCCCCCTTCGACAAGCTCAGGGCAGCGCCCATCCCCCCATCCACCCCATCACTCCCCCACCAGCCTTACCAACGTAACCTCCGGCGGGCAGCGAAATCGGCCTGGGGCATAGGTGCCCAGCCCCCGGTTTACGTAAAGCTGATTATCCCCCACCTGATATAGCCCCGAGACCCAATCCCAGTGATGCACTACCTTAATACACTGCTGGTTGACAAACGGCAGCCTAGCCCAGGTGGATTGCTTCAAGGCCTGGGTCAAAGCCGGCACAGGCCCTAGCCCAGGCAACACAATTTGGCCGCCGTGGGTGTGCCCTGACAGTTGTAAGTCCACCCGATAGGACCTTAATTCTGCCGCACTATCGGGATTGTGGGAAAGTACCAGCCGGGGTACAGCCTCAGGGATAGCGGCCATTACCCCAGTGGGGTCAAACTCGGTAGACCAAAAGTCAGCGAGGCCCACCACCGGCAGCCCTGGACCTAACGGATAGGCCACCTGGTTCCACAGGGCCTGAATACCAGCCCGGCGCAGCGCTTGCAAAATCGTCTGACGGCCCCCACGACTCATATTGTCGTGGTTACCCAAAACAGCCACAGTGCCATAACGACTTTGCAACTGCTGCAAATAAGGGATAAGCCGAAAAATTGGGGCCGGATCGGTGGTGACATAGTCTCCCGTTAGAGCCACCAGATCAGGCTTGAGCGCGTTGACCTGGGCAATGACGGCTTCGAGCAAAGGGGTAGCGAGTCGCTCCCCGTCGTAGTGGAAATCCGATAGTTGGACGATGCGACAACCTGCCAGTTCCTGAGGTAAATCACGAATGCTCACCGTTACTGCCTCTACGGTGAAAGGACTGGGGATTAGGAGCCTCATGGACAAGACAGTAGAGGACAGAAGGGAGGAGAATTCAGAGATCTCTGGTCAACTTAACCTGGTTTTACTGGGGCTGCCACCGCCTAAACGACAACTTTATAGAATGCCCTTAAAGGCTGGGGGGGCGATCGCCAGCCACCTCATGTAAACTTTAGTAAAGAACATGAGGATGCCTATGATCGGTCGTCGCCACTTACTTCAACTGGTTTTAACGATTTGCCTGGGCTGGTTTAGTGGGTTGCTGTGGGCACCCCCGGCCCTGGCCCTGGGCGGCCCCCAACTTCCCCTGGGCAGTCCTGCCCCTGACTTTACCCTGCCCACCAATGCGGGCGATGGCTCTGTTTCCCTGGCAGACTATCGTGACCAGTGGGTGGTGCTGTACTTCTATCCCCGCGACTTTACCTCCGGCTGCACCCTAGAGGCCCAACGGTTTCAGCGAGATCTAGACGAATACCAGGCTCGCCATGCTCAAGTGATTGGTGTTAGTGCCGACAGTGTCAACTCCCACGCCGAGTTTTGCGATGCCGAAGGGTTAGCGTTTCCCCTGCTGTCTGATCCCAAAGGGATGGTGAGTAAAGCCTATGGATCGTGGCTAGGGGCCGCTTCCCTGCGTCACACTTATATAATCGATCCTGATGGCATGCTCAGAGCCCGCTTTTTAGGCGTGCGCCCGGCCATCCATAGCCAAGAAGTGTTAGCCACTTTAGACGATTTGCAGAACGCTTAGCCGTAATGTAGACCAACTCCCAGGCCAGACCTGGAGTTTTGCCAGTGGGAAAACCCTAGATCCCGAGCTGAACTTACTATAAACCTGCTGTCAGGTATTAGGAGATTAGGACATGCCACGTCGTAAAAAGGACATTCCCTGGATTAACCGCTATGCTCGCCCATTGATGGCTGGGTTAGCCGCCATCGGAGCTGCAGTCACAGCTTACTTAACTGTGATTGCGTTCACAGGCAATACCACCGCCTGCCCCACCCAGGGCTGCGATATTGTCCTATCCAGTCCCTATGCCACCGTGTTTGGGCAGCCCCTGGCACTATTTGGCTTCCTGGCTTATCTGGGCATGGTCGTACTGGCGATCGCCCCATTACTGGTGCGGATGCCTGAGCAGAAAGAGCTGCGGGCCAAGCTGATGACCTGGACCCAGCCGCTGCTGTTCATCGGTGGCACCGCGATGATGGTCTTCAGTGGCTACCTGATGTACCTACTCACGGCGGAAATTCAGGCCGCCTGTCTGTACTGCATTGGCTCGGCCTTGCTATCCACCGGCTTATTTGGAATGGCACTAGTTGGCCAAGACTGGCCGGATTGGTCCCAGCCCTTCTTTATCGGCCTAATCACCGTCGTGGTCGTTTTTGTCGGCACCCTAGGCGTTTACGCCAATGTCGGCCAACCCACCACGGCAACCGGGGCTGATGGGCAACCCGTGATTGAAGTGACCACCCAGTCTGGCCCTGCCGAAATTGCCCTGGCTCAGCACCTAACAGATACGGGCGCCATCTTCTACGGTGCTTGGTGGTGCCCCCACTGCCAGGATCAGAAGCAGCTTTTCGGCCAAGCAGCAGCTCAACTGATTAACTATGTCGAATGCTCCCAATCTGACGGGCAGAGTCAAACTCCAGAATGCCAGGAAGCAGGCATTACCGGCTATCCCACCTGGGAGATTAATGGCGAGCGTTTATCAGGAGCTCAGTCCCTGCAAGCGTTAGCCCAACGCTCTGGTTACGAAGGGCCAACTAACTTTCAAAATTCGCTTTAGGACCAAGGCAAAACAGCCTGATAGAAAGATGTCGCTCATTTATGTTATCTTTGTAAGGTTGTCAAAATCGCACATCCGAAATTTCGGGTCTCTTGCTAATTGAGGGAGCGTTCGGATGGTGGATAAACCCGAAAGGAGAAAACCTAAATGGCTGTTATTACCCTACCCGAACTACTAGAATCGGGGGTTCACTTTGGGCACCAAACTCGTCGGTGGAACCCGAAGATGGATCAATACATCTTCACCTCCCGCAATGGGGTTCATATCATTGACCTGGTGCAAACCGCCCAGCTGATCGAAGAAGCCTATGGCTTTGTGCGGGATGCAGCGGGCAATGGGCAAAAGTTCTTATTCATTGGCACCAAGCGCCAGGCGGCGGGTATTGTCGCCCAAGAAGCTTCCCGCTGTGGTTCCCACTATGTCAACCAGCGCTGGCTGGGGGGGATGTTAACCAACTGGGCCACAATTAAGTCTCGGGCAGATCGCCTCAAAGAGCTGGAGCGGATGGAAGAGATTGGGGCGATTGACCTGCGCCCTAAAAAAGAAGCAGCGGTGCTTCGCCGTGAATTGGAAAAGCTGCAAAAGTACCTGGGTGGCATCAAAACCATGCGCAAGGTACCTGATGTGGCCATCATCGTTGACATCAAGCGGGAATATAACGCGGTATCCGAGTGTCATAAGCTGGGGATTCCGATCATCTCCTTGCTAGATACCAACTGCGATCCCGACCTGGTGGATGTGCCCATTCCTGGCAATGACGACGCCATCCGTTCCATTAAGCTGATTCTGGGTAAGCTGGCGGATGCCATTTATGAAGGATCCCACGGTCGTAGCGCCCCCGATGAGGATTACGATGATTATGATGGGGCCGAAGACGATTACGACTACGATGCCCCGGGAGCTGATGACGAGTCTGAATAGGACGAGTCTGATATAGATGTATAGATGGGAGGCTCTCAGCCACGTCTAGCTCCATGCTGTTCGACCTGTCTGGATCTCTGGATCTGTCGCTATAGATCCGTTAGGTCTGGCTAACGGGGTAGAAAGGGCTTTGGCTTTCCCGAAGTTTGGCTTCGGTTTAAGCTGGATTGGGTCAGCGAGATGTACTTAAGTTGACGGTAGCGCGTTAGGAAGGTAAAGCACCATGGCAGAAATTTCTGCGAAGTTAGTCAAAGACCTGCGCGACAAAACGGGCGCAGGCATGATGGACTGTAAAAAAGCCCTGAAAGAAAATGATGGCGACGTCGAAAAGTCCATTGAGTGGCTGCGGCAGAAGGGCATTGCCTCAGCTGCGAAGAAAGAGGGCCGAGTAGCATCGGAAGGACTGGTTGACAGTTACATTCACACCGGTGGCCGGGTCGGCGTACTGGTGGAAGTCAACTGTGAAACCGACTTTGTGTCCCGTCGGGATGAATTTAAAAGCCTGGTACGGGATGTGGCGATGCAGATTGCCGCTTGTCCTAATGTGGAATATGTGCGTATTAGCGATATTCCTGAGGCGATCGTGGCCAAAGAGAAAGAGATCGAAATGGGGCGCGATGATCTGGGTAAAAAGCCAGCCAATATCCGCGAGAAAATTGTGGAAGGCCGGATTGAAAAGCGGCTGAAGGAGCTTTCTCTGATGGATCAGCCCTTCATCAAGGACCAGAATATTTCTGTGGAAGAATTAGTGAAGCAGGCGGTTTCCCAGTTAGGGGAAAATATTCAGGTGCGACGCTTCTCCCGGTTTGTGCTGGGTGAAGGCATCGAGAAAGAGGAAACTAACTTTGCTGAGGAAGTGGCGGCCCAAACCAGCAAGAAAAAGTAGCTGGCAGATTAGTATCACTATCGAATTGCCCAAGGGGGGAGCGGCGGTTTGCAAGGCTCCCCTTTTTGCTGGGTGAGTTGGGGCACACTATAATCAAACATTGATTAGGAAAAGACAGCGGCATGGTCAGGTCGGTTGAGACGATTCGCAAAGACATTGACGCCCTGGAAGCAGCCACGGCTTCCCTAGCTGCTGATTTTAAGGAGCTGTACAGTAGCTATTTGGGAATTTTGGGACATGCTGTGCGCCGCCAAGGGGTGATTGCCACCTATCACCTTTGTACCCAAATCTATCCCGAAGCGTTTTTAGCCCTGTCGGTGAAAGGGCGGGAAAAGCTACAGCAAGATATTCAGCGGCTAGGACGTAAAGCCCAAGACTGGCTGCAAAATCTGATGGAGCCTGATCAAGAGGAGCAGGAGGCGGCCCAAGCGGCCCTAGAAGCTCTGCAGGCGATGGAACAGGAAGAGGCAGAGGAAGCCAGGGAAGCAGAGGAAGCCGGGGAAACGGGTGAAGCAAAGGGGGCAGAGGCTGACGACCCACCGTCTGATGCCACCCTAGAGCCCGACTCAGCAGCATCTGCTTCGGCAGCACTGGCCGCGACCGACCAAGCCAGCCCGTCAGAGATCGCTGAGGCTGAGTCAGCGGCGGCAATGCCCCCCCGATCGCTGATTCAGTCGGTGTTGCTAGCCGCCATGGCCGACAAGGTGGAGGACGCCCTTCAAGATCCACTGTTTACGGGCGATCGCCTCACCCCAACCCAGCTCGCCAAGCAGCACTTACGGCTGGAACAGCGCATTCGCAATGTGTTACAGCAGATCTCTAACCAAATTAATCAATGTCTGCAAGCGGCCCAGGTGCTGCCTGACTTACCGGAGGAGGTGCTGGAGGCGGCCACAGCGGCCGATCGTGATGCCGATCATGGTCACCCGGTGCCGAACCTGCTGAATGTTCTGGTGGCCATGGCTGGGGATATGGATGAGGTCTTGGACCAGGAGGACAAGGCCAGCGACAGCAATGATCAGACTGAGGACGAGGACTCTAAGCCGTCGACCTTGAGCACCTCCTGGGAAGCCTTAGTGGAACTGCGGGATCAATCAGAAGATGATCAGCCATCCCCGGAGGCGGATGAGGCCAGTGGGATGCAGCCGGAACTACTGGGGGGTACGATGACCCACCTGGCCGCCATTAACCTACGACTGTCAGATATTGAGTTTGCCGATGTGCAAGCCTCCCTGTGGCGGGGCAAGCTGCGCACGACCCTGGGGCGATTGCGCAAGGTGGGCAAGCAATATAAGCAAGCTCAGCGGGAACTGGCGATCGCCGAAGCCGAGCAGGCTTGGCGGGCCGTATGGTACGACAATACATCTAAGCATCGCTAGCCAGCGAATGGGAGCTATCAATCAAGCGCTATGACCTCTGAGGCACGACCATCCTCCCCCGACTGGACCAGGCTGCAGCGGGCGCTGTCTGTGGAGGCCGACAGTGGTTTCAATGATCTGGTGGGTAAGCAGCAAACCTTTAGTCGGTTTTTAGGGGAAAGTCTTAGCCACCCCCCCGCCATCCTTCCCGCCGAACAACAGCAGAGTTGGCAAGCTCTGGGCCAACAGTACAGTCGCTACAGCGACCTCAGCTTTGCCCAGCGGCAGCATCTGGTGGCGGAAACCCGTCGATTTCTGCACCAAAACCAGCGTTTGCTAGAACGGCATGCCACCATTCGCGCCGGTCGCACCCAGGAAAAGCCTCCGGCTCGCCCCCCCACCACTGCAGTAGCCGTTACCACGGCCCCCAGTCGGCTCCCCACCCTGGACCAGCCCCTCACCTACCTGAAGGGCATCGGGCCTAAAAACAGCGATCGCCTGGCCAAGCTGGGCCTGCTCACGGTCCAAGACATCCTCTACTACTACCCCCGAGACCACATCAACTACGCCCAGCAGGTGAAAATTCGTGACTTGAACCCAGGGGAAACCGTCACCATTGTCGGTAGCGTCAAGCGGGTCAACTGTTTCACCAGCCCCCGCAACAAAAAACTCACCATTTTTGAGCTTCAGCTGTCCGACGGCAGCGGCACCCTGAAGCTCAACCGGTTCTACCCCGGCAACCGCTACGCCACCCCCAGCTGGCAGCACCAGCAAAAACGCCAGTATCCCCAGGGGGCGATCGTGGCCGCCTCTGGGCTAGTGAAGCAGGGGAAGTATGGGGTCACCCTGGACGATCCGCACCTGGAGGTGCTGGATAGCCTCAGCGATCGCATCGAGTCCCTCACCATTGGCCGCCTGGTGCCGGTGTACCCCCTCACCGAGGGGGTGCCAGCGGACCTGGTGCGCAAGGCCGTCGCCGCCGCCCTACCCGCCGTAGCTGAGCTGCCAGACCCCCTGCCCGTGGACCTGCGTCAGTGCCATGAACTGGTGCCGCTGAAGCAGGCGATCGGCCAAATCCACTTTCCCGACGATGAAGATCAGCTAGCCCAGGCCCGTCGCCGCCTGATTTTCGACGAATTTTTCTACCTGCAACTGGGGCTGCTGCGTCGCCGCCAACAGCAGCAGGCCCAACAAACCGCCATTACCCTGGCCCCTACTGGGGAGCTGATCGACAACTTTTACAGCATTCTGCCCTTTAGCCTCACCAACGCCCAGCAGCGGGTGGTCAACGCCATTTTGGCCGACCTGCAAAAGCCCGTGCCGATGAATCGCCTGGTGCAGGGGGATGTGGGTTCCGGTAAAACCGTCGTGGCGGTAATTGCTACCCTGGCGGCGATTCAGGCCGGGTACCAGGCCGCCTTAATGGCCCCCACCGAGGTGCTGGCCGAGCAGCACTACCGCAAACTGGTGGAGTGGTTCACCCAGCTGCACCTGCCCGTCGAGCTGTTGACTGGCTCCACCCGGGCCGCCAAACGCCGCCAAATGCTGGGGCAACTGACCACCGGAGAACTGCCGATTTTAGTCGGCACCCACGCCCTAATTGAAGACCCGGTCCAGTTTCGCGAGCTGGGCCTGGTGGTGATTGACGAGCAGCATCGGTTTGGGGTGCAGCAGCGGGCCAGGCTAATGCGCAAAGGGGCCAACCCCCATGTGCTCACCCTCACCGCTACGCCCATTCCTCGCACCCTGTCTTTGACCCTGCACGGGGATCTCGACGTCAGCCAAATTGATGAGCTGCCCCCCGGACGCAAGGCGATCCAAACCACCCTGATGACCAGCCGAGAACGGCACCACGCCTACGACCTAATTAAGCGGGAAATGGCCCAGGGCCGCCAGGTGTATGTGGTGCTACCCCTGGTGGAAGAGTCGGAAAAGCTGGACCTGAAGTCGGCGGTGGAGGAGCACCGCCAGCTAGCGGAGGTGATCTTTCCTGAGTTTCAGGTGGGGTTGCTGCATGGGCGCCTGTCATCGGCTGAAAAAGACGCGGCCATTTCCGCCTTTCGGGCTGGGGAGACCCACATTCTGGTATCCACCACGGTGGTGGAAGTGGGGGTGGATGTGCCCAACGCCTCGGTGATGCTGATTGAACATGCGGAACGGTTTGGCCTATCGCAACTCCACCAACTGCGGGGCCGGGTGGGCCGGGGGGCGGCCCAGTCCTTTTGCTTGCTGATGAGCAGCAGCCGTAGCGAGACAGCCTTACAACGGCTGAAGGTGCTGGAACAGTCCCAGGATGGCTTCTTTATTGCCGAGATGGACCTGCGGTTTCGCGGCCCCGGGGAGGTGTTGGGTACCCGCCAGTCGGGCCTGCCGGACTTTGCCCTGGCCAGCCTGATTGAAGACCAAGATGTGCTGATGGTGGCCCGGGAAGCGGCGGAAGCATTGCTGAAGGACGACCCAGAGCTGGCCCGCTGCCCCAAGCTGGCAAAGGAGCACCAGCGGCGCTATGAAAAACTGATGGGTGGCGCGATTATGACTTGAGCGGCGTGAGACCTCCGGGTTTTTGGAAAAAACCGGAGGTCTGAACTCGCTAACTGCAGCGGGGCTAACCAATCCCCTGATCACTTGGCCGAATTAGCTCAATGCGGTTATAACTGGGTAAATACCTCAATACTGTTCGGATAAACAGAATTTCAGTATATTTGCACTGTTCTGACAGAGCAGGTGTATGGTGCAACTCAAGGA
>NZ_SMDQ01000047.1 GCF_012911975.1 Nodosilinea sp. P-1105 | reverse complement strand
TCGGTTGTGAAACGCAGCTGCGGCGAAGATAGTGAGGGGGTTGCCCCTTGTTAAAATAGCGCGATGCCAGGGCTCTACTCAAAAGCCGTCACTGCTTAATTGTAGTGGCGGCCTTTTACTGCTTTCCGCCGCTTAAGCGTTGATTCAGGGAAGTTCTAAACTAGGCTAGGTAGCTTTTGCTGTGAGGATAGCTGGTAGGTTGGTTCCCACCAGCATCGGGGCAGGGTTTCTCCCGATGGAAAACCTAATTCGGCCTTGGAAAACATTTCGGCTTCTTGCAGTTCTTCCCCCGCATGGAAGCGCCCCAAAACTTCTGAATGGCAGGGATCCCAAATCTCTGGGACGTCCAAAATTTCCACTAGGTTGCCACTAGACATATGCTTTAAAAACATTGTCTTCCTCCTGAATTTCAATGATTGAACGGCTGTCTAAAAGACGCCAACTAAAACAACAAGGGTAAACAGGCAAAACAATCCTAGGATAATAGCCCCAATGGTGATGTAAGGGGCATGATTGATTTTTTCGAAGTAGGCGTTGTTCTTTTGATCCTTCTCGGGCTCTGGTTTCCAGGTCATGCTTTTCATGAAAATTACCTCCAATTCTGAGGACTACTTAAGATAGATCCTAAAACTTCAATAATGAATTGGGTCCAGAAGGATCCTATTCTTAACTTGGTAAATGAAGCTGTGACAGTTTAATTCATAGTTCGAAAAATGGTTTTTGAGAGAATAAGAGCCGGTAGAGTGAGGCTGAAGATAACTCAGTTGCTTAAAAGGTAAGGGAGCAGATAATGAGAGCGGCTACCATACCAGTAACATCAGCGGCTAGGGCAGCGGGCAAGGTATAACGAGTTCGGATAATGTTGACGCTACCAAAGTAAACGGCCATGACGTAGAAGGTGGTTTCGGTAGACCCTTGCATGGTAGACACGAGGTAAGCTAGAAAGCTGTCGGGGTCGTTGTCAACAATTTCAGACATCACCCCAAAGGCTCCACTGCCGGAGAGGGGACGAATCAGCGCCATCGGTAAAGCCTCGGCTGGAAAGCCGACCAAGCCCGTGATCGGGGCGATCGCGGTGGTCAGCAAATCTAGTGCTCCACTGGCCCGAAACATAGCGATCGCCACAAAGATAGCCACCAGAAAGGGGATAATCCGCACCGCAATCTGAAACCCCTCCTTGGCCCCCTCGGTTAGGGCTTCGTAGACTCTGACCCCCCGAAAATAGCCAAACAGCAACAGGGTACAAATCAGCAGCGGAATCAGCCAGTCGGAGATGGCGGCCATTACTTCGGTGCCAGCCAGGTCTGGGGTTCCTTGCACCGTTAGCCGATAGGTGACCACCCCTAAAAAAGCCAGAATCAGACCGCCAAACAATAGCTTGCCCCAGCGCCCAGGGGGGTTGAGCTCTGCTAGGGCTTCATTGATCGGCAACGAATCCGGGGCATCTTCCAGGGAAAATAGTGGCTCTGTATTATCCCCAGACAGCAAGGTAGACTCAGGGCTTTCCGGCTCCGGCTCCCGACGAGCCAGCAACTTCGCCACCAGGATGGCCACTGCCGTAGAGCAGAGAGTAGCGATAATCGACGGCAGAATAATCGCCCCCGGATTTGTGGCCCCGGCACTGGCCCGCACGGTGATGGCGCTGATCGGCAGCAGCGTCAGGGACGAGGTGTTGATGGCCAAGAACAGGCACATGGCGTTGGTGGCTGTACCGGGGGTGGGGTTGACTTTGTCCAACTCAGCCATGGCTTTCAGGCCCATGGGTGTGGCGGCATTGCCCAGTCCCAGGGCATTGGCCGCCATGTTGAGGATCATCGCTGACATGGCCGGGTGTTCGGCGGGAATTTCGGGGAACAGGCGCACCATCACTGGGCGAATGGCCCGGGCAATTAGCTGCATCAGCCCTGCAACTTCCACCACTTTAATCAGCCCTAGCCACAGGGCCAAGGCCCCAATCAAGCCAATGGCTAGGGTAATGGCACTTTCTGCGGCTTCAAAGGTGGCGGCGGTTAGTTCTGCCATCAAGCCGTTATAGGCCGCCACCAGGGTGGCAAACACAATCATGAATAACCAAATGCCATTCAGGGGAGAGGCGACGTTTTTGGAGGCCATAGGACAGTTCAGGACGTTCGGAGCTATCGCGGAATGGGGCTAAGAATTTGGCTGAGCCGCCGCAGTTGATCCATGGTGCCCATGCTAATCACCAGGTCGCCAGGGTACAGTCGGGTATCAGCGGTAGGGCCGACGATCAGGGTCTCATCTTCGCGACGAATGGCCAGCAACAGCGCCCCCGATTGCTTACCCAGTTGGGCTTCTCGCAGGGTTTGCCCAACCACCGGGCAGACCTTAGGGTCTAACAAGAACTCTTCCACATAGACGGTGCGATTGGCCCCAGTTAGCATACCATCCAGAAAGTCTACGACCTGGGGCCGCAGGGCCGCCGCCGCCATGCGTTTGCCACCCGTAATGTAGGGTGATACCACCACATCTGCTCCACCTCGCTTCAGCTTTTGAATCGCCTCTTCGGTGCTGGCCCGGGCTATGGTGCGGATGGTGGGAGCGAGACTTTTAGCGGATAGGACTGTGTAGAGATTTTCGGCATCGGAAGGCAGGGCGGCCACCAGACAGCGAGCCCGTTCAATGCCGACCTGCAACAGAACCTGGTCGTGGGTGGCATCCCCCTGGATGGTGGTATAACCCACCTGCTGGGCCGCCTGGATGGAGCCATCGTCCAGGTCCACCACCACAAAGGACACGGCTTCGGCGGCAAATTCGGCGGCAATCTGGCTGCCAGTGCGGCCATAGCCACAAATAATGTAATGTCCGGTTAAGGAGTCCATGAATCTACGTCGCTTTAACAGTCGAAAACCAGCCTGGAAATGACCCTGGACAATGGCTTCTGTGAAATTATTCAGGATATAGGCAATGACGCCGACGCCAGTCAAAATTAGCAGAATGGTAAACAGGCGACCCCGAGGACTCAGGGGGTTGATTTCCCCAAAGCCAACGGTGGACAGGGTAATGACTGACATGTAAGTGGCATCCAACCAGCTCCAGCCTTCAACAAACCGATACCACAGTACCCCCGAGAAGATGACGAAGCCTAGGGCGACTGCCCCCCGAACCAGGTGTCGTCGGGTGCGCCGGTAATTTTCTTCAACGATCGTTTCACGGTAGCGGGGACGGTTAGAGCGCGAGGGCATGACACCTCAACGGTTGACTAGAAAGCGTTAGGAACGCCAGCAAGAGACTGGTGGTCCCAAAATTGTCTTTGGTGATTTCCGAGAAAATGCAGATCCCCAGGTTCAATCAGCGATCGCGGCTTTTAGAGGGTGGACATTGCCCACCAGTCGATAGCCAGTTGTCTAACCGTTATCTTAATGGCGCGATCGCCTTAAATTGTAAGGGCTATAGCCAAAGGCAGAGGGCCAAAATCAGAAGGATGAATGGGGATACCTGCTGTAAATGCCCCAAAAATTATGGCCAATACCCCGATAACCCTGGAATCTTGACATACCGTACCGATACTCTAGAAATCTTCTTCTTCATCCAGAGGCTGAATATCTTGCTGCACCAGATCCTGCCAAACCGCCATCACTGGGGCTGAGGCCCTAAGCGCTTGCAAGGCCGTGGTGACTGGGCCAGAGTCGGCCTTTAACTCTGGAAAAGCCAGTAACAACATGGCAATATCGCGCCAGTCTGTCCCGGCTTTGGGTTTGCCCTGGCGCTGATGTAGGGCTACCACCTTATAGGCGATCAAGGCAGCTGGGGCGATCACAAGTAGATCTTCTATCGATTCAGCTGGGGGCAGGGTATCGACCTGTCGAATATCGACCAGATGACGATTGCCAGTTTTGCGCAGCTGGTAGACCCGATACCCCAACCCAGTTTTTACCGCTCTAATCCGCACTGCAATTTGGAACTGAGTCGCTAGGAGTTGGCGTACCGCTTCGGCCAACTCTGCTGCTTGCAGCGAAAGGAGATCAATGTCTTGGGTCATCCGGGGCTCGCTGACCCAGGCATTAACCGCCTGAGCCCCAAAAATTACCACATCGGGGCGATCGCGCAGAAACTCTAGCACGGCGGCTTGAATCACAGCCAGGGGTAACTCTTCGGCCATGGCAAATTCTTGCAGTGTCAGAACGCCAGCGTTCAGGGTGGAATCAGTGACCACAGTGTATGACCTCAATGATCACAATGTCTCAAGCTTAGCTTGCCAGGTGGCCGCCAGACTTACCACTTGCCAAGGCGCTATGGCACCTGTGGCCGTTTCAGGCTGGGTGTGCTGGGGCTGTTCTAGCAGGTTAACCGGCTGCCAGGTTTCTAGGGGGAAGGGACTGTGGAGAGCCAGTTCTGGCTGGTTACCCAGGCTTTCGTAACAGCGTAGAATCAGCTGCTGGTCGTTGTCCTCCGCCAGCTTCAGGGTGGCTAACACCAGGCTGTTATCCCCCAGGTCAAGGAAACTGGCGGTGGGCGGCGCCGGGGTTGCGGACGCGCCGACTAGGGGCGGGAACCAGGGCTGCAGCGGCTGGTTAAAGGCCCGAGCTTGGCGGACGGTGTGGGCCTGCTGCCAACTGTGGGGATGGGGGTAGATGGCATAGCGAAAGCTCTGCCAGCCGCGATCGCATCCAGGATCGGGCCAAACTGGAGCCTTCAATAGCGTCAGCCGCAGTTGGCTGGGGCTGGCATCAAACCCGTGCTTGTAGTCGGTCAGGATGCTAACGCCGCGATCGCCCTGGCTGAGGTCGGCCCAGCGTAGGGCTGGCACTTCCCACTTGGCCTGGTCTTGGGGGGTGGCCGGGGCTGTGGGGCGCTGGATGGCCCCAAAGGGAATCTCGTAGGTGGCCTGGTCTGCCGCCACCGTCAGCGGAAAAGCGGCTTTAACCAGCACCTGGGTTTCTTGCCAATCAACGCTGGTGTGGATGGTTAGGATAGGGGACTGGTAATCCAGATTGTAGTCTTGGATAAAGGTGGACTGGCGAAAGTGACGCACCACCCGAATCGTCTGACGAACGGGACCAGAGTCGATCCACTCAATCTGTTTTAGTTCAAACCGGTCTAGGCCATGATCCGAGTAGTCGGGGGCGATGTTCCAGGCGTCCCAGTATTGTCCCTGGTCTCGAAAGGCCTGCAGCTGATTTCCAGGAGCGGAGAAGGTTTCGGTGCCAGTGGGCTTGTGAATCAGGCTAGCGATGGAACCCGTGGTCGGGTCGACAGTAGCTTTTAAGACTGAATTTTCTAGAATCCAGTCCTGGGGGGCTGGGGCCTGTAGCGGGGAGTTAGTCGTGGGCACCAGCCAGATCAGTCGGTAGCCAATGCTAGGGATATCGGCCACATCCACCAGTACCGTTACTCCACTCTGCTGTGTCAGGGGTGTAGGGTGGGCATTGCCCACCACTGATGTCGATGGTGTAGATGGCAAACCGGGGGCTTGAGCCCGTTGGCTGGAAAGAGGATTGCCCCAGTGGTCCTGAGCTTGCCAGCCTGTGACATTGGCCTGCAGGTCAGGCACTGGTATCGTGATCACCTGGCGCCGCTCCCAGTTGAGGGGGTTGAACAGCAGTACCGGGATCGCACCGGAGCTGGGAGCCGCTGGCAGCGGCAGGGACTGAGCGATCGCCTCCAGAGCCTCTTGTAATAGCCGATTTCCTGTGTCCAACGCCGCCTGCCAGGTTTGGTTAGCGTCCTCAAACACCTCCGGGATAGAAGAACCGGGCAAAATGTCGTGGAACTGGTTAAATAGCACCTGCTTCCAGGCAGTTTCTAGCTCGGTCCTGGGGTAGGGGCGTAGTCCCTGGATGGTCGCCAGGGTGGCCCATAGCTCCGCTTGAAATAACGTATCTTCGCAGCGGCGGTTGTACCACTTTTGGTCCCCGTGGGTGGTGTAGCAGCCCCGGTGGAGTTCCAGGTAGAGTTCGTCGGGCCAGGTAGAGAGTGGATGGGTGGATGGGTGGATGGGTGGGTGGGTGGATGGGGAGGGGCGAACCTGGGTATCTGCCCTGGTGGGGAGTGGTGGGGTGGTGGGGTGGATGGGTGGGTGGGTAGGGGCGGACCTATGTGTCCGCCCTGGTGGGGAATGGGAGAGGATGTGATCCAGCAGTGGCACGGCGTGGCTAAACACTAGGCTGGGGAAAAAGGGAGAACTGGCCCAGCGGCGGGCTTTGAGCAGCATGTCGCGGGTGGGGCCGCCGCCATGGTCGCCGACGCCGGGCAGCCACAGGGCATCCATGCAGCCGGTGTTGGTTTCCCAGTCTGCGGCGTATTGGGCCATCTCCACAGGTTCAATGTCGGTGCCGATGGGGGGCAGGGTGACGCTAGGGATGGTGGTGCCGTCTAGCCCCTGCCAGCGGAATAGGTGATGGGGAAAGGGATTGGTGTCGTTCCAGCGCAGTTTTTGGGTGGCGAAGTAGCGAATTCCCCCCTGGGTGAGTAACTGGGGCAGTTGCCAGGAAAACCCGAAGCTGTCGGGCAGCCAGGCGATCGCGCTAATCTGACCAAATTTTGCCGCACAGTAGCGCTGGCCATAGAGAATCTGACGGGCGATCGCTTCTCCCCCGGGCAGGTTTAGATCGGGCTCTACCCAGAGACCGGCATCGATTGCCCAGCGGCCCGCCTGCACCTGCTGCTGGATGGCCTGAAACAACTGGGGGCGATGCTGTTCCAGCCAGTCAAACAGGGCCGGGGAGGAGTGGCTGAAGGTGAGTTCAGGGAAGTCTGCTTGCAAGGCCAGCACCGATGCAAAGGTGCGCTCGGCGGCCTCCCAGGTGTCGGCAATGGGCCAGAGCCAGGCCAGATCCAGATGGGCGTGGCCCAGGCAGTGGATGGTGCGCTGTTTCAGCCAGGGGGATAGATCCTGCAGGGAGGCGCGCAGGTGGGCCAGGGATTGGTCAAAGGCGACGCGATCGCTGACCTGTTCCCAGGCGATCGCCCCAACCGCCTGCTCTAGTCGGGGTAGGTGCTGGGGAGCGAATTGCCGCAAATAGGTAGCCAGGACCGTCAGTTCATCCGCCACGAAACTGGGTTCCGGGGTCTCCCAGTCGGGGGATTCAAACACCAGTTGAGCGGTGACCAGGGCGCCCTCGTCATGGCCTGGGCTCACCAACTTGAGGGAAACATCCACCCAGGCGCCTGGCACCACCTGTGCCGTCAACCCTAGACGAGTCCAGCAGTCGAAAATGTCCCCCGTATGCACCAGGTTGCCATTCACATAAACCTCGGCCTGGTCGGCCCACCAGCGCAGGGCTAAACGGGCACAGAGCCCCTGGAGGGGATAGCCGTGCAGATCGGTGGGCCAGGTAAACCGCTGGTGGAGCCACAGGGGAACCTGCCCCCGCGCCCAGGCCATGTGATCCCGATGATTCAGCTGGGCCAGGGGCCAGCCCTGCCAGGGGGAGTCGGTAGGGGGGCTGGCTGTGCTTGCAGGGGCCTGGTGCCAGGTGGCCTGGACGGGGCACTGACTGAGATGGCGCAAGCGGTTAAGGGTTTGGTGCAGAGCGGGATTGACAGCCTGGGCCTGATCTGAAAAGGGCATGGTTCCGGTATGATCGAAGCAGTTTCCCCAGTGTACGCAGAGTTATGGCCGCTTCACCCCGTCGGTTTCAGAGTCAGACCCTATCTCGCCTGGTGGCAGGGTATCGACAGTGGCGCCATGGCACTGGCCAACTGCTGCGCCGTGGCCGCACCGCCCTTGTGTGGGGGGTGCAGATGGTGGTTTACCCCGTCTATGCCGCGATGCAGGCGGTCAGAATGGCTCACCGGCAACTCGCAGCCTCCTCTGCCTGGCAACGGTGGACAGCGCGCTTACGGGGGACGGCATCGCCGCGATCGCTCACCAGCGATAGCCCGATTCGGGCCTTGCTCTCAGCTATTCAACCGCAACAGCCCAATCATCAACCGTCAGGGCGATCAGTCAAAGCTGATCGAGCCTTACTGCGTCAATCCAGGGCGGCTGGGCTGGGGCTGGCCCAGGTGAAGCGCACTTTGGCCAAGTTAGGTCAACCAATCCAAGGCATTGCTTCTGATCTGCAGACCCAGCAATTGGTTCTGGTGGCTCAGGATAACCAGATTTTGAGTGTTTTAACGACAGCCCAGCAAGATCGGCTACAACAGGCGATCGCCTTACTGCTGGATACCTACGGTCGCCTCAGTGCCGCTCAACCTCTGGGGCCAGCGGCTACATCATTGGGGTTACCGCTGCCGGAAGTCAAGCCATCCCAGTGGTGGCCAGTGCAGTGGGTTTACCAGTTCATCGCCTGGATGCAAACCAGTATCCTGGCGGTGGTCACAGACCTGTTTGGCGAATCCCAGGCCATGAAGCGGATGTGGCTGGCTTCAGGGGAGCAGGGATTTGTGCGGTTGCCTGGGGTAGCCCCTGTGACTTCGCATTCACTGCCCCTGGTGGGTAAGGCTGGTGCCGGGGAGGATCGCCTGATTGATCCCAGGCGGCAGACGCAGCTAGTCAACGACGGCGCTGAAGCCGATAGCCCGAACCGGGCGCTATCGACCCAGGGGGCATGGCAGCTTACTGCCCAGATGCAGAACCAACCCACACTGAACCTAGGGCAGGGGCAGGCAGCCGTGATCGAGGCCCAGGTGACTGGGGTCAACTATGTGGACCACCCCCTGGTCTGGGTGTTGCGCTGGCTCGATCGCGGTCTGTGCTGGCTGGAAACCCGACTACGACAGGTTTGGCAGTGGCTGCAGGATCGGTGCTAAGGATACAGTAGTATCCAGAAACTCAATCTTTACCGGGCGCTGAGCATCACTGAAGTGAGGGTGTCAGGCTTTAGGTGTCAGGTATCAGAGATGGCTGACCGACTGATGCTATAGCGTATTCGTGGAGGGTAATGAAGAAGGGATTTTTAAGGTTTTCAAAATTTGTTCTGGTGGGTCTGGGCGCACTACTGCTCATCCTTCTTAATCCTCCCCTAACCCTTGGCCAGGAACCGTTGCCGGTATTGGAAGACCTAAAAGATACGTTGGCGGACTCTGTCAGTCTGCTGCAACCGGGCGTTAGCGAGGTGGTGTACCATCCTGTGCGTCTGGATGGGGTCAGGCTGTTTAAAATCGCATCGGTGGCCGCCAGCCAGTCGGCCAATGGCAATGACGATCATCACTTGCCCCTGCAAGATCGAGCCAGACATATTGAAACTCAGTTGCAAAACCTGGTGAGAAGCGATTTTGAAGCCAATTCCTTACAGATTAGGGTCAGCAGGCTCAATAATCAGACCGTAATTGTAGCTTCTGATGATGCCGCTTTAGACGAAAAGGTGCTAGTGACGGTCACTGAGTTAGATAGTGTCCTGCATGGGGTCAACCCAGAGAACCTGGCTGGTCAGTGGGCCGGCATTATCGACCTTCGCCTGCAGCAGGCCCAGCAGGAGCGCCAGCCAGAGTATCTGCGGCGGCAGGGATGGCTGGCCGCAGGACTGACGTTGGTAGTTGTTGGCCTGAGCATAGCGACCTGGCACCTTCAACGGCGTTACCATCGACAGTGGCAGGCTCTAGAGCAACCTTTGGTACACACCGCTCATTCAGGGGTAACCGATGATCAGGGTACCGTTGCAGAGGACGAACACAACCAACCATCTCTGTCTACCCCAGTCAACGAAAGTCGTGAACTGGCTCAGGAACAGGATGTCTCTAATGGCACGGCGGCGGCGATCGCTCAGGAATCGACTGAGTCAGAGACTGCTGTCCTAACTGATACTGATCGGACCCAACAGGAGGCTCGACAGCATCGAATTGGGTTTCAAATTTTGCTGCTGCAATGGCTGCAAGTTGGCCTTTGGGTTGGGGGGCTTTCCACCGGTCTGATTTTGTTCCCCTTCACTAGAGCAGTGGGCTACTGGCTGCTGTTTAAGCCGCTATCCATTTTGCTGATTTGGCTGCTGGTGACGGTGGCCAACCGGCTGAGTGTCATTGCTATCGACTGGTATATCCAAATCTGGTCCAGGCGGCACTGGCTCCGAGCCTCGTCCCATCGTCTCAAATCTCTACGAATTCCAACCCTGGCCCGGGCACTGACGGGGTTAGTCACCTGCTTGTGGATCGCCCTGGGAATTGTGCTCACTATGGATGACCTCGGTATTCCCCTGGGACCCCTGCTGGCAGGGGCCAGTATTTTGGGGTTTGCGATCACCTGGAGTTTCCAAAACTTGATGCAAGATGTCAGCATGGGGGTCTTAATTCTTTTAGAAGACCAGTTTGCTGTCGGTGATGTCGTTGGCATTAACGACATCCTCGGTACCGTTGAAACGATGAACCTGCGCAGCACTCAACTACGCCATGAAAGCGGCGAGTTAATCACCATTTCTAACAGTATGATTACCTCGGTGCGGAATCTCTCGAAGGATTGGGCTCAGGTCATCCTGTCGGTGCCTATTGCTTACGACAGCGATCTGCCGAAAGCCATGCAGCTGATGCATCAGACGGCCACGGCCATGGGCAACGACCCGGCCTGGCGTGACCTGATTTTAGCTGCCCCCCTGTTACTGGGGGTAGATGGGTTCGACGCCAGCGGAGCATCGGTGCGTATGGTGATCAAAACCCAGCCCCTGAAGCAGGGTCCTGTGGAGCGAGAGTTACGCTGCCGTCTCAAGCTGGCCTTCGATCGGCAGGGCATTTCGATCGGGGTGCCCCACCAGAAAATCTGGGTACGGGAAGCCACCTTGCCCATGCTGACACCATTAGAGGTCGACCATCAGAGCGATCGCTTCCATACCTGAAGCACTGTGAGTGGCCATGCAAGCCTCGACTGACCCTGCCCCACCTCGGCCTATGCTGAGAAGAGCAGCCCAGGCCTGCCAATGAGCGGATTTTGAGACGGCTTGGCCCAAGGTTTTCCTGCCCCCGAACTAGGTGACCTACGGCTGGTTGGCTGACCTGGCGGCCTCTGGCAGCATCAGCAGTGAGCCCATGAAAAAGAAAACTGCGCCCAGCAGCGTAAACGTGGTGGCCAGGGTGACGGCATCGGCCACCAGTGGCCGGGGCAGCACCAGCGCATACACTGCCGCAATCATGAACCCGATACAGCCCAGCAAGTTTGCAAAGGTGATCCACCAGGATAGGCTAGAGGGCTTCCAGGCCCAGTAGGCATGACAGGTTTCGATAAATCCTAGATAGCCAGAGGCCAGAAACAGCACTGAACCAACAAAGTCTGGTGCCCAGATGATCAAATCTTGCTGCACCCAGGTTAGCCCCGGCACCATGGCATCCCAGGTGTTGAGGTTAAACAATAGCGTGCCAGGAAATTGCAATGCACAGCTCAGCCAGCCAATGTTGTGGGGAAACCAACCA
This sequence comes from Nodosilinea sp. P-1105, assembly GCF_012911975.1. Classification (GTDB taxonomy): domain Bacteria; phylum Cyanobacteriota; class Cyanobacteriia; order Phormidesmidales; family Phormidesmidaceae; genus Nodosilinea. The sequence continues at coordinate 32,708 of NZ_SMDQ01000047.1, read as the reverse complement.
AACCACACAGGCGATCGCCGTCGCCGCGATCGCGGTGCCGCATTGGCCGCTTGGAACAGTTGCAAATAGGCCGCTGTGGTAAACGGAATCGAGCCAGCAAAGTAAATGACATTGATGCTGTTGGACGATATCGCCCAGCGCTGGGCTAGATGGGGAGAGAGGCTGAGTACGCTGCCCAGGGCAAAGAGGAACGCTCCCAGAGCGAAGATTAGGCCAATCCACCAGTTCAGGGTTTGAGGTAGCCAAAGACCGCGCCGTAGCAGGGTAACGACACTGGCGATCCGGTCAGCGCGATCGGTGGCGAGGTGTTTGCGATCGTCGCGCGATCGCCACACCACGAGGGACTGGTCAATCTGCTGATAGACCCGCTGGGTGGTGAAGGGCCACGGCCCGGCGGTTCTAATTAGCTGATCCTTGAGGTGATGGTGGTGCCTGTTGGCAGGATGATCTTGATCCATGGTAAAGCCGGACTCTGACCCAACGACACAGTACCGTCTGAAATCTAGCAGGATATCTGGAGAAAATCCCTAAACATTATTTGAGGAATTGGAAACAAATTTAAGAGATCTCCAGGAAAGATTTTCCCTTTACGTAGGATGGGCAAAGGGTCTTGCCCGTGCCCATCCTACGGTGGTATTTTGTTATCCAAAAATTGCCTTAAGTGGGTAGGCCAATTCAACTGTAGGATGGGTTAGCGGTAGCGTAGCCCATGCGGGCGTTGGGTTTCGTGCCTCAACCCAACCTACATTAACTTATATTTAATTGCACCTACCGACTTAGGACAAGTCTACAGTTCTTTATTAGTTCTTTATTAGTTCCTTATTCTTTGCATGTAAGGTAAATCGCATGGTGAACCTAGTACGGGAAAAGCTGCCGTGAATCCATCTCATAGAAGAATATCTATGAGAGGCTGAAGTCTGTAACAGGTTGATTTTAGCTAAGTTGCCGATCATAATAGGCCTCAGATCAGCCCATTGCCCAGCTGGTTCAGTCTGTACAGTGCCCAGCTGTCTGTGCAGGTGGTCGGTGTAGCCTAGGGCACTCCCGCTGCCCCTGACTTGTTGTGCATTTCAGATTTAGTATGCCCCTACATATCCAACAAAATAATCCCGATAGCGAGCTCGACGAAGTCTTCGGCAGCTCCTATGGTTCGATGATTGCTCCCACTGCAGAGTTCCCTGATGGCGAAGCGCGCCATGATGCTATCTATCAGCTCGTGCATGATGAGTTGTTCCTAGATGGCAACGCCCGCCAAAATTTGGCCACCTTCTGTCAAACCTGGGAAAACGAAGACCTGCATAAGCTGATGGCCCTGTCGATCAACAAAAACATGGTCGACAAAGATGAGTATCCCCAGACGGCGGAAATCGAAAGCCGCTGCGTCAAGATGCTGGCCGACCTGTGGAACAGCCAACCCCACGAAAACCCCATCGGCACCTCCACTATTGGTTCTAGCGAAGCCTGCATGCTGGGGGGGATGGCGGCCCTACACCGCTGGCGGGCGCGACGGAAAGCCGAGGGCCAGCCCACTGATCAGCCTAACCTGGTGTGTGGTCCGGTGCAGGTCTGCTGGCATAAGTTTTGTCGCTATTGGGATGTGGAAATTCGCGAAGTGCCGATGGATCGGGGGCGGTATTTCATGGATGCCACCGAAATGCTGAAGCGAGTGGACGAAAACACCATCTGTGTGGTGCCCACCTTTGGCGTTACCCACTCTGGTAACTACGAGTTTGTGGAACCCCTGGCTGATGCTCTGGATGACCTCCAAGCCCGCACCGGACTGGATGTGGATATCCACGTGGACGGGGCCAGCGGCGCGTTTCTGGCTCCCTTCTGCGCCCCTGACATTAAGTTTGACTTTCGGGTGCCCCGGGTGAAGTCGATTAGTACCTCCGGCCACAAGTTTGGGCTGGCTCCCCTGGGTACCGGCTGGATTATCTGGCGCGATACCTCGGCCCTACCCGAAGAACTGATCTTCAAGGTGAACTACCTGGGCGGCGAAATGCCCACCTTTGCCATCAATTTCTCCCGACCGGCGGGGCAGATCATTTGCCAGTATTTCCTGTTTCTGCGTCTGGGTAAGGAGGGCTATCGTAAAATTCACCAGACCTGTTACGACACGGCCCAGTGGATTGGTCAAGAGGTGGTGAAGGCTGGCCCCTTTGAACTGATTTGCAACGGCGACCCTCGACAGAGCATTCCAGCGGTGACCTGGAAGATTAAGGATGGCGTAGAGCTGCCCTACACGCTGTTTGACCTGGGCGATCGCATGCGGCAGCGAGGCTGGCAGGTTCCGGCCTACACCCTACCCGCCAATGTCTCTGACGTGGCGGTGCAGCGGGTGCTGGTGAGGCAGGGCTTCTCGCGAGATATGGCCGCGCTGATGATCCAGGACTTCCGCCAGGCGATCGCCCACTTCGACAAACACCCCGTCAGCGTGCCGTTGACAGAGCAAGAAGCAGGGGGCTACAAGCACGCCTAATACTAGATCCGCTTTGGCTAGCCCCGGTTGGGCTGGAAAAACACCGTTTGCCCCTACGCAAGCCGCCTGCTTGGAATCGGGGTTATACGATTCGGATTTGGTATGAGCCAGGTTTCCCAGCTTGCTGCCTGCCTGAGACAGGCCCGAAATCCTAAAAATAGGTTGTCCGAGGTAACTAGCTAAGCCCATAACCTGGTGCTGACAGATTGCCTTCGAGAGATCTTCGAATACTGCCTCCCATGAGCGATATGCCAGGGAGGCAGCTTAGATGAACTTTTCACTTTGGGTTTTTATGTCATGACTGCAAAAACCGAAAAATCTATTGGTTGGCTGACCCTATCATTCATGATGGTGGCAGCGGTCGCCAGCATCCGCTCTTTACCGGCTATGGCTGTCTATGGCCTGGGCTCGGTATTCCTGTATCTTTTGCCCGCTGCAGTGTTCTTCGTTCCAGTTGCCCTAGTGGCCTCTGAACTGGCCACTGGATGGAATGGCGGCCTCTATGGCTGGGTAAAGCAAGCCTTTGGTAACAAATGGGGATTCTTCTCCATCTGGTACCTATGGATGAACGTAATGACCTGGTATCCGACTGTGCTGGCTTTCGCTGCTAGTACCGTAGCCTACTTATTTAATCCAGGGCTTGCCAACAATGGTTTTTTTATCGCTACGGTCATCATCGTTCTGTACTGGATCAGTACGTTAGTTGCCCTGGGCGGGCTCAGTGCCTTATCAAAACTATCCTCCTGGTTCATGATTTTAGGGACGCTATTCCCCGCCGCAGTGCTGATTGTCTTGGGCGCTACCTGGCTGCTGACAGGACGCCCCTCGGCAGCTCCGCTAACCCTAGGAGCCTTGGTCCCCGATATTTTCAGTTCGACGTCCACTGTGGTGGCTGGTCATCATCGCAATGCCGCAGAGTACTGGAAAGAGTTCTCGGGGATGCTGGGTGGTTTAGTTTTGGTTGTAGGTAATTTTCTGGCCTATGCCGGAATTGAGATGAACGCTATTCATGCCCGCTCGCTTGCGAATCCTCAAAAGCAGATGCCGCGGGCCATTAGCATTGCAGCCATTTTAATTGTTCTAATTTTTATTCCCCCCACCCTGGCCATCTCCTTTGTCGTTCCCTCCGATTCAACAAGTTTGACCGCTGGGGTAATGCAGGCCTACACGGAATTTTTCACTCGGTTCAATATTCTTTGGGCTGACAAAATCATGGCTGTGCTGCTCATTTTTGGGGCTCTGGGTGGCGTGTTGACTTGGACCGCTGGTCCATCCTCAGGTCTGCTGATGGTGGCCCGTTCTGGTGCGATGCCCCGCTGGTGGCAAGCAACCAATGCTAAGGGGGTGCAGCAGAACATTTTGATCGTTCAGGCTGTAATCGTAACCCTGTTGGCTTTGATATATGTAGTGGTGCCCGATGTGTCAACAGCCTTTTGGATACTGAGTGCGATCGCGGCCCAAATCTACCTAACCGTCTACATCTTCATGTTCCTAGCGGCTCTCAGACTCCGACAGACCCAGCCAAACATTCAGCGTGGATTCGTCTGCCCGGCCATCAAATTCTGGGCTATTCTAGGGTTGATTGCATCCGTCCTTGCCCTGTTGCTGGGGTTTGTGCCACCAAATCAGTTTAGGGCTATGTCTCCGATTCTGTATGAAAGCATTTTGTTTGGCGGCTTGATTCTGTTCGGGATTCCTCCTTTTATCTTCTATGCCAATCGTAAGCGTGAGTGGCAGGTGGTTTCATCTGATGAAATCGAGAAAAGCACGGCTTCGCTTAAGTATCTTGACAATGTGGATATTGCCGCCAATAGCTAATCTGAGGGCTACCAATAGCTAATTCATAGGATAAGCCAAGTCATTCCATTACCCCTGCAGCAGATATCAGACGGCCTTGGCCTATCCTATGAAACCCATGGAAATATGGAATATTTTCTGACTCAGCTTGGTATTGGCGTATTTGCCATTTCTGGAGTGCTGTCGGCGGCGCGCACTCGCCTTGACCTTATCAGTATTGTCTTCGTGGGTTTACTGACGGCCCTGGGAGGCGGTACCCTGCGGGACATGATCCTGGACTTGCCGGTGTTCTGGCTGTTTGATCTGACCTACTTCTGGGTTGCGGTGGGGGCTTCCTGCCTAGCGTTTGTGGGTATTCGGTTAATCCTGAGGCTACCTCCTCGTCTGATTTCCTACCTGGATGCCGCAGGAATTGCCTTGATTTCGGTACAGGTGATTGAGAAGACATTGGCATTTGGATATGTGCCGACAGTTGCCGTGGTGATGGGCATCGTGACCGGCATTTCGGGTGGCCTTTTTCGAGATATAGTCACTCAGCGCCCGACCCTACTGCTCTCGCGGGAACTGTACGCCACGCCTATTTTAGTGGGTTGTGTAGGTTATCTGGCGCTGATGTCGCTCATGCCCCAAGCCCAGGCACGGCTGCTGGCGATAGCGATCATTTTTGGGCTGCGCAGCGCCATCATTCGTTGGCAAATATCCATACCGTTGCGGTTAACCCTGGAAATCAAAGACAGACCTTAGTCAAGACAGGCCTTAGTGTATAGAAGAGCAGAAGTAAGACGGCAGTAGAGACCCCCCATTGGGCTAATCCTCCTATACTGTTTACAACAATAATTAAGCCATGTCATGGTCAGTCGCTTTTTCGCTCAATCCTTGGGCCGACCCCAGTTTGCTTGGCTGCGTCACTCAATCGCTCCGTTCAGCGCCCTGCTAACCACACTGACTACCCTAGCGCTGGCTGCCCCAGGGCTGGCTGTGGAAACCATCGTGATTGAGTATGGCCCCTTCAGTCGGTCAATTTCTACGGCTTCGCTAGAGCGTTTTGCCACCACCGGAGTAGCCGATGGCCACCTGGGGGGATTGCTCCAAAAGATCAATGCCGAGCAGCAGCAGGGCGTGCGAGCAGCGCTTCAGGCTAGCCGCAGCATTGATGTGGTGCCGCTGACCCAGTGGCTCTATAGCCCCATGGGCGAGGACATGCTTCGCTTCGCCGGTACTTTAATCAAAACTGAGGCCTCGCAGAATGGCCAACTGGCTCTACGGTCTGCTTTAATTACCACCGCCGCCGCTGGCGATATTTCCCTGCTGGCGGTGATTCGCAACTTTCCGACCGGGGGAATGCGGATTGATTTATCTCGCATCGTAGCCGCTGCCCAGGAGGTGATTGCTGAAGCTGACAACACTGCTATCCTCAGAGAGGCCGTCGCCCAGCAGTCTGCGGCTGATGCCGCTCTGCCGCCTCCCTTTGACCTAGCGGCCCTACCTGACATCACTCAGCCTGGCCCCTACTCCACTCGGCAGATTTCCTTAACGATTAACGATACAGAGCGGAACCGCGCTTACCCGGTGGAAGTCATTGTCCCCGACAATCTAGAGCAGCTGCCAGGGACACTGCCAATCGCGGTCATTTCCCATGGGTTAGGCGACACTCGCACCAACTTCCTCGATCTTGGTGTCCATTTGGCCTCCTATGGGGTTGTAGCGGCTTTGCCCGAGCACATTGGCAGCAACCTCGCCCAAAAGCAAGCGCTGTTTAGCGGCCTGTCAAATGAAGCCTTTAGGGCTCGAGAATTTATTGATCGCCCCCTCGATATTACCCGCCTGCTCGATGAACTGGCCCGCACCAACCAGGCCGACTACTGGGGCAAGCTTAACTTGGACCAGGTCGCCGTTATGGGTCACTCCTTTGGCGGCTATACTGCTTTGGCGCTGGCCGGGGCTACGGTCGATTTTGATCTGCTGCGGCAGCAGTGTATCCCTGTAACTAATGTGGTGCTGAATGTGGCTGAACTGCTGGAATGTCGTGCCCTAGAATTAGATGACGATCCCGCTGTGATCGAAACCCTGGGGCAAACGGGCCTGCGCGATCGCCGTGTTAAAGCTGTACTGGCCCATTCGCCGGTTACTCGCCTGTTTGGTCAATCAGGCATCAGCCGAATTCAGATTCCGACCATCCTGAAGGCAGGAGAATTTGACATCGCCACTCCGGCAGTGCCTGAGCAACTCAGCACTTTTCGTTGGTTAACCATCGAGGACAAATACTTTTACCTGGGGGAAAGGTCTTCTCATACCCCAGAGTTAACCCGTCTCATCAATCGTTTTTTGCATCTCGATCGCGATCTGACCCAGGGGATAGACGAGGCTATCGAGCTCAACCGTGGCATTATCAGTGCGGTGAGCCTGGCCTTTGTCAAGGTCTACCTGACAGGTGATCTGACCTACGAGCCGTTTTTGCGGTCGGCCTATGTGGAAGCCGTGAGCCAGGCTCCGTTTAATCGCTATCTAGTGCGCGAGTTGCTCGATAGCCTGCTAGACCTGCTAGACGAGTAAGGTGTTGTCTAAAAACGTCTGGCTCATGGGCAGGCTTACCCTACATTTTAGAAACATCCGACAGAGCTGTGACTACCGCATCCTATTTGAATACACCCGCTTTGTAGGGGCATACCCTGACAGCGCGTGACACATGCTACGCCCCTACGGGATTTCTGATGATGAATCGGGGTTTACCAAGGCGGATTCAGTATCTGTTATGCAATGCCTAGAGCATCGGTACAGTATGTCAAGATCCCAGGGTTCTTGGGCTGGTTAGCCAGGAATTTTGGGGTATCCCAGGGTTCTGCCCTGGGATCTGTACCGGCGTTCTAGAGAATCCCTACCCATTGGGAACCGGCGTGTCCTTGGCCGGGACAGCGCAACGCTGCCTGAAGTCTGCCAGGGCGTGATTGATCCGTTCAGGGTATTCTGCCATGATCAAATGCCCCGCCTCGGGCAGGTGCAGGTGTTGGCCGGGGGCAAAGTGCTGGGTCAGGGCGTCGCCCATGGCGCGGGTAAACGTGGGATCGCGCCCGCCGCTGATCACCAGGGCTGGAATATCGAGCTGCCAGGTTTGACGTTGGGCAAAGAAGTGGTAGCCCCAAAAGATTTGCAGCGACTTGTAGGGGGCCGCATCGACGGGGATGGGGCTTTCGGCCATAAATTGCTGGATGGTAGGGTGATCGAGGCGACTAATGGACTGGGTCACCAGCCGCTGTAGCGGTTCCCAGCGAAACAGGTGTCGTCCACCCCAGGCGAGGCTCTGTATGAGGGGAACTTCCCACCAGGGAGCGAGGTCGTGGGTGCCGCCCGCCACCAACACCAGCCCCACCACCGGATGACGCTGACACCACTCCAAGGCCAGGGGCACCCCATAGCTGTGGGCAAACAGGATGGGACGAGCAATCTGAAACCGATCCAGTAGGCGGGTTAGATCGCGGCAGTGACGACCCAGGGAGTAGCGGGGATAGGGGCTGGACTGGCCGTGGCCCGCCAGGTCGTAGGCGATCGCTTCCCAGCCCTGGGCCAGGGCAAACTCGTACTGTGCCCTGAGGTTAAAGCGATTGCCCAATCCCCCGTGGAGGTAAACTACCGCCGGAGCACTGCCGCCCCGGTGGCAGACCTGGAGCTGTACCCCCGGGCGCAAGGCTAGGAGTTCTCCCTGCATGGGGTCAGGGGAGTCACTGGAGTAGGGTGGCGGTGGCATCGGGAGCTAGGCCATCGAGGTGGCAATGCTGAAGTCGGGCTGGCTAACTTTCAGGGAACCAAAGGTGTTGGTGAGCTGATCGACATTGCTGAGGCAAGTATAGTGGCTCAGGTTGGTCAGATGCCAGTCAAAGCGGGGGCCGTTGGTTACGCTCCCGACCGGGTTGATTGACTTCTTTCCTGGCGGTGGGGGCCGGGCTGTTTGGCCTCTACGAACTGAGGCAGCGCCGCCAGGGTAGAGGGGCCAAACAGGATCCCGATGCCCCGAGTTGATCAACGCATTGAATTTACACGTTTTAGAGCATCAGTCAGTTGAGGTACACTCTGGTTGAATTGGGGGTAGGGCTACAAATCGTTGAACCCTTCGTAGCTATGCATTCTCGCTGGTTTTTGTGCCTGATTCATCTGTTCTTGTGAAATATCCGGGCCTACAGCGCCCCATAGCACTATTTACGTATGACCTTCTATCTAAGAACCAGACAGTACGTTTTATGTTTGATTAGTTTGGCAGTCTGGATCGGGGGGAATGGCGCTCTTTCCGGCAGGGCAGACACTATTCCAAGCCAGTCAGCCGCGATACTCTACGCTCAACGTTTGCCCAATGAGGGACGGCAGGTCAGGGTTGGGGTGGCTGGAGAACCGCCCAGCGTGATTGTCACCGCAGGTGAGCCCAGTGGCATCATCGTGGAATACTGGCAGGAACTCGCCCAGGAGATGATGCTCAGTTACGAACTGGTGGCTTACTCTACGGTAGAAACCAGCTTAGCGGCTCTGGATAAAGGGGAGGTTGATCTGGCCATAGGTAGCATCAGTATTACCAGCGATCGCATTGCCAAGTACGACTTTACTCAACCCATCAGCCAGGGCGACCTGACCGTCCTCCGACCCAGCGAGCCTCCCACCCTATGGAGGACTTTCCAACCCTTCCTCGGATGGACGTTTTTGTCCTCCGTAGGGGGAATTTTTCTGTCGTTTTTTGTAGTGGGAAATCTGCTCTGGTGGACAGAACACAAGGACAACGAGCAGTTCCCCAAGACCTACAGGGAAGGGATCCGCGAGGGCATATGGTGCGCGACCACAACCTTCACCACTGTCGGCTATGGCGATCGGGTGCCGATTACTCCCCTGGGACGCACCATTGCTGCCGTCTGGATGATTCTTTCTCTGGTGATCGTCACATCGCTAACAGCGGGGATCGCAACAACCCTGGCAGTGGCGTTTTCAAACCAACCTTCCCAGCGGCTCAGCCAGCCCCATGAACTGGCGGGTGTCCGCATTGCGGTCGTTGACGGGGGGGCGGCAGCCGAGCGATGGGCGCAGTTTTACCAGGCTAGGGTTAGTGTGACTGAGAGTCTCGAAGCTGCGATCGACCTGCTGGCTTTCCAGCAGGTCGATGGCGTGGTGTCCACTCGCCTATCCCTGGAGTACTACCTGCACCAGCATCCCAAGGTACCGTACCAAGTGGCCAGCTTCAGTCTAGGTTCCCAGCCCTACGGCATTGCCTTACCCCTCAATAGCCCCCTGACGCGGGAACTGAACCATTACATTTTGCAATTGCCTTCCCAAATAAGCATGCAAAGGATTCGCCAGACCTGGTTCCAGTCCCTGGAGGAAGCTTCGGACAACAGTTCCGAGGACCATAACGGCAGTCAGTGAGACATGAATGGCCGACAGCAAGGCCCAATTCAGCTCCTGCTAAAGATTTTCCAACACCGTGGTGGCAGTATTCCCAGTCACTGGAGGAGAGTCGCCGTGCCATCGGGGGCCAGCCCCTCTAGCTGGGCCAGGGGCATGACTTTTATGGCCTTGGTTTGGGCCATCTGCTTGAGGTCGAACAGGGTATAGTTTAGCCCGTTGTAGGTGCGCAAAAACACCCGCGCCCGGTTCAGATCCGCCAAGATGGTCCAGGGCGTATATTCGGTATCCCCCTCGGCGAGCACGCCCCCTTCGCCGCCGCCGTCAGTGCGGGGGTCGATGCTAACGCCCTTGGGCCGATCAAAATTATTCATGATGTGGGACAGGGCCAGCACTGCCGTATCGGGGTCGGTAGCTTTTTCGGTGTACTGGGTGTAGTAGACCGCTCGAATAAACCGCCCCACGGAGGTGCTGGAGCTGGGTAGGCCCACGGTGGCGATGCCGGAGTCGGGCTGGTGGACCTGCAGGGAGCCGAATGTGTTGGTGGATTGATCGATATTACTGAGATAGGTGTAGTTGTTCAGGTTGGTCAGGTGCCAGTCGAAGCGGGGGCCATTGGTCATGACCCCGACCGGGTTGTCGTAGACGGTCATGGTGCCCTCATGGAACTCGACCACAATGCTGGCCCCGGTGCGATCGCTCAACAGGTAGTGAAAGGGTGCGGCAGCCCCCTTGAGGATATCCAGCGGTGTTAGGGCCACCGGCTGCTCGGCCAGGGCCGCCTTCACCGCCGCAACGGTCTTAAAGTTGCCCAGCGCCCAGGAACCGAGATCAACCACCGAGAGCACCGCCTGGGTCAGGTCGAGCTGTTGCTGTGCTCCGCCCACGGAAGGATAGGCATTCAGGTTAAACGACAGGCCCGCTTCGTTAATCCCTTCTAGCACCTTCAGATCGGCAGGGGTGATGGGAGACTCCGCCGTGGGAATCCGATCTGGCATGGTCACCACAAACATGGCGTATTCGGTGGTGTAGGTCAGGGCCGGGGCATCGCCTGCCACAGACTTTAAGGTTTGCCCAGCCGGAAAGTAGGCGAGTTGGTAAGGAAAGTCTTGCCCCAACTCCATTGTCCGCCCGTGGTAGGCGTTGCCGTTGGCATCGAGGTAGGTCAGTGATGTGCAACCAAATCCTGGTCCGTTACTGAATCGCTCTAGGGCAGCAATATCGGCGGGGTTAAAGGGGATGGTAAACGTCATGGTGAGTAGCTTAGGGTTGGTCAAATAGGGATTGATCGAGGGCTTGAGCGATCGCCTTCAGGGTGGCAAAGGTAGCACTAAAGGCCACCATCGGCTCGATGGGATACCCCCGACTTTCAAGCCGCAACCCCAAAAGCTGTGTTTCCAGGGTTTCGAGCTGGGGCAGCAGGGGCGTCTGGGATGGCAGTCTCCCCCCTTCGACCTGGTCAGCAACTTGATAGAAGCGATCGGTCGTTTGTTGAGTAATCGTCTGCAGATTTGCCAAAAAACGCTGAGTAATCCAATCAGGAGGCGGCGTGCGAGTATATTCTCGCAGATTATTTAGCTGCGTCAAGAGCGGTTCTTCCTGGCCAATCCAGGTTTTCCACCGTCGCTTCTCCTGGTTGGCGGCGGCGCTAAAGCCGAGTTCCAGACCTGCCACCAGGCTCAGGAGAGAATGCTGCTCTAGGGACTTTGCCAGCTTGTTGGTCTGAATCGCCAGGGCCGGTTCGGTGGGCTGATCACGCCAATAGTCGGACAGGAGCGCTTGATAGATCTGCCCCATCTGGCGGTAAGTGTCTGCGAGGGTTTGGGTGAACTGGCCCACTTCTGACCCTTTGATAAAAAACAGGCTGATGATGAAGGCGGCACTGGTCGCCATTAACGTAGCCAGGGAGGCGGCATGGAGCGCCTGGTGAAAAAACGGCCCTACTCCCTCGGCATACAGCAGGGCCGCGATGATCGCCCCAATGCGTGACAGTTCAATGGAGTGGGGCGGCGTGCCAGGCAGAAAGCCAAAGGGGCCAGCGATCATTTCCGTTGCCTGAGCCAGAGGGGTAACAGTGGGTAGGGCAAAGCTCATGAACAAAATAAAGTACAGCAGAAAGCTGCCCACCGGGTTAAACCCAAACGAGTTGGCTACCAGGTAAATCCAAAATAGCAACAGGTGGATCACCCCGATGCCCCCCAATACCCCAGCGATTGCCCGCAGCAGGGTGGGCTGTACCAAAAACAACACCCCTGCCACGACCACCAGACTGGCGACCCGGGTGTAGAGCAAAGCAGGAAAGGGGTAGTCGACATGATAAATAACCGCCAGGAGCAGACCAATTGCCGTCCCCATGCCGACAATCTCAATGATCCGGTGGCGGGGCAGGGGCGTCCAGCGGGGCAGGCTAACGAGGGGTAGGCGGCGACGCTGGGCCATGATCTGCGCCCGTTTGTAGAGGCCGTCGCTCAGGGCTTCCAGGCTGTGTACCAGCTGGCGACAGAGTTCTAGCTGGTAAAATCCTTGCAAGACTTTTGGGGCGCTGTGTTGATCTAAGGCTCCAGATTCCCGCATCTGGTCCAGGGTGGCGGCGATCGCGGTGACATCCTGGTGCAGCCGCATCAGATCCTCAGGTGGTTCTAGATACCCCTGATCCAGGGACGCTTGTAGTTGATCACAGGTGGCGGTGCTGTGGATCAAAAACTGATCGAGCTGGTGCACAAAGCGGCTGGACAAATTAAGGGCATCCTGGGCAACCAGGTCATCCAGGGTATCTAGTTGCCGGATAATCTGCGCCTGGGCCGCCAGAATCGCCTCCCAGTTTTCTTGATAAATGCCCTCGCCCTGGAACTCATTTTCGGCATTTTCCAGGGCGACCTGGTTGGCTTCCACTAGGGTTTCAAGCTGGTGCTGCAGGTTGGCGGCATTTAGGTGAGCCAGGGCTGGATGAGGAGCCCAACGTTGCACAATCGCCCCCAGCTTCAGCGGCACCTGCTGCAAAAATTGCCGGGTTCCTGAGATTAACGCTGGACGACTGCCCCGGGGCCAAAATAACAGCACCACCCCAAAGCCCATGATGATGCCAATCCAGTTGTCAACCAGTCGCGCCTGAACATAGAGCCAGATGTTTTCTTGATCAGCGGTGCCCAAGGCCCGCATGGCGATGTAGGTCCCGATCAGCGTTGCCTGGGAATAGGCCGCCTCCCAGCGATAGGTTTCGCACAACAGGGCCGCCAGCATGAAGGTGAGGGCGGGTACCCCATAGAAGGCTGGGGTTTCTACCCCATAGGCTGAGATCAGGGTCGCTGCAATCACCCCGCCCAGTGCACTGCCGCCCAAGCGCCCTAGCCCCGCATTAATAGCTCCCCCCTGGCTGGGTTGATAGACCACCGACACAAAGCCAAAAATAGGATAGACAAAGTCATCGAGCAGATCGCCACGGTCTTTGAATAGGGCGGTCAGGATGGCCGCCCCCAGGGCAAAGCCCAGACCCTGCTTAATCAGTTGGGAAACCTCGCTATTGGCCACAGTCTTTAACCGTTGATAGCGCGTTCAGTGGAGTACAAAACCAGGGCCAGAAACATGACTAGCCAAAACCACAGCTGCGGCGGCTCGCTGAAGATCAGCACCAAAAACACCAGAACCGCCGCAATAATCCACCACTTTAACCACCAGGTCCACCAGGGCGATTTAGGTTTAGGCTCTCGCATAGTTAACCTCGATAAATGCCAGTGATGGCACGAAAGGCAGAGACGAGGTACTCAATCAACGCTCGTTCTTCCACCACCACATGGGCTTCGGCTGTGGTGCCATCGGTAACGGGTTGGGCGGGGCCGTCGCTGGCAGTCCACCGATAGCCGCTGGGGGTGTCGGGGTCAGGGTCAAGCCTGAGCTCCACCAGGATGTTAACAGCTGTAATCGCCTGGGGCATCTCAGGATCGCGTTCATCCTCACCCAGGAATAGCTTTAAGGCCAGCTCTCGGCTGCCTACTAAATTAGCTAACTCCGAGATGGTGACAGGCCGTTCCCCGACCGAGACCACCTCAGCCACCATGCTCCCATAGCGTTCGCGGGGGAAAGAGTCTGGCACCACGTCAATGGTCATACCGGCAGCCAGTTGTTTGGCCTCGCCCACCTCAAACAGGGCCACCACATTGGATTCAGCCTCTGGAGCCGTGCGGATGATTTGGCCAATTGAGCCCCCCGGCAGCACAATTTCCCCGGTGTTGATGGTAACTGTTTCTACTCGGCCATCGGTGGGGCTAACCACCTCGCTATTGGTCTGAATCAGGACTTCCATCTCGGCGATCGCTCGTCGCTGATCAGCAATCAAATTAGACCGGGTCGTGTTACTTAGGGTATCGACTAACTCGACATCACTACTTTCGGTGAGCAGGGCGCTGCTGGCGGCTTCCAGAGTACCCATCTGGGCCACAATGCTTTCGTCGATGCTGTCTAGCTCCTCCAGAGCGACCTGGACTTCATTGATCGCGTTGTTGACTGTTAGTTGGTTGGCATCTAAAAAGTAGGCCTGGAAGTTGATCGGGGGAACCACGCCTTCTGCCACCAATTCTCGAAAGGTGTCAATGCGCTGGTCAGTTTCTGCCTGAAAACTGCGCAAATAGCGGAGGTGATCTAAAAAAGCCACCCGCTGACTCTGGTTGGTAGACAGCTGATCTTGCAGGGCTTCAATTTGTTGTTGATTCGCCTGTCGCTGCTGGGTAACGGTGGCTGTGCCAAGGCGATTACGGTTGGATTCGGCAGCCGCAATTTGGCGATCCTGGGCCTCTAGATCTGCCAGGCGATCGCGCATATTTTGTAGTTCTTGAGTTTGCTCTGGCGACTCCATCAACGCCACTAATTGCCCGTTACTCACCTCATCACCCGGCTGGATATTGAGCTCCACCACCCGCCCACCTAGGCGAGGCTGAATCGCCACCGTCGATCGGGGTACTAAAATCACGGCTCGCCCACTGGCTCGCACCGGAAAGCGCCCGACAAAGGCCCAAACCACAAAAGCCACCAGCAGCAAACCGATGGGCACAAATCGAGGCCAGCGGTCTATAAATCCATCCGTTGAGGATTCCAACGTCATGTTAAAGCGATCGGCTCGCTCCGCCAGAGCTGGGCGCGAAGCATCTGAATCCATTGAATTAGAAATCAACGGCTCGCCATCTGAGGCGTTAGGCTGATCGTTGGGCGGGATAGGGGATGGCATGGCCCACACTAAACCATCAAAATACTATCAAAGCTGACCCGAAGTTAACACGTTCAACACTGAGACGTTGTCACAAATTCTGTCTATCAGAGCCTTAGCAGAGTCTCAGTCTTACCTGCCATAGGGGAGTAAGCTGCTAAACACGAATTAGGTGGCTAAACAATTGGCTCAAGGGACGACCAGAACTCGCCACTCATGGTAAGCTGATGCCTGCTCAGATGCAACATTAGCAGCACCGTTACGAATCTAGGATAGCCAGAGGTCAGCTAACGCTAGTTTGATTAGCGAGCTCGCTTGGGATCATGACCGTATTCCGCTGCCATTTCACCATGAATTCATCTTGCCAGCTTGCGACAGGTGTCGCTCTTGTTACAGTCCTTTCAGGCCTCCCCAGCTATGCCCAGTCACCTCTGCCCCTTTCGCAGCTGACGTCTGAACGGCTGACACCTGAGCGGCTGACGTCTGAGCAGTTGACCTCTGATGTTCTGCCCCTGAGTCCAGAGGCCCCGAGTCCAGAAGAACGTGATCTCCCAATTTCTCCTGAGGCCGCTGAACATGAAGCTGTTGAGGACCGATCGACTCAGTCCCTCACCCTAGACCAGGCTGTGGAGCTGGCGGAACAAAACAGTCGTCTGCTCCAGATTGCCCGCCTCCAGGTGGAGGTGCTCAAAACCATTCAACAGGAGGCCGAATCGACCCTCTTGCCCCGGGTGGTGCTGGGGGCCAACCTTACCTATGAACGGCAAGCCGTGGGCGAGTTTCTTGAGCGCCAGCTCGGCAATGCCCTGGGAGACCTTAGGAACACCATTGACCAGCGGGTAGAAGACCTGGTGCCGCCCCAGTTTCGTCCCCTGGCAGAGCGGGAAATTAACCTGCTCAACAGTTTTGCCGATCGCGCCCTAGCAGACATTATTAATAGGGCGGGGCTGAGCAGCATTGGTCGCTCCGCCAACCTGCCTTTTTCGGCGACGGCGGCGGTAGTCTACGACCCAGATATTTGGGGAGCAAGGGCGGCAGTTGTGCAGGCCGCAGAGCTAGAAGTGCAGACGGGCAAGCTGGAGCTGGAACGCCAGCGGGAGGATCTGCGCCTGTTGATCGCCACTGAATACTACAACCTGCAGGAGGCCGATGCCCTGGTGCGCATTACCGAGGCGGCCCTAGATAATGCTCTGTCGGTGTTGGCCGATGCCCAAGCTCTTCAGTCAGCTGGGGTCGGTACCCAACTGGATGTGCGGCGGACTCAGGTGTTAGTGGCTAATATTCGGCAGGGGCTAGAGGTCGCCCTGACGCTCCAAACTAACTCGCGGCGGCGACTGGTGCAGCGGCTAGGCTTACCGATCACGGCGGATGTGACCGCTGCAGATCCGGTGGCGGTCGCCGGTACCTGGGATCTCTCCCTGGACGAAAGCATCGAAGCCGCCCTGCAAAATCGCCGAGAACTGGATGAACTCCAGCTCCAGCAGGCAGTGAACCGCCGCCAGGAACATCTGGCGCGAGCCGGCAACCGCCCACAGCTCAGCCTATTTGCCAGCTATTCGGTGCTGAATGTGCTCAACGCCCCCTTTAATCCCGGCTTTGCCGATGGCTATGCCGTGGGAGGTACCCTACTGTGGGAATTGTATGACGGCGGGGCAACCCGCTCCAGAGTCGCCCGCACCCAGCTGAATCAAGAGATTTTGGCCAACCGACTCGCAGACGTTGAAAGCGAGATCTGGCTCCAGGTGGAAGAGATTTACAACGACTTACAGGCCACCGCCACCAACATTGAAACCGCAGCCGTTACCGTTTCCGAGGCCGAAGAGGTGTTACGGCAGTCGCGCCTGGGCTTTAATGCTGGGGTCGTCACCCAGCTTGAAGTGACCACCGCCCAAACTAACCTTACAGACGCCGAAACTAGGCTGGTCCGCAGCATTCTTGACTACAACCGTGCCTTGGCGGCTCTACAGCGATCGGTGAACCTGCCTGGGGAACAAGTTGGCAGAGCAGTTCGATAATACACGTCGAAATTCATTCAGCATTAACAGTAGCGATAACGATGGCGCAAGCCATCACAATCCCAGTGAGTTCCCCCAGGGAACCATTCGGCTGCCCTCAGCGGCTGTTTAGGTCAGGGATTGAGCAAAAGTCTTAGCGCTAGCATAATAGCAGTGGTGACATAGATGCGGCGCAGCCAGTGGTTGGGCAGGCGCAGCCCCACCCGCCTACCCAGAAATGCACTGGAGAACATGGCCACCCCCTGCAATAGGCCGAGGCCAAACAGGCACTGTGATTAGCGAGGTGCTGCCGGTCACCATGCTGACGACACTGGTGATTGCGCTGGCAACGCCTGCTAAACAGATCGGACGAGGGGCAGGCTGGTTTTTAGTGGCATCCTATCCAGTCTTTCTCCTGGCTATGGTTTGGCTGTAGCCAGGAGATATGCTATCTATGCCAATATCCAGGTTGCCAACTTCTGTTTGATTCGCGAGAATCGATTTCCTGAGACTTCTCCAGTAGAACCGAGAAAAATAGATCGATTGACCACAGCTAACCGAGTCACCCGAATGACGCTGGCTTGCCTCAATCCGCTAGCATTGAAGTCAGAGTCACTCTCTGCAATGATTTCATTTAGATTTGCAATACACTGCGCCAGGCGGGACGAGATCATGCAAATTAGCCAATCGTCATATTGGCTGGGGCACTGGCGCAACACGAGGGCAGGGCGTAGTTTCCCACGGGTTTGGTCAGTATTGGGAAATGGAAAAAGAACAATTTGCCCTTCTTGAACCATCAAAATGTTTCCTTTAAGTCTGCCGCTGTATATTCAATAGGATCATCTTCAATCCCTTGCATAGCCGACTCCAAGGAAAATGTTGACCAGCTTTCGTCTTCTGATCGCTGGCTCTGTTTACAATGGCGACTTTCCAGAAACTCAACGAAATCCAGCACCTCGCGCTGCTCTTTTGCAGAGAGTGCCGCTAGGTGTTGGAAAATTTGTTCGGCAATGGTCATAGGATTTGGCTGAAGGACTCTATTCCAAAAGTTTAGCCCGTGGAGAGTATTCGCGGCACCGCCATCCTTCGCCCATTCAGGATGGATCCCCTTGGCCACAATGCACTATCCCATCCATTGGCTATTCCACTGTGCCGAATCCTTACGCAGGGGTGGGTAGGGCTCTGGCGCTGTTGTCGAAGCTGCGGATCAGCTTGGCGCGCAGGCAAATGATCTGGCCCTGGTGAATGTCGAGGGCTTTGTACTGCTCGCGGTTGATGTGGGCGGTGATCTCCTGGCCATTATTCTCCAGGGTTAGCTCCAGGCGAATGGTCCAGCCCAGGTGAATGATGTAGTCGATTTTGGCGGGCAGGGTGCCGTCGGCAGGGGTGGCCAAGATGTCAATGTCGTGGGGTCGTAGGAAAACCTGACTGGCGTGGTGGGGCACGTCGCGGTGGTGGGCTTTCCAGGTGTCATCGGGGGAGAGCACGTTGACCGCCCCGATAAAGCTCATCACAAAGGGGGTGGCGGGGTTTTCGTAGATTTCCTCGGGAGTGCCCACCTGCTCAATCTTGCCGTTACTCATCACCACAATTTCGTCAGCAATTTCCATCGCTTCCTCCTGGTCGTGGGTGACGAACACCGTAGTGACATGGACATCATCGTGGAGACGACGCAGCCAGTCGCGCAGATCTTTACGCACCTTGGCGTCGAGGGCACCGAAGGGTTCATCCAGCAGCAACACCTGGGGCTCGATGGCCAGGGAGCGGGCTAGGGCCACCCGCTGGCGCTGGCCACCGGAGAGTTGGGAGGGATAGCGATCGCCCAAATGGCTCAACTGCACCAGCTCCAGCAGGGTATCCACCCGGTTTTTGATCCGTTCTTTGGGCCACTTTTGCAGATCTAGGGCAAAGGCAATGTTTTTGCGCACGGTCAGGTGCTTGAACAAAGCGTAGTGCTGGAACACAAAGCCAATTTGGCGATCTTGCACCGACTTGTAAGTCGCGTCCTGGGCGGAGATGTAGATCCGGCCCGTGTCGGCGTTCTCTAGCCCGGCGATCACCCGCAGCAGGGTGGACTTGCCCGACCCCGACGGCCCCAGCAGCGCCACCAGGGAGCCACTCTTCACCTCCAGGTTGATGGGCTCCAGGGCCTGAAATTCTCCATACCGCTTAGTTACGTTTTCGACTCGAATTCCCACGGGCGTTCTCCCAATACAACTGACACAGCCAGATCCATGCGTGAGACAAACCTACACCAGGCGCATGTGAAGCGCAAGCTTATCTAAATCAAGATTCAAAGTAAACTCCAAAATTGTGCAATTGAATTCAAATTCAATCTCAATTCAACCTGAGAATTTCGTGATACAGTCTGGATGCAAACCTCGAAAACCCTACCGGGATACCGGAGATTAAGGAGCGATACCGTTATGACGTCACCTCGTAAACCCCAGGGCCAGGGTGGCCAAAGCCAGGCCAGTATCCTGTCTCAGCTGCACCGTGGTCTGGGGATGAACGCTGTTTCGCGCCGGTCGGCGCTGCTGTTTGTGGCGGGCCTGGGCCTGGCGGGGGCGATCGCTGCCTGCGGTGGCAATGGCAATCAGGCCACCACGGGCGAAGACGGTCAGGCCGCCCGCTCCGATACCATCGATCTCACCCTGGTCAGCTACGCCGTCACCGAGGCGGCCTACAGCAACATCATTCCGCTGTTCGTGGAGCAGTGGGAAGCAGAAACCGGCCAGACGGTGCGCTTTGACCAGAGCTATGGCGGCTCCGGCAGCCAAACCCGGGCCGTAATCGATGGCCTGGAGGCCGACATCGTCGCCCTGGCGATCCCCGCCGACACCTACCAAATCCAAGATGCGGGCCTGATCGAACCCGGCTGGGAAGCTGAAACCCCCAACGGCGACGGCATTGTCACCTCCTCCGTCGGCGTCATTGTCACCCGGGAGGGCAACCCCAAAAATATTCAAGATTGGGATGACCTGACCCGCGACGACGTTACCTTCGTGACGGCTAACCCAAAGACCTCTGGCGGTGCCCGCTGGAACTACTTAGCCCTGTGGGGCCACATTTCTGAAACCGGCGGCACCGAGGAAGAGGCCAAGGCCTTTGTCACCGACGCCTTTACCAACGTACCAATTCTGCCCAGGGATGCCCGGGAGGCCACCGATGTGTTCTTCACCCAAAACCAGGGGGATGCCCTGATCAACTACGAAAACGAGGTGCTGTTGGCGGCCCAGCAGGGGGACGAGTTGCCCTACGTGATTCCTCAGAACAACATCTACATCGCCAACCCGATCGCGGTAGTAGACACCTACGTCGATCAGCGGGGTACCCGGGAAGCGGCGGAGGCCTTTGTCGCCTTTCTGTTTACCCCCGAAGCCCAGCGGGAGTTTGCCAAGGTGGGCTTCCGCCCGGTAATCCCTGAGGTGCAGCAGGAATTTGCCGATGCGTTTCCAGAGGTGGAGAACCTGTTCACCGCTGAGGACTTTGGCGGTTGGTCTCAAATTAATGCAGACTTCTTCGCCGATGGGGCCATTTTTGACCAGATCCAGGCCGAGGTTGCCCGTCGTTAATTCAGGCTACATCCCCTCCTGGGAGGGGCAGGGGTGGGTCAGCCCCAACTCTGCCAACCCACCTCGCCCTCCGGGCACGCCTCCCAGGAGGGGATCACCCTTGTTCTTACTTTCCCTCGAACCATGACCCTTGCCACCACAGAACTTCCAAGGCCAAACCGGCCCCAAAATGTAATGCAAAAGATCTCTATCCCCTGGATAGTGGTCTTTGCCCATATGTTCATCATTTTGCTGCTGCCGCTGGCGGCGCTCATGCTGCGGGCGATCGTGCTTAACCCGGCAGAGTTTTGGGCCCTGGCCACCACCCCCATCGCCCTCTCCACCTACAACATCACCTTTGGTACGGCTGCCATAGCAGGGCTTGTCAATATGCTGGCGGGCACCCTCACCGCCTGGGTATTGGTGCGCTACCAGTTTCCCGGTAAACGGTTTCTAGACGGCATTGTTGACCTGCCCTTCGCCCTGCCCACGGCGGTAGCGGGGGTCACCCTGGCCACCGTCTACAGCCAAAGCGGTTGGCTGGGGCAGTTTTTCACCCCCTTCGGCATTCAGATTGCCTTTAGCCGGGTTGGGGTGGCGATCGCCATGATTTTTGTCTCCCTGCCCTTTGTGGTCCGCACCGTACAGCCGGTGCTGCAAGAGGTGGAGCCCACCGTCGAAGAGGCGGCCTGGGCCCTGGGAGCCTCCCGGTTCCAGACCTTCTGGAAGGTGATTCTGCCGCCGATCATTCCGGCGATCTTGACCGGCACCGCTCAGGCCTTTGCCCGGGCCGTGGGTGAATTCGGCTCAGTGGTGCTGGTGGCCGCCAACGTTCCCTTCCAGGATTTGATTGCCCCGGTCCTGGTCTTTCAACGACTAGAGCAAGCCGATATTCCAGGGGCCACAGTAACGGGTCTGGTGCTACTGCTGATTTCGCTAATGTTGCTGTTGATCATTAACCTGCTGCAAGCCTGGGGTCGCCGCTATGACGCTTAACTTAGATACCCACGTTCCAGCCGTAGAGCCAGAAATCCGCCCCCAAGCACCCCAGGACTGGGTCAAAATTGGGTTGATTGTCCTGGTGTTTGCTTTCTTTGCCGTAATCTTGATTGTCCCTGTCATCTATGTATTTGTCGGGGCCTTTAGTAACGGCCTGCCGGGCTTTCTGCGCACCCTGTCCAGCCGTGAGTTTCTGAATGCTTTGAAGCTAACCCTGCTGGCGGTGGTGGTGGCGGTGCCATTGAACGTGATTTTTGGCCTCTGTGCCGCCCTGGTGATTGCCCGCAAAAGCTTTCGGGGCCGCACCTTTTTGCTCAGCATCATCGACCTGCCCTTTTCCATCTCCCCCGTCGTTGCCGGTCTGATGTTAGTTTCTCTCTACGGTCGCCAGGGGCTGCTCCACCCGGTGTTACAGACCCTGGATCTACGGATTATTTTCGCCTTTCCCGGCATCGTCCTAGCCACTATTCTGGGCGGCATGCCCTTTGTGGCTCGGGAAGTGATTCCAGTGCTAGAGGAAATTGGCGATGAGGAAGAGGAGGCTGCCCGCACCCTGGGGGCCAACGGTTGGCAGACCTTTTGGCGGGTCACCCTACCCTCCATTCGTTGGGCACTGACCTACGGCATTATTCTCACCACCGCCCGGGCCATGGGCGAGTTTGGCTCCATCGCCATCGTCTCCAGTAACCTGATTGGCCGCACCCAGACCCTCACCCTGTTTGTCGATAGCTCCTACCGCAACTACGACTCCCAGGGAGCCTTTGCTACGGCAGTGGTGCTGGCTGGCCTGGCCGCCCTCACCCTGGTGATCAAGCAGGTGCTGGAGCATTTCTACAGCCAGCGCTACAAGGCGAAATAGTCCTGTCAATTTGGAGATTTATCCCCATGGCGTCTGTATCCCCTGACTATGGCCTGGAGGCCCTGCACCGCGAAGACCCGGCCAGCCTGGTGCAAACCCAGGTCAAAATCCGCATTCCCAAGGCGAGGCACCCCGACCCGGTGATCTCTAACCTGATCAACCGCTACGGCCTCAAGGTGAACATTCTCGGTGCTCTGCTGGGGGCCAACGGCCAGGAGGACGGCTGGTTTGACCTGGCGATCGAGGGCCGCGCCGCCACTATTTACGAGGCGCTGCTGGACCTGGTGGAACTGGACGCCGACCTGTGGTTCAACATCGACGCCACAGACGGTTACTGAAGCACTCAAGTATGTTTTTAGCGGCAAGGAATACAAAATCCAGGGGTCAGAAGTCAGCAGTTGGCAGTTAGATTAAAAGCATTGGTCTAAGTTTTGCGATCGCGTATGTCTACCGTGGGTTGACCCCTGCCCCCGATTTCCAACAGGCAAAACCGTAGGGGCGAATTGCATTTGCCCAGGGGACTTGGGGGTAGCCAAGCAGGAGTTGGTATCAGGAGATCCCATGGACAGGGCAATCAGTGGCGTTGCGTTTGAATTTTCGTAATCGACAAATTGGTTGAATAGGCTTATCGTAAACTCTGACTTTATTGCCTGGGCCAGTTGACACTCGCCCTAAGCCTTACTCTATCGCCGCCAAAGCCTGGAAAATAAAGCCTGGAAAATCCAGCTATTGGTGTCCATTCCACGACGGAGATCGCTCCTATGCCTGAGCTCATGACAGCGGGGCTGGATCAGTTTTGGCCCCTGGTGCGGGGGGCCACTGCCCTCAACCCCGACGCCTTTCGGACGATTGAAGACCATGGCGGCGGCACCCTGTTAGCGATCACAGTGATGTTGCTGGCCGGGTTTTCCCAGAGCCTGGGCCAGGGAATTGTGCTGTTTTTGAACCAGGTGAAGCCGATTCGGTTTGTGCTCAGCCTGGGCATTGCGGCCATTTTGTTTGTGGTGAGCGCCGCCTTTTGGGTGTTGAGCGTGTGGGCAGTGAGTCGCCTGCTGTATGGGGCTGATGTTTCCTTTTTGAAGGTGCTCCGAGTGCTGGGGCTGGCCTATGCCCCCCTGCTGTGGAGCTTTTTGGTGGCCATTCCCTACCTGGGGGTGCCGATCCAGGTGGTGCTGTCGATCTGGAGTCTGCTGGCCTTTGTGCAGGGGTTTAACGTGGTGACGGAGCTCGATCGCTGGCAGGTGCTGGGCAGCGCCGTCCTCGGCTGGGTGGTCTTTCAAATCTTGCAGCGGACCATTGGCCGCCCGGCGATCGCCCTGGGGCAGCGGCTCTCCAACACCGTGGCTGGGGCCACCCTGGTGACCAACCTACGCCAGCTGGAGCAGACCGTGCAGAGCGGCTTTACCAAACCTGCTGAAGAGGAAACAAGATGATGCACGCGGTTTGGCAGAACGGGCTGGGGGCCGTGGGGGAGGGAGTCGGACGGCTGCTCCTGCTGGCCCTGGTCGGAGGGATAGAGCATGCCACCGAGCGAGTCGTTGTCGATCTGCTGCTGATCGGCCTGGGGGCGCTAGTGGTCGCCGCCCTGCTCAGTCCCCTGGAGACCCTGGGTTGGTGGGCCGGGTGGTACGGCGATCCGGTCGATCTCGAGGGGCCGCCGGGCACCACCGAGGAGCCCGTAACCGGAAAACAACCCAGCCGCTACGTCGTCTATCTCGACGGCATCGGCCAGGTTAAGTCCACCTATGCCCCGGAGGCGGAACAGTTTCTCAGCGAGCTGGGGCAGGCCCTGCCCGACATGGTGATCGTGCGGGGCATCATGTCCTACTCGGTGCTGAACAAAGCCCTGGTGGCCGACCGGCCCACGTCCGCTTTCTGGCGGCTGGTGGACTGGCTGCGCACGAAGCGCTTTTTTGCCATCCTGGGCATGTTGATCAACATTCGCAATCTGCTGATGGTGGTAGTGTCGGCGGACACCCGCTACGGCCCCGTCTACAACCGGGGCATGGCCCAGCTGATCTACAAAGGGCTGATCGACGAGGGCTATCGGCCCGGCAGTGGGGTGCCGGTCACCCTGCTGGGCTTTAGCGGCGGCGGCGAAATCTCCATGGGGGCGGCCCCGCTGCTGCAACCGGCCCTGGATGCGCCCCTTGACATCATTTCCCTGGCGGGAGTCTTCTGCGGGCACAACAACATTCTCAGCCTGGGCCACATCTACCACCTGGTGGGCGACAAAGACCCGGTGGAGCGCACCGGGCCGGTGCTGTTTCCCAAGCGCTGGCGGGTGATGGCCCTCTCCTACTGGAACCGGGCCAAAAAGCGGGGCCAGGTGACGTTTATTTCCCTGGGGCCGGTGGGGCACCAGACGCCGGGGGGTGTGCTCGACCCCAACCAGCGCCTGCCGGACGGGCGCACTCACCTGCAGC
This sequence comes from Nodosilinea sp. P-1105, assembly GCF_012911975.1. Classification (GTDB taxonomy): domain Bacteria; phylum Cyanobacteriota; class Cyanobacteriia; order Phormidesmidales; family Phormidesmidaceae; genus Nodosilinea. The sequence goes on along the minus strand of NZ_SMDQ01000047.1, from coordinate 8,024 downwards.
AGACGGTGGACTGGGTGACGGGCATTTTGCAGGAGCGGCTGCCGCTGCAACGGCCTAGCATCGCCCCCAGCCCCAGCAGCTACAGCCTGGCCCAGCAGGGGGCGGTCAATCGACCCGAGACCTATCCCCTGAATCAGGGATATCCCGAAGGCGACGCCGTCCACTATCGCCCCATCGCCCCCTGGATGGGGCGGCTGATCTTGCCCACCCCCGAGCAGCGACAACCCCAGGACGGGGTCTGGTTCGAGGTGCACCACGCCACCGATGATTACTCCCAACTGGTGGGGCAGCGGGTCTGGCTGAGCTGGCAGAATACCCCCTGGGTGCGTCAGTACCTGGGCCTGGTGACCCGGGATCTGCACTTCAGTGCCGACGCCGAGTACAGCCACCGCCAGGGCAAGGTGCTGCCCAAACGGCTGAATGGCTGGCGGCGGGTGGGGCCGCTGGAGTCGCTGGCCGGGGCCAGACCGACAGACAATGTAATTGCCATGCTGAACGGCCTGGTGCAGGTGGAGTCGCGGCCCGAGGGGGTGCAGATCTTGATCGACCAAGACCCGGCCCAAATCAGCGGTCGGTTCTATGCGATCGCCCAGTTCGTTGCCCCTAGCCAGACCACCCCCGAGGGCGCCCTCTACCGCATCCGCCACTTCAACCGTGCCAGTCGCCAGTTCGATGGCCCCGAGGCCGCCGTGTGGGTGCCCCAGGTGGTGCCCAACATCAACGGACTGCGCCCCTCCAGCGATCAAGACCTGGAGCGATCGCCCTGTAACCGCGAGGGCTGGTACCTCTACGGTGCCCCCGACTCCAGCGGGCGGTTTGTGGTGCAGGCCCTGGCCCCCCGCGCCCTGTTTGCCCTCACCCCCGATCGCGAGATCGTCGGCAAAACCGCCAGCCGCCGCTACCTCAAACAGAAGTCCTGGGCGGTGGAGGGCACCAAAGGCAAGATCAGTTCGGTGCTGTTGCGGGCTAGCGAAAAGGCAGCACCCACCTTTCACCGGGGCGATCGACTGCTGCTCAACCACGTCTACGGCGGCGTCGGCGGCCAAATGACCGAGCCAGCGGCGCGGGGGCCGGTCTACTTTGGCCACTTTGCCTACGGCCTGGCGGAGGTGGTGCAGGAGCCCCTGAGCGGCGACCTGCGACTGGAGATCCAGTACTTTCAGGTCTATACCCAAAACGGCGACGGGCTGATTGCCTGCCGCCACCACTGGTCAAACTACATGGGCGATCGCCAGTTTGGCTGGCTCAACCTGCGGCCGGTGCGCGACGTCATGATCAAGCTCGACGCCTTCACCATGTCGTACACCATCGACGGCGTCACTTTCCATCCCCTGGAGCGACTGCTGCACCAGCTCCAGATCATGATGGCCCGTTACCGCACCGGCGACGGCAGCGGCATCACCTACGTCGGCCCCGCCAACAACTGTGCCCAGGACTCCAACCAGGCGCTCTACGCTGCCCTCCAGCAGCTCAATCGGGCCGCCGCCACCATGGCCGACCCGGTTGCCTGGCTCCAGGCCCACCCCGACCAGGCGGCCCAGGCCCAGCAGCTGCGGCAGATTGGCCAATCGCTGAAGCGCGATTTGCTGCCCTGGGGCACCGCCCGCGCCGACTGGCAGCACCACGAGACCGTGTTGGGCAGCAGTCTTGAAGACGACCCCCTCAAGCAGCTGGCTACGGCCCTGGTGAGCTGGCGCACGGTGTTGCCCCGGGTCGCCAGCGATACGGTGATCACGTCCTTTCTCCAGCGGGGGGCTACTGTGCTGGTGCTGCGCACTACCCAGGTGGGCGGCACTGTCCCCGAGATTGAACCAATTGCCCCGCTGGGGTTCTAGAACGCCGGTTCAGATCCCAGCAGTTGACTAACGGCGGTGCCCTTCGATAGAGCAGGAAGAAACCCGGTGACGGCGGTTCCTGGGGTTGGTGGGCAAAGCCCACCCTACGATCGGAGCCCTGTTTCTTAGGAGGGTTCTCTGCCTGGATGCCCCAAAAGTCGTAACCAATCAGCCCAAGAACCCTGGGATCTTGACATACTGTACCGATGCTCTAGCCATGGCCCAGATCAACGCTCCCCTGTTCACCCGGCGGGTCATCCAGTGGCTGCCTGGCGCCTGGCCCCTGCCCCTGCTGCTGCTCACCTGGCTGCCGCCAGGCCTTAGGGCCAATGTGCGCACCGCCCTGCCCCGCAGTTTTCAAAACTACTTCATTGGTGAGGGGGCCTCAACCTGGGCCTGCGGGTGCTGCTGGTCGGCGGCACAATCGCCGGTGTGGAGAATGACATTGGCGATCGCTCCTGGGCCAACCAAAAGGGACATAGCCAGAGGAATCACGATCTTTTTGTAGATTGACTCCGCTTCCCGCAGGCTGCTTCCCTACGGGGGGGGCTGGCTACCCCTGATCCAGGGCTGCTTGCAGTATCGGGGATTTCTCAGATGGGAACCATTCGGCTGCCCTCAGCGACTGTATGGGTGGGGGTTAACGTCGGATTGACCGGGGTTGACCTGCTAGCAGCATTAGATCGGGGATCGTTTGACGATATGATGGACATTAACTTATACCCATGCTGGCTAGCAGTTCGGAGATATAACTATGCTGACTCTCAAAATCGTAGTTTACCTGGTGGTAACCTTCTTTGTGGCCCTCTTTATCTTTGGGTTCCTCAATGGTGACCCCTCTCGTAACCCCGGGCGGCAAGATATGGACTAAGCAATTGCTGTGGCAATTCGCTCTGCATCTGTAGCCTTAAAGCCCGCTTGTCGGGCTTTGTTTTTTGTGGTCGATTTTCTGACTTATGCCCTTGCTGCCTACCCCGCCGGAACTGCCCCCAGTTGTTCAAGCCACGGAGGTCTACCGCGATGGCACAGCCAATGGTGCAGTACCTCAGCCATTTGCCTTAGACGATCAGTCCTGGCAGCAGGGGGAGGCGACTGGGCATACCTATCCCCTACTCGACCAGCTCCTGAGGGGTGACGACGACGGGCTGCCCCTCGCCCAGGGGGTGAACGCAGCGCCTGAGGTGAGGTTAGACCAGACAGACACCGAGTTAGACGAGACAGACACCCTGCCCCTGGAGCACGAGGCTGACCAGGCCCCCCCCCTAGAGGTGGAAGCGGTGTCTGAGCTACTGCTCAGGGCCGACCGCCAGGTTTATGATCCAGAGCAGCAGACGGTGATTGCCACCGGCAACGTTCTGGTGCAGTTTGGTAATGCTCAGGTCCTTGCAGAACGCTTGTGGATTAATTTAATCGATCGTTATGCCCGGGCCGAAGGCAATGTCTTCTTTAGCCGCAATGACCAGGTGATTGAAGGGGATGTTGTCACCTATAACCTGTTGCAGGGGGCAGGCACTATCCACAATGCCCGGGGTGAACTGCAGCTCGCTACCTTGGCGGAAGATTTTTCTACCACCTTTCCCAATGATCTGGTATCCGGTACGGTGCCTGTGGATCCGCAACGGCCGACACCGGGGTCCATTTCTGGGGTGACCAGTCCTGGGGGCGTCGGGTTTGCCACCGATCCAGATCAGGACTTATTTGGGGCTGAAAGAGGAACTGTCCGACGTTTGCGGTTTGAAAGCGATCGCGTTACCTTCGACGCCAGTGGCTGGTATGCAGATAATCTACGCCTGACCAATGACCCCTTTTCGCCGCCCGAGATAGAGTGGCGCAGCAACCGGGTCAGCTTTGTGCCCTTGAATGAAGACGAAGACGAACTAGTGGCGGAAAATTCCAGGGTAGTTTTCGATCAGGGGTTGAGTCTTCCGCTCTGGCGTAATCGATTTATTTTGCAGCGCGGAGCCCTGCCGCCCGATGCCTTTAACCCGCTACCCACAGGAATTGGAATTGATGGACGCGATCGCGGTGGTCTGTTCATCGAGCGAGAATTTTCGCTCCCTGGCACTGGGCCTTTGCAGTTCACGGTAGCCCCCCAGGTTTACCTTTCTCGCTGGTTGGATGAGTCCAACTTTAATTTGACCGATCCTGCCAATTTTGGCGTCGTGGCCCGGCTCAACGGCCCCTTGGGGCCAAGAACATCCGTTAATGGCTTTTTTGGCCTGTCAGGCCTGGACCTGGCTAATTTTGATGACCGCCTGCGGGCCAGCTTTCGCACCCAACAGTTAATTGGTACCCATCGCCTAAGTTTGGAATATAGCTATCGCGATCGCCTGTTTAATGGCTCCCTAGGATTCCAGGACGTGCAAAACAGCGTTGGTCTGCTATTCGAGTCCCCTAACATTACCCTGGGCGATACTCAAATTAACCTGCGCTATCAACTATCTGGCCAGTATGTGACCGCAAATAGCGATCAACCTGATCTGATCGGTGCAGGGGGCTCTACCGGTCTGGCTAGTTTGTTCCGGTTTCAGGGGGCGGTTGACCTGAGCCGGAGCTTTCTGCTGTGGCAGGGACAACCCTTACCCAGTACCCCTACCGAAGGGCTACGCTACTCTCCCAGGCCCCTAACCCCTTCCCTAAGACTGTCGGCTGGCCTGAGGGGAGTAGCTACTTACTACACCAGCGACGACCTACAAGAGATTTTAGAAGCCAGGGTGTCTCTGTCTGGCCAGGTCGGGTATCTGCGGCGTAATACCTTTGACTATACGGCCTTCAATATCGGCTTTGCTAAGAGTATTATTGCGGGTGACACTTCCCCATTTCTGTTTGATCGAATTGTTGATCAAAACATCTTGTCTGGGGGAATTGTGCAGCAGATTTATGGTCCATTTTTAGCGGGTTTTCAAACCTCCCTTAATGTCGATAACGGCCGAATTATTGACACCAACTTGATTTTTGAATACCGGCGTCGAGCCTATGGGGTGCAATTGCGCTACAGTCCCCAGCAAAACACTGGTTTTATTGGATTTCGGATTAGCGACTTTAACTGGACAGGGCGGACAGCCCCCTTTGACGGTCCCTTCGATGCTGGTGATGCTGTGGTGCAGTAAGTTTAGCCTTACGTCTACGCCGAGTAACGCTGCCCCCATAATCGTAATGATCCTTACGGATGGCATCGCCTGTCTTGTCGTAGGATTAAACTGGAAGGTAGGCTATTTCTTTTCCTGGCTAATGTAGGTTGCAAAACCCAGTATGTTATGACGAATCCCACCCAATCTCCAGATGTGGCTCACTTCTATCAACTGCTGAGTGACTTTAGCTTTGATACTGAGACCTACCCCGCTGAAGCGATGGTTGCGGCTTGGCTGCAACAGTACGAAACTATCTGGATTAGCCATGCCATTACCGAGGCGCTCTATCAAGGGCGCTACAAACTGATTTCGGTCGACCAAATCTTGCAACTGTGGCAACGGCGAGGGCATCCTATTCGTCACTTTAATCGAGAATTTGAGTCAATTATCCTAGGCCAAACCCTGTTGTGTCCTTCTGGGTATGGGGAAATGCCTCCGCTTCAGGCACAGATGCCCACGACTGACGCTCCACAGGGAGACTCTCCGCCATCTAGAGAGCCGTCGCTAACCTCCGGTGCGGGTGCACCGCAGGGCGAGCAGGTGGCATCCCAGGCCGCTGCATCCGCTGGTGATGTAGCGGGTAACGTAGTCGATCAGGAGGGTGAAGAGCGTCATGGGGCTCCGAATCAGGCTACCGACATGACTAAGACGGCCTCGACCGATGCAACAGTGCCTAATTTTCGCCCGTTGAGCCCTGATTCGTCTGCGTGGACGCAGACTGAAGTGATTCAGCCATTCGTTCCTGCTTTGGAGGTGTCAGGGTTACATCAGCGGCTTAAGGCCGTGGTGCAGGGTGGCCTGCGATCTTAGGCCTGTGGTCTGAGGACATTGTTGAGATCATTATCCTGAGGTCAGCATCATTGCGATCGGTAACAACGGCTTGAGCCAGGGCAAATTTGCGGCTATGATACCTATAGTACACATGAACTAAAGATGGTTCAATATACGTTAGCTCAAAGCCCCGATGTGGTGCTGACTGTACCCGGCAAAGACTCTAAAAAAGCCCGTGAGCAGGCAATGGATCAACTCATCGCCATGCTAGACGACGGGCAATTGGCCACATCCCTGGCTGACGGCTTTAGCGGCGAGCAGTTGGTGGAAGTACAGCCGCCGCCATCCTCAGCCACGGTACAGCAGCAGGAGGATGCTGTGGTGCAGGCGATTCAAGTGTTGAATCAGCTCGCTACCCTGAAGCTGAAGGTGCAAACCTCCCGAGCAGAGGCTCTGCGAGTGCGATCGCTGGTGGACTTACTGTTTACCGATGACCCCATCAGCGACACTGAACTCACAGACCTGAAAGATGGCTTCAAGGTTCTGAAGTCCTTTGCCCAGAGCAATTTTCGCTTTCGGGAAGCCAGGAGCCAGGCAGAGTCGGCCCGGCGGGTGCTAGACGATGCCCTGGGAGAATGATGCCCTGGGGTTGAGCCATGTTTCGCCTGGCTCACAAGTCTTTGTGGGTAAAGGGCTTGGCATCGGGGCCGCTGTAGGTGGCGGAAATGTGGCCGTTGCCGACCACCTGGTATTTATAGGTGACCAGTCCCTCCAGACCCACAGGGCCACGGGGGGGCATTTTTTGGGTGCTGATGCCCACTTCGGCCCCAAAGCCATAGCGGAACCCATCGGCAAAACGAGTGGAGCAATTGTGATATACCCCGGCGGCATCCACCCGATCCATAAACAGAGCGGCGGTCGCCGGGTTCTCGGTGACGATCGCATCGGTGTGGCGCGACCCATAGGTGTTGATGTGGGCGATCGCTGCCTCCACTGACTCGACCACCTTGATGGCCAGGATCAGATCGCTATACTCCGTGGCCCAATCCTCAGCGGTGGTTGGTGCTATCTCTGGCAGCCACTGCCGTGTCTGCTCATCTCCTTTAAGCTGCACCTGGGCTGCCTGCAACGCCTGGGCCAATTGGGGTAAGCCTGGGGCGGCGATGTCCTGATGGATCAGTAAGGTCTCGATCGCATTGCAGGCAGATGGGTAGGCCGCCTTGGCGTCGACCGCAATAGTGGCGGCTTGGGCTAAGTTAGCCTCGACATCCACATACAAGTGACAAATACCATCGGCATGGCCCAGCACGGGAATGCGGGTATTTTCTTGCACAAACCGAACAAAGACGTTGGATCCTCGGGGAATAATCAAATCCACATAGTCGTCCAGGGCCAGCAGGGCCTGGGTTTCTTCCCGGGTGGTTAGTAGTTCCACAGCGGCGGGGTCCAGACCTGCTTGGGTCAACCCCTGCTTGATGGCGTTGACTAAGGCCGTGCAAGATCGAACCGCTTCTTTGCCCCCTTTGAGGATGACCCCGTTGCCCGATTTCACTGCCAGGGAGGAAATCTGCATCACCGCATCGGGGCGAGATTCAAAAATCACCCCCAATACCCCCAGCGGTACGGTCACCCGCTTTAGCACCAACCCCTTGTCGAGCTCCCGATGAATTTGTACCGTACCAACGGGGTCGGGCAGCTTGGCTACGTCACGGACTCCGGCGATCGCCCCTTGCAGCTTCACCGCATCCAGCTTTAGTCGACCGTATAGGGGTTTGGCTAGGTTATCGGCCAGGGCGGCGTCACAGTCTGCCTGGTTAGCGGCTAAAATCTCATCGGCATTAGCCGCTAAAGCGGCTGCGATCGCCTCAATGGCCTGGTTTTTGGCCGCAGTAGACAGGCTGGCCAGGGCCTGGGCGGCCCGTTGAGTGCCCTGGGCAACCGCCACCAGAGATTGTTGGCTAGCTGAGGGAGAAGAGGAAACGGTCATGGTAAAGTTCGACGAACCGGCATTGATCCAGTTTACCGCCTCCCCATCACCCACTCGGAAAAGGGAAGAACGAAGAGGGAAGAGTTCAAAATTCGGTAGTGAATTTTAGTGCAGGCCAGAGGAAAAGACCGGATGACCTTGCTTGGCCAACTTCTCTCTGATGCAGCGATTGTAGTCATGGATGAATAGCCAGATGGCCCCAATGTGGTTCTCGAGCTTTTTAGAGAACGACAGGGTCTTTCTCACCAGTCGCGCCACCCGCTGCCTCAACGTGTTGTTCAAACGCTCGATGTAACTGGT
>NZ_SMDQ01000046.1 GCF_012911975.1 Nodosilinea sp. P-1105 | reverse complement strand
AGGAGGTGGGGGAGATGGGGAGGGTGGGGGAGATGGGGAGGGTGGGGGGATTTTGGATTTTGGATTTTGGATTCGTAGGGTGCATTAGCGGTCGGGGTCTGGGTATTGGCGGTCAACCTGGGGCCGCAATGCACCGGTCTTAAGTACCGCCGTAACCCACGGGTGAGGGATGGGAAAATTTGGCATCGTCATATCTAGACTTGCGGTAGATTGGTAGACTGTTGAAGCTGCAAACGCAGAAAACTGTAAACGCAGTGCTGGCCCAACAGCTAAAGACGTTCAATCACAGACATAGCTAGGGCTGGACAGCAATCTGGCTCGCAACTGCACGGTTACCCTTGATCTTCACCCTATGGCGACATTTTTACTGGAAGTTGGCACTGAAGAACTGCCCGCCAGTTTTGTAAGCGATGCCCTTAACCAATGGCAAACTCGGATTGCCGCCGATCTTAAGGACCAAATTTTAGATCCCGAGGCCATACAGCTCTATGGCACCCCCCGGCGGCTGGCGGTGATCTTGGAGGGGCTGCCGGACCGCCAGCCGGATCGCCAGGAAGAGGTGAAAGGTCCCCCAGCCCAGGCGGCTTTCAAAGATGGTCAGCCCACCAAGGCAGCAGAGGGGTTTGCCCGCTCTCGGGGGGTTGCCGTAGAGGCCCTGGAGGTGCGAGAGACGGACAAAGGGGCTTTTGTCTTTGTCAATCAAGCCATTACCGGGCGACCGGCTGGAGATATCCTGACCGAGCTCATTCCCCGCTGGATTTTAGAGCTAGAGGGCAAGCGATTTATGCGCTGGGGAGACGGGGATTTACGCTTTCCCCGGCCGATTCGCTGGCTGGTGGCGTTGATGGACAGCGAGGTGCTGCCCATCACCCTGAAGAATGGGTCGATTACCTGCCATAGCGATCGCATCTCCCAGGGACACCGGGTCTTACATCCCGAGCCAGTATCGCTGAAGCGGGCTCAGGACTATGGGGATGCCCTGCGAGACGCCTTTGTCGAAATCGATCCGACGGCGCGGCGGCTACTGATTCAAAAGCAAGTGGAAGCCGCGGCCCAAACCCTAGGGGGGGTGCCGATCATCTCCGAAAGTCTCTTGGCAGAGGTCACCAACTTAGTCGAGTGGCCCACCGCCGTCGTGGGCAAATTTGACCCCGAATTTCTAGACTTGCCTGCGGAAGTCACGATTATTGAAATGGAGAGCCACCAGCGTTACTTTCCGGTGCGACCAGATCCCGCCTCAGCCGCGTTGATGCCCTACTTCATCACCATTTCCAACGGCGACCCCAAAAAAGAGGCGATCATCGCCGAGGGCAATGCCCGGGTGATTCGAGCGCGGCTGTCGGACGGTAAGTTTTTCTTTGACGCCGATCGCATCCAGCCCCTGGATGCCTTTGTCACCAAGTTAGAGACCGTTACCTTTGAGGAACGGTTGGGGTCGATGGCCGCCAAAGTGCAGCGCATCGGCCGCATTGCCAGTCACATTGCCGATCAACTCCAGGTGGATGCCAGCCAGCGGCAGCAGATTCAGCGGGCCGCTTACCTGTGCAAGGCCGACCTGGTCTCCCAAATGGTGGGGGAATTCCCCGAGTTGCAAGGGGTGATGGGGCAAAAGTATGCCCTCCACAGCGGTGAGCCAGAGGCAGTCGCCAATGCCATTTTTGAACATTACTTACCCCGAGGGGCCCACGACCAATTGCCCCAGGCCCTGGCTGGTCAGGTGGTTGGCCTGGCCGACCGTTTGGATACTCTGGTGGGTATTTTCAGTATTGGCCAGATCCCCAGTGGTTCCTCTGACCCCTTTGCCCTGCGCCGGGCCGCCAATGCTGTGGTCAACATTACCTGGGCGGCGTCCCTATCCATTAACCTGCTGGCTCTCCTGGACACCGTTATCCAAGATTTTGTTAACGATCCAAGCCTCACGGTTGCGGCTCCAGAGTCTCTCCAGGTGCAGCTGCGAGACTTCTTCTTACAGCGGGTGCAGACCCTGCTACAGGATGAGAAATCGATTGACTACGATCTGGTGAATGCGATCCTGGGGGAAGCTAACTCCCCCTATGCCGAGCGGGTCCTGGTAAACCTGCTGGATGGGAAAGACCGGGCACTCTTTTTACAAGCGATTCGCGACGATGGTCGTCTGGATCGAGTTTATGAAACGGTGAACCGGGCTACCCGTCTGGCCGCCCAGGGAACCCTAGCGACCGACGTTCTGAATCCTACCGGAGTCATTGTTCCGGCCCATCTCACGGCCCAGTCCGAAATGGACTTCCACCAGGCCCTGCAAACCTTGCTGCCCCAGACCCAAGCTGCCCAGGCCAGCCGTAACTATGACCAGTTATTGGCTGGCCTTGAGCAAATTGCCCCGGTGGTGAGCGGTTTCTTTGATGGCCCCGATAGTGTGCTGGTCATGGATGACGATCCAGATATTCGTCAAAATCGCCTGAACTTGCTAGGGCTACTCCGTAACCACGCCCTGGTATTGGCTGACTTTGGGGCTATCGTTAAGGGGTAGCCAAACCATGAAAAATGCCCATGTGATTGGTCTTGGTAAGTCTGGTATTGCGGCGGCGCGGCTGCTGCGACAACATGGCTGGACGGTGGTACTCAGCGATCGCCACCCTGCTCCTCACCTAGGCCAAGCCCAGCTCCAGCTCCAGCAAGAGGGCATCACCGTTCTCCTGGATTACAGCTTTGTGCCCGATAGTGGCACCGACCTGGTGGTGGTCAGTCCCGGTGTGCCTTGGGATGCCTCTCCCCTAGTCGCAGCCCGGGCCAACGGTCTAGAAGTGATTGGGGAAACTGAATTAGCCTGGCGGTTTTTACAAGATCGCCCCTGGATCGGGATTACCGGCACCAACGGCAAAACCACCGTCACCGCCCTAACCGCCGCTATTTTTCAGGCCGCTGGTTATGACGCCCCTGCCTGCGGCAACATTGGCCACGCTACCTGCGAACTGGCCCTTCAGCCCACTGTACCGGATTGGATTGTGGCTGAACTCAGCAGTTATCAAATTGAAGCCTCCGCCACCCTGGCTCCCAAAATTGGCATTTGGACAACCCTAACCCCCGATCACCTACAACGCCACCACACCCTAGAAAACTACTCTCAAATCAAAGCCACCTTGCTCCACCGATCTGATTTGGCGATCCTCAATGGTGATGATCCCTATCTGCGTCAGCATTTGGCCGAAACCTTCCCTGATGCCTACTGGACCAGTACCCAAAGGAAGTCCGCCTTTCCTGGTTTGCGACCCAGCACCTACATCGAAGACGACTGGGTTAAGTTTGAATCGCTGCCCATTGTTCCGGCCACAGCCCTGAACATGGTTGGAGACCACAACCAGCAAAACCTGCTGATGGCAGTTACCGCCGCCTGTTTAGCCGATTTGCCCCCAGAAGCCATTACCGCAGGGGTCAGCCAGTTTCCGGGTGTACCTCACAGGCTTGAACATATTTGCACCTGGCAAGGCATAGACTTTATCAACGACTCCAAAGCCACTAACTATGACGCTGCCGAGGTCGGACTCCGGTCAGTATCAGCCCCGGTCATCTTGATCGCTGGCGGAGAAGCCAAAGCTGGAGACGACACCGCCTGGTTACAGCAAATCCAGGCCAAGGCTGCCACTGTACTGCTGATTGGCGCCGCTGCCCCCCAATTTGCCCAGCGTTTGGATCAGGTGGGCTATAGCCACTACGAGATCGTCGAAACCATGGATCGAGCCGTTAGACAAGGAGCCGCTCTAGCCCAAACCCAAGAGGCATCTGTGGTCCTCCTCTCCCCCGCCTGCGCTAGCTTTGACCAGTACCCCAACTTTGAAGAACGAGGCAACCACTTTCGCCAACTCTGCCTCAGCCAATTTGCTTAGTGTAGTCCTAGGGTAGGGCTATAGTGATCAAAACCGCCTTATGATATGAACCGGTAAAGGTTTTAAAGTCAAGCGTCTTATACCAAGCCCAGCTCGGGATCTGGAGTTTTCCCACAGGCAGAATTCCAGGCCTGGACTTGGACCTGGTTTATATTCTAAATCCTATTACGGGCATAGTTCTATTACGGACATAGTATCCCAGCTTAAGAAATACGCCAATCAAGCTGTGTGGCGACAATTATTTTGCAAGTCGTTATGATAATGATTATTAATTCCTGTAAACGCTCTATTTCTATTGTTTCCGCTACAGTGCTCTCCTTGAATTTTGCCTTACTAGTTGCGCCTGGGAGGGCTCAAGATTTAGAGGCTGGGTATAGAGCAGAAGTGGCAACAAATGGCTCTGCTAATGTTGATGATCAGAGCTTACTGGACGGTTATGCATCTGCCAGGAACACTCAAGAGATCATTGAGAATGATCTGGATAGAGGCTCAGACTTTCTACCCTTAGAATCTAGAAGGACTGAGGTCCCCCCGACACACCCTAATCATGGCTTATTCAGTGAGTATTTGCTCGGACCTGGGGACCAGATTAGGGTTGAGATCTTAGGGTATGAAAACTTTGACTGGGCTGCGAGCGATCGCGTCGTCCTGTCCGACGGCAAGTTACGTTTGCCCTTGATTGGCACCATCACCGCTGCAGGCCTGACCCTAGAGGCTTTGGAGGCAGAAGTCACCAGGCTGCTGAGCCGACAGTTGGTTGACCCGGAGGTAAATATGAGCCTGGTTGTGCTGCGGCCAGTTGTGGTGAATATTGCTGGCGATGTCTATCGCCCTGGCCCTGTCCAGTTGGGTAGCTTAACCCAGGCTCAGACCAATATCGCTGGAGGGAACAGCCTCACGACCACTACCACTACGCCAACCCTGACAGCGGCCTTAGCTGCCGCTGGTGGCATTCGCCGCACAGCCGATATTCGGGAGGTCACCATCAAGCGGCGTCTGCCCAATGGACAGGTGGCTGAATATAACGTGAATCTGTGGGATGCGTTGCAGGGGCAGAGTGATCCCGGGGTGCTGGTGATGTTTGATGGCGATTCAGTGGTGGTGCCAAAAGCCACCGCAGACTCGGGCATTGATCAGGGCTTGCTGGCTCGGTCCAGTATGTCGCCCGCCAACGTTAGGGTCCGGGTCATCGGTGAGGGAGTCGTCAACCCTGGGGAAGTTGAAATTCAGCCAGATAGTTCTGTCTCTAGCGCCTTAGCTGCCGCTGGGGGACCCAATGCGGATGCGGCCCTAGGCGAAGTCCGACTCGTGAGACTCTCGGAAGAGGGGCAGGTGGAAGAGCAGCAGGTCGACCTGTCTAGTTTGGTGGATAACTACCAGATTCAGGATGGAGATGTTGTCTTTGTGCCCAAGCGAGGGTCACTGGTGGGGATTGATCGCTTTAACCGGGCCCTGGCGCCGATTCTTGGCCCTGTAGGCGGTATTTTGGGAATCCTCAATATCTTCGGAATCTTTGATAACGATTAAAAAAAGGAGAGTCAGCGGGTTAAGCTGGCTCTCCTTTTTTGCGTAGAAGGCGCACTTCTAGTGCAGCGTCAAGACTTGAATTTAGGGTTTCCAGATGTAGAGATTTGGTGGCATCAAGGTCCGAAATCCCCTCCTTTGGAGGGGTAGGGGTGGGTCAAACAAGCCCGAAGGAACCCACCCCGCCCTTTCCTGCGGAACGCTTTTCCTCGGAACGCTTCGCGAACGCGAACGGGCACCCCTCCGTGGGAGGGGATGAAAGGTCCTGATGTGTTGAAGCAACCTCCCTGAAGATTCAAATGCTTTTGCAAAGCACTTACCCAAATTTTTAGCCTTGACAGATCACTAGTGATATCAGACCATCTGCGCGGAAATGGCGATCTACCGGGCTGTCGCCGAGACCTCTACTGCCTTGAGGCTTTCCGCCAGCTTACGTACCACTGCCACCATGGCCAGGGGGTTATCCAGCTTGTTGACGGCAGAGCCCACACCAACCCCAGCGGCCCCGGCGGCGATCGCCATGGGAGCCGTCACATCAGATAGGCCAGAGGCACACAACACTGGCACAGAAACTGCTCGGGAAATTTCGTAGGCGGCTGCCAGGGTGGGGGCGGCTTTTTCAATCAAGCCCAGGGTGCCACCATGGGCAGGCTGACTGGAGGTGCCGCCTTCGGTTTGAATGATGTCGGCACCAGCGGCCACTAACGCCTCGGCCAGGGAAACTTGCTCGTCCAGCGCCAAAATGTGGGGCACGGTCACCGACAGGGTGATCGATGGCAGCAACTCGCGGGTGCGTCGGGTCAGGGCCAGCACTTCGGGTGCTTCAAACCGGCGCCCCTGGGCATAGAAGGCGTCAAAGTTGCCAATTTCGATCAGATCAGCCCCAGCGGCAACAGGGGCCAGGAATGCTTCTGGCTCTACCGCAGAGACACAGACTGGTAGAGCGGTTTCGGCCTTGGCGAGGCGGACCAGATCGGCATCGGCGGCAATATCCACCAGGGTGGCACCGCCCTGGTCGGCGGCCTTGACCACCGCAGCCACCCGTTGGGCATCGGTGTTGGTCAGACCACTAATGATTTTGAGGGCAGAGTGGGTCTCAAAAGCCCGTTGCAAGTCAGAACGCATAGGTATGTCTCTCAATTGCTGGTCGATGGTTGCTTAGGGTGGCGATGTCGGTAACAGCGTACCGTCCACCCTAAGCAAGGGTTAATGTGCCCCATTGTCGCATAGCCATGGCCGCTCACTCCTCAGCCGACTCACGCTCCTCTTGGGCGGCGGTGCGCGACTTTAGCAGGGATTCGCCGCTCACGCAGTTTTCACTGTCGTAGTCCACATTCACCTGCACCTGATACAACACGCCAGGTTCTAGGGTGCTAGCGTCATCGGAGTTAGCCAAGTCCCGCAGGGACTGCAGGGCCGCTTGGTTGAGAAATGGGTAGCCTGTGCTTTTCAGCAGGGTAGTCGATAGTTCCAGGGAATTCCCTGAGTCTGTGGGCACAATCGCCATACCCAACAAGCCCTGACTGGGTTCTGGAGACAAACAAATCCGCTGCGTGTAAGGAATATCCATAGTGATTGGGTCTTCAGCTTGAGGAATGTCTTCCCCCAAACGGGCTGTTAGCCCTTCTATCCAGGCCTGTTTGGCCGTTTCAGCATCTTCAGTGGAAGTCAGCTCAGAGCTGTGCTCTACCCGAGCCAATAGGTTATTGGTCTCCTCTGAGGGGGACTCCGCCGTTTCGGGATTAAGCGGGGCAGAGGCAACAGCATCATCTCCATTTCTCGGTTCCAATTCCAGGTCTGCAGCCCCGGGTTGTGACGGTTGGGGGCGATCGCTCCCTGCTTCAGCCGCCCCCTCAGTACCATTCGTGGCCGAATCGCTCGCGCCTGGCGTGGCTGCAGGGGGCGTCGGCCGGGCGGCCGACGCCCCTGGACTGGTTAACACCGACGGTAAAGGCGATCGCTGGGCTGGCAGGTTGATAGACGGCCGCCAGGGAGTCGAGGAGATAGGCGGCATGGTCGTCGCTGAGGGGGGGCTGGTCGAGGGGATATCCGGTACCCCGCCAAAGGGGGAGCCGGGGTTAAGCGGCTGACTGCTGCCATTGGATGGAAATAAGCTCAATAAATCATCCCCATCCTCTGGAAACAGTGAATGGGAAGGGCTGGAAAAGTCTGGTAAACGGCTCTGTTCTTCGGCTGTGAGCTCGATCAGCGGCACCCGCCGCTCCTCTAGCTCAGGGGTATTGCCCCCCAATGCGGCCATATTCATGCCGGAGAATGACGGCCCCACCGCAAAAAGGGCTCCATGAAAACCGACTGAGGCAATCACAGCGATCCATTGAGGTTGACGCAGGGTGCCTGACACGCGGTTGATTAACTGGTTGTTCGTGAGCGATTTCATGCCCTAAAGCCCCCCATCCTGCTATCTATCCTCCCGACTTGACTCAGGTGACGTAAGTTCCTGTCCTACCCTAGCGAATTTGGCGTCAATCGTAGCTGCTTTTGGAAAACTTTAAGGGGGATGGCCCAAAGGGAAGTCAGTAGCAGCCAGGGGGCTTGGGGCCAGGTAATCCCTAGGGTCAGGTGGGGCTTTAGTATGTCAAGACCTTAGGGTTCTTAGGCTGATTGGCCATGAGTTTCGGGGCATCCCAGGACAGAACCCTGGGATCTGTACCGGCGTTCTAGGGGCTGGGGGGGGCTTGAGTTTGGTTGGGGCGATCGCCCTGGGGGGCTGGCCTTTGACCATCGCCATTTTGATCCTGGGCATTGGTTGTCGTCGGGCCTGCCTCAGGGTCTGTTTTAATTGGTGATAGAGGTACCGCTTCTACGGTGGGTAGGGTTTCGACGGTCAGTCGTGGGGACTGGTTTCCTCCAGAGAGGCGCTTCAAGAGTTTAGGTTTGGCATCGTGAAGCAGGTATAAAATGCGATCGCCTACCTGCCAATCATCATTACCGATAGCGACCCGCAAAATTCCATCCCGCTCCACCAAGATCGGCACCATTTCGCCACTGCGGACGAGGGCTGCCAGGTGGGCCTGTTGCAGTTCCGTATCGGCCCGTCGCAGCCAGGTTTCCCCCAATCGCACTTCCCCATCTTGCAAGTAAGTATTCCACTTTTTCAGGGATAACTTGGGGGTACTGGCTTCCTTCAGCTTGCCCTGGTTGGGCACATCCCCCACCTCTTTTTCCTTAGGCAGTACCGCCAGTACCCGGGGGGGCTGAAACTCTTCAATCGCCCGTTGGGTCACCACAGCATTCACTTCACCGTTTTTAGTGATGGCCAGAAACGTGCCCGCTTGGCCGAGTCCGGCGGTCTCCAAGGCGTCTTTATCCAGGGCGCTGCTGACCAGCACCTGAATCCCTTCCCGCTCAGCGGCTTCACAGGCCGCTTCATTGGTGTCAATCATCACCACTGGCTGCCCTGCTTCTTTCATCAGCCGGGCGATTAGCAAGCTCAACGGGTTGCAGCCAACAATCACAGCGCCCACGGCATCGGCTTTGGCAATGCCTAGCCAGCGGGCCATCAGTCCAGCACTGAGCCCCTGCACCAGCACCGTCATAATAATGGTCAGAAATACCAGGGCTTTGATGGCGTCACCACCGCTGATGCCGCGATCGGTCAGCAGGATGGCAAACAGGGATGCCACCGAAGCGGATACAATCCCCCGGGGAGCAACCCAGCCCAGAAAGATTTTTTGTCGCCAGTTAAGATCGCTGGATTCAGTGCAGACCCAGACGTTGAGGGGTCGCACCACCAGCATCAAAGTCAACACCGTGAACACAGCCCCCCGGCCCAGGGCAAACACACTGGCAATGGACAGATCGGCCGCCAGTAGAATAAACAGCACCGACACCGCCAGCACCGTTAACTGGCCCTTAAACCGCCGCAGCATGCGCTCGTCCGGTACCGATAGCCAGCGCACCACCATGCCCGCCACCACAGTAGTCATCAGCCCTGACTCACTGCGAATCAGCTGAGCCAGGCCAAACAGACTCCACAGCCCTGCCAGTACAAATAAATTTCTTAAATCCTCACTTAAAAAGCTGGCCCGCTTCAGAAACAGACCAATCACACCGCCCCCAATCACCCCAATCAGGGTACCAATGCCCAGTCGCACAATCAGCCCGCCGATGATCACCCCAGGGCCGGTATCGCCGTTGAGAATAATATCCAGCACTACCACCGCCAGGATCGCCCCAATCGGATCGATTAGTACCCCCTCCCCTTCCAGGAGGGTGGCCACCTTGCGATCGACTTTCACCTGGCGCAGCAGGGGGTTAATCACCGTCGGGCCAGTGACGACCACCAGGGAAGCATAGAGAAAGGCTAAGGGCCAGGGAAATTCCCCCAGCCAGTGGGCCGCTAGCCCCCCTCCTAAGAGAGTGATGAAAACGCCAACGGTAACCAGGTTTTGCAAGCTGGTAGAAACCTGCCCCAGTTCACTCAGTTCTAGACTCAGGCCCCCTTCAAACAAAATCAGGGCCACACTCAGGGCCACAATCACCTCTAACCCCACCCCCAACGCTTGGGGGTGCAGCAGCCCCAGGCCATCGGGCCCTAGACCGATGCCAAATATCAGCAGAAAAATAATGCTGGGTACCTTAGCGTACTCTCCAATCACCTGGGCGGTGACCCCAGCCAGCACTGTGATTACAATTTGCAGAGTCAGCGCGAAGGAAGTATCCATCTGTTTAGGATAACACCCGGCCTAGAGCCCTTTAAGGTCTTGAATTAAGGGCGCAATAGCAGGTAAAACAAGCGTCCAGGATGGTTGACGCGTCCGGCTAAATCCCCGGCTTCAGGGCCAGAGCCGACAAAGACATCGACCCGCCCCGGCCCTAGAATGGCACCCCCCGTATCTTGGTCTAGCACCAGGCGGGTGGTATCGGTATAGGTCCACTCTCCCTCAGGGGTGGGTTGGGGTAGGGGAAACTGGATCAAGGCCATGGCCCCAGGGGGCATCAGGGATTTGTCGGTGGCAATGGAGTAACCGGCGGTAACGGGCACGTTTAGGCTACCTGTGGGTGGGCCACCAGCAGTTTCCCGGAAGAAAATAAACCGCTGGTTTTGGGGCAAGTAACGATCTAAATCCTGAGGATAGGCGTCAAAGTGAGCGATCAAGTTGGGGAGCGACAAGGCATCTGGGGCAAGTTTGCCATCCTCGACCAGGGCGCGGCCAATGCTGGTGTAGGGGTAGTCGGTGCGCCCGGCATAGCCCACGGACATCACCCGGCCATCGGTAAGTTCCAGTTTGGCAGACCCCTGCACCTGGACTAAAAAGGCCTCCAGGCGGTTGGCCAGCCACACCAATTCGAGACCCGCCAACGGCCCCTGACTGCCCTGTAAGCCATCGGTTCCTTCTAGCTCTTCGCGGGTGGGGTGAGGCTGTGCCCAGGTATCCAGGTCCGGGGGACGGCGGTAGAGGGGATAGCGATACTCAGCGGTGGGCACTGAACTGGCGGCATAGTAGGGCTCGAAGTAGCCGGTGTAGCTGACGGTCCCCTCGCCGTCATGGCCAATGGATTGATATAGCACAAAGTCTCGGGCCAGGCTTGCCCGGAAGGCGGCACTGCTGGGGCTCGTCTGTACCAGCTGACGCAGCCGCTGTACACTCCGCCAGACGCGATCGCGGCTGATGCCCGGTACCCCATAATCTTGGTAGTCGGCCGCAGCTTTGGGGCTGGCCAGATAGTGAAGGCTGTGGTCGATGGCTTGCAGCAAAGGGGCGCGATCGCCGGGGAGTTCCACCGACTGCCAAAATGGTTGGGCCTCGGTGGTAGCCACGGGCCGTAACGGTGGTGTCTGGGTTGGTTGATCGGGGAGCTCTGTCTCAGAGGCTGCTGTCTCAGAGGTTGCTGATACAGACACAGACGTATCAGAGGCGATCGCCGCCAGGGAAGGCGTGCCCGTCTCGCTGGTTTCCCAGCCCACCGTAGCGCTAACCACCATACTGGCTAATGCCAGCCCGATCAAAAGGCGAGATGATTGCTTCAAACCCATTAAAATCGTTCAACACTAGAGCTAAAGACGGGTTCAACCCGAATCGCCGCCAACCGGGAGGGGCGAATCACCATGTACTCGCCGGGGTTGATCTTGGGTAACGGTACCGTAATAAATTCCTCAGAGGTGGCCTTAGGCATCAGTTCACCGCTGTACCACTTTTGAAAATCCTGGATGGAAGAAAAGCGCACCTCTTCCCGGTGGCCCCCATCAAACAGCATATGAATAATATACTCACTAGGTGTTCTTGGCATAGGGCGTCACGGTCCTTCAGTTCACAGCCCTCATTATGGGCTGTTTGACTGCAAAAATAGCACCCCAGTCCAGAATTTATCCTGACTGCCCCTCAATGCGAAACGCTCCCACGCAATCATCCCTGGGTGTTAGGTTTGCAAAGACAGAAAAATTAGTAAAAATACTAGGAAATGTGGCTCTATGCGCTGCCAATAGATCGTTCACAATGCAATGATAAGACTCTGGCCATCGGGGGGATCCTTAACTCTGTCTAGATTAGGGGGCGAATTTACCTGAGGCTGGGCTTCGCTGTGTCAGTCGTAATCTTCGCCCATGAACTCTGTGTCGCGTCTCAAGGCTAAACTCCCCACCCCCCTCGTGCGTCTGGCGGACCTGGCCTATAACTATTGGTGGAGTTGGACAGAAGATCGGGTCTCCCTCTTTAGTACCATTGATCCAGCCCTGTGGCAGTCCTGTGGTTACAACCCGGTCGCCCTATTAGAGTCCGTGCCTGACGAGCGGTTATGGCAAGTGGCTGAAGACCCCCACTACTTAAACCGCTTACTCCAACTGGCGCAGCAGTTTGATGCCTACATGGCCGACTATGACACCTGGGCTGGGCGGACAGCGCCAGAGCTGAACTACGATCGCCCCATTGCCTACTTTTCGCTCGAGTTTGGCCTGCATGAGTCGCTGCCAGTTTATGCCGGGGGGTTAGGGGTACTGGCGGGCGACTATTTAAAGTCGGCGTCAGACTTGGGGGTACCCTTGGTGGGGGTAGGGTTGTTGTACCGCCAGGGATATTTTCATCAGCGGCTGAACCGCAGCGGTTGGCAAGAAGATTACTACGTCGATAGTCCTTTCGAGCACATGCCCCTAGAACTGGTGCGGGACGAGTTTGGCCAGCCCGTGACGGTCAAAGTCACGATTCGCCAGCGGATTGTGCGGGTGCAGGTGTGGAAAATTCAGGTGGGTCGAGTCGAGCTCTACTTGATGGATACCAATCGTAGTGACAACGATCCAGTGGATCGCTGGCTGACCGGGCACCTGTATGGCGGCAATCAGGAAACCCGCATTGCCCAAGAACTCCTATTGGGGATTGGTGGCGTGCGCATGCTCCATTCCCTGGATATTGACCCGATGCTGTATCACCTCAACGACAGCCATGGCGCTTTTGCCCTGCTGGAGGTGGCCCATTTAGAGATGTTACACAGTGGGGACGGGTTTGGGGCGGTGACCGAGCGGGTCCGCCAGCGGGGGGTATTTACCACCCACTCCCCGGTATCGGCGGTCAGTAATGTGTTTTCGGTAGATCTGATTGAATCATTCTTTGGCGACTACTGGCCGCGCCTGGGCCTCTCCCGAGACGAGTTTTTGAGCCTGGGACATCGTCGACCTGAGGACCCCTGGGACTTCTTTTCCATGACGGTATTGGCCCTACGGTTAACTGGGCGCACCAATGGGGTCAGCCAACGCCATGGGGACATTTGTCGAGAGATGTGGCAGGGCATTTACCCCAACCCTGAGGCGGGGCAAGGGCCGATTAAAGCCATCACCAATGGGGTCCATGCCCGCACCTGGACGGCGCCGCTGATTATGGATTTGTATAGCCAACACCTGGGTGTCGATTGGTCTACTAAGCTGGCGGACCCTGCCCTGTGGACGAAGGTGAATGCCATCCCCGATGATGAACTGTGGCGGCGACATTCCATTCTCAAAGAGCGGCTGATTGCCTATACCCGTTCCAAAACCCTCACGGCTCGCCAAGAAAGAGGGGAGGCGGCTGACGATATTAAGGCGGTCGGTCGTCTTTTGGATCCAAAGGTGCTGACCCTGGGGTTTGCCCGTCGATTTAGCCCCTACAAACGGGGAGAGCTGTTGTTTTATGACCTGCACCGGGCGATTCGGATTTTGGCCAATCCCAGGATGCCGATTCAAATTGTGTTTGGCGGCAAGGCCCACCCCCAGGACGATGAGGGTAAGCGGATCATTCAGCGGATTACCGAATGGTGCCGTCACCCGGCCCTGCGCGATCGCATTGCGTTTATTGATGACTACGACATGTATGTGGCCAAGCTGTTGGTGCAGGGGGTCGATGTGTGGTTGAACCATCCCCGCCGCCCGGAGGCCTGTGGCACCAGCGGCCAAAAGGTGAGCCTGAATGGGGGGCTGAATTGCAGCATCCTGGATGGTTGGTGGGCTGAGGGATATCACCCAGGGGGGGCAAGCCCCAATGGCTGGGTGATTGGCGACACTAACCCCACGGATGACCCCGACAGTCAAACCCGCCGCGATGCTGAATCCCTGTATGAGGTGATCGAACATCAGATTGCACCGTTGTACTATCAACGCGATCGCAGTGGTTTACCCCGCCGCTGGATCGCCATGATGAAGGCCTCCATTAGCTCCTGTGGGCCTCGGTACAATAGTGATCGGATGTTGGCTGACTATGTGACCCAGATGTACCTACCAGAAGCCGTAACCACTGCAGAGCTGGTGATGGCCAGTGCCATGCCCTAACCTATGACGATCTGGCAAGCCGACCTGCACCGTCCTCCCCTGACCAGCCCCAGCGGTGAGCCCCTGTGGGAGCTGCTGCTGTGCGACCCCGACTTCAGGTTTAGTTATGGGGCTACCACGCCCCAGGCGTCGGTGACCAAACACTGGGTGACCGAACAAGTCAGCCTTGCTAGTCAACGGGCTGGCGGTAGCCCTGATGTAATTCACGTCTTTCGGCCCCAGGCGTTGTCGTTGCTGACCCTCGGTTGTCAGCCCCTGGGAATTAGGGTCGAGCCCAGTCGTCGGACCTCTACCCTACATCAATGGTTGCGTCAGCGGGCCAAATGGTACCCTAGCCAGCCCAATGCCATTCCTGTGGCTTACAATCCATTGCACATCGAGTCACCGCCGCCAGTGCCTCTGCCAGAACAACTATGGGGCGATCGCTGGGGATTTACAGCGTTGGCAGCGGCGGACTTTGAGCAGACCCTGCCCTATGAACCAATTCCCCTACGTCATTTACCTGCTGAGTTGATGCCCAGTCGACTGGGACTGGCCAGCACCACCCCCTTGCCGGGGATTGTGATCGATGCCGGGCGTCAGGCCATGGCCCTGGCCCAATGGCTTCAGGCTAATCACCCCGCTTGGCTCAACGCAATTGCTGGGGAACCGGATGGGTTAATCCTGGACGCAGGGCTCTGCGATCGCTGGATTATCACCACCTTTAACGATCCAGATGTTTCTAGGTCCGGTCAACAATTTCAGCAACGTAAACAGGCGAGCCAGGGCCTACATTTTTTGCTGGTGCGCCCTGATGACTCAGGCATGACAACCACTGCTCTCTGGCTGTTGCAGCAGCCTGGAAAGGCAGAAGGATGAAGGCAGAAGGATGTAGGGCGCAGCCCGTGCGCAGCAGGCAGAAGGATGTAGGGCGCAGCCCGTGCGAAGCAGGCAGAAGGATGTAGGGCGCAGCAGGCAGACGAATGAGATAAGTACATGGACACAATGACTGACTGATCCGTGATCCGGCCTTCGACTTCGCTCAGGCCTCTTCGCTGGTTGAGCGGAGTCGAAACCAGCGTCGAAACCAGCAACGTTAAGCCCTTTATTTTTGTCCACCCACTTAGTTACGGGCAGGAGACCGTTGGGCTCTACTTGTCCTGAGATAGCCGCTATCCGATAAGATACTTTCTACCGAATGCGATTTCGGCATAGCTGCTATCTGCCCCCCTTTCCTTGGATCACTAGCGCCTAGGATAGATGTCAGCCGCTGCCCGCTGTCCCTTTTTGTTTGGAGTTGCTTGGATCGCCTGTGGATACGCCTACCCTTTCCCTGACCAAACCCAGCTATCGCCACGACCTGTCGGCTCAGAACCACGCCCATTTTGAGGCGGTAGCCCCCCAGCTAGAGGGTTGGCAGCGCCGCAACCGTTACTACTACCGCGATATAGAGCGGCTACACCAGTTTTTGATTCCCCCTGGGGCTCGGGTGTTAGAAATTGGCTGTGGCCTTGGGGATTTGCTCGCCAGTGTGAGCCCATCGGTAGGGGTTGGGATTGATTTTTCTGAAGCGGTAGTTGGCCTAGCCCGGCAGCGGCACCCCCATCTCCAGTTTTATTGTCTGGATGCCGAAACCCTGACCCCAGAAGCCCTAGGGCCAGACCAGCAGCCGTTTGACTACATTGTGCTGGCAGGGGTGCTGGGCTACCTCAGCGATGTGCAAACGGTACTGCAGCGGTTGGCCCCCCTCTGCCATCCCCGCACCCGGGTGATTTTGTCTTTTCACAACTATCTGTGGGAACCCCTGCTGCAACTGGCGGAACGGGTGGGGCAGCGGCGACCTCAGCCGCCCCAAAGCTGGCTCTCCACCCAGGATGTGATCAACTTGTTAGAGATTACTGGGTTTACGGTATTGAAGCGGGGCACCCGACTGCTGGTGCCCAAGCGCATCCCGCTCCTGAGCGATGCCATCAACCGCTATCTGGCTCCATTGCCTCTGGTCAAGCATGCCTGTTTAACCAGCTATGTGATCGCCCGCCCCGCCCCCCTGGGTTTGCCGTCCCCGGTCGAGCCCACCTGCTCGGTGGTTATTCCGGCTCGCAATGAGGCCGGCAATATTCGCAATGCAGTGGCCCGGTTGCCCCAATTGGGACGCCACACAGAGGTGATTTTTGTCGAAGGACACTCCCGCGATCGCACCTGGGCAGAGATTCAAGCCCTGGTGCAAGATTACCAGGGTCCCTTTACCCTGAAGGCCATTCAGCAGCAGGGCAAAGGCAAGGCCGATGCAGTGCGGTTAGGCTTTAGCCAGGCTACGGGGGATGTGCTGATGATCCTTGATGCTGACCTGACAGTGCCCCCGGAAGACCTGCCCCAATTTATGGCGGTGATGGCCTCGGGGCGGGGGGAATTTATCAATGGATCGCGGCTGGTGTATCCGCGATCGCGCACCGCCATGCCCTGGCTGAATACCCTGGCCAACAAGATCTTTGCCCAGATCTTTTCCTTTTTGCTAGAGCAGCCGCTCAAAGATACCCTCTGCGGCACCAAAGTGCTGTGGCGCGACGACTACCAGCGGCTTGCCGCAGGCCGAGCCTACTTTGGCGACTTTGATCCCTTCGGCGACTTTGACCTGCTGTTCGGGGCCGCCAAGCTCAACTTGCACATTGTAGAGGTACCCATTCGCTACCAACCCCGAGACTACGGGGAATCTAACATTGCCCATTTCAAAGAAGGACTGGTACTGCTGCGCATGTGCTTCTACGCCTGCCGCAAACTCAAGTTTCGGTAAGGGGACCAACTTAAGTTACCAATCGAGCCACTAGCTTGGCCTCAAACACCTGTTCAAAAAATTCCTTCTTAAACTCCAGGTTCCACATTTCCGATACGCAGTCATCCCCAGGGTTAGCGGCTTTCACATCCATGTGCAGCACATGGGCGTCGCTATCAAAGTGACAGTGAATACTTTGGACCGCCCCAATGCCCCGGCGATCTAGGGCTACCGCTAGTCGCAGCAAGGCGCTGAGTTGGGTGACTGCCTGGCGATGGTAGCGGGTGGGCAAATTGCGGTAGTTATCGTGCTTTTTCTTGGGAGCGCTCTTGCGATGATAGCGGGCGATGTTGGCAATCACCTCCAGCTCAGTTTCGGTATAGCCCAGTAGCTCCCCATGGCGAATCAGATAGTAGGAATGCTTGTGGTGGGACGAATGGCTAATAAAGTGACCGCAGTTATGCAAAATGGCTGCGGCCCAGAGTAGTTCTTTTTCAAAGGTACCCCAGGTATGTAGACTACCAAGGGTTTGCTCAAACACATCCATGGCAAATCCGGCCACCCGTTCCGCCCGATCTAGGTGCACCTTATATTTGTGGGCCGTTTTGAGCACATTGCGCTGACGCACTGACTGCTGAAACTGCATCCGGTCTTCAATCAGCCCGTGGACCAGCATCCAGTCCACCACCACCCCTTCCCGCAGAGCCCGTTCACAAATGGTGATGCTATCGGCCCCCAATAAGCCCATCGCCTCATGGAGTACGACTGCCCCAGCCACGATGATCTCGGCCCGACGAGCCGACATTTCCGGCATGGCTAGCCGTTCGGCGTGGGTAGCCTGGCGCAGTTCCTCTAGTAGCTTCGATAGATCTGCATAGGTGATGCGATAGCCATTTAACGGCTCCGGAACCATACCCAGCTTTTTATGGGCGATAATGGCGGCCAAACACTCGATGGTGCCCGAGGTGCCAATCAGCCGCATCGATTCATCTGGCTGCAATTGGCGGCGCAGTTGTTCGGTGGGGGGTTCTAGCATGCCCCGCACATAGGCCCGCAGGGAGGCAAACTCAATATCGGTAATGGGGTCATGGTGAATAAACTGGGCCGTTAACCGAACCGCCCCCACCTTGGTACTGCTGAGGCTGCGGTGGAGCTCGCCAGTTCCCAAAATCAGCTCCGTAGAGCCGCCACCAATGTCAATAATGGCGTGGGGTTGGCCGTTAAATTCTACCCCCGACAGCACCCCTAGATAGATCCGTCGGGCTTCTTCATTCCCGGAAATCAGGTTGATGGCGAGCCCAACGTCGTTGTAGACCCGATCGATAAAGTCTTGGCCGTTACTGGCTTCCCGTACCGCACTGGTGGCCACGGCAATCACGTCTTCGGCCTGATAGCTGGCGGCGATGGAACAGCAGCGTTTCAGGGCCTCAATCGCCCGCGCCATGGCGTCTTCGGTTAACCCTTTGGTGTCTTCATTGAAGTTGCCCAGGCGCACGGTTTCTTTTTCGCGATCAATCATGGTGAAAGCGGGTAACTCAGGCTGGATTTTAGCCACCACCATGTGAATGGAGTTGGTGCCGACATCGATGGCCGCCAGGATGCGATCGCGGTTAATCACCTCCGGCGTAAATGCTACCGATGCTGTCCTGGCTTTGCCCCAATCCTGTACCGGGGTTGCGCTTGTCATAACCCACCTACACCACGTTGTTTCAGATTCTACCTGGCTCTTTGTCAGCCATCAAAGCGTTTGAAAAACTTTACCCACCCTATAAATTACGCCATTTTCTTCCTTGCTGGCTGTTCATGTGGACAGAGCCATCCCTCACTCGTGGGTTACAGCGGCATTTATAGTGACCTGGCGATCGCCCCAACCCTGACCGCCTAACCCACGCTACGAATCCAAAACCCAAAATCCAAAATCCAAAACCTCCCCATCTCCCCCACCCCTTCACTCCCCATCTCCCCCACTCCCCCAACCCGCTACACTCGTTATGCAATCAACCGAGAACACCATGACCGTCGATTACGATGGAGTGATCATAGGCGGCACCCTACAGGGGCGAGAAGCGGCGGCATTGGGGGCCAGGGAAGGGGCGCGTATGGCCCTAGTGGAGCCGCCGGGTAGTGGCTTTAGACAGCTACGACGACAGCTGACCCTCCAGATTCTGGCTCAGGCGGCGGCCGCCTCTAAACCCGCCAGTCAATGGCATCAGTTTCTACCCCCTCGCCCTACCCCCGTCCCGTGGGCAGAGGTAAGGCAACGGGTGTCAGGGTATGCCGCCAGGGCTTATCCTCACCTCAGCTTGGGGGCGCTGGCTATAGCCGGGGTCGATGTGGTGCTAGACCAGGGGCAGTTAAGCCCTCGGCCACAGCTGGCGGTGACCACGGCTAAACGACGGCTAACGGGCCGCCGCTATCTACTTTGCCCAGATACCATCCCCACGGTGCCTCAAATTCCTGGACTGGCTCAAACCCCCTACCTCACGGCCGATACCTTGGCTGATGTCGCTACCCAACCTCAGGATATGGTGGTTTTGGGGGGCAGTGCCGATGGCATTGCGATCGCCCAGTCGCTGGCGTTATTGGGTAGTCGGGTGACCCTGATTAGCCGGGGCGATCGCCTATTGCCCACCGAAGATCCGGCCATGGCTACCTTTGTGGAGAGTCTACTGCGGGCGGCGGGGGTGACCGTGCAGGTGGGCGCAAAGATTGATCAGATTTGCGATCGAACCCTGGCTGACAGGGCTGGAATTGAAATCGAGTGGACCGATAGGGCACCTCAGCGATTTGAGCATCTGCTGCTGGCCACCGCTCGCCAGCCTGATGTCTTATCCCTAGACCTAGACCGAGTGGGTATCATCACCCATCGAAACTACATACCCGTAGACGATCGCCTCCAGACCACCCACCCCCGAGTGTTTGCCTGTGGTCCAGCCCTGGGGGGCTACTGGGCCGAAACCACCGACCATCAAGATGTGGCGATCGCCCTACGCAACGCCCTGTATTTGCCCCGGCGTCAGCTCATGTCCCTGCACCGGATTGGCCACCTGCCCACGGTGCCTGGCTATGGCCGGTTAGGGTTTACGGCTACCCAGGCTCAGCACTGGTATGGGGCCGATGCCCAGATATTACACATTTCTCTAGATCAGGTGGCTAATGCCCAGACCCTAGGGGATATCACTGGCTTTTGCCGCTGGGTTGTGCATCGAGATGGTCGATTGCTGGGGGTACAGCTTTGCAGCCCCAACGCCAGCGACCTGATTCAATCCCTGGCCAGCCTTATGCAGCAGGGGAGTCGTATTCAGCAATGGGAATCTTGGCCCCAGTTACCCCACACCCTGGCGGCCATCGTACCCCAGTTGGCGACCCGGTGGCAGCAGCACCGTTGGCAGCCAGGCACCTGGCGGCGAGACTGGGCCGAAAACTGGTTTAACTGGCGACGATCTAGGGGTCAGTAAAATGCTGGAACCCTTGACTGAAGCTAATCGTTTGGCTGTGGCCTGCCCCCAAATCCAGCACTACGGCGGGGTCGTCGGTGGTGTGACCGATGATAGTACAGGGAGACCCTAGGCGATGGACCAGCCTTTGGGCCACCGGGTCAGGCAAGCACAGCACCAGCTCAAAATCTTCGCCGCCGTACAGACACCAATCAATCCCCTGGGCTAGCCCCACCCACTGGATCAAAGCGGGATCAAGCGGTAACTGATCAACCCTCAAGCGAGCGCCCACACCGCTGGCCTGGCACAGGTGTAAAATCGCGTTCCCTAGGCCATCACTGGAGTCCATGGCGGCTAGGGCCACGGGTTTCTGATCCGCTAAAATCTCAGCCAAAGCCGCCACCACATCCAGGCGAGGCTGGGGGCGTTGGTGGGCCTGTACCCAGCGATGGGCTGCCTGGGGCTCAATCTTCTGCTCTGCCTCTGAGTGCAGTAAAAGTTCTAGACCAGCCCGAGACAAACCATGGTAACCCGTGGCCACGATCGCCTGCCCTGGTACAGCCCCATGGCGGTATAAGGCGCGCTCGGGGGCTACCTGACCCAGGGCCGTAATCGCCACCTGCACCGTAGGTGAACGACTGAGATCACCGCCGACAATGGTACCACCCCAAATGTCTAAACAGGCGGCCATGCCCTGGTACATTGCTTCCACCCAGGTCAAAGGGGTAGGTCCGGGAAGACTGAGGCCCACGGTAATACCAATGGGGGTAGCCCCCATGGCGGCCAGGTCTGATAGATTGGCCGCCACCGCTCGCCAACCTACGGATGCAGGGGGCGTGGTGCGATCGCTAAAATGCACCCCCTCCACCAATATATCCGTCGTCACCACCAGCTGCTGTCCAGCGTTTAGGGGAATCACCGCTCCGTCATCCCCAATTACATCCCCAGGGCAGAACTGGAACAGTCGCTCTAGCAGGCCCAACTCCCCCGCCTGCTCAACGGTTTGTGGATTTTCCATGGGCAGCCTAGGTGGGCTGCACCAGGTTATCAGCCCCAGCGATCACCCGAGCCGACTCAATCCGGTCCCCCTGGGTAAGTTTGTCCAGCAGTTCTTTGTTCTCGACCACGTAGCCAAAGACCGCGTAACGGCCATCCAACAAGTTCAGCCCTGCTGGGGTTAGCTCTGGCTCAAATAAGAAGAAGAAAAACTGGGACGATCCCCCATCGGGATCGGTGTTAGGCCGGGCCATACCCAGGGTGCCAAAGGCGGAGAATGGCAGCACAGGTGCCTCTAAAAACCGCCCTAGTTCCTCTAGGGTGGCTCCATAGATCGGGGCTTCGTCCCCCTTCACCAAAATTTCTAAGGGAATGGCCCGATAGGCCTTGGTCTTGGGATCAATGAACCCCTCCTCTGGACCGTCGGGGTCACCGGTTTGCAGCACGTAGTTATCTTCTGCCCGGGTAAATTCCATGCCGTCATAGAAGCCCCGCTGCACCAGGTCCACAAAGTTGCCGCCAGTGACCGGCGCGCTAAAGCCATCAATCACCGCCTGCATGGTGCCCTTGTTAGTGGTAAATTCGACGGTGGCCCGCCCCTTCAGTTGGGGCAGATGGCTATACTCCTCGGGGATGTCAAAGGGGAACCCTGCCACCATTAGCTCTTCAATGCGGCTAACGTCATTGAGCATTGCCGATCGTTTAATCCATACCGTCTCGCGATCGCGCAAGTCCACCGCCTCTCGGGCCGACGGCAGCTGCGCTTGAATGTCATCCAGGTAGCTCACAGCTGCGGCCCGCTTACCGTCCGGAATATCGGCTAAGATCGTCTCTCGCTTACGGTTCAGTAGCCGCTCCACCTTATTCAAATCCTTAGTGATGGGTCCCCAGCGCTTACTGCGCAGCCACTCTGACAAGCCCTCCAGGGTTTCCTGGACACTGCGGATATCGTCGTTGTCAATCGGTAGGGAATATCGCAATAGGGCTCGACCATCGGTGATGGCGTTGCCAGGGGGTAAGTAGGCCACCATGGTCGGCGACGGCAGAGTCACCGCCTGAGCCGGCGTTACGGTTCCCAACCACAGGCCAACCATGACCAGGATCCCTGCCCCGAACCGGGTCAGCAGGCGCAGACCCACCATCCCCCAACTGCTGTTTGCCATCAGTGCTTGAACCATAATCATCACATCTATATACTGGGCTGAATGTTTATTGGGCTGCTCTCAGCCTACAGGCGCAGTGCCTCCTATAATCTTGTCACACTGCCGGACCTGACCCAAACTTTGCCTGATGATTGCTCCAGATAAACCGTCGTCAATCCGTACCCGCATGTATGGATGAAACTATTATCTCTGGCTCCTGCCTACCCCCCAGAGGGAATGGGAAAATCTGTGGGAAATGGCCACAGGGGGGTAAAATGAGATGCCAAATGTTAACTGCCCACTAAAGCCAGCGATATGATTTCCAGCAATGATTTTCGCACCGGCACGTCCATCGAGCTCGATGGCTCAGTCTGGCGCGTGGTTGAATTTCTTCACGTTAAACCCGGCAAGGGGTCGGCCTTTGTACGCACAAAGCTCAAGAATGTGCAAACGGGTAACACGGTTGAAAAAACCTTCCGAGCCGGCGAAACCGTTCCCCAAGCGGTGATTGAAAAGAAGGACATGCAACACACCTACCGGGATGGGGAAGACCTGGTGTTCATGGACATGGAAACCTACGAAGAGGTGCGCCTCACGGCTGAACAAGTGGGCGATCAAGTCAAGTACTTGAAAGAGGAGATGAGCGTTAACGTTGTCACCTGGAACGGTCAAGTGCTAGAGGTGGAATTACCCAACTCCATTGTGCTTGAAGTAGCCCAAACTGATCCTGGTGTCAAAGGGGATACCGCCACGGGGGGTACCAAGCCCGCCATCCTCGAAACCGGTGCCCAGGTAATGGTGCCTCTGTTTATTTCGATTGGGGAAAGAATTAAAGTCGACACCCGTAGCGATACTTATCTAGGGCGGGAATAACCCCCTTAGGGTCTGGGATGTCAAGGCTGACTGAGGCTACTTTTTCCCGGTGTTCTGTGGCACACACTGCGTCTGCGATCAAGACGCTTTCTGTTGGAGTAGGGTTTACAGAGTGGAATTAAGCGTCAACGAATTGAGAGAGTTAGTGGCTGCCCTCAGCCAAAGTGACATTGCCGAGCTGACGCTAAAGAGCGCCAATTTTGAGCTAGTACTACGTAAGCAAGGGGCTGTGACCGCTACGGCTGGGGTAATGGTTAATCCTCCGGGAGCCGAGGTCTCACTACCTGCCCCTGAGCTGGTGGCCCCGGTGCCCGAGGTGAGCCAATCGACCGCCCAATCTGCCGCTCCGGCTGCCCCGCCTGGTAAAGCCAGCGATTTAGTGGCGGTGAGTTCCCCAATGGTAGGCACCTTTTATCGCTCCCCAGCCCCTGATGAACCCCCCTTCGTCAATATTGGCGATCGGATTGCCCCTGGCCAGGCGGTTTGTATTATTGAAGCCATGAAATTGATGAATGAACTAGAGGCGGAAGTTTCTGGGGAAATTGTCGAAATCCTGGTAGAAAATGCCCAACCCGTAGAGTTTGGCCAAACGTTGATGTGGGTCAAACCAGGGTGAGGCTATCCCGATGACTGTGGATGAGCGAATTATTGTCCCGTTGGATGTACCCTCCCTCTCGGCTGCACTGGCCTTGGTGGACCAACTACCCCAAGTCAGTTTTTGGAAGGTGGGGCTGGAGCTGTTTGTCAGCACAGGACCGGCTATTGTGCAGGAGCTAAAAGCGCGCCAGAAGCGAATTTTCTTGGATTTGAAATTCCATGACATCCCGAACACTATGGCCGGGGCTTGTCGGATGGCGGCAGCGCAAGGGATTGACTTGATCACCATCCACGGGGCGGCTGGCAAAACTGCCCTGATGGAGGCCCAGGCTGGGGTAATCGCAGGGGCGGCGGGGGTAGGGGTACCCACACCCATGGTGGTGGCGGTCACAGTGTTGACCAGCATTGCCCCCCAGGCGCTATCTTTGGAATTGAAGATTCCCCTAGATCTGCCTGACTATGCCTTACAAATGGCGCTGCTGGCCAAGGATAGTGGTTTGGCTGGGGTTGTTTGCTCGCCGCAAGAGGCAGGGCAACTGCGGCGATTTTTACCAGCTGACTTTGTGCTGGTTTGTCCGGGGGTGCGGCCCACCTGGGCAAACGCCAATGATCAACAGCGCACCATGACTCCAGCTCAGGCGTTGCAGGCCGGGGCCACCTACCTGGTGATCGGACGGCCGATTACGGCAGCGCCTGAACCCGCCGCCGCGTTCGATCGCATTTGCGCAGAATGTTCAACCGCCCTGTCTTCCTAGTACGGCCTGGCAGAAATATGACCACCGTTGCTGAGGGTTTTAGGTGCCAGATGCCAGGTAACAGGTAACAGGTAACAGGTAACAGGTAACAGGTAACAGGTAAATTGAGCCAACGCCCCAGGGGGCAGGAGTTTGATGTGGGTACCGATGGTCTTTAAGGGGCGTTTGAAAGGGATGGTTAAGGGGGGGATGGGGCTCTTGGCACTGCTGGTGCTACTACTCAGTCATGATCATTCGGCCTGGGCTGGCTTCGGATCCCTGCGGTCGGAGGTAAACAGCCCTAGCACCCCGATCAGACCCCACAATCCCTGCCCAGCAGAACTCGAACCCCTGGTGGCCCAACTGCTCAACGATCTACCCACCTACAGCAATTTGGTGGCTAGCCGCAGCCTGGGCCATCCAGAGGAACGTTCCAGTCCTTTTGGCACGGTCTTAGTGGCTAGTCAGCCCGATTTTACCCCGCTACCCCTGGGAGAGACTGCCCCCAGGGAAAATCTGCACCAGATCTTCTTTACCACCCTGGAGCGCCAGTACTGGCAACAGCAGGCCGTGTCCCTGCAGCACTACCATTGGCTGTTTCTGGTGCAGGGGGATGATGGCTGGCGACTCTCTCTGATTTACTCCAGCTTAGGAGCCTACCCTGCTGGCCGCCGGGGGGCCACTCCTCCCCAAGAAAGTAGCCAGGGTTTAGTGGGTCAGGCCATCGCCCTCTGGCTCAGGGACTGTCGAGCTGGGGCGATCGCGTTTCCAGAGGCAGATCCCATGGGACCATAGAGGGTATCCCGTTGTTGGGCGGGGCGGCCTAAGCTGGCGATCGCGCCCTGTAGCTGAGCCACCGTCATACAGGTTCCCCCTTGGGCCCCCGCCATTGAGGTAATGTGCTCTTCCATCAGGGTGCCCCCTATGTCATTGCAGCCCCAGGTCAGTGCTGCCGTTGCCCCCTCCAGCCCTAGCTTCACCCAACTGGGTTGGTGATTGACAATCCAGTTACCCAGGTAAATGCGGGCCACTGCAGTAAGTAATAGGGCATCGGCCAACAGGGGTTGATCTTGCCCGACCCGTCGCCGCAGGGGTTTTGGGGCTTCTTGCCCGACAAAGGGCAGCAGAATAAATTCAGTGATGGCGGCGTTACCCGCTTCTAGGGAGCGCCGCTGCAACTGCCGGAGTTGCTCCAGGTGGGTGATCTGGTGCTCTGGGGTTTCAATATGCCCAGATAGCAGGGTGCTAGTGGTCGGTAAGCCCACCTCGTGGGCCAAACCCACAATCTCCAGCCAGGTGGCAGTGTTGATTTTCTCTGGACACAACACCTGTCGTACCTGATCGTCGAGGACTTCTGCTGCTGTTCCGGGTAGAGACCCCACCCCGGCATCGCGTAACGCCTGCAGCACATGGCGGAAACTCAAGTCATCTTCACGGGCGATGAACTGCACCTCCTGGGGGGAAAAAGCATGCAGGTGCAATGCTGGGAAGGAGCCCTTGATTGTATCCACCAGCTTCAGGTAATACTGCAAAGTGCTGCCATTCACCTTGGCATAGGGGTTAAGGCCGCCCTGCATACAGATTTCGGTAGCCCCTAGGGTGACCGCTTCCTTGGCTTTATCTAGAATTGGGGCAAAGTCTAACCAGTAGGCGCCGGTGTCGTCGCGATCGCGGCGAAAGGCACAAAAACTACAGTGCTGCTCGCAAATGTTGGTGTAGTTGATATTGCGGTTGACCACATAGGTCACCACATCGCCCACCTGTTGTCGCCGCAGGCGGTCAGCGGCAGCCCGAATTGCGGCTACCGTCGATGCCTGTCGTTGCTGCAAGAGCTGCAACCCCTGCTCAGGGGAGATATCATCCCCCTGCAAGGCACGCTGCAAGATGTGGCCAACGGCAGTGTCCATGGTGATCCTCGATTGGGCAATAGCTTTGAGAAAACTTAAAGATTGTCGAAAGTTGAGTCCGTAATTTTTCTTAGGGGGGATGATCTGGGTCATTATCAATAGAAATCACCTATCAGGATTAGCATAGTCAGGCTTATCCGTCCTGCGTTCTAGCTGTAATGGCTCATATCTCGTAAACCAAGGGAGCATACCCGTGCGCATTGTTTTTGTGGGCTGTGGCTTTGTATCGGATTACTATCTCAAGACCCTTCCATTACATCCTCACCTGGAGCTGATTGGCTGCTTTGACCAAGACTGCGATCGCGCCGATCACCTGGCTAAGCGTACCTGGAGCAAGTCCTACAACTCTCTAGATGACGTGCTTGCGGATGCTAATGTCGATATCGTCGTTAACCTGACAAATCCTCGCAGCCATTACAGCATAACCCAGGCCGCACTCATGGCAGGTAAGCACGTCTACTCAGAAAAGCCGATCGCCATGACCATGGCTGAGGCCAAAGAGCTAGCAGACCTGGCTAACCAAAAAAACTTACAGCTCTCCTGTGCCCCGTGCAGTTGTCTGAGTGAATCAGCCCAAACCCTGTGGAAAGCGCTGCGGCAGGAGGTTGTGGGGCCAGTGCGATTAGTCTATGCCGAAATGGATGATGGCCTGGTTCATAAGATGCCTTACCAACAATGGGTGAGTACTTCAGGCATCCCTTGGCCATTTCAGGATGAGTTTGAAGTCGGCTGCACCCTAGAACATGCTGGCTATTACCTGACCTGGTTGACCATGTTCTTTGGTCCTGCCGCCTCAGTCACGGCATTTTCCTCGTGTCTGATCCCGGCTGCTGACAAACACCCCGAGGTGACATTGTCACCATCTGATACACCAGACTTCTCAGTCGCCTGTATCAAATTTGTCTCTGGGGTAGTAGCCCGCTTAACCTGTAGTATTGTGGCTCCCCATGACCATTCCCTGCGAATTATCGGTGATCAGGGCATCGCCGGTATTGATGATTGCTGGTACTACGGGGATCCAGTATATGTGCAACGGATGGTCAAAATTCGGCGCAAAGTCTTTATGAGCCCCGTTAAAAAGAAGTATCCGCTAGTGCGCCGTGCCCCCAAGTTTAACTACAATGGAGCTCAGCAAATGGACTTCTGCCGAGGGGTAGCTGAAATGGCAGAGGCCATTACTGAAGGGCGTCCTAATCGTTTGGCTACCGATTTTTCATTGCATAACAATGAACTGGCGATCGCCATTCAAAATGCCTTAGAAACAGGATGTACGTATCCTCTAACCACCTCATTTGAGCCTATTCAGCCTATGCCCTGGGCCATGGCCTAATCGTTACACATAAGGAAATTGACTCCTATGGTTCAGACCGGTTCCCCAATTCGCTGGGGCATTTTGGGAACGGGAACAATCGCCCGCGAGTTTGCCTACGGCCTGAGTTGTTTACCCGATGCCAAACTGGTAGCTGTGGGATCGCGCACCTTGGGCTCAGCCCAATCCTTTGCCCAAGCTTACGCCATTCCCCAGGTGCACGGCAGCTATCAAGCCCTAGCTGAGGACCCTGCGGTTGATGTGATCTACATTGCCACTCCCCATTTTCGCCATTATCAAGACTGTCTGTTGTGCTTAAACGCTGGTAAAGCAGTACTTTGCGAGAAACCCCTGGCCCTCAATGCCAAAGAGGCTAAGGAAATCGCTGACACCGCTCGCCGTCAGGGGGTGTTCTGCATGGAAGCCATGTGGATGCGGTTTATGCCCCTGGTACAGCAAGCCCAAGCCTTAATTGCCGAGGGCACCATTGGCGAGGTGTTGACCTTAACCGCTGACTTTGGCTATCCCACAGAATATGACCCTAAAAGCCGCTTCTTTAATCTGGACTTAGGGGGGGGAGCGCTATTAGATCGGGGTAGCTACCCGCTGTCTCTGGCTTTCCAGCTGCTGGGTGTCCCAGAGTCAGTGGTGGGACAAGCCTGTCTTGGTGAGACCGGAGTGGATGAGCAAGCGGCCTTCATCCTGGGCTATACCAATGGTCAGCTGGCCCAGTTGGCCGCTACCCTTCGGGGTTACGCCTCCAATACAGCGGTAATTACGGGTACAACAGGTAAAATTACGCTGCATCCGCCCTTTTGTCGGCCCGATCGCCTGTCTGTGACCCCATATTCAGAACAGCCGGTGGTCCGATCATCTCAACCGTCAGCTTCTCCATCGGCCTTCAAGCGCCAATTGGTGAGTCTGGGCAAGCGCATACCCCTGGCCAAGTCAGCGGTTGCGAAATTGCGAGACAACACCAAAACTCTATCAACCCCCATCCAGGGCAATGGGTTTAACTATGAAGCCGAGGAAGTTATGGCCTGTCTGAGGCAGCAGCAGCTCGAAAGCCCTAAGATGCCCCTTGATGAATCGGTGCAGATGCTTGAAATCATGGATTGTTTACGCCAGAGTTGGGGCCTGCATTACCCACAGGATTAGTATTAATGTCTAGAGTATCGATACAGTCTGTCAAGAGTCCAGAGTGCTTGGATTCATTGGTGATGAATTTCGCAGTATCCCAGGATAGAACCCTGGGATCTGCACCAGCGTTCTAGTCACGATCGGGATTGCCAATGCGGTCAAGCAAGTTGATGATGTTGGTAATGCCTAACACTGGATTGATAATCGCGCTGGCCGCTCCGCCAATTAACTCTAGAAAATCAGAGGTGCGAGTCACCCCAGATCGGGAGACGATTACCACATCATTTTCCCTCAGCGATGGGTTATTTTCGTCATTGAGGCCTGCCGATAAATCAACTGGAATGACTCGGTTCGTCACAGTACCGTCTTGGTTCAGCCGAATAAAGGCCACTTCTCCAGACTGGGCTCGGGGGTCATCAAAACCACCGGCGGCTAGGATGGCTTGGTTCAGCGTAGAATTAGGCTTAATTTCCACACGGCCTGGATCCTTAACCTCACCAACGACATCAACGCCAATAGCACTTGGGGAAAAGTTAGCCGCAGCAATTGTTTGGGATTCTTCCGGTAGCAAAGCTGTTGCCGTGGGCACAAAGATAGTATCTCCATCGCGCACCAGTATATTGGGCGTTTGGCTGCCATCCTTAAGTAAGGCGAAGAAATCGACTGTTGTCACCCTGTCCGGACCGTTAGCTTGGGGGCGACGCACCTGAACGTTACGAATATCAGCCATCTGGGTAATCCCGCCAGCTAGCCGAATCGCCTGCACCACAGTCCGCACTTCCCTGGGGTTCGGATCATCTCCATCAAATCCTTCCCCACCACCATCCCGAGGACGAGTGGTGAAAGAACCCGGTCGGTTGACCTCACCGACTACAGCAACGGTAGACGGTCGAGTTGTGGTTAGGGTCAAGGTGACCACCGGATCAAGAATCATCTGGGAGTATCGCTGTTCGACCTCTCTGGTGGCCTCCTCCAAACTTAGCCCTCTGACATAGACGCGCCCGATCCAGGGAAGGTTGATGGTGCCATCCACCAAAACGTTGTAAGTTTCAGCACCGTTGCCTAATTCAGGGACATTAAAAATGTCAAATTGCACAACGTCGCCCGAGTTAAGGACATAGGCATCGTCATCAAAATCGGATGGAACGGGCAGGTCTCGTTGCCCTGGACTGGAGGGTTCAGAGAAATCAATGAAGGACTCAGAGGGTGCCCCACTGGGTTCGGCTTCCCTCACTTCTGCCTGGGCAAGCACGGGGGTGACATACGACAAAAGTAGTCCCGAGAGGGTAATTGAACTTACCGATAACTTAATGAACCGACTTGCCATAACCTACTCCTAATACTTAAGCACTAAAAATAAAAATAATCTAAGCTCTATCAGATCGATTCCAGCTTGGGAGCTAGCATTTTGCCATAAACAACAGTCCAAGTCTGCACTTGAATCCTAATTTACATCAAGTCCAGCTCGGGATCTGATCTAAAGTTTTCCCGCAGGCAGAACTCCAGGTCTGGACTTGAAACTGGTTTAAGTCTATCATCGCTCTGATTCACCACCCGCTTTAAGCCTGACTTTTTCATAGGCACTTAAAAATTGCATGAAGTAAGTGATCATCACGATTTTGAGCTTAGTGCTGAAATTGTTGATTCGGTCATCTTGTATGACCTGATTTGTCACTTTAATCGGTTGTTTGAATAAATCATTGATGACTAACTTCACAACTCGACCGTATCTCTTCCACCATAGGGGTTCCTTAGCGACATACATGTCATAAATTCCCCCAGACAAGCGAAGGGTACGCCGATGTAAGTCAGCCATGGTATAGCGGGTGGGATGATAAACGCAGGCGTCATCGGCATAGATCTGTCCATACCCAGCCCCATGAACCCGTTTACCCCACTCTTGATCGCCAAAGGATTTAAGATCGGTTAAGAAATAGCCAACCTTGTCTAAAACATGCTTCCATGTAAAGATGTTTGCTGTGAATGCCGCGCCACGCTTCTCTAGAAACGCTTTTTGGGGAAAGTCCATAACAAAGCGATCATACAACTCGCAGAGATTAGGATGATTAGGATCTTTGAAGAACATTTCAATTCTGCCTGCCACCAACCCACAGTTGGGCATTTTTGTTAAGTATTTCACTCCTTTTTCTATCCAATCATTAACTGGAATACAATCTGAATCTGTGAACGCAATCACGTCACCCTTGGCAATAATAATACCTTTGTTGCGAGCTGCATAGGAACCTGGGATCAATTCCTGCTCATAAACAACGTTGTTAAACTTAGCCTTAAGGTTGTCCATGGCCTGGCTTGAATCAGAGCCATTATCGATAATAATGATTTCATAGCGATCCGAATCATAGGTTTGCTGATGCAACGCGGTTAAACAAATGTTTAGTCTGTCAGCATCGTTGTAAACCGGAATGATCACTGAGACAAACGGCTGTAGATCAGTATCGGCAGCATCCTCACAAGTTTGCATAGCTCATTATCATTATTAAGGTGTAGTTGCGCGCACAACATTGATTTTAAGCTTCAATCTTGAAGACTTTATCAAAGTATGGTCCTAAGACGATACCTTTACGATATCTTCATCTCGAGAGCTTTATCATCTATCCCATGCAAGCGGCTTTGCCCCATAGTTTTGCCCAAGTGGTTTGTCTAACGGCTCTCTCCTTGGGCAGATATACAAAACTCAGGACGTAAAAGCAGGTATTGAGGTGCCTCTGAGGTAGCTCAGTTGTTGTCACCAGGTGCTACTATGCTGCGGCATAAGCAAAGGTGGCCACATTGCTGCCAGCCGATATTATTCACTGGCTTGTTGTAGCCCGTCGACCAGGGCATTAGGGATGACCGCATCATCCCAGGCGGGGGGATACTCGCCAATGCGCACAATCACTAAATCGTAGGAGGGAATTACGTAGACCCGCTGATGATAGCGACCATCCAGGTAAACGGTGTCAGGGGCGGCGAAGGGGGCTGAGGCGGCTTGGTTAACCTGGGGATAGGCGGGTGTTCGGGCTTTAATCCATAGATGTAAGCCAAAGGTGGGCTCCAGGGGAGAGGCGCCTTGCATTTGCTGGATCCAGGCGGCTGGTACCACCTGGGTGTCGTTGACGCGCCCTTGATGCAGGATCATCTGGCCCACCCGCAGCCAGTCTCTGACGGTGGCAAAAAAGCAACAAAAGGGTTTGGCGTTGCCCCCTGGTCGGTCTAGCCAGAGAAATCCATCGTCGCTACCTAAGGGCTGCCATAACCGGCTTGATAGGTAGTCGCCGAAGGATTCGCCCGTGGCTCGTTCGAGGGCGATCGCGGCCAGTTGAGAATTGACATTGTTATAGGCAAATTGCTGGCCAGGGGGATCCTCGGCTGGAATGGCCAGGGCGGTACGGTGCACATCAGAGCCCCCATAGAGTTGCACCAGGTCAGACTGGAGGGTAGTGGTGCGGTCGTCGTTGCGCAGCCCCGACTGCATGTAGAGTAAATCGGCCAGGGTAATTTGGCCCCGATCATCGTCAGCCCATTCGTCGATGTAGGTAGCTATCGGATCCTGGAGAGATGTAATGTGCCCTTCGTCTATGGCGATGCCCATCAATAGGGCCACCAGGGTTTTGGTCATGGACATGCCATTGATCGGGCTGTCGGCGGCGTGATCGTGCCAGTACTGTTCGAGCACCAGGCGATCGCGGTGCATGACCAGCAGGGCTACCGAGTTTTGGGCTTCGGCAAACTCTACCGCTGTTCCCAAGGCCTCTGGGGGGATGACGGTGGTATCGCTGGCGGGAATCGGAGCGCTGCCGCGGGGGCCCCCGACTACCCGCTGCTGAGGTTGATACCAGTCGGCGTTAGTAATCGGGTTGTCGGGATAGGTGATGGGCCGACTGAGTAGCCGCCAGTCTACGGTGCTGTAGGCCAGCCCCAGTAACCCCACCAAGGTCACCATCAACCAGCGGCGGCGGTTGGGTTTGAGCATGGCGAGTTGACGGCGGCGGCCTGGGCGTTGGTGGGAAAAACGTCTGATAAAGCGATCGCTCAACTCAACGAGAAATGTAGCTATACCAAGTCCAGCTCGGGATCTGAAGTTTTCCCACAGGCAGAACTCCAGGTCTGGACTTGAATTTGGTTTAGAGCATCGGCATAGGATGTCAAGCTTCTAAGGGTCTTGGGGGTCTTAGGGGTCTTGGGGGCCTTGGGGGTCTTGGGGGTCTTGGGGGTCTTGGGGGTCTTGGGCCACAACTTTTGGAACATCCCAGGATAGAGCCCTGGAATCTGTACCGATGCTCACGGGCTGGTTCCATGATGCATGACATCAGGCGAATCGAGGAGGGGCTACTGGGCTAAAAACAGACCACTTTCAGAGCATACCCCGGTCATCGGGCGGTCCCACACATCTTTGGGCAGGCTAGGCAGGCGGGCATATTCAAACACCACGCCAATGGCGGGGACCCGCTGCCACTGGGGTTGGTTAAACAGGCGATCGTAGTAGCCGCCGCCGTATCCCAGTCGATAGCCCCGCACATCGCAGGCGACCGCCGGGACCAACATCAAATCCACCATGGCCAAATCCACCAGGGGAGACTTGGGGTGGGGTTCGGTAATGCCGTAGGCCCCTTTGCGCAGGGGCCATTTGCTCTGGGGGGACCAGTAGTGCCACTGCATTTGCTTACCGACGCAGCGGGGTAAGCCCCAGTGAGCATGGTGCTGGGTCAGGGGGCTCAGATCTGGTTCTTGGCGAAAGCTGGTGTAGGCCAAAATTACCCGACACTGGCGAAAGTAATTCCAGGCCAGGAGATGAGCGCAGATGCGATCGCACTTTTGCCGCCACAACTGGGGAGGAATGCTTTGGCGGGCTTTGATCAGGCGGCGACGTAGATCAGCTTTGGCCTCTTGGTTTAAATCTGAGGACGAAGAAGACGGTTGACTCACAGGGAATTGCTAGAAATACAGCAGTAGGTTTAGACCGGGAATGGTGCGCGACAGGGTCCATAACAATAGCGCAGCGTAGAGCAACCCCAACCCCCATTGATACCACACCAGAGCTGTGATCAACCCAGGCACCTGTTGATCTCGCAATCGAATGTCATTGAAGCCAAATTTCAACCAGTTGTTCAGGCTGAAATCTAGATAGTTAAGCCAATTCCAGCGACGGTCGAGCAGGATAGGGGTATAGCGATCGCGAAAAAACGGAAATTTAGGAATCACTGGCAGGCGGGCTATCAACAGCCGCAATTGGCGCAGGCTACCGTCTTCGACAAAATAGCTTTCATGCATCAGGTCATGGAATCGACCCCGCTTCAGTAGTAGAACAATCAGTCCCACGGGGATGGGTAAAATCAGTAACCCCAGAGTGATTAAGGCTAGCCCTGGATAGTCAGCCAGACGCCACAGATTGCTGAACCCCAGGCTGCCAGAGAGACCACAAGCTCCCCCCAGCCATAGCCCTTCCGCCAGGGGGGGCACGATCGGCGTTGGCAGCCGACGGCGATAGCGATCAATAAACCAAAACATCAGGGCAAAGGTGGGAATGGCCACCAACCCCAGGCCAAAGGTGAGGCCAAAACTAGTGCCATAGTGGCTAAGGACCACCAGCCCAGTCAGGATCAGCCAACGCAAACCTAGGGCGATACGCTTGGTGAGAGAAAAGGTGTTGCGGGCAAAAATATGGTCTCGTACCTTGAGGTAAGTGGCCAGATCGACCCCTTCTACGTTAAGGATGCCATCTACCCCAATAAAGGTCTGCTGCTGTCGCTGCTGAACTACGGCTTGGGCCTGGGCTTCGGTAAAGCCAGCGTTGACCAGGGCTGCAACTGAGGCCGTATTCAGGTTGACTCCCAACAACTGACGATGCCAGTCCTTGAGCCGCAAGCGCTCAGTGGTATAGGCGATGTGATTGGCGTCCCCAATTTGCTCTAGCTGTCGAAAATTACGCTCTAGATTTCGCAGCAGGGTTTCATTGCCAGTTAGCTGCGGTACCGAGAAGGCCCGACCAATTTTCCCAGGGGTGCCGAGAATCTTGGTTTGCTCGACACTGAACTCTAACCCGGCCACATTGATGTAGGCCTGGGGAGGAATCAGCGCATCTCCCAAATCCATGTCATCCCCCAGAATGACATTGCGCAAGTTCACGGGCTCGCCAAACCTGGCCTGGCGGAGGATTAGCGGCGCATCAAACCGGGATTCGGTAAAAAATACGGCCTTAGCGAAGTAATTGCGCAGAAAAAAGGCGGTGTTTTGCCAGTCAGTGCGGGCAAAATCAGCGGTGCCCTGCCACTGGATGCGGCTGAGGTTCAGGTTGCCGGTAAACTGGCTGCGGCTAAAGTTGGCGTCGGCTTTAAACTCGGCCCCTTGAAAGTTCAGTCCTTTGCGAAATTGACTCTGGTCGAATCGGGTGGGCTGGAAAAAAATTGCGTTTTTGGCCTGGACAGTCTGACGAAAGTCTGCACCCGACACGGTTACTGGCTGGCTAAAACGTGCTCCGGACAGATAGAGCCCCTGCTCAAAGGTGGCCCCCTGGGCCAAAATGCGGCCTAAGAAGAAGGTGTCGCCCCCCAACACCTGACCCTGAAAGTGGGTTTGGAGGGCCACCATCGGCCCTTTAAATAAATAGATCTGCTGGGGGGTGTCACCGGCTTGAATCAAAAATGACTGGGATAGCCGACTGAGCTGAGATAGGCGCTTGCGATCGCGCTTTAGTTGGGCCTTGGCCGCCTCACTCAGCAACGCCGCCAAACCATCCTGCTGAGCCTCAGCGGCATCTAAGGCTGAGCTATATAGGGGCTGCCGTTGTCCCAATCGTTGAAGATCCAGATCCCCCTGCACCACCGCATAGCTGAGATCCAGCGCAGGCGGTGTGGCTGGTTTTTGCAACCCATTGCTCAACAATCGATAAAACCCTTGACTGAGCTCGCTGTCGGACCGCAGATCAAGGGTAAAGTTACGCAAATCAATGACTGGACGCCCTTCCCGTTGGCCAGGATTATCCAGCCGTTGCCTCAAAATCTCTAGGGTCAAGGGGGGATGATCCCCATCCCCAGAAACCGCCAGGGCAGGACCTGCTGGGCCTACCACCAGCCATACCCCCAACAGCAACCCTAAAAGCCAGGTCACCAACCCTAGC
Source organism: Nodosilinea sp. P-1105 (assembly GCF_012911975.1). Lineage (GTDB taxonomy): Bacteria > Cyanobacteriota > Cyanobacteriia > Phormidesmidales > Phormidesmidaceae > Nodosilinea. The sequence continues at coordinate 9,416 of NZ_SMDQ01000046.1, read as the reverse complement.
GACCGGCCTGCTGGCCCAGATACATGGCTTGCAGCACCAGGGCCGGGTCAATCCAGTTGTCCTGGTATTTCATACCCCAGTGGAGGTGGGGGCCAGTGGTGCGCCCGGTCATGCCCACACGGCCAATGCGGGCTCCTGCTGGAACCTGCTGACCAACTCGTAACTGAATTCCCCCATTGCGATCGACCATAGCCCGCCCCCGGGAATCACGAGTCACATGGCCGTGCATATGACAATAAATGTGGGTCCAATCCCCAGACTTGATGCCCACAGAGGTGCCACAAGCCCCCTGGTCTTCCACCCAAACCACTTCCCCGGCCCACCAATTGCGGATGTAGCTGCCGTTTGGAGCGGCTAGATCAAGCCCATAGTGAAACCGTTGGTTACCATTGACCGGGTCTCTGCGGTAGCCAAAGGGAGAGGTGTAGGTCTGAAAGTCCTCCACCGGGAAGGACGCTTGAGTCCAGAAGGCGGCTGTGCCAGTATCAGCGATCGCCACCTCCTGAGCTTTGACCAGGTTGGGCGTGGCAAAGACCGTCAGGGTGGCATAGAGGGTGAGTAGCCCCAGTACCATTAGCCAAAATAGCCGAGAAAGCTTGAAGGTTGGTCGCCAACGCTGTCTCCCCCTAAATACCTCAGCCTGTAAAGCACGCACGGAAAACCTGGAGGGAACGTTGCGGAGTCGCCAAGTCATAGCTGGAAGCCCGATTGATAGGCAGCACACATCGCCAATTAGCTTATCCCAGATCTAGAAACTGGAATCACTTTTTCCCAGATTTTCCTTAAATGCCGCACGGAGGTGTGTTCAAGCCTGAGGCGATAGCCAGCCAGATGAGTTGTCTGAGGGAATTTTGCCCCCTCAGGTTCCACCCCCCCGCAACGTCAACCTCATGAGTCGCGTAGCACTGATTGCCCTGCATCGTCCCCCTGTCGCGGGTCATAACGGCCTGCCCGGAATCAATAGTCTATCGAGGATGAGCCTCTCAAGCTATTAATATTGCCCGCACACCCTGCAAATCTGGAGTTACAGCGGAAGCCATATTTAGGAGTGGTCAAGTTTGGTAAAGACTCATGAACAATATACGTTTACTTACGCTCCAAGACCCATCCAGCAGGTTAAGCAAGGTAGCATACAACAAAAGGAGCAAAAATCATTTTGTGAGAGAGAAATGACGTCCAATAAAACTTGGATTTCATTGATTTTTTGAAATTGACTGAAATTCTAAGGAAATTCTAAGTAAAAGGGAGGGGTTTTAATATAGAAAGATTAAAGATAGACTTATTAAGATCAACGTCTGTCACTTTTCACAGACATTGATCAGTTTTGTTAATCCATTCATGGTTGATACTAGGGTGTAAAATCCCTATGACAGGAAGTCAGAACGGTGAGGAAAATCATTGTCAAATGGAGGCTTCTGCTCTACCAAGTAGATAAGTGTAGGTAAGTAATTTTCGTCATCGAGCGCCAGGTTATTCTGCTACTGAAATGGGAGAAAAATCATGTCTTCGTTGTCAAAACATAGTCAAGCGAATTCTCATACTGCCTTTGCGATAAAAGAGCCCATAAGCCAGATTTTGCTTAGCAAAAATATCCAAGTAATTGAGGAAAAAGATGTCTTAGGTGGAGCGAATCCTTGGGATATTATTTGCCAAGATAATCAGCTTAGAAATGTTATCAATCAGTTCAAGAAATTCAAAACTTTAGGACTTGGCAATACCTATATAAAGGGATTATGGCGTTGTTCACGGATCGATCTGTTGTTTGAGCGCTTATTTGCTCTTAACCTGGAAACAAAAACAAATTCTATTATTTTTGAGCTGCCAAATTCGCCTTCCTTGCTTTTAGAGCAGCTGCTTTACAAAACTTTTAATTTGTCCCTGATTCGACAAATGGATGTCGCAAAGACCCACTACGACCTTCCAACTGAATTGTACGAAGGTTTTCTGGGAGAGTCGATGAAATATACGACGGGGGATTGGACCGGTCTGGCTCAAACACCCGAAAACCTGACCGCTGCTCAGAATCAGAACTTAGCCTATTGGGTTAATGAGCTGAACATTAGCGATGGTGATGTCATTCTAGACTGTGGTTGCGGATGGGGGACGCTACCAGACTACTTAAAGCATCAGTTCAACATAACCTACATTGGAATCACAATCTCAGACGTACAGATCGACTACTGTCGCGCCAAGTTCGAGGGGATGAAGGACTACCACTTCTTCAACCATAGCTATCACAATCGCCATCAAGATATTCTGGCTCAAGCGGGGGTTGAGCAGATCACAAAGTGTATTTTTCTTGAAACCCTGGAACACGGCGGTACCCGAAACCTACCTCACATTCTCAAAAATGTGCGCGAGGTGATCAGTCCCGATGGTCTACTGGGTATTCAAACTATTGGAGCGGATCACCCTACTTTGGTCTGTGATCCTTATATCAATCGATATATATTTCAGCATGCTTCGCTGGGATCACCATCGCAATTGGGTAAGGCGATCGAGAGCAATCGGCAGTTTGTAAAGATCAAGGAGAACAACATTTTCGAAGACTACCCGGCAACGTTGCGTTCCTGGAATCACTACTTTCAACAAAATTGGGAGAATATCAAACCCCATATCCAACGTATTCTTGACTCCACCCCCTTCCAAACAGTCGATGAGTGGAAGCGTCACTGGGAATTTTATCTACTAATGTGTATGGGGGCTTTTACGACAGGGACGTACCCTCAGGTTTACCAAATTACGGCAAGGCCTAATTTCTTTATCAAGTTGTCATGAGACAAGAAATGTAGACTGATCGCTTTTAACAACTTAAAAATTAAGTCTTAGCCAACAATACTCCGGACAGTTTTTGTCAGCAGTGGTGGAATGGGAGTCTCAACTCTCTTACTCAACGGCTTAGTCAGCGAGCAGTCAAGAATTTCAGCGCTTTTTCAGAAAAGTAAGTGTCCAGACTATTGAGTCAAGTAACTTAATTTAAGCGTCTTCTGTAGCCGGTAGTCCCGAATTTAATGGCTGCAAGTTGTTTGAGTGTCTAGCCCGTGCCAGCAGTTCGGTTTCAGTCGGGACCCTAAGCTTTGAGGCTAATCCAAAGAGTTCAAGTATCTTGAGGAAGCTAAATGTAGGATCGGGTAAATAAACAACCTTACCGTTCTGAACGGTAATACCATGGCGACTGGATGCCTGAAAGGCATGATGGAGATTATGCCAGCCTTCACCCACCGTTAGAAAAGCGACAAGACCATTATTCCGACTCTGGTCCTCGGTAGCAAAGGGCTGACCGCCAAAGATATGTGCCAGGGAATTGACTGTTTGAGTAGCATGAAACAGAAGCGTTGTGCTGAGAAAAAAAGCACCGAGATATTCGAGTCCCCCAATAAAGTATGAGATTGCCCCAAGCGCTATGAAGGGCAGAAAATGTAATCGATCGATAATCCTTAAAACCTTGTCATTTTCAACATCATTTGGCAGTTTTTTCGGTAAAAACCGAGGCGATAATAGCCATCCCACATGAGACCAGAGAAAACCCCAGAATCCTTGAAAAGGGGTATGAGGGGAATGAGAATCTAGCTCTTGCTCGGTATAGTAATGATGATTTAGATGATGGGCTTTCCACCAGCTTGGTCCCATCTGCCCTGCTGACGCTGCCACAATACATCCTAAATATAAAACTAGTTTTGGGGCCTGATAGGATTTATGGGTCAGTAGTCGATGGTAAATACTAGTAGTTGCCATGACTCGGCTGAGATACAGTAAAAAAATCCATAAGGTTGATCCTAGTGATAGACCTGTAACCAAGACAATGGATGAACCAATGTGATAAATAATTGGCAGTACTTGACTAATTCGATAAGTAACTAAGGTGAGTTGAGAATACTGCCTCATTTCGTTTTCTTCCAAGTGGTTTTTTGTAATGGACTAGTACAGACAGTCAGAGGTCAGAAGACAGGAGGTAGAAAGGAAATCCTGCTCCATGCAAAGGTTTGAGCTGACGGAAATAGGTGGGTTATTTCTGACTCAGAGCACTAACAGGTAATTTTACTTTTCTACTAGTTCGCGAAACCAGTTATCGCTCCATAGTTCGTCGAAAGCCGGTTCGGTGCGGGCTTCTTCTTTATAGTCAGGGTCGAGGCGCACCGCCTGTTGTAGGGCTTCCATGGCAGGATCAAACTGACGTTGCAGGGCATAGCAGAGAGCTTTATGGTAGTGGGCTTTGGGATAGTCGGGGTCGAGGGAAATGGCGGTGTCGAAGCTTTTGATGGCTGCGTCGTCGCGGCCCAGCTTAACCAGGGCCAGTCCACGATTGTCCCAGGCTTTGGGAGAGTCAGGGTTAAAGCGAGTAGCTTTGTCGAAGCTGGCTAAGGCATCGTCATATTGTTCTAACTCAATTAGGGAAAGGCCGCGATTCAGCCAGGCGATCGCGTCATTGGCCTGGTACTCCACTGCCTTATCAAAGGACTTAAAAGCTTCCTCATGCTGCTGCAAGATACCGTAGGAGACCCCCCGGTTGACCCAGGCTTCGTGGTATTCGGGGTTGAGTTCCAGGGCCTTGTCAAAGGCTTCGATCGCCTCTTCTCGACGCTTCAGACGGCTGAGTACCATGCCCCGATTCAACCAGGCTTTTGGATCGTCAGCCGCCAACTCGGTTAACCGCTCAAACACGGTGAGGGCTTCTTCGTGGCGGCGCAGCTCTCGCAGCAGCATCCCCTTTTGGCTCAGGGCGATGGTGTGTTTGGGCTCCAGGCCGAGCAGTCGATTAAGGGAGTCAATGGCGGCTTCTAGCTGCTCCAGTTCTTGCTGAGCCTTGGCCCGGTTTAGCCACACTTGAGTATTGATCGGCTGAATCTCCAGGGCTTTGTCGTATTCGCCGATGGCCAGCTGATAGTCAGCATCAGCCAGGTAGCGATCGCCCCGTTCGATATACTCGTCGGCGGTGAGGAACAGTTGAGGGCGGTTGGTCTCTAAGCGATGGAGCTTATCGTCAATGGTGGCAAACTGCTGGCGGGCCTCACTCATGAACGAATCGGCCAGATATTGAGGGGTGACTTCTCCCAGCCGCTGCATAATGTCGGCCTTTTGATGCTGGGCCTCGGCCTGAATCGCGTCCAGACGCACCTGATAACTTTGTTTCAGGTCGTTGAGATTTCCCAGGGTGACCTCCCGCCCGGCTTCGATGTCGGCCTTTAGTTGGCTAAACCGCTCGGTCATTTCGGTCATCAACTCATCCAGGCGAGCTTTCACCTGGGTTTCTCGCTCGGTGGCGGTGGCTTCCAGGTTGGCCAGGTCTTCACTCAGGCGGCGGTCAAAGCTATCAATTTTGTCGAGCACGCGATCGCGCTTAGCAAACACCACCTGCCGCACCTGTCCCAGTTGTTCGGTAAAGGCGGCTTCCATGGCTCGCAGGCTATCTAGTACCTGAATCTGCTGTTCCCCGGCGGTATCTTGCAGCGATCGCACCTGCTGACCAAAGGCATTGGCTGACTCATCCAGGTCACTGAGCAAGGTTGACTTTTGACTCTCTGCCTCCAGGGCCAGTTGGGTCAACTGGGTTTGCAGCTCCTGGGCCATCTGCTGGAACTCATCCAGGGTACTGCGCTGACGGCCATCCACCTCGGTGCGCACTGTGGCAAAGCGATCCAGAGCATCGTCAGCGGCCCGGCGCAGATCGGCGAGCAGCACCTCTTGCCGTTGCTCGATATCCCCTCGCAGCCCGGTAAACTGGGCCAAGAATTCATCCGCCTGGCGCCGCAGGTCTTGCAAAATCCGATTGCGTTGAGATTCTACCTCGCTGCGCAGGTTGGCAAACCGCTGGGTAAATTCATCGATCGAGCGCTCAATGTTCTGAATGGCCAGATCCTTTTGCCCCAGGGCCGCCACCTGCAACTCTTCCAATTGACGCCGCATCGCCTGCTCTTGAGCCCTGAGCTGGTCCAGACTGGCTTGCTCCTGGGCCTCCAGGGCAGCGGCAATGGCCGTAGCCTGGCGCTCCACCTGGTCGCTGGCCTGGGTAGTCAACTGCTGGCGCAGGTCAACTAAGGAGGCCATAACGCGATCGCGCTCATCTTGCACACTCTGGGTTAAGGTCCCCACCTGGTCGACAAAGGCGGTCTCTGTATTGTTCAGCTTTTGCAGTACGGCATCCTGCTGCACCTCCACATCACTGCGCAGCCGATTCACGTCCCGTAAAAAACTGCTCTGGTTGTCCTCCAGGGTGCGAAACACCACATCCCGCTGCATTTGGGTTTCTTTGCGCAGGGTGGTGACCTGGTCATCTGCGGTTTGCCGCAGCCCTGATAGATGGCCGACAAAATTGGCCTCTGTGGACTCTAGCTTCACCTGTAGGTCCGCCAGGGTAGACTGCCAGTCGTTGATGGTACGAGCCTTGAACTCCGCTAGATCATCCACCAGCCGGTTAAGCACCTGCTTCTTGGTCACCGCATCTTCCTGGAACCGGTTGGTGCGGCTTTCAATCGCGGTAGCCCGTTCCTGGGCCTGGCCCAGGATGTGGTCAAGGTCACGGGTCGCCGATTGGATCTTGGTTTCCAGGTCGGTGATGGCGTTGATTTGCTGACGCACCACCTCCGACACTTCCTGAATCACCGATCGCCGCATCAGCCACAGCATGGCCACCCCTACCCCTAACAACACGATTAGGGTGCCTAGCAACACAAAAAATAGGGTGGTTGCCCGGCTAAACGCCAAATCCGCTTCCCGCTGCAACCGCTCTAGCTCGGCGGTGGTTGCCCCCTGGGCCATCAGCACCGGCTGATCCGCCCCCGGTTGATCAGCGCTCCTCTGTTCTACCTGATTGGCTTGCCCTGGGTTAGCCATCAAGACCCCACCACTACTTAGCCCACACAGGACCAGCAGCAAAATTGGGCGGGGAACAGTGGCCAGGGAACGGATAGATTGCCTCATCAGGACGATCCTAGAAGGAATTTTTAAGACGACACTCCTGCCGACAAGAGTAATTTTTCAGTCCTAACAGAATAATGGCCCCAGCGGACCACCGGATCATGTCAGGACAGAACCATGAAGGACAGACAGAATATGCCTAGGATACCTGATACTTCATAGGGATTGGGCAGGGTTGGGAACTTTCCTTCGGGTTATCTGCCCAGCGTTACCGCCCAGGTAACCCATGGAATCCTTGACAGTTCGTTAAGATAATTAATAGCTATGGCTGAAATCCCCAGATATGGTGCCCCCTCGTCTAAAACCAGATCTAGCGCTGTCCCCATGAAGGCCGCTTAACCTGAAGCTAGACGTGGTATAACTGCCTGGATATGTATTAGAGTAAAGCGGTCTCGATAATCTCCCACGCATCGGTTCTAGCCGTTTGCGGCTAAGCGCAGAGTCGCCATCCTAACGAGGAATCCACTGTGAATTTTACCCCTGTCCCCCTACTCCTTGGTATTGCCACGATCCTCGGTGCCGTTACACTATTTTTTCTGGATCGGCTGAAGCCTGGGTATGGCCGCGATTCTGACAAAATCTATTCAGTTTTATTGCTCGTTTCTGGGGTGATTCTGCTGTCTGAATGGACCATGCCCCTGTTGTCCTCCCTGCAACAGTCGATCATGGTAGGTGTACTCACCTCGCTCATCATTCAGAACATCAATTCTCGCACCCCAACCCAGAATCGCCCCGCTACCCAGACCGATGGCTGGGATGGTTACGGTGGTGGGGGTGGCTACCGCCCTAGTCGGCCCAGTCGGCCAGTCTACACTCCCGATGCTCGGACAAACCTGCGGGCCGAACTAGACATGCGGGACATGGGACCCAGCGACCCCTATGCTCGCCCACGACCCATGCTAGGGGGGCGGGATGAACCTGTGCCGCCTCGGCCTCCCTACCCCCGGGATACCTACGACGATCGCTACCGCAGTGATGCCGCCCCAGATAACCGGGGCGGACGGCCCGACGAGCCTCCCTACTATGGCCCCACCCCTCGCCCTGACGACCGTGTGCGGCGGCGACGCCCCCCCAGAAGTCGCAGCGAGTATAACGATCGCTACCGCCTTGACCCCGGCCCACCGCCTGCGCCTCCCCGACCTGACTACCGACCTGAGCGAGACTAGAATAGAAAGGCAGAAGGCAGAAGGCAGAAGGTATTAGGAGATCTCTAGGAAGGAAGTTCCCAACGTTATCCACCGACCAGCACTAAGGTAGGGTGGGCTCGGCCCACCACTGGGAGATTGTTTTCCAGAGATCACCTTAGCCAGGATTTTTTGGGGATCCGAGGGCAGAACCCTGGGATCTTGGCGTACTATACCGATGCTCTAGAAGTCACTTGATGTCAAGGTGTACTGGGGTTTTACTGGGGGACTGTAAGCGTTCTTTTCTATCCTGACTGGTACTAGTACACCAAGGCAGAAATCAACCTACTGTTCAGAACGCTTAAAATCCTTGCGCAGCAACAATTTTTCACCTTGAACTTTGCATTTTGAATTCCGCGTAGCGGTACTAGTATGGCGATCGCATCTTTGTCCTTCCCTGTTTTCCTTGATACGGCTGTCATTGCTGGTACCGCCCTGTGGGCATTGGCTCTGTACCTCGGCTTTTCTCCCCTGGCCCAATGGACGATCGATCGCGTTGACGGTTGGCTGCATCGGGTCGAGAGCTCTTTAAGCGGATCACAAGACCAGGAGGCCGAAAACAGGCCAGAGACAGAGGTTGAGCGCACCGGAGAGGGGCGTGAAGCCCAGACTGCCGCGTTAGCTTCCCTGGTGAGTGTGGTGCCTTTTCTACTGGTGGGTGGTTTGATCTACTATGGTCTGACCATTAGCCTGGGGGCCAGTTGGGCGGTCAGCCTGGGGCTGATTAGCTGCGTTGGTTGTGGTGTCTATGAATTAGGCCGCCAGGCGGGTCAGGCCTCTGACTAGAACCCCGATACAGATCCCAGGGTTCTGCCCCAGAGGCTTGCCTTAGAGTGTGCTAAAACTCGCGGTCCGTGAGTCCAAGAACCTTGGGATCTTGACATACCGTCCCCAGGCATTGTGTTGACCTGATTCAGAGAGTCTGGGATCAGGGAATCGTTAGAAAGATGCTTCCTACGGCGATATTTTGCTATCCAGACATGGCCTTGATCTCCTGGTGGCGAAAGCAATCCACAGTGTGATCATTCACCAGTCCTGCCGCCTGCATGTAGGCGTAGCAGATGGTTGAGCCCACGAATCTAAAACCGCGCCGTTTTAAGTCTTGGCTGATGGCGTCGGATATAGCAGTCTGGGTAGGGACTTCGGCTAAGGTCGCCCAGGCATTTTGAATCGGTTTATAGCGGTTCCTTGTTGAGTGAGGTACAATTGAACTATAGGAGGCTCTGGGAATTATTCATGTCTGTAATGAATTTTCCTTGTGATGGCTGAGCATGAAAGCTTACTCTCTTGATTTTCGAAAAAAGATTGTTGAAGTCT
>NZ_SMDQ01000045.1 GCF_012911975.1 Nodosilinea sp. P-1105 | reverse complement strand
TGACGTCGGCTATTCCTAGCGCTGTACTACCCGCCAAAATAGTTGTCGTCACCCGCCAAAGTAATTGTCATCTAATAGTTTTGCGGATTTCCACTGAGGGTTGCTACAGAGCCGATATTGGTGGCTCCGGCGATCGCCAGCAGGTAAGGAACCGGGTTGAGCTTCAGCGACCGAGTTAACTGTACTGTCAGAGGAGTGCTCACCAGCGCCAACGTGTCATTTAAGAAAAGTGCCGACAATATGCCTGTGCCCACGGTTAGCAACCCCAATAGGCCCAGGGGACTGCGCGTGAACCGTAGCAGGTACAGCAGTGCCAGCTTGAAGAACCCCGCATAGGACAGGTACGCATTGACCACCATCATGCTGAGTAAAAACACGATGGTATTAGCATCGATCGCCCGCCAGGCTTCATCCAGACTGAGGGTGCCTAGGGCGATCAACACCGCCGAGCTGACCAGCGCAATGGTGGCGCGATTCATCCGTAACCCAGGCACATAGCCGATCCCCAGAGCCAGATAGCTTACCCCCAAGACCGCGATTTGTATCCCCGTCAGCACATCGATCATCAGATGGTAATTTCCCGCTTTTGTACTTATCTCAGTAGCAATTATGCCTGTGTAGAAGACCTGACAGCGTCTACGCTGTGGCCCGTACCCCCTTATTAACAATGCCTAGATCAGATGCTGAAGGGTCGGCCACAAAAAATTGTCCTTGACACAAATCGGCATAACGTCCCTGTCGAGCAAGTAACGCTACATGGGTTCCCATTTCTACGATCTGCCCATGTTCTAGGACTACGATACAGTCAGCTTTTTGTACAGTGGATAGCCGATGGGCGATAACGAGGCAGGTGCGATCGCCGCCTGAGTTCGGCTCTCCATGCATCAGCCGATCTAGAGCTGCCTGAATCAGTGCCTCCGATTCGGTATCGAGGGACGAGGTAGCCTCGTCCAGGATCAGAAAGGCGGGATCTTTGACCAGGGCACGGGCGATCGCCAGGCGCTGTCGCTGGCCCCCAGACAGCTTTACTCCCCGTTCGCCAATCAGGGTGTCGTACCCCTGGGGCAGGGCCGTAATGAACTCGTGGGCATGGGCCGCCCGAGCGGCGACTTCGATGGTTTCGTCGGTGACGCCGGGTTTGCCATAGGCAATGTTGTCTCGCACGGTGCCGTAGATCAGCAGGGTTTCTTGGGAAACAATGCCCATCTGGCGACGGAGAGAATTAAAGGTCAGATCGCGTAAATCATAGCCATCCATCAAAATACGGCCCTTCTGGGGGTCATAGAATCGGGTGGCGAGACTGGCGATGGTGCTCTTGCCTGCCCCAGAGGGGCCAACCAGTGCCACCGTGGTGCCCGGCTGGATCTCTAGGCTGAACTGCTGGAGCACCGGCTGACCGGGGCTGTAGGCAAAGTCTACGGACTCAAACTTGAGGTTTCCCTGCACGGGGGGCAACTCCAGGGCGTCGGGTTTTTCCTGAATGTCGGGTTCGGTATCCAGCGTCTCAAACAGGCGCTCGCAGGCGGCAGCGGCCTTTTGTAGCGCGTGCATTAACTTGCTAAATTTTTTAGCGGGTTGGTTGACCTGGCCTAGATAGGCTAAAAACGCCGTCATTTCGCCAATGGTGAGCCGCCCCCGCATTACCTCCCAGGCGCCATAGACCAGCACAATCACATAACCCAGGTAGTTCATAAAATCAATCACCGGAGAAAACGCCGACCACAGCTTCACCACCCGCACGTTGGCCTCCAGGTTTTGCTGGTTGTAGTCAGAGAATCGATCGATTTCGTAGCCCTCGTTGGCGCAGGCTTTGATCACCTTCATATTAGTCAGGGTTTCTTGCAGGTGGTTGCTCACCTCAGCCCCCTGCTCCCGCGCCTGGCGGTAAGCCCCCCGCATGCGGGTGCCAAATAGCTGGGTCAGCCCCACCATTATGGGTAGGGTGGCCAAAATCATCAGGGTCAGCGACCAGTCGGCATAAAACAGGTAAGTAACGACCGCTGAGAAAGTCACGATCTCAGCAATCAGCTCAGCAGCGTCGGCGGTAATCAGGGTTTGCAGCGAATCGACATCCTGGGTGAGGCGGGCCATCAGTGCCCCGGTGCGCTGGTTCTCGAAGTAGCCCAGGGACAGTTTTTGCAAATGCTGGTACAGGTCATTGCGCAACTGGTAGATGGTGCGCTGCCCCACCAGGGCCAGGCTATAGCTTTTGAGGAAATTAAAGGTACCCAGGAGCAGGGCGATCGCTACAATGCTCAGCCCCACCCAAATCAGCAGATCAAACCGCTGGGCCGGAATCAAGGTATCGATCACATAGCGGGTGATCTGAGGAATCAGCACCTGCAAAAGCGACACCCCAACAATGCTGATAAACCCCATCACCAGCCCTCCCCGATGCTGAAACACATAGCCCAGCAGCCGTCCATAGAGCTGAAACACCGACGCCTCGGTCTGTAGCGTCACCGGGTCGCGCTCCGCTATCTTGCGAATCATGTTGGCTTGCATTAGTTCATCTTCTCCATACCTAAAGCGATCGCGCGATCGGGCTGCAAAACCCGCAGCAGGGCGGGGTAGGCTTCGCGGCCTTTGTTGTACACCTTGCCGATGTCGCCCATGGGCTTCGAGAGCAGATTGAGGTTAACGGCAAACAGGGCCAGATCGCCAGCGCGCACCTCTTCGGGCAGCAGGCCAATATCCCATAGGGAGGCGAGAAAAATCACCGCCAGCAGCCCGACCCAGGCCAGCAGGTCGATCAGCACCTCTGAGCCTTTCTTAAAAAACTCCAGTCGAATGGTGCGCTGAAAGAAGGTTTCCTGGTGGGCGAACAGCCGCAGGCGGTTAACTTCATCGGTGGAGGCGGCAATTTGCCCCTGGAGCCGCAGCATATCGAGGCTGAGGCGCTGAATCCAGTGGCCGAAGGCCAGCACAATCAGCACCGGGGGCAGGACGGCCAAGACCAGAGCGGGCAGCCATTCGGGGGCCAGGCTAAGCTGCCACACCAGCACAGAGACCACCCCGGCTACAATCTTCCAGGCGTCTTTGTAGAGAATATCCATGCCGCCCTTGGCCTGGTCGCAGTCGTAGAGCAGGCGGGCAATGTCCTGGGCTCCCCGTTCTTGGTGGCGGCGCTCTAGGTAGGTGCGCTGGAGGGCAATGATCAGACGCAGGTCATAGATTTTGTTGAGTACCTTATCGCCAAATTTAATCAGCCCCAGGCCCACTAGTACGCCGCCAAACACCAGTACGTAGCTAACCAGAGAGTCTTCTAGGGCGGTGCTGTCATCCTGGAGCTGGTTGACGAAGTTGCGGCCTAGCAAGGCCAGACTCGGCTCTAGGGAGACGCTGAGCACCGTGGAACCAATGGAAAGGCTGAGCCAGAGGGGGTGGCGCAGTAGTACCTGCACCATGTCTTTGAATAGAGACAAGAGCTGGCTCCATTGGGGGTGCTGTACCAGGCCCATAAAATTACCCATGAACACCTCCTTTGGGTAGGGGAGCCGCCTCAGGTTGAAGCACCCGCAGCACCGCCGGGTAGCTCTCTCGCCCTTTGTTGTAGACCTTGACGATTTCCCCTAAGGGCTTAGAAAGTAGATTCAGGTTGACGGCAAATAGGGCTAGATCTCCGGCGGTAATCTCCTGGGGCAAAATATTTAGATTGACCACCAACGCTAGGATGGCCAGCAGCAGGAGGCCAAACCAGGTGAGCAAATCCATCATCACCTCGGCTCCGGCCTTGAGGGCTTCGAGGCGCACGCCATAGCGAAAGAACGACTCCTGGTGGCGAAACAGCTGGAGCTGGCGATCGCGGCCTGTAGACCCGGCAATTTGTCCTTGCAAGCCCAAAATTTCCAGGCTGGCCTGCTGAATCCAGCGGCCAAACAGTAGCACCAGGGCCATGGGGGGCACCACCGTCAGCAGCAGGGCGGGCAGCCACTGGGGGGCCAGACTCAGCTGCCACACCACCACCGACAACGTTTGGGACACAATCTTCCAGGAGTCTTTATAGATAATGTCGAGGCCCCGTTTGGCTTGCTCGGTGTCATAGAGCAGCCGAGAGACATCTTCGGCCCCCCGAGATGCGCCCCGGCGCTCTAAATAGGCCCGCTGCAGCACAATAATCAGCCGACTTTCGTAGACCTTATTGAGAATTTGATTGCCGAACTTAATCACGGCCAAACCAGTAATCACCCCGCCAAACACCAGGGCATAATTCAAGAGCGAGCCTTGCAGGGCGGTGTCTTGCCCCTGTAAATCATCCACAAAGGATTTACCCATCCAGGCCAGGCTAGGCTCTAGGGCGGCGTGGACAATGGTGGAGGCAATGGAGAGCAGCAGCCACAGAGGCTGACTCAAAATCACCTGCATTACCTCCCGGCCTAAAACCAACCAGGGTTTTAGGCGGCGGCGCAGTCGTTGCCAACGGCGGGGCCAGATCATCGTAGTTTCCTAAAATTGCCAGGACAGGTTAAGGCCGATGATGCGATCGGCCCGCTGGAAGTCGGTTTGGGTGCTTTGCAGCACACCGTTTTCTAGCACCCGCCGAGGTCGGCTATTTTCAATGCCCAGCAGGTTCCGACCGTAGAGGGTCAGAGCTAGGGTGTCGATGGGGCGCCAGGTGAGGTAACCATCCAGGGTGCCCTCGGGTTCGACAAAGCGCTCTTGGAGAATGTCGCCACTCTGTTGGGTAAAGGCAATTTGAGGCACATAGCGGTAGTTGAGCCCAACGCTGAAGGCGTTGCTGGGCAAGGTGTAGTCGAACCCCAGGTTGAACAGGTAGGCGGGCTGTTCGTTGAAGGGGCGGGTTTCGCCGGTGGTGATGTCGTCTACCGCTGAGTTCAGCCAGGAGACATTGCCCAGCAAGGTTAATCCGGGTAGGCCGATGAAGTCTAGTTCGCTGCGGCCATCGAGTTCAACGCCGTAGGTACGGGCCGAACCAATGTTGACCGGACGCTGCAGGAACCGACCGCTGATTGGGTCTTGGCTGAGTTGACTTTCAATTAGGTTGTCGATGGTGCGCCAAAAACCGTTGAGGCCCAACAGGCCAGAGCCGTTGGCGATTTGTTGCTCGACGCCAATGTCAATGCCCCAGGCGGTTTGGGGGCGCAGGTCGGGGTTGCCCACCTGGTCGGGCTGGCCCAGATCACCCCGACCAGGTGGGCAAAGGGCACCAGGTCACCAAAGCTGGGTCGAGCCACCGTGCGCGCCACCCCAGCCCGCAGCACGGTATTGGGGGTGGCCTGAAAGCGGTAGCTGAGGGAGGGGTTAATCTGGGTGTTGCTCTGGCTGCCGCTGCGGTCGTCGCTGGCGATCGCGGTGGTATAGACCTGCTCTAGGCGCACCCCAGCCAGCAGGGTGTGGTTGGGGGCCAGGGTCCATTCGTCCTGGATAAAGGCATTGATCTGGGTTTCGTCGATGCCAAAGATGTTGTTGGGCACCGGCTCGTCGTTTTGAATGCGGTCGGCGTTGCGATCGCGAAAGCTGCCATTTACCCCCAGGGTGAGCCGGTGCTGGTCACTCACCTGCCAATCCAGCCGGGCACTGGCGATCCAGTCGGTTTCGGTGGTGCTGTCTCGCTGCTCTGTCCGAGATTCCTGAGGCGTGCCCACCGTACCGACCCCAGCATTGTTAAAATTGGTGTCCGTACGCACTTCCCGCTCTTCTTTGTTGGTTGTACTGTCCAGGCCTTGGACCAGCAGACCAACCTCTAGGGTGCTGTCGGCACCGAGTTCCCGCTGCCAGCGAGTTCCCACCCGCCAGTTAAGCACCCGGCTGTTTTCATCGTTTAGACGTATACGCTCTCGCTGGCGCTGGAGTGTGCCGTTGTTGCGAAAGGTGAACTGGGTAATATTGCGCTCCACATCCCGATACTCTTCGGTGGCCAGCAGCAGCCCTTCAAAATGCAAGGTGTCTTGGGGCGACACCTGCCACTCCAGGCGGGGGGAAAAGCTATAGTCAAAAAAGTCTTTGATGTCGTCTTCAACGTCGGTTTGGGTCAATACGCCATCGGCGTCCCGATCCTGCCGGTCTTTAAACTTGACCGAGCCCCGGCTGCCGATCGCTCCATTCAGCAAAAAGCTGAGGTTGCCATCGCGATCGCCGTAGAGAAACTCCAGGTTGCCGTAGGGACCCCGACTCTCTAGGGTGCTGCCGCCCACGTTAATTTGGCCCACTCGTTCCTGGGGCGATCGCAGCACCAAATTGACCGTACCACCAATGCCCGAGGCATCCTGGGCTGCGGTGGGGGTGCGGATAATTTCAACACTTTCAATCAGGTTAGTGGGGATAGTGTTGAGGGGCACCTGGCGATCGTTGCGATCGGGGGATAGGCGCTGGCCATCAATCAGCACCTGGGTAAAGCCGTTGGGCAACCCCCGCAAGCGAATGTCGCGGTTTTCGTCGAAGGGGCCACCAAAGGTGACACTGGGCTGCTGCCGCAGCACGTCGCCAATCATCGGAAATTGAAACCGCTCAATGGCATCGCGATCGAGGATCAACTGTTGGTTGGGGGATTCAAAGCGCAGTTGCTCAGGGCTCAACCCCTCCCCCGTAACCTGAATGCGCAGACCAGATCCATCCTCTGCAACTTGGGCGATGGACGCCCCGGCAGCACGTGTCTCTCTATCCTCAGGTACTAAATCAGTGGCCGCCGTGGATATGCCCTCAGTAGCCAGGGTTAAGGACGCCTCTGGCAGGGCGATCGCCTCTGGCTCCGCACTAACTGGGGCCACCAGGGCCAAACTAGCTACTCCTACACCCACTAACGTAATCATCAATTTCATCGTCATACCTCTATAGAAGACATCAACATCGGTGGTCTTCTCCTCTCGTGGAATGTTGGGGGGATGGGGCAAGGGAAAGACGGTAGACGGTAAAGGGTGCAAGGTTTACGGTGCACGGTGCACGGCCCGCACCGTAGACCGCAAACCGCAAACCGTAGACCGCAAACCGCAAACCGCAAACCGCATCTAAACCTGCTCTTTGACCCGAACCACCGCCGTATCAGGCGGCGTCAAACTACGGAAGTACAGTCCGCCCACGGTAGCCAAAAACAGGGCATAGGCCAGAACCTGAATGCCGTAGAGCCGCTCGCGGTAGCCAAACAGGGTTTTGAGCACAATGCCGGGAAACTGGCGATCGGGCAGCAGGTCGTGACCATTCCATACCAGCGGGCCGAGCAGACAGGATCTTCCGACTGACCAACATAGGCTGGCCATCTCAGGGTGCAGCTCGACCCAGGCCACCGCTGCCGCATCCAGATGGCGCAGGGCCGAAATCACCAGTCCCGCCACAATCAGCAGCAAAAATATGCCCATCACCTGAAAAAACCGCTTCAGGTCAATGCGCACGCCCCAGCGAAACAGCAGCAGGCCAATCAGCACCGCGCCGCCCAGCCCGGCCCCGGCCCCAGCAATGGGAATCCAGCCCTGCTGAAACTTGGCGGCCAAAAAAATGACGGTTTCAAAGCCTTCCCGCAACACAGCGGTGGCTACTAGGGTAAAGACCCCCCAGGCGGCGGCCCGGTTCTGGGTGAGGGCCGACTGTACAGTGCCCTCAATCTCAGCTTTGAGGGTGCGGGCCTGGCGGGTCATCCAAATGAGCATCCAGCTCAGCATGACGATCGCCACCACCCCAAGCCCCATTTCCAACAGCTGACGGCCCAACACCGCCTGGGGGCTAGAGCCTTGCCCTACCCGCTGAAGTAACCTTACCAACCCAATGCCTAAAATCACACTGCCCCCCAGGCCAGCACCAATGCCTAAATACACCGAAGACACCAGTTGGGGCTGCTTAGCCTGTCGCAAACAAGCCAACACAATTCCTACCACCAGGGCCGCTTCTACCCCCTCACGCAGGGTGACTAAAAATGTAGGAATGGCAGGACTCCAATCCATGACTTATCTCCTTAGGAAAATGGGAAACATACAAGGCAACCAGGCCCTAAGACCGGATGCTGTTAGAGCTATTCGCTGGTCCTTAGTGCTCTGCGACATCGCATGGTGAACTCTCCAATTTTTCAAGGTTTCTAGAGAGTTTGGCGGATGAATCTAACGAAAATCTAACAGGGGGCTGGTTAGGGGCAGGGCTAACTCAAAAAAGAGCATATTTTCAGCGGCACTGCAGGCTGTGATATCGCCGCCATGGGCTTGGGCAATTTGTTGGGCGATCGCTAGGCCCAGGCCATATCCTTCCTTAGACTGGGCCAAAGGATCGCGGTAAAACTGCTCAAACAGGTGGGGCAGCGAGTCTGGGGCTAGGGTACCGGTGTTGATCACTTGCATGTGTGCCCAGCCCCCCTGGGTCGCTAGAATAAGCTTGATTTTGCCACTGGCAGGGGTGTACTTGAGGGCGTTATCGGTCAAGTTCAACAGGGCCTGGTGCAGCAGATCCACATTGGCAGCCACCCAAACGGGCTGGTGCGGTAGCTCACAGGTCAAACCAATCCCTCGGTTCGCGGCTAGGGCTTCACAATCCCAGGCTAATTCCTGGATCAGCTCCCGCAAGTCTAAGGAACGGAGCTGATCTCGACTCAATTGTCCGGCCTGACGAGCTAAAAACAACAGATCGCTAACCATCTGGTCCATGGTTTTAATGATGGTGGCTACCCGCCCTAGCCGCCAGCGTTCGGTCGCCACCTCGTCGGTACCCAAGACCAGTTGTACATGGCTTAGGATCTGGGCTAAGGGGGTGCGAAGCTCGTGGGATGCATGACTGGTAAAGCGTTGTAGCCGCTGATGTGCCTGCTGCAATGGAGCCATAGCTAAGCCCCCCAGCCACCATCCCGCCAGGGCAATGGTCCCCAGGGCACAGGGCACCCCCAGGGTTAACCAAAACCGTTGCCGGGCTAGCTGCTGCTGCACTGGGGTTAATACAGCGGCCACCTGTAAGTAGCCAATTAAGGTGTCGTCCTGACGTACCGGTAGGGTAATCTGCCGATGCCGCAAGCTTGAATCAGTTGCTTCGTTGTCAATCTGGAGGGTTTCAAACCCCAGTCTCTGAACCTGGGGATGGGTGGGAGGGTGGCGGACGAAACGAACCAGGTTGCCCTGAGCATCGTACCAGCGAGCATAGGCAATGTCATGATCTAACGGCAGGGTATTGCTGCCCAGTACCGGGACATCGTCGAGCTTGATGCGCCGTTTGCCCCGGTGGATGCCGTAGTGAATGCCCGAGGCCATCATTCGAGCTTTACTTTCTAATTCGGCATCAAAGGCTAATAAATGATCGCGCGCACTCAGCCCATACATCGCTGCTGCAAAGAGTACCAAAATGCTGCCCATGGAGGCCGTGAACCCCCAGGCCAGCGTAAAGCGGCTACGGCCATAGAGATCTATCATTGCCGGCATTGCCGGGCCTCGATTAGGCGATATCCGGCTCCGTAGACCGTTTCAATCCACCCCTGTACACCAATACTTTGAAGTCGTTGCCGCAACCGCCGCACCTGCACCGTTACTGCGTTATGGCCCAGTTCTACCTCCCAGTTCCACAGGGCTTGCTCGATTTGATCACGACTGAGGATCTGACGGGGATGGCGGAGAAAGTACTCCAAGAGCTGTGCCTCACGGTTGGAGATCTGGCATTGCTGGCCTTGATAGCTAAGGGTTAGGGTGCCTAGATGCAACCGTAGATTTCCTAAGGATAGATAATCGTCCTGCCAATGACAGACCCGCCGCCCCAAGGCTCTCACCCGGGCCAACAGTTCTGGAAGATCAACCGGCTTAGTCACATAGTCATCTGCCCCGGCATCTAGCCCTGTCACTTTATCAGTGCTACTATCCCGTGCTGTCAGCATCAAAATCGGAGTTGTTTTGCCCCCACGACGATGCTGCTGGCATAGGCTCAGTCCACTGCCTTCGGGTAACATCCAGTCCAGCACTAGCAGGTCGTAGTTACGCTCCGACAGCAGCCAGGTCGCTGTAGCAAAGGTGTCGGCAGCGTCGACACTGTGACCCGCCCGTCCTAAGGCTGTATTGAGAATTTCTCTCAGCTCATGATTATCTTCAACGACTAGTATTTTCATTGCTATGCAGAATCAAAGCCCTCGTCTCAGAGAAAAGCAGGGAGAATCTAAGGATTATTATTTTATATTATTAGTTATCATTCTCGATAGAAGGCTTGTAATGATATCTCTATCCCCGCGACGGGTTCAAAGATTTGTCCGTTCTCTTGGCCTCAGTGCTCAGGTCCCAAGAGCCTTGAACCATCAGTTACAACGTCCTCAGGTCTACCGTTACCTGGCCCTAGGGTTACCGATTCCACTCGTTGCGCTAGTATTCTGGTTCGGGGGCCAGCTGCTGACTCAGCATTTACTGGGCTATGCCTATGAGCTAGATCACAGTCTAAATGCCGATACCCTGGCCAAAATTCAAGTGCAGGCGGCCGTACTCGCCCTTGAGGTTGAAATTAAGCCTCATGTAGATTTCACCCTGGTTAGGGCAAAAACCACAGATTCAGCTCTCAAGGTTCTGGAGTTAGAGTTTCCGACCACTGATATCTCTGAGATAGAAGCGGCGATCGCCCAAGAGCTGAGTCTCAGCCCTGACATAGTTCGGCAGTTGGCCCACTATCAGCTGGAGTAAATGCGCTGGCATCGAGGAAAAACGGGGGATTGGATGTGCTGATCCGAGATACTTCATGCTGGCAGTTTTAATCATCAGACCCAGGCCACAGTTAGCCTGACGTCGGTTGCATCGTTTGCGAGGTCATTGCCAGTTCCTATCGCCCTCGGTATTGTTTTGTGATCACTCCCTCGGTGGGTATGCCCTGCCTTCGGCCTACAGGATGGTAAGTCTTCTCTTAAGAATTATTACTCGATCGATTGATTTAGGTGGATCAGTCTGTCTTTGCTGCGCGAAGGGAACCCTAATCGGTACAATTCAGGCGGTGTTAGCCCGATGCCATCCACTGGGGTTAAAAACCCAAGGCGATGTGGGCTAACCTATTTCATCTGACCGAGTCGTTGATTGACCGCCATCGTCGTGTTGGCCCAAGGAGTGTACCGTTGAGCAAGTCGTCTACCTCTGCTGCTGCCACATCATTATCCACCCCCATTTTGGTTGGGGCTTGCATTGCCTGGGGCATCGTTACCCTGCTGTTTTTCTTGCTGTTCAGTTCTCCTGGGGACGATGGCACCCAGCCCACCTGGTTTTTAGCTGGCATCAACTTGCTAGAAATGGGAGCCTTTTTTCTGGCAGCGCTGTTGTGCTTTCGCAACTGGCGCAGTACTCAAATTGTCAGTGGCCGCAGCGTTTGGTTTTGGATTGGGGTGGGGCTGTTGCTCTACGCCATTGGCATTGCTTTATTCTTTATCTGGGGAACTGTTTGGGGGTTGGATCCCGCTGTTTCCCTGGGGGATTTCTTCTTCATTCTGAGTTATGTCTTTTTAGCGGTAGGCATGTTCAAAGCCGTGTTGCCCCGCCGCCTCAACCTAGATATTTCCCAGTGGCTGATTATTGTCGGTATTGGTTTGGCCGGAATCCTGCTCGCCATTTTCGTGAATTTGGGTGCCGCTGAAGCCGCCCCTGAACCAATAACTGGGGCCCTATCGAGCAACGTCTATCTCAGCCAGACTGACCCGGCTGTAGTACCAGAAGACCCGGCCCCCGATGTAGAGCAGCCGCCTGAACCGATTGTGGTGGCTGATGAGGTAACAGCACCCAGTTGGGTAATGGCCTTAGACCAGCGGCTAGAGCCTCTGTCCGATATTGTTGGCGTCCTGTATCTAATTGGGGATATGGTGCTGCTCGTGATTGCTGGTACTCTGCTGGTAGCGTTCTGGGGGGGGCGCTATTCCCAGTCCTGGAAGCTGATTGCGATCGCAGCGCTTTGCCTTTACGTGGCCGATATGTTCTTCGCCTACTCGGTTAACACCGACACCTACGTAGAAGGCCACCTGTGGGAGGTGTTTTGGACCTTTTCAGCGGTTTTCTTTGGCCTTGGAGCCGTGGTCGAACATTCCGTTTCTGTGAATTCTCGTCGGAGTTCCCGTCGTCGGAGGGGGTAAGGCGCTTTAAGATATTAAATGGCATTGTTGCGAGACCCACTGCATGGCACCGAAAAAGCTGACCGAGGCAGACAAAACGTCTATCTTGAGCCTATACCGCCAGCCCGAGGAAACCACCTCGACGCTGGCAGATCGCTATGGGGTTAGCAATAGCACCATTAGTCGGCTACTCAAAGCCAGTTTGCCAGAGGCAGAATACAGTGCCTTGATCCAGCAAAAACGAGGTGCTGGGGATAAGGGTGACAGTTCAGGGGGGCAGCCCAGTCAGGCGCAGCCTAAAGACAAAAAGTCCGCCAAGGCAAAATCTACCAAGCCAAAATCTACCAAGCCAAAATCTACCAAGCCAAAATCTACCAAGCGAGTCGATACCCCTCAGCCAGCCAGCCCAGCCCCAGAGCCTCAGGGGAGCGACTCTGATTCAATCGACCCGGTCGACAAGAAAGCTTCCCCTGTCCTGAAAAAGCAGGCGGCCGCAGCTCCTGAGGAAACAACGGAGAGTTCTACGGCAACAGCAGAAACCACGTCATCCCCATCAAATCGGCGGCGGCGATCGCGCTCGGCGACGGCCAAGGACGCCCAGGCAGAAGACGCCACCCAGTTGACCTTCCCCGAGACCGACCCAGCGACCACCGAGGAAACTCCGGCTGAATCATCCCCCCGTCCAGAACGCCCCATCTTGAAGTCAGCCTCGACCAAACGCGAGGAGGATGACACGCCAATAGATCCCGTCGATTCTGGCTGGGTCGATGACGATGGCCGCAGCCCAGTCCTGGATGACGACTACGATGATGACTACGATGATGACGAAGACGACACCGAAACCTGGGAGGGTGATGACACTGCTGCTACCCCCCACCTAGAGGCCCTAGAAATTAACCCCTTGACCACTCAGGTGCTCCCTTCCCTGTGCTACCTAGTGGTCGAGCGCTCCTCCTCTGAATTGGTGGCGTTACCCCTGCGCACCTTTGCCGATCTAGGCCAAATTCCTGAGGATGAAGGAGAATCCCGCACATTGCCCGTGTTTGACAATCATCGGGTTGCCCGGCGATTTTCCCGCCGTAACCAGCGGGTGATCAAGGTGCCTGATGGATCCCTGCTCCAGACCGCTAGTCCTTACTTACAGGCAAAAGGTATTACCCGCCTATTGATTGATGGACAGGTGTTTGCCTTAGAAAGTCAGAGCAACTAGTGGGTTGTCAAACCAGAGGTGACTGGTCAACAGGGTCTACGGTTCACGGTCTACGGTTCGCCTTAAACCACATACCGTAAATCGTGAACCCTAGTTCGCAGAACCCGCCATGATCAGAATAGATTGACTGAGCGATAGGGCTAGGATCGTGTTGACCGCTGCGATGCCCGATGTCATCGGGTATTCTTTGCAGGTTTCTCAGTAAGGTAATCTGAGCCCAGCCCAATTTTGTGGGGAAATCGCTAAGGGGAACAAACAATTTGGTAGCGTTGATGACGGCGGGGCTCTCATCCCCCTTGGAATCATGAATCAGCGAATGGGAGCAATGATCTATGACCGTATGTGAGTACAGACCTGGCCTGGAAGGCGTACCGGCCACCCAGTCAAGCATCAGCTTTGTGGATGGCCAGGCGGGCATCCTGGAATATCGCGGCATTAATATCGAAGAACTAGCCCAGCGCAGTACATTCCTAGAAACATCGTACCTATTGATTTGGGGAGGGCTACCCTCCAAGAGCGAACTGGCCGCCTTCGAGCATGAAATCCGCTATCATCGCCGCCTCAAGTATCGGATTCGGGACATGATGAAATGTTTTCCTGAAAGTGGCCATCCGATGGATGCGCTACAGGCCTGTGCAGCAGCCCTAGGTTTGTTCTATTCCCGTCGCGCCCTGGATAATCCAGTCTATATTCAGCAGGCCGTAGTGCGGCTGCTAGCCAAAATTCCCACCATGGTGGCCGCCTTTCAGCTGATGCGCAAAGGCAATGACCCCGTCCAGCCCCGGGATGATCTGGACTACGCCGCTAACTTTCTCTACATGTTAAACGAGCGGGAGCCCGATCCCCTGGCGGCTCGTATTTTTGATATTTGCCTCACCCTCCACGCTGAACACACCATTAACGCCTCCACTTTTTCAGCCATGGTGACCGCCTCTACCCTAACCGATCCCTATGCGGTGATCGCATCAGCGGTGGGCACCCTGGCTGGCCCCCTGCATGGTGGAGCTAACGAAGAGGTGATCGAGATGCTGCAACAGATTGGCTCGGTGGACAATGTCCGCCCCTTTGTGGAGCGGTGCATTGCCGAGAAGTCTAAAATTATGGGCTTTGGCCACCGGGTATACAAGGTGAAAGATCCCCGGGCCACCATTTTGCAGAAACTAGCTGAGCAGCTGTTTGAAAAATTTGGTCAGGATGAGTACTACGCCATTGCCTTAGAAATGGAGCAGGTGGTGTCTGAAAAGCTGGGCCATAAAGGGATTTACCCGAATGTCGACTTCTATTCCGGGCTGGTGTACCGCAAGCTAGGGATTCCTGTGGACCTGTTTACCCCTGTGTTTGCCATCTCCCGGGTGGCGGGTTGGTTGGCCCACTGGAAAGAGCAAATTGGCGAAAATCGCATCTTTAGGCCTACGCAAATTTACACAGGCCCCCGCAACCAAACCTACGTCGATATCGCCGATCGCCCCCAAATTTGGGACAAGCAGGGCTTTCAAATGGCCGTACCCTCCTGATGGGTCACACCCCCCTGGGCACTTATACGGAAAGGGGAGATCATAAGTCTAGTGACGATTTTCAGGAACTCCTGCCCCTCCAGTGTTTTACTGGGGGGCTTTTATTTGGGCCTGAAGTGGGAGCTTGAAGTAGGAGCCGCTCCAACAGTACCTAGATCATTGTTATGGTATCCGTTTTAACCTAGATGGGCAGTTCAATGGGCGATCGCGATCGGAATCTATCGCAAGTTTGCTGGGATACACCCTTTCCGCTCAGGACTTAGGTTAAAGTGAATAGCGATGCTGCGAAAGGCTGATAGATGAATCAAGGAATCGACCTACAGGGTAGCTTTATCAGGGCCATGGTTGACCTGGGGTTTTCCCCCGGCGTTGCCAAAACCCTCTGGTTGCCATTGCCCATGGGGGTAATTTTGGTGGCAGCCACCGTCAGTATTTTCGTCACCGTCTGGCTAGAGCGTAAAATTTCGGCCGCAGCGCAGCAGCGCATTGGCCCAGAGTATGCCGGCCCCTTAGGCACTCTGCAAGCCGCCGCTGACGGCATCAAGCTGATCTTTAAAGAAGACATCACCCCCGCCAAAGCCGATCCTTGGCTGTTCACCCTCGGTCCAGCGATTGTCGTTATCCCCGTGTTTCTGTCATTTCTGATTGTGCCTTTTGGCCAGAACATGGTGATCACCGACATTGGCGTCGGCATATTCCTCTGGATTGCCCTGTCCAGCATTGCCCCCATCGGCCTGTTGATGGCTGGCTACTCTTCCAACAACAAGTACTCGTTGTTAGGGGGGCTGCGGGCGGCGGCTCAATCGATTAGCTACGAGATCCCCATGGCTCTGGCGGTTCTGGCGGTGGTGTTGATGTCCAATAGTCTCAGCACCATTGACATTGTGAATCAGCAGTCTGGCTATGGCATCTTGGGATGGAATATTTGGCGGCAGCCCGCTGGCTTTTTAATTTTCTGGATCGCGGCCCTGGCTGAATGTGAGCGACTTCCCTTTGACTTGCCCGAAGCCGAAGAGGAACTCGTGGCAGGTTACCAGACCGAGTACACCGGCATGAAGTTTGGCCTGTTTTACGTGGGTTCCTATGTCAACCTTGTGCTATCAGCGCTAATTGTTTCTATCCTGTACTTAGGGGGTTGGGAGTTTCCGGTATCGGTGACCTGGATTTCGGGCCTGCTAGGCATCAGCGAAACGACCCCCTGGTTACAGGTGATCACAGCCGCGATTGGCATTATGATGACCGTCTTCAAGGCCTATGCCTTGGTGTTTATCGCCATCCTGCTGCGTTGGACGGTACCCCGGGTACGGATTGACCAACTGCTTGACTTCGGCTGGAAATTCCTGCTGCCTGTTTCATTGGTGAATCTACTGCTCACCGCTGCCCTCAAGCTTACCTTTCCCGTGGCCTTTGGCGGCTGACCCTCCCTGGTCGCGATCGCTTTCAACTACCCTAATGATTCTGTAGAACTCTGGAGGTTAACCCGATGCTGGGTTTTCTAAAACAAGTCGGCGACTATGCCAAAGAAAGCTTCCAGGCGGCTAAATACATTGGCCAGGGGCTATCGGTTACCTTCGACCATATGAGTCGTCGTCCAGTCACGGTTCAGTACCCCTACGAGAAGTTAATTCCCTCGGAGCGGTATCGGGGCCGGATTCACTTCGAATTTGACAAGTGTATTTCCTGTGAAGTCTGTGTGCGCGTCTGCCCGATCAACTTACCTGTGGTGGATTGGGAGTTTGACAAGGCCAGTAAGAAAAAGAACCTCAAGCACTACAGTATCGACTTTGGGGTCTGTATATTTTGTGGTAATTGTGTGGAATACTGCCCCACAAACTGCTTG
Organism: Nodosilinea sp. P-1105; assembly: GCF_012911975.1. Taxonomy (GTDB): domain Bacteria; phylum Cyanobacteriota; class Cyanobacteriia; order Phormidesmidales; family Phormidesmidaceae; genus Nodosilinea. Next base: position 30,249 of record NZ_SMDQ01000045.1, on the reverse strand, counting down.
TCGATGACAGAAGAGTATGAGCTAGCGTCTTACGATCGCCACGAACTAAATTATGACAACGTGGCTCTAGGCCGCTTACCCTACAAGGTCACCCAAGATCCGATGGTGACCCCCCTGCGGGAGCTAGCCTACTTACCCAAGGGTGTCCTGGATCCTCACGATCTACCGGCCAACTCTCGACGGGCTGGCCAGCTGCCCCAGGAAATTCTAGATGCCATGCCTCAGGAGCCCGAAGCGGCTGAGTCGAAAGAGGCAAAGGACTAGCTTGAAGGTGACGCTCAAACCGTGTCCTACTGAGTGGTGGGCATTGCCCACCCTACGAAAGCGAGGATCTGCTTGCTCGAAAATCACCTAAGGACTAATCTGAGTTGGTTCTGCCCGTTATTTAGATTGCACTGTTTGTGAACTAGGAGTCCAAGTTGTGACGTTATCGGAAGGGGTTCAGCTGGTTGCCTTCGGCTTGCTAGCGATCATGATGCTGGGAGGCGCCTTAGGGGTTGTCCTGCTTGAGAATATTGTTTATTCTGCCTTTTTGCTGGGGGGCGTGTTTCTCAGCATGTCTGGCATGTTCATTTTGCTCAATGCCGGATTCGTAGCTGCTGCCCAAGTACTGGTGTATGTAGGCGCAGTGAGCGTCCTAATTTTATTTGGGATCATGCTGGTAAATAAACAGCAACCTTTTTTGCCGGTTAAGTCCGCTTGGGTGGGTAAAGCCGCTACCGGAGCAGTCTGTGCCGGTTTGTTTGCCCTCCTAACGGCTACGGTATTCAAGACTTCCTGGGCCTTCTCCCCTGAAATGCCAGTGGGTGACCAGGCAATTGTGGAAATCGGCAAGCATTTCTTCACCGACTATCTATTAGCCTTCGAGCTAGCGTCGGTACTTCTGTTGATTGCCTTGATTGGGGCCATTGTCTTAGCCCGCCGCGAGCTGATCCCGGATACCCTACCCGGTGAAGATGAGTCAGAAGCTTTGCAATTGCCCGAGCGTCCCCGGCAGTTGGTCTCTTCAGTTGCCGCGAATACCTCAGATTCTGACGCATAGCCTTGGCACCGGCTATGCTGTAACGGCAGCCTGACTCCGACCCTTTGAGTGTTGCCCCTGGCTGACTCGCCACAGGCATCAGATTGATACCCGGTAGTTCTAGCTATTTTCCGGTTTGACCCATTAGCCCTGAATCCATCACCCCATGCAACTAGAGTATTTTTTACTAACCGCAGCGGCCCTCTTCTGTATTGGTGTCTATGGACTTGTCACCAGCCGTAATGTGATTCGGGTCCTGATGTCCATTGAGCTAATGCTGAATGCGGTCAACCTGAATCTCATGGCCTTCTCTAATTACCTAGACCCGGTGGGGGTCAATGGTCAGGTTTTTGCCGTGTTTGTAATTAGTATTGCCGCTGCCGAGTCGGCTGTGGGCTTGGCGATCGTTTTATCGATTTACCGCAACCGAGATACGGTAGATATGGAACAGTTCAATCTACTGAAGTGGTAGGGCTAATGTGCAGCTTAACCAAGTCATCATCGTCCATAAAGCCAGGAATCGCCTCAGTCAGCAGTGGGCTGAGACCTGTGCCCGTCAGTTAGAAACCCTGGGTATTAAGGTGTTACGTGGCCCCAGCGGCCCCAAGGACAACCCTTACCCTGTGTTTTTGGCCTCCGTTAGCCAGCCGATTGACCTGGCCGTGGTCTTTGGTGGCGATGGCACGGCCCTGACCGCAGCCCGCCACCTGGCTCCAGAAGGTATCCCCATTTTGGCGGTCAATATTGGGGGACATCTCGGGTTTTTGACCGAAAGTTCGGAGCAAATGGATGACACCGAGGCGGTGTGGCAGCGGTTGTTGAATGATCAATTCGCGGTGCAGCGGCGGATGATGCTGCAAGCTCAGATTTTTGAGGGCAACCGCATTAACCGAGAGCCTGTGAGTGATCCATTCATTGCCCTGAACGAGATGGCTGTGAAGCCCGCCTCGCCCGACCGCATGATCACCTCCATTCTCGAAATGGAAATCGATGGCGAGGTGGTGGATCAGTACCAGGGGGATGGGCTCTTAATCAGCACGCCCACTGGGTCTACGGGGTATACCGTGGCGGCGGGGGGGCCGATTATTCACCCCGGCATGGATGCGATTGTGGTCACGCCCATCTGTCCGTTGAGTCTGTCTAGCCGCCCGATTGTTTTGCCCCCGGGTTCGGTGGTGAGTGTGTGGCCCCTGGCAGACCCTGACCTGAGTACGAAGCTGTGGACCGACGGGATTATGGGTACCGCTATTTGGCCGGGGCAACGGGTGGATGTCAGCATTGCCGAACATATGACCCAGTTTATTATTTTGCGGCAAGATTACTCGTACTACGGCACCCTGCGCAATAAGCTCAACTGGGCCGGTACCCGGATTAGCTATGCTAATAATCATCGTAATTAAAAGGCATAGCGGTTGAACATCGATGTGATGGGTGGACTCACGCTAGTATTTGCTGCCTTAGGGGCGATTGGGGCTGTAGGGTTAGCATTCAAGGGATCATTCTCCTGGCTGACCGGAGGGCGATTGCTATTGAGTGTAGTCATCGGTTTAGGGGCAGTACCGCTATCTACCCTGTTTTGGTTACGGTGTTTGGCTCCTAAGACTTTACAGTCCCAGGAGGTCTTGGCCTATCTAAATCTGTATCTACCGTTATGGGTATGGATCGGTGGGATTACCGGAGCCTGGTCCATGGCTTTAGGCCGTAGCTCTTGTTCCTATAGAGTTCAGGCTGGCTGGATTCAGGCTCTCGCCTTAGGTGGTAGCTGTTTCCTGACAGGCCTAATTTCTTTGGGAGGGTTAGCGTTGCTAGGCCGTCCCATGTTTGGCGCAGTAGCGATCACCAGCGGTATACTCGGTCCTGGGCTGGTCCATGGGACCTTAGCTTGGGGCTTCAAGGAGAACATTTCCTAAGTTCGGCGATCGCGCTGAATGTCATAAATCGCCTTTTCCCAACACCACTGCTGACTGTGGTTGGGGTTGCGCAGTTGCACCTGTTCCACCAGTCGCTCGGCCACCGCTCGATTGCCCCCCACCAGGCGCAGCAGTTGACGCTGGGTCTGACTGCGCACCGACTGACTGGATCCGGTGGGGCTTAGCGATCGCGATCGCCAGCGTTTTGAGCCTTGATAGCGCCTGAGCCAGAAAAAAATACCGACAATCAGGGCGATCGCAAGTAGTAGCGCTAAATCCATTACACCGACTGGGCCGTATGACTCCCTAGAACAACACAACTCTATCTTCTGTTTTACCCAAAAAGCTGGGGGGCTAACAGCACGGACGACCGCCACAGAATGGCCGGTTTAATGACCGGTTTTCTGTTTTCGTTCTTTTATTTTCGTTCTTGAGCCATGCCTATGCCACCGCCTGCTGATAAAACTCCTTCATTTCGGCCTGCCACTGCTGCCGCGACGACTCCCAGGTGTAGAACATGTGGCCTCCCCTAAAGTGACGCAGGGTTAGGTTGGCGGCAATGGCCGGGTTGAGGTGCATCAAGTTGGCCAAGAAATTGGATGAAAAATAGGGCGTCACCAAGTCAAAAATACCGTGGGAAATGTACACCTGCATATGGGGGTTCAAGGTCATGCCAATCCGCAGATCATCTGCCGAGCCGACAAACCCCTGCTTAAAGGGACTGGTGTCGGCTAGAAACCGCCAGGCCCTAAACACGTCCATACTCAGCAGGTTGTAAGTTAAGGGAGTTTCAACCCCCAGGGTGGTGCGCAAATGGCTGTTGATCGCCCCGGTAAACAGCCGATCTAGCCCTTCCAGGGTGGGGTCTGTGCCTTCGCTTAGTAGCCGATCTGGGAAAGGGTCAATCGCCACCACTGAAGCATCGTAGAGACCCAGGATGCGTTCTTGATCCCGCAGGAGTTCGCGGGCAAAAATCGAGATATCAATCCGGCCCCGATGCCGTTGGACCACCTCCAGGGGCAACCCAACCAAGTCAGCCAGCTGACCATAGACCCGCTGGCGATCGGGCTCAGCCATCAGCGTCCCCATGGCCAAAAACGGCAGATAAGTCTCTCGGACAAACGTCTCCGCCTGGGCTGCCTGGGCCTCAGGAGAGGTGTCTTCAGCCAGTCGTCCGTGATGGGCCGCCGCCGCCGCCATGGAGGGTAGCGCTGTCGCCCAGCCACTGAGAGTGTAGTCGCTACCCCACAGCAACTCAAATTCCATCACCGGGGAAATTAAAATCGCACCACAGAGGCCAACACCATAATCCTGTTGTAGCTTGCGGGCCAGTTTCGCCACTCGAAAGCCGCCATAGCTCTCCCCAGCAATGAACACCGGGGACAACCAGCGGTGGTTACGGGACAGATAGCCCTGAATGAATTCCCCCAGGGCATTGAGATCCCGCTCCACCTCCCAAAATTTTTTCGCCTGCTCTGGGTCAGGCTTCTCCCCATTCTCGGCAGATTTATCCGTTTGATTACGGGTTTTCTCCCCTTTGTCTGATTTGTCCTGGTCTGATTTGTCCTGGTTAGGCTGGGTGCGGCTAAAGCCTGTGCCGAGAGGATCAATAAACACCAAATCAGTGAAACCCAGCCAGGTCTCACCGTTATCCACCACCGTGACTGGCGGCCTGGGTAGACTGCCGTCGGGGTTAAACGCCACTCGCTTAGGCCCTAAAGCCCCCATGTGCAGATAGGCAGAAGCCGCCCCAGGCCCGCCATTAAAGACAAAGGTAATTGGTCGCGTGGCTGGCTCCTGCCCAGAGACGGTGTAAGCCACATGAAAAAGCTGGGCAATGGGTTTATCGTTTTCGTAAAGGGGTTGCCATCCGGCGGTAGCGGTATAGGCCAGGTCTCCCTGGGGCGTACTTAAACTATGTTCAGTGGTTTGGCCGGGGCGAGGGAACGATGGTTGCGGAGTGTCTGGCATTGTGGAACATCTGGGACAGTATCTTTATCTTAGTGCCCTATTCCCAGCGCACCGCCTGGTCATCAGCATATGAAGTTTATGGAAACTGCCTTGAAGAGTTGTCCTGATTTTCAGGTTCAAGGTTTAGATTGGGTTAAGCCATGCGGCACAGTGTATTGTCTTAGGGTTTTGTCTTAGGGCTTATGGGTTCTCTACTCTCGCAGGTGTCTACTGCCTTTTCCAATGCCTACAGTGGTTGGATTCTGTGGAATCTGTTTTTGGCCTTTATTCCACTGCTGCTCAGTTTTTGGTTGTTTCGCCCCAAGGCCATTCCAAAACCAGGGTTATGGATCAGTTTGGTGGTGATGGCGGTGATTGGGGTTGTGGGCTTCTGGCCCAGAATACCTCGCACCGTGCGATCGCTGTCTAGCACCTTAGCCGACGCCGCCAACGGCAGTGGGGTGGCCCAACTCAGGCTGTTGGGCATCGTCGGTGTGATCGGCATGCTCTTAATCATCAGCGTATTAGTCATCAAAAATCCCCAGCTACCGAAAGGGTGGTTATGGTGGGTGGGCTTATTTGCCTTTATTGCTTTCTTGCCCAACGCCCCCTATGTGCTGACGGATATTGTTCATCTGATTCGCGGCATCAGCTCTGGGCGCATGCCCGCTTGGGTGATTGCCCTAGCCTTTGTCCCCGTTCACCTAACCGCTATTTTGCTGGGGTTCGAAGCCTACGTCATTTCCATTCTGAACCTGGGCCATTACCTAAAACAAATCGGGGCCAGAACGTTAATCTTGCCCGCAGAACTGGCGATTCATGCCCTGTCAGCCATAGGGATTTATCTAGGGCGCTTTCTCCGCTTTAACAGTTGGGATGTGGTAATTGAACCCACTAGCGTGTTAGTGGATACGCTAAATGTGCTAACCTCACGCCGTCCAGCAGCGGTGATCGTAGTCACATTTTTGGTCCTCACGGTGCTCTACTGGCTAATGAAACAGGTCACCCTGGGACTGAAGCTACGGATTGAGTATGCCCGTAAGGGTATAGATGCCTTTTCCTAAGTGGGTACATTTAAGTGGGCACATTAGCGTTATACCGGGTTCAACTCGGGACCTGAATGTTCCCCAGGCAAAACGCCAGGTCTGGACTCGGAGGTGGTTTAGATGATGAATGTTTATCCGTAAGCCCGATTAGCGCCTATGTCTTTAAAAGAAAGTGTGCAGCATTTCCAAACCCTGGTGGTATCATTTCACCCGGTGATTGTGATCGATACCCTCGAAGAAGAACGGGTACAGGGGTTGATTGGTGCCGCCTGCACTGACTTACAGATGGCTGTATTTGACTGGAGCATTGCTCAAGGGCTGATGCGATCGCCCGAAAGCCCCCAAAATCGCTGGCAAAATGAATACGCCCCCCCTGGGGCAAAACGGAGCCAGGCGCTGGATAAAACCACTGAGCCTCTGGATATGCTGCGCCATATCCAAGAGATCAGCTTTAAGGCGATTTACTGGCTGAAGGATTTCGCTCGCCACCTGAAAGATCCCGTGGTGGCTCGTCAGTTTCGGGAAGTGGCTAACCAGTTTTCCCACAACCGGTCCACCCTGGTGATTAGCGGTAGTGGCCACAGTTTGCCCCCTGAAGTGGCCCACGACAGTGTCTATTTTGATCTTAAACTGCCCCAGCCCGAGGAGTTGTATGGGGCGGTATCTGATGTGGTGCGTGCCCTCAAGGGACGGGTCAAAGTCGAGCTTACCCCCGAAGATATCCATGCCCTGGTTAAGGCCCTGCAAGGGATGACCCTGGCCCAAACCCGCAAAGTGGTCTCCTATGCCGCCCTCCACGATGGCAGACTAGGCCCTGAGGATGTGAAGCGAGTATTGGAGCGCAAGGCCCGGGTGATCCACGAGGAAGGCCTGTTAGACTACTTTCCCTCCGAAACCAACCTGGCTGAATTGGGAGGATTTGCCGGCCTCAAGCGCTGGCTCAACTGCGCTAAGGTTGGCTTTACCCCCCAGGCTCGTCAGTTTAACCTACCGGCCCCCAAGGGGATTTTGATTGTGGGCATCCAGGGGTGTGGCAAATCCCTAGCGGCTAAGACCATTGCCCGTCAATGGCAGCTGCCGTTGCTGAAGCTGGATGCCGGTCGGCTCTACGACAAGTACATTGGCGAGTCCGACAAGAATTTTCGCCGGGCCGTTACCCTGGCTGAAACCATGGCCCCCTGCATTCTGTGGATTGATGAAATTGAAAAAAGTATGGGCCAGTCCAGCAGCGATGCCGATGGAGGGCTGAGTCGGCGGTTATTTGGCTACTTCTTGACCTGGTTGCAGGAAAAATCCCACGAAATTTTTGTAGTGGCAACCGCCAATGACCTTTCTGCCATTCCCCCAGAACTGCTGCGCAAGGGCCGGTTTGACGAAATCTTTTTCGTCGACTTGCCCGAGGCCGATGAGCGAGAGAATATTTTGACGATTCACCTGGGGCGGCGTCAGCAGGGGCTAGCAGCCTACGATATGGCCGCCCTGGTGGCCGCCACCGAAGGGTTTAGTGGGGCAGAAATTGAGCAGGCGATTATTACCGCCCACTACCGGGCCTTGTACGAACGTCAACCGGCGAGTACAGCGTTACTGCTAGAGGAAATCAAACGGACAGTACCCTTGTCGATTACTCGCCGAGAAGACATTCAGCGGCTGCGGGCGGTAGCCCGCGAGCGGTTTGTGCCAGTGCGATGATTAGTTGCCGCTGACACCCCCTAGAGCAGCGTCAAGTCTTGAATTTAGGGTTAACAGATGTAGAAATTTGGTAGCGCCAAAGTCCGAAATCCCCTCCTTTGCAGGCCTGCGCTGAGCGTGTCGAAGTGGGTAGGGGTGGGTCAACGCAAGCCCGAAGGAACCCACCCCGCCCTCCGGGCACCCCTCCGTGGGAGGGGACGGTAAGTCCTGCTGTGCTGAGGCAACCTCTCGAAAGGACTCATGGTTCACGGTAAGCGGTTCAAGGGGAGCCGTGTACCGCTTACCGTAGACCGTGCACCACTAGCTTGACAGACCGCTAGAGGTGCTGTTCCAGCAATTCCGCGATCGCCCGATGTTCCACCGGGGGAGCCGTGGGAAATTCCTGGCGGGTATCGGTAATCAACCAATCGAGGGCAGCGGCCTTCATGTCGATGGACGTGCCAGACTTATCTACGCAGTAACGACCGAACACCAGCTTGTCCACCAAGCGCACCCCAGGGCCAATGCGAGAGTATTCAAAAATCACACTTTTATCGACAATCGCCCCACTACAGATGGCGCAGTTGTTGCCAATGGCGCTAGGGCCGATAATCGTGGCCCCATCTTCAATGTGGGTCATGCCGCCAATGTAGACCGGCCCTTCAATATGCACCTTGTCCCAGTTGGCTTTGACGTTCAGTCCGGCATAGACCCCCGGGCGAATCTCCTGGCCAGGAATATCCACCAGGTTGACGACCCCCGTCAACACGTCTTGGATGGCCCGCCAGTAGTCAGGTACCTTACCGATATCCACCCACTCAAACTCCATGGGAATGCCATAGAAAGGAGCATTGTTAGCCACCAGCCGGGGCAGCAGGTCACCACCGATGTCAAAAGAGACCCCTGACGGAATATAGTCAAACACCTCGGGTTCAAAGATATAAATGCCAGTGTTGATTTCGGTGCTCAGGGCTTCCTCCACGGCAGGCTTTTCCTGGAAAGACTTGACCCGCCCACTGTCGTCGGTGACCACAACCCCATAGCTGGGCACCTGCTTCAGCGGCACCGTTTTGGTGATGATGGTGGCGATAGACCCCTTCGCCTTGTGGCGGCGCACCGCCTCGGTCAGATCGAGATCAATCAAGGCGTCGCCGCAGAGCACCACAAACGTATCGTCAAAGAAGGGGTAAAAGTCTTGAATTTTGCGCATGCCACCGGCAGACCCCTTGGCATCGCCCAGTAATTCGCCAGTCTCGGTAATGCGGCCCTCGAAGGAATAGGCTAGTTCTACCCCAAAACGTTGGCCGTCCCGGAAATACCCTTCGATTTCGTTGGCCAGATGACTGACGTTGACCATGATCTGGTTAAACCCATGTTGGCGCAGAAGTTCTAGCAAAAACTCCATCACCGGCTTTTGCATGATTGGAATCATGGGCTTGGGGATGGTGTAGGTAATGGGGCGCACCCGGGTACCTTTACCGGCGGCCAAGATCATGGCTTTCATAACAACACTTTCCTTAACTAAGCGATGAAGATGAGTAGAAGTAGATACAAGTTTGAATAGCGGGGTATAGCGGGGAGACCCACTGGGAGCGAGTTATCAGGGCATATAACTCGACCATGCTAGCAAGGCTAGGGCGGGATGGCTGTAGCCAGGGTCTGGACTTCAACGAGTCCTTACATTCTTTGGTGGCGGATAAATCCAGCAAGTCGGGATCGCAGGGGGTGCTTCCGCTTCAAAGCCATAGTGCTCAGTCAGGTCTAATCGGGCAGCACAAAGGAGGATAGGGGATCTTCCTCGGCGGTCAGGGGCGATCGCTTCAAGTTGCGCACCTTTAGATCACGGTAAAACTGCTCCTGGGATAGCTCAACTTTGGATTGAGCTGACAGAAACAGCAACCCCCAAAAGATGCCCACTCGCTCATGCACCTGAGCCTCGTGGTCGGTGTCAAAGTGGTGGGCGGCTTTCAGTTCTGGGGGCTGAAATTTAGGCCACTCTTGCAGCAGTTCTTCAAAGTCTAGCCACACCAGTGCCGCTTCTAATTCGTCCCAATACTGGTCGAGAAAGGTTTCTAATGCGGCAGCAATTTCAGAGAGGTTTTCCTGGTGGGCCAGTTGGGCAATGGCACGCACCGCTTGCCGCTTTGCCTGGGGGCGGGCCCGGCGCGTACGGACCCGTGGCCCCTGCTCGGCCATCACCTCCGCCATGGTTTCCAGCTGCTGGATCAGTTCTTGCAGGGTAACTTTGCGGCGCTTGGGGGGCGTCGCCACCGCCCGGCGGTGTAGGTGACGCTCTAGGTTGCGCGGCAGGGGAGCCACCTCCAGCTCTTCCATCTCCCAGGGAAGGTCTTCTTCTAGATCTGCGGCCTCAGCTTCGACTTCAGCCCGCACCATGGTGTCGGCCTTCAATAGCACCAGCATGGAGGCATAGAGAAATGCCTGGCCTGACTCGGACAGATTCGCTTCGTAGGGGGTACGTCCCTGATGGGCCAGGGATTCGGCCTGGGCTTTCAGGCTGTGCAGGAAGCGATCGATCACGTCGATTACTTTGACATCCCAGGGGTCAATTTCCCCCCGTTCAGCCATGTCGATCAAAAAGGCGATCGCAGTTTGCGCTAAAGATGACGACATAGGCAGAGCCCTCCCAGGGTAGCCTCTAGTCTACTGGGCATAAGCCCCACTGGCATCCCCATCCTCAGTTTCTCGCTGGGCCGCTGGTAGTAACAGGCTTTGTTCCTCCAGTTCTACTCGGTAGCGCTGCACATCTTCTTCCAGTTGCTGAATCCGCAGTTCCCGCTGCTGCACTTGCTTACCCACCGAAAAGTAGCCCTGTACCTGAGCCCAGACACTAAATACCCAGGCAAACACAGCGCCAATGCCCATGGCCATAATCAGCTCGACACACAGGGGGGCTTCCACATCTAGCCCCGGGGCGATGTGAATAATCACCGGCTCAGTATTTTCAATGCCGAATAGCACCAGGGCCAGGGCAATCACAAAAATGACGACAAAGTTGATCTGTTTCATAGCGTTAGGCCTTTATTTGCTAGGTCGGCGCCCTGATCATCCCCTGCAGGAAAGCGGTTCCCGAGGTGACAGCCATGGCTTAGAGGCTTCCAGCTCGCCTCTGACCCAACTTTTGGGTCAGTTCGTCCCGCTCGGCTTGGTGCAGCCTACCTAGCGGGACGGTTCAATCGCTGGGAGACTCTAGGTTTATTTAACCAGGCCAACTTTAATTTTGGCCAAAGGTTTTTAAGTCAGGCTGGTGCCATTTTATGTCAGACAATACTAAGGGCTGGGAGGTTTGGGAGGCATAGGCCGAAACCGCCTGCCATAGCGCAGGCTGTAACCCAATAGGACCAGCACGGCAATACCGAGGCCGCCCAGGGCGACAGTATTCGGTAGCCAAAAGGTCACCTCTATATGATTTTGTTGCCCAGGTTGAACCATCCAGGTGGCCCCTTGGCGGTCCAGAGTTTGAGGGGCCACAGACCCTGGCAGCACCTCCCGGATGCCCCAGGGAACCTGCAACCGAAACCGGAGATCGGCCCAGGGGGCTATCTGGCGATCGCCATCGCCATTGGCGGGCAGAGAACGGAGATCAAGGTCATAGGTTAAGTGGATACGACTGGCCAGTAGCCAATCGGTTTGCTGGATGGTTAAGGCCAACGGTAACGAGCCAAGGCCGGGTAAGGTCAGGGCGGGTTGGTCTGCAACAGCATGATCTGGGGGAGCAGGGCGATCGCCCAGCAGTTGGCTATAGCGGTTGACCAGATCGGCTGGGGTACTGAAGGGGACCGTCAGGGCGATGGTTTGGGGGGCTCGCTGCAGCTGACCGCCCAGGGGGCGAATGCGATCGCGCAAATCCTCCAGCCAGGGTTGCCATGTCGGGTTCGCCAGGGCCGCCCCCCGTTGGTTGAGGTCAATCACCTGCCTGATCTGCCCATGGTGTTGATGGTCGAAGCTCAGGGTGAGGTCGTACTGCACACAGCCACTGAGCAAGAGGACGGAGAGGAGAACAGCGAGACGGAAGAGGGGGGTGAGAGGGGGGTGGGGCATGGGGGGTGGGGAGGTGGGGTGATGGGGTGGCGGGGTGATTTCTTTATACCAGATGGGTTGGAGCTTGGTGGTGAGGGGTTGGTTAGGGCTTTACCATGAGAAATACTCAACCAAATTCAAGTCGAGATCTGGAGTTTTGCCTGTGGGAACACTCCAGATCTCAAGCTGGACTTGGTAGCGGTGAAAACCATTAAGTCTTGCAGGATTACCCCAGTTGACAAGCGATCGTTTGCCATGAAGACAACTCAGCCTCCGGAGGCTCAGCTTTGGTACTCGGCTGAGGTCGACGATGTATTGGCCCAGCTAGAGAGCGACGCCGATGGCGGCCTAAGCCGTCAAACGGTGGCTGACCGTCAAACCCTATATGGCCCCAACCAGATCGAGACCGCTGAGGGGCGGCCCCCCTGGCAGATTTTGCTGGATCAGTTCACCAATATCATGCTGTTGATGCTGATTGCGGTGGCCATGGTATCGGCGGTGTTATCCCTAAGGCACCAGGAGTTCCCTCGGGATGCGATCGCCATTTTCGCCATTGTGATTCTCAACGGTGTGTTGGGCTATCTACAAGAGAGTCGGGCCGAAAAGGCTCTGGCGGCCCTGAAGCAGTTGGCGACGCCCACCGTGCGGGTGCAGCGGGATGGACACTCTCAAGATGTGCCAGCCCAGACCTTGGTACCCGGTGACATTATCCTGCTGGGGGCTGGGGACCAGGTACCCGCCGATGGTCGTCTGGTGGAGTCGGCCAACCTACAGGTGCGGGAGTCGGCCTTAACTGGCGAAGCCCAAGGGGTGAATAAGCAAGCGCAGATGGTGCTGGACCCAGAGACCCCCCTGGCCGATCGCAAAAATCTGGTGTTCCAAGGCACTGAGGTGGTCCAGGGGCGGGGGCGGGCGGTGGTGACCCACACTGGCATGGCCACAGAACTGGGTCGCATCGCCAACCTGTTGCAGTCGGTGGAAAACGACCCTACCCCACTGCAAAAGCGGATGGACCAACTGGGCCATGTACTGGTCAGCGGATCACTGACGTTGGTGGCGATTGTGGTGGTCAGTGGGGTGGCCGTGGGGGGCTGGGCTGCCTTTGAGCGACTGCTGGAAATTGCCCTGAGTATGGCAGTGGCGGTAGTACCGGAAGGGCTGCCAGCGGTGATCACGGTTACCCTGGCCATTGGCACCCAGCGCATGGTGCGCCGCAATGCCTTAATTCGTCGGCTGCCAGCGGTAGAGACCCTGGGCTCGGTGACCACGATTTGCTCCGACAAAACCGGCACCCTGACCCAAAACAAAATGGTGGTGCAGCAGCTCCGCTCCCCTGGGCAGTCTCTGCATGTGACTGGGGAGGGCTACTGCCCCGAGGGGGAGTTTTTGCACCAGGGCCAACCCATGGCCCCCAGGCAATCCCCTGAACTCACCCTGCTGTTGCTGGTAGGGCTACTGTGTAACGATGCCGTCCTGCAAAAGGAAGCCAGCCGATGGAGCGTTTTGGGGGATCCAACGGAAGGGGCTCTGGTGGTGATGGCCTGCAAGGGAGGGCTGGATCGTGATCATCTGGGCCATACCCTGAAGCGAGTGGCCGAGTTTCCGTTTTCCTCCGAGCGCAAGCGCATGAGTGTGGTGTTGCAGGGGCTCCACCCCACGGTAAGCGATCTGGCCTTACCAACGGATCTATGCCAGGCCCCCTACTGGCTACTGACCAAAGGCTCCCCAGAGCTGCTGCTCAGGCAATGCAGCGGATATTTAGCGGGGGATCAGGTGATGGCCCTGGGAGAGAAGGCGCGATCGCAGATCCTGGCTGACAACGCCGACATGGCCTCCCGGGGACTGCGAGTCCTCGGTTTTGCCTACCGTTCCCTAGAGACAATTCCGGCTGAAACCAACCCCGACGAGGCAGAACAGGGCCTGGTGTGGTTGGGCCTGGGGGGAATGATTGACGCCCTGCGCCCCGAGGTATATCAAGCGGTGCAGCGCTGCCGCGAAGCTGGCATTCGCCCGATGATGATTACTGGAGATCACCCCCTGACCGCCCTGGCGATCGCCCAGGATTTAGGGATTGCCGATGGCCAAACCAGCGTGGTTACGGGCACCGAGCTAGAGACTATGGCCCAGGTCAGCCTAGAAACAGTAGTCAAGCAAGCGAATGTCTATGCCCGGGTTTCGCCGGAACACAAGTTGCGGATTGTGCGAGCCTTGCAAAAGCACCACCAAATCGTGGCCATGACCGGGGACGGCGTCAACGATGCCCCGGCCCTGAAACAGGCAGAAATCGGCATCGCTATGGGCATCACAGGCACCGATGTCAGCAAAGAGGCCAGCGACATGGTGCTGCTGGATGACAACTTTGCCACCATCGTCGCTGCCACCGAAGAGGGACGGGTGGTCTACACTAACATCCGCCGGTTTGTGAAATACATCCTGGGCAGCAACATCGGCGAGCTGCTGACCATTGCCCTATCGCCGCTGATTTTGCCAATTTTGGACGTGCCCCTCACCCCCCTACAAATTCTGTGGATGAATCTGGTCACCGATGGCTTCCCGGCTTTGGCCCTGGCGGTCGAGCCGGCCGAACCAGACGTGATGCATCAGCCCCCCCACGACCCCCAGGAGAGCATTTTTGCCCGGGGATTAGGCGCCTATATGGTGCGGATTGGGCTGGTGTTTACGGTGATTTCGGTGACTATGATGGTTTGGGCCTTTTACGACGCTCAGCAAAGCGGTGACCCGGAACGCTGGAAGACCATGGTGTTTACCACCCTCTGTTTGGCCCAGATGGGCCACGCGATCGCCGTGCGATCCGACACCCGCCTAACCCTCAACTTATCCCCCTGGTCCAATCCGTTTGTGCTGGCGTCGGTGCTGCTGACCTTTGTCCTACAGCTGATGCTGATTTATGTAGCTCCCCTGCGCGACTTCTTCGGCACCCACTTGATTAGTGGCGAGGAACTGCTGATTTGTATGGGCTTTAGCACCCTACTGTTTGTCTGGGTCGAGTTGGAGAAGGTGTATCGGCGCATCAGGGTAAAGGGTTCAAGAGTAAGCTAGAACGCTATCTCGCCACGCAAAGGTGGGCCGGTCATTCTATGATCACCCTTTATCGTGCTTGGCATTGCATGGGATCAGGTAAATGACGTGAAACAGTTGACGATTGATCAAGCGCGGCTGCGGTTATTGCCCGATAGGGCCATCTACCTTGAAGATCTAGGGGCACTGCTGGTGTCCGATGTGCATTTGGGTAAAGCCGAGACCTTTCAGCGCCATGGCTTTCCCGTTCCGAGTCAGGTGAATCAGGCCACTCTAGACCGCCTGCAACACCTGTGTCGTCAGGTGCAGGCCGACTCCCTCTGGATTTTGGGGGATCTGGTTCACAGTCAGGCGGGGCTCACCGATGGGGTGATTGACCAGTGGCTGCGGTTTTTGGCCGCGACCCAGGTCACGGCGCACCTAATTGTGGGCAATCACGATCGCCCCCTGAACGACAGCCTCAGCCAGCTCTCCCTCACCTGTTGGGTGGAGGCCGTGGCAATGGATACGGTGCTGTTGAGCCACGAGCCCGTTCCTAACCCCGATCAGCTCAACATCTGTGGCCACATCCATCCTTGCCTACGGCTGAATCTGGGCTGCGATCGCCTGCGCCTGCCCTGTTTTCACTGGCAAGCTGGCCAAAATCGCCTTACCCTGCCTGCCTTCGGCGAGTTTACTGGCGGCCATGACATTCGTCTAGGGCCTGGGGATGTGGCCTACGGCGTGGCTGAGGGGGAAATTGTATCCTTCTCGGGTTGATAGGGTGTTGCTCTAACGCGGATAGCTCAGGTTTCCCTGCTATCGGTAACTTCTGACCCGTTTATCAAGGCGCTGTTTGCGGATCCAACCTAAAAACTTTTGCAGTTGGGGTTCGGCCTGCAGTTGTTCTAGGGTATTTAACTCTCGGGCCAGACGCTGATTGTCGAACAGGGTGTGAATCTGCTTGTGGCAAGGATGACACAGGAGCACCGTCGCTCCAGGCTCCTGGTTGCGACGTTTTGTATATTGCTTGGGGATTAAGTGGTGCTCGGTTAGATCGGCGACGGCGCGATCGCACAGTTGACAGGGCATAGGTTAGGCTAGAACTGACGATATTCTTAGCCTAAGACCTGAAACGCAATCATGGCCAACCTCGACCCCTCTGTCACCCCAAATCTGCAGCGCCCCAAAGTCGGGTTCAACCATTATGCAGAGCGGCTCAATGGTCGAGCCGCTATGATTGGCTTTATCACCATCGTGTTGATTGAGTTGGTGACCGGTCAGGGGGTTTTGACCTGGTTGGGGTTGCGCTAGGCTAGACCCATCATGGGCCAAGACTGGTGATGAATCAGCTGATTGACCTGGGGCCAGTTGTTAATCTGGTCTGTGACCTTGGGGTACTGGCTCAGTCCTGAGTTTGCATAGAATGGCATAGAAAGTATATTGCTGCGTTCTGGGTGTTGTCCCATTCAGTCTCTGTTCAAAAAACAACCCCTACTGACAACGGCGCTGACCATGGGTGCCGTTGACGGCCTGATTGGTGCCACCGAGGGAAAAGTCTCCCTCGCCCTGCTTGGTTTGGCCCTGGCTGGTGGCGCTATTTCCCTGCGTTGGCGGCAGATTCAGCGGGCCGCCCCTAGTTTGTCGCGCCCCGCTGTGGTGCTGTACCTGCCCGATGCGATCGCCTCACCACTCACCATCTGGAGTGATGCCGAATCCGCCCCTCCTCTGCCCCCGGAAGCTCCTTCCTCGCCACTGAAGAACTCCGACCAGTCCCCTCAATGAGCGGGTAAACTAACGGACCACCGTTCGAAGCCAGGTTGCCTAAATCGCGATCGCCCCTTTGTTAGCCTCCATTTGGGACCCCACCGTCCTGGGTGCAGGAGGAGTGCCCGGCGGGTGAGATGGGTCCCAGCAACCTGCAATGGTATACCCCCTGCCCTCAGATCTCTGGCCCCTGCCCTCAGATCTCTGGGCAGAGTTATAGTGTCCAACAGAGAATGAATTTCGTTACTTTAAGTTGGGGGCACGGTTGAATTCGGCCCACCCAGTCCAGACTTATGTTCAAGCACAAAACAACCAGCACAAAGCAATCAGTCGGGTATGAAAAAACCAATTTTAATTACCGGGGCGTCCAGTGGCATCGGCTATGAACTCGCTAAGGTTTGCGCTGCCCACGGCCATGATCTGATTTTGGTAGCCCGGCGGGAAGAGCCGATGAAAGCCCTGAAAGCTCAGCTGGAATCAGCTCCCCCCCCGGTGCAAGTGCTGACCTACCGAGCCGACCTCACCTGCGCCGCCACTCGTCAGCAATTGTTTGACTGGACTCAGACTCAAACCCAGGGGAAGCCTCTCTATGGGTTGATTAACAATGCCGGGTTTGGCGATCTATCGGAATTTGCCAAAGCCGACTGGGACAAAATCGATGCCATGTTACAGCTCAACATCGTGGCCCTGACCCACCTGACCCGGCTATATTTACCCGGCCTGATCGAACAACAGCAGGGCCGCATTATGAATGTGGCCTCCACCGCCGCGTTTTTGCCCGGTACCTACATGGCCGTATACTACGCCTCTAAAGCCTACGTTCTCTCATTCACCGAAGCCTTGGCCACAGAACTAAAAGACACTGGGGTGACCGCCACCACCCTCTGCCCTGGTCCCACCTACTCCGAGTTTCAAGACCGAGCGAACTTGGGAGACATTCCCTGGTTTAATGACAGCACACTGCCCACGGCCGCAGATGTGGCCACTTTTGGCTACAGCGCCATGGAAAAGGGGCAACGTACAGCCGTGCATGGTACCCCTAACAAAGTCCTAACCTTTGCCACTCGGTTGCTGCCCCGCAAGCAGCTGGCCAACATTATCGGTCAGATGCAGAAGGATGGCCTGGACACTAAAATCACCTCTGAGGCCTAAGCGCCATACCCTGCCAGGGCGGACACACAGGTCCGCCCCTACGCATCTGAAAAACGAAAACCCTCTCTCTTATCTTCTGCTGCGCACGGGCTACGCCCTACCTTCTTCCTACTTCCTACTTCCTACTTCGTTCTTCCTTGCTTTCCCTATCTCCCCTTCCTTGGTCGGTGCATTGCGGCCCCAGGTTGACCACCAAGGCCCAGACCCTGACCGCTAATGCACCCTACGATTTCAATCCAAAATCCAAAATCCAAAACCACCCCACTCTGCATCTCCACCTCCCCATCTCCCCCATCCTCCCCACTCCCCACTCCCCACAGCCACCCCCCAACCGCTAAAATGCCTTTCATTCCCTATCGGTGTTCCCCTGCCCTGGTCAATCACCCGCAGGAATAGATAGGGGGCAGCGGTATCTAAGGTTGAAACACACACTGATGAAACAAGGTTCCTGGACACGATTTGGGCTACTGACCCTGGTGGGGTTGCTGTTGAGCTGGCTGGTGGCCTGTGGTGATGGGCAACCGGGTCCCTCTACCCAGGACGGTCGCCAGGAAATCGAGTTCTGGACCATGCAGCTACAGCCCGACTTTACAGACTATTTCAATGACTTGATTGCTGAGTATGAGGCTGAGCACCCCGACCAATCAGTGCGTTGGGTGGATGTGCCCTGGGGCGACATGCAGAGCAAAATTTTGACGGCGGTGGCAGCAGGTACAGCCCCAGATGTGGTCAACCTGAATCCTGATTTTGCCGCCCAGTTGGCTGGGCGCAACGCCTGGCTACCGCTGAATGACTACATCAGCGACATCGACCAACAGGTCTATTTGCCCAACATTTGGCAGGCTAATACCCTCAATGGTCAGAGCTTTGGTCTGCCCTGGTACCTGACCACCAATATCATCTTCTATAACCAGGACTTGTTAGGGGCAGCTGAGGTTGACCCCCCGACCACCTTTGAGGAACTGGCGCAGGTCGCCCGCCAGGTGAAAGAGGCTACGGGTAAATACGCCTACTTCACCACCTTTGTGCCCGAGGATGCGGCTGATGTGCTGCAATCCTTTGTGCAAATGGGGGTCGATCTGGTGGATGATCAGGGGCAAGCGGCCTTTAATACTCCGGAAGGACAGGCAGTTTTCCAGTACTGGACCGATCTTTACCAGCAGGACCTTCTACCCAGGGAGGTGCTCACCCAAGGACATCGTCGGGCCATTGAACTGTTCCAGGCAGGCGAAGTAGCGTTGCTCTCCATTGGGGCAGAATTTTTCCCGACCATTGAGACCAATGCTCCAGATATTGCCCAGGTCACCCGCAGTGCCCCTCAAATTACCGGGGAAACAGGCAAGAAAAATGTAGCCGTGATGAACTTAGTGATACCTGCGGCCACGGATATTCCAGAGGCTGCCGTAGACTTCGCCCTGTTTGTGACCAATGATGTGAACCAACTGGCCTTTGCCCAATCTGCCAATGTGCTGCCCTCTACGGCTGCCGCCCTGGCAGATGACTACTTTGAGGCTGACGAGAATGCCGCCGGGGGAGTAGAACTGGCCCGATCAATCAGTGCCAGTCAAATGAACCAGGCAGAGGTGCTGATTCCAGCCATGGATGACATTAACCTGTTGCAGGGGATCGTTTATGACAACTTGCAGGCCGCTATGCTAGGGCAGAAAACCGTGGAACAGGCGATCGCAGACGCCGCCGCCGAGTGGGATGGGCGCTAAGGGGCGATCGCCTCATCGCCAGGGGTTACTGGAAATGGTATTTGCCATCAGACTAGCGGCCCCTGGCTTTATCTTGTACTTATATATCGAATTATCAGTAATCTTGAACCCAATCCAAGGGGTAATTTGAACCGTTAAAGCCCGTGACGTCAGTATTTCCGCTGATATGACCTGACCACCTAGCCATTTGGACGATTGATGTGTCCTATGCCACATTAAGTTATCGATGCATGACCATGGAACTGCTTTATCTAACCTGATCTGGCTTGCCTATTTTGACTGGTCTGATCTGACTTGTCTGATCTGATTTGACTGCTAAATCCCCACATTTTTTGGCCTAATTCCGCTCTAAAGGAATTAGGGAGTGGGTGTGGTGCCTACCTGCGATCGCCTCTTCTTTCTCACTTGCACTTGATAGCAAGTCGGGACTCGCTAAGGAAGGGAAATGTCGTTGGCTCCCCACAGGGTGGGGGAGCAAGATTTGATCAGTCAATCAACTGTTTAGCGGTGGTCAGGATTTTTAATGCTTAAACTGTTTACGGAGAGATGACATGGCACTTCGTCATTCGCAACGGCTAGCGGTTATGGTGCTGCTTGCTGGAATGCTCGGTATAGCCCCAAGGCCAGTGGCCGCCACAGACGCCAATACACCCAGGGTAGCCGCCGCAAACCCTGATGCCACGGGAAATATTAACGATCAATTTGCTCAAGTGGCAACCATGATCCCCGATTTCGGCGGCTTCTTTTTTGATCGTAGAGGAAATTTACAGGTTTATTTACTCGACCCAGAACCTGGGCGGGGCAGAGAGGTACAAGCCGCCCTCACCCGCATTTTTGGTGATGACCTATTCACCCGGGGTACTGTCGATCGTCGGGCTGCAGAGCAAGGAACACCGCAGCGTTCAAGGGTGCAGCTCAGGCAAGCAGACTATACCATTGAGCAACTTCTGACCTGGTTTAGGGAAATTGAGCCGGTGCTCGATCTGGAGGGGGTCTGGTTTATCGATCTGGATGAGCAAAGAAACCGATTGACGGTGGGGATCGATCGCAGCACCAGTGAGCGAGAAATCCAAGCACTACTACAAGACAGACTACGGGTGCCAGTGGAGGCTGTGAATATTAAGCCAACCGAACCGATTCGGTTGGCTAGTCATACCCTAACCAGTCCACGGTTACGCCCCACCCAGGGCGGCATTCGCGTTAGAAGTCAAGCCGGCACATGCACCTTCGGCTTTAATGCCAACCGAGCTGGGGTGAGGGGGTTCCTCACTAACTCCCACTGCACAGCCACCCAAGGTCAAATGACCGGCACTAACTTTTTTAATCACACGACAACGACGAATAATTTGCTGGGCAGTGAAACCGTCGACCCAACCTATTGGGCTTGTGGTGGATTTCTAGGATTTGGCCAGCGCTCTTGCCGCTGGAGTGATAGCGCTTTTGTCCGCTATAACCAGGGGGTAACCAGTGACCTTGGCCAGATAGTTCGCACCACCAGTTGGGCCGCTCCGGGCCAAGGCCAGGGGTCTTTAACCATTAACCACAACAACGCCTCCATGAGGATTGCCAACACGGTCTCATTTCCGATCGGCGGGGAAATGGTCGACAAAATGGGACAAACGACAGGGTGGACCTACGGGTTTGTAAACCGCACCTGCATGACCGCCAATGTCAGTACAGAATGGACGGTAGATGGACGGCCCATCCGTTTCCAATGCCAGGATCGGGCAAACTACTTTGGGGATAGTGGGGATAGTGGTTCTCCGGTTTTCGTTTGGTATGGAAATACCGTGCACCTGATGGGCATCCATTGGGGTGGATCTAGCAGCCACAGTATGTTTAGCGCTCTCTGGAATATTCAGGCGGACCTAGGCAACATCACCACCCGCTAAAGGGTAGACATGCACTGCCATAGTGACACTTTATATCAAACCATCGGTTATGGGACTAGGGGAACAGGCTACGATGGATCTCGACCATCGTGTCTAACCATCCATGAAGGCGGCCTATGGAATATTTCCTCGCCCAAGTAGGCATTGCCGTATTTGCGGTTTCAGGAGTGCTATCGGCGGTGCGGCAGCGGTTAGACATTTTCAGCATTGTGGTAGTGGGTCTGCTGACCGCCATTGGCGGCGGCACCCTGCGCGATCTGATTTTAAATGTGCCGGTCTTTTGGATTGAGGATTTGACCGGTTTTTGGGTGGCGGTTGGCGCCTCATTTATGACCTTTGTGGGTATTCGCTTCATTCTGAAGCTACCCCTGCGCCTGTTGGCCTATTTGGATGCCGTTGGCATCGCCCTCTTTTCCGTGCAGGCCATCGATAAAACCCTGGCCCTAGGACATCCAGCGGCGGTAGCCATCGTCATGGGCCTGATTACCAGCATTGCCGGGGGGATTGCCCGAGACGTGGTCACCCATCGGCCGACCATGCTGTTATCCCGGGAGCTTTATGCCACCCCAATTTTACTGGGGGCTATGCTCTATGTCCTGTTGTCGCCGTACCCAGGCAGTCGCCCGGTGGCCATGGCCGCCATTTTTACCATTCGGGCGGCCGCTATTCGATGGCAACTATTTTTACCCCTGCGGCTCACCCTCCAGGTGGACATAGACGATACTCCCTAAGTTCGCCAAGTCAGCACTCCCTACCGCTCCCATCCTGGCTAAGACCGGCTCGATCTGCCATAGAGTAACGAGTGCGTATTTGCATAACTTCGGGCTCTTGGCCGCTTTTGGTAATGCTCAAAACTAGCTCCCTTAGCAGTCCTCAAATTACAGCCGTTTAGCTAGTCAAAATGAACCGCTTCTCCAGCAACTCCAAGTTGGCTCGCCCAAACATTTGTCGTTTCAGCATTTTAAGTCGATTATTCTGCCCTTCAACCGGTCCGTTGCTAACCGCTAACGTCATCCCAGCTTTGACCGCGTCATAATCCTCCTCTAGCCCTTTGGCAAAACTTTGAAATGCTTTGATTGAGCTGGTTTTAGCGGTCTGTAGCCAATCATCCAACTAACTGGGAAGCCGTTGCCGAACCAGGTCAATAAAGCTCAGAGCCAGGGTGACGGCTCCAGATAATTCAGGCTGCTGAGCCAGTCGCTCTATCAACGTGTCTTCTTCGGTCGTTCGGGTTTCGGTTCGCTGCAAGATCAACCATGCGGCTTGTTGAGCACTCATGCAAATGCGCAACTTGTCGGAGACGTACTTCATAAACAGCAGGGTCAGCACATAGTCTTTGTACTGGCTGGCATCCATGCCGCCGCGCAGTTCGTCGCATCTGGCCCACAGGGAGCTATAGAGAGCAGTCTTCTTAACGGCCATGGAGCATCTTATTTAAGCGTTTATATCGGATGAAGGTGGGTAACTGAAGACAGCAAAGCCCCTGAAAAACTTGATGCTCCAGGGGCTTTAGGAAAGCTGGTGACAAGACTCGAACTTGCGACCGGCTGATTACAAATCAGCTGCTCTACCAACTGAGCTACACCAGCAAAAGCATACTCAGTATAGCAACGTTCTTGCCTTACTTCACAGGGTTTAAGACGCCCCAGGCGAGGATTCCACCTCCTCTGGGGTCTCCATTTCAGGGGGCGTAGCCAGCGGGGGTGCCACCGACTCATCCTGATCAAAGACAACCCGCAGCAACGGTGGCGCCAGAAACGTGGTGAAGATCACCATCACAATAATGGCCGCATCCAGGGATTCACTCAGCACACCACTGGCCGCGCCTACCCCGGCGAACACCAGCCCGACTTCACCCCGAGGAATCATCCCTACCCCGACGGCTAAGCGGTTGGTACCCGGTTGACCAAATATGGCGAATCCAGCAATTACTTTACCAATAATGGCCACTACTACTAAAAAGGAAGCAATCACCAACCCAGCCCGGTTGGCTGGATCTAGGGGATTCAGCACGCTCAAATCGGTGCGGGCACCGACGGTAATGAAGAAAACTGGCACAAGGATATCGGCGATCGGGCTGATTTGCGCTTCGATCTCCTTATGCTTCGAGGTTTCAGCCAGAATTAACCCCGCCGCAAAGGCCCCTAAGATGGCCTCTAGTTGAATGGCGGCTGCGATGTAGGCCAGTAAAAAGGCAAAAATCAGGGCGCTGATGATCACCTGGCCTCGGGTCTGCATGCGATCGACAATAGCCACAAAGTAAGGGCTGAGTAGTCGACCAATAAAAATGGACCCGACTAAAAAGGCGGCGGCACCGGCTACCAAATAGACCACATTGAGAATTTCAATTTCACCGGTTTTAGCCAGACTAGCCACCACCGCTAGCACAATGATGCCGAGCACATCATCAAGGACGGCGGCCCCAATAATAATTTGACCCTCTTTAGAGCTGAGCTTTTGCATTTCTGCCAGCACCTTAGCCGTAATCCCAATGCTGGTGGCGGTTAGGGCGGCCCCGGCAAAGACCGCTGGAATCGTGCCGATGCCAAACAGGGCAATCAGACCAATGGTGCCCGCAGCAAAGGGGGCAACGACCCCAATGATGGCGACAACCGCCGCCTGGGGACCCACCCGAATCAGCTCCTTTAGATCCGATTCCAGGCCAATCTCGAACAGCAGGATGATTACCCCTAGCTCTGCCAGGACCGAAATTACCTCACTTTCCCCTTGAAACACTCGCAGCAACGCCTCGGGACTGAGGCTGGTGGTCATATCCACCAATTGCATCAGCACCGACTGAACTTCGCCCCCACCTTCAGGAAAGACGATGAGATGAAAGGCGGATACCCCAACCACAACGCCGCCAATCAGTTCCCCTAGCACAGCTGGTAAATTAATCCGAGCACACAGCTCGCCGCCAATTTTGGCTGCCAGGTAAATCACAATCAGGCTGAGCAATACGCTGGCTAATATCACCGGCTCAACTTCAGCTTCGGAAACCTCAGCCAGCCAGGGCGAGGTATTCACCCCCCCCTGAGGCAAAACCATTGGGCTACTGCCGATCAGGGCGCTCATCCAGTCAACCATGCCAACCGCTACAACTCGTCCTATACAATCTACATGAGATTACTCTCTCTGTAGAGTTCAGGATGATCGGTTAAAAAGAAAAGATCGTTATACCCAGGGTAGGAGCGCTACAAAAACATTCGATGGGCTAAGGATGGCATTTGGCGTCTGACCTGGGCTAGGCGATTCGGGTTAATTTCGGCGATCGCGACTCCTTTGTCCACCCCGGCATCGGCGAGCACCATACCCCAAGGGTCAATAATCATGGCATGACCGTGGGACTGTCGCCGGGCATTATGGAAGCCGGTTTGGGCTGGGGCAATCACGTAGCAGGTATTTTCGATGGCGCGAGCTTGCAATAGCACCTGCCAATGATCTTTACCGGTAAATTCGGTAAAGGCTGCGGGGACCACCAACACCTCTGCCCCCTGCTGGGATAAATGGCGATACAGCTCTGGAAACCGCACGTCGTAGCAGACCGACAGGCCCAACATGCCAAAGTGTTTTGAGGGAAATACACCCGGCAGCAGATGCCCAGAAATGACTGTGCCAGATTCCTGGTAAGTATTGCCGTCGGGCAAATTGACATCAAATAAATGCACCTTCTCGTAGCGCAATAGCTCCTGGCCATCGGGGGAGACCAGCAGGGCGGTGTTAAAGACCTTGCCTTCTTTGGCGGGCACTGGATACCCGCCCCCGATCACGGTCACCTGGTAGCGCTGGGCCATCGTTTTGAGGAATGCCTCACTGGCCTGGTAGATGGTTTCCGCCTGGGCAATTTTGGCCTCTTCATCGCCTAAAAACGAGAAGTTCTCGGGTAGCGTCACTAGTTCTGCCCCCTGGCGCACGGCCAGATCAATCAGCTCTTCCGCTTGGGCCAAATTATGGTTAAGGTCTGGCACGCTAGTCATTTGTAAGGCGGCTGCCCGGTAGGCTCTCATAGATCAATCAACTGGAAGAATGGATTAACAAGTTCTAAACCCAGGTCAGCCTAACCAGCGGTTCTAGCTAACCTAGACATAGACTCTCAATTTTATGCGCTTAAGGGATCTTGTTGTTAGCCCGGTAGCGGCTAGCCTACCTAGTTCGGTATCTCTACGGAAACTAGGACTGTTTTTGTACGAGGTTCAGTACTGAAGGTCACCTGCTGGGTGCCATGGACGGCGATCGCGGTAGGTTGAGGGGCACCTTCTAAAGTTTGGAGACGATCGGCCAGAACTCTTGCCCCTGGAACTTCCCCAGGCATAATCACGGTCAAGAAATGATGGGCATAGACTACGCCTGCCATAGATACCCCTTGCTCGGTCAGGGCCTGAGGCAAAGCCAACGTCGCCCGAGTCAGAGTATCAGCCGGACCTACCAATTCTAGGGACGCTAACCCGTCTAAGGATTTTCCGACCACCACCTGGTGCGGACCTTGGGTCCGGGCTGAGGCAAACGTAAACTCCATCGGCCCATCGGCAAATAAGCGTTGTACCGCTTCCCGACCCAGGGGCACCGCCGTAGGTGCTGCTGGCGCTTCTGCTTTGCGAGCCTCTGCCGCCTCGAAGTTAGCCAGATATTCCTGCATCTTTTCCTGGGCTTTTGGGTAGTTCTCCGCCTCAGGTGGCATCGCCTTGAGGCTGACCACCGCCGCCAACCACAGGTCCCCCACCTGTTGCCAGTCCTCAGCAGTGTGGGCTGTTTGAGCAGCGACAGCGGCCTGCCAACCCAGGTCCATGGCCTGTTGCCAGGGGTCTGTGGCCCCTGGTCCGGTTACGTCTATCCCCGAGGATACCTCAGAGCCAAGCTGGGGCTGGGGTAAATGGGCGATCGCCACCAAACCCAGGGCCACCAACCCTACCCCGCCTATGCTCCACAGCAAGGGAGATGTCTTGAGATGATGCACCAGCCAAACCTCCACCGATCACAGCATAATTGCTATAGTTTTCAGCAGTAGCCGGGGCTGAACCGGGAACTTTTTAGCCAGGTTTTGGGGGGTAGGGATGAGGGGTAGGAATAGCCAGTTACCCATTCCCCGACATCGCCTACATCAAACAGGTCAAGTCTCCGGTTTTTTGACTAAACAGCAGGTTCTCCCGATAGTCCACCGGGCAGTCAATCACCGCCGGTACATTGTCCTCTAGGGCCGTTTTCAGGGTGGGAATAAAGTCTTCCGTCGATTCAATCCGATACCCCTTCAGCCCCATGGCTTCGGCCAGCTTCACAAAGTCGGGATTGCTGAAATGGATGTAGGTGGATTCGCCATATTGGTTGATTTGCTTCCACTCAATCAACCCGTAACCGCCGTCATTAAAGATGATGGTGACGAAGGGGGTACCCACCCGCAGGGCCGTCTCCAGCTCTTGGCAGTTCATCATAAAACCACCATCGCCGGTCACGGCCACCACCTTGCGGCTGGGGTGTACTAGTTTGGCCGCCAAGGCCCCTGGCAGCGCAATCCCCATGGCTGCAAACCCGTTGGAAATCAGGCAAGTATTGGGGCGCAAGCAATGGTAGTTGCGGGCCATCCACATTTTGTGGGCCCCCACATCCGAAATCACAATGTCTTCTGGACCCAGTACCTGGCGCAGGTCGTAAATCAGCTTTTGGGGCTTAATCGGAAAGCCATAGTCGCCAGCGTACTGATCATAATCAGCCCGAATGTCATCCCGCACCTTAGTAAGAGTAGATTCGGGCCGCCCTGCGCGTTTCACCCGCTTCAGGATTTCCTCTAAGGCATCAGAAATATCGCCAATCACCTCCACCTTAGGAATGTAGCTGCTGTCGATTTCAGCGTGGGTCAAGTTGATATGGAGGATGGGCAAGTTACCATCTGGGTTCCAGCGTTTGGGGGAATATTCCACCAGGTCGTACCCTACCGCAATGATTAAATCCGCCTGCTCCATGGCACAGCTAATGTAGTCTCGCTGCTGCAAACCCAGGGTCCATAGGGCCAGGGGGTGAGTATAGGGAATCACCCCTTTGCCCATAAAGGTGTTCGTCACCGGAATGTCGAGTTTGGTGGCAAATTCGGTGAGGGCTTCGCTGGCTCTGGCCCGAATTGCCCCATTGCCCACCAAAATCATCGGGTTACTGGCTTGGGAAATGGCCACCGCTGCCTGCTGAATGCTCTGCATGGAGGCATAGGTCTTTTCTTGGCTGTCTTTGCGCAGGCAGGTACCGGCCACCTCCATTTCGGCAATGTTTTCCGGCAGGTCAATGTGTACGGCTCCCGGCTTTTCCGATTGGGCCAGCTTAAAGGCTTTGCGCACAATTTCTGGGGTGTTACTGGGGCGCACAATCTGGGCGTTCCATTTAGTGACAGGGGAAAACATCGACACCAGATCCAGGTACTGGTGAGATTCAATGTGCATGCGATCGGTGCCCACCTGACCGGTAATGGCCACCAGGGGAGCCCGATCGAGGGTGGCGTCGGCCACGCCAGTCATTAAGTTGGTGGCCCCTGGCCCCAGGGTAGATAGGCAGACCCCCGCCTTGCCGGTCAGCCGACCATAGACATCGGCCATAAAGGCGGCCCCCTGCTCGTGGCGGGTGGTAATAAATTGGATGGAAGAACGTTTTAGGGCCTGTAGTAGTTGTAGGTTTTCTTCTCCGGGTAAACCAAAGATGTATTCAACCCCTTCGTTTTCCAGACACTGGACAAGCAATTCAGCGGTATTCATGGCAGTAGGGTACAGGTGTGATTTAGGTAATGTGGACAGATGGGTAACTGGGACGGACTCGGAGAACGGGACAGGGTTACTTAACCCAGACGGTTTTAACGTTGACGAATTCATACATACCCTGAATTCCCAACTCCCTGCCATAGCCAGACCGCTTGATGCCGCCAAAGGGTAGGCGGGGGTCTGATTTGACCAGGCCATTAATAAACACGGCACCCGCGTCCAGTTCGGTGATTAGGCGGTCTTGCTCGGTGGGGTCTTGGCTCCAGCCGCTGGCCCCCAACCCCAGGGGAGTGCTGTTAGCCACCTGGATGGCGTGATCCAGGCTGGTGACCTGAAATACAAGGGCCACAGGGCCAAAGAACTCGTCTTGATCGGCGGGGGTGCCGGGGGGAATTTGGGTCAAGATGGTGGGTGGAAACCAGTTGCCCTGACGCAGTTCAGCCGGTAACTGGGCCTTTAGGGCGGCCACATCCCCGCCAATTAGGGCGGTGGCACCCTGGGCCAGGCAGGCGTTGACTTGGGCTTCCAGTTCGGTGCAGATGCTGGGGGTGGCTAAGGGGCCAACGGTGACCCCCGCTTGCAGCGGGTCACCGACTACTAGGGCGGCAAATTTCTCTCGCAGCCCCGCTTCAAACCGGTCAGCGATCGATTCGTGCACAATAAACCGCTTGGCGGCAATGCAGGACTGGCCGTTGTTCAGCATCCGGGCGGTAGCCGCTGTAGCGATCGCGGCCTCTAGATCGGCACTGGGCATGACCACAAAGGGATCGGTACCCCCCAGTTCTAGCACGGTCTTTTTAATTTGCCGACCACAGGCGGCGGCCAAACTGGCTCCAGCAGGCTCGCTGCCGGTTAGGGTGGCGGCTTTAATCCGGTCATCGGCTACTAGGTCTGCAATCCGACTGGCGCCAATCAGTAAGGTCTGGAAAGCCCCCTGGGGCAGGCCTGCTTTGCGGAAAATGTCTTCGATGGCCAGGGCGCACTGGGGCACATTCGAGGCATGCTTCAGTAGGCCCACATTGCCCGCCATCAGGGCCGGGGCCGCAAACCGAAACACTTGCCAAAAGGGAAAGTTCCAGGGCATCACCGCCAAAATTACCCCCAAGGGTTGGTAGCGCACAAAGCTGCGGCTGGCGTCGGTGGTGACGGGTACATCAGCTAAAAACTCGGCCCCATGGTCGGCATAGAAGCGGCAGACCCAGGCACTTTTTTCTACCTCAGCGATCGCCCCGGCTAGGGGCTTCCCCATTTCCAGGGTCATTAGCTGGGCATAGGCCTGCTTATTTTGCTCCAACACATCAGCGGCTTGCCTTAGCCAACTGGCCCGCTGGGCAAAACTGGTCCAACGATAATCGCCAAAGGTGGCGGCGGCCTGGGCCAGTTTTTGCTCTAGGACCTCCTCTGTTAGTGCTTCGAACTCCTGTAGTGTCAGCCCTGTGGCTGGATTAATACTTGCAATTCCCATGATTTGACCTCCTATTCAGCCGGTTGAGGTCATCCGCCTTGGGACTCAATTGTTCCGGACCAAACCATGGTGACGATGATGACCAGCGAAGTACCTGGGGACCAGGGTCTGGTCAGTGAACTGGGTCAGGAAACTGGGGCAGTCCACTGACCACCACGGGGCATGCCGACATCGTCCGGCTATATCGGAACAAATTCGTCTTTGGCCGTCAACCCCTACACTGTCACGTTTAAACTGTCACGTTCTATCTCTATCTACAACTGTGCCTTGCAGCACAAAAATCCCCACACCCATCGTATACTTCCTGCACAAAAGGTAGTGTTACGTAACGATGACTCAGGCCCCCTGGTTTAGCCCGAAATTCCCCCAGTTGGGGCCTCGGGTACGGGGCTCAATCAGGCCTGACACAAGCCCTTGAGCCCCAGCTTAGAGATCTGGGGTCACCGATAAACTTAAGAATTTCTGGTGTCTCTGGCCTTGCCTAGAACGCTGGTACAAATCCCAGGGGTCTGCCCTGGGGTGCCCCGAAATTGATACTCAGCCTAGAACCCTCCTAAGAAACACGGCTCCGATCGTAGGGTGGGCTCTGCCCACCAGCCCCAAGCCCCAAGAAACGCCCTCACCGGGTTTCTTCCTGCTCTATCGAAGGGCACCGCCGTTAGTCAACCGCTGGGAACTTGATCAATACTGTTCGGATAAGGTTCAGGTTGGTATTAGGATCGAGAAATTAAGTTGGGGTCGAACCGTTCCCCTCCCCCGATGGGAGGGTTTTCGGGCGGGGAATTTTGCCCGAGGCTTTTTCACGACCCGTGGATTACTGCGCCCCGCTCGGGGCGGAATGCGTTGTTCTGCCAACTCCGTCATGAGCCA
>NZ_SMDQ01000044.1 GCF_012911975.1 Nodosilinea sp. P-1105 | reverse complement strand
AGGTGTCTTTGAATGATATTCGGAGCTGGTTTACTTTCCGCTGCTACTGTACCTCACCCGGATGAGAACCGCTATATCAACATTGCCCCTAGGTCAGGGTACCACTGTTAATCATGATCTCCGCTCCGCTTCCTCTGCTCAAGGTCGAGCTCAAACCGTAAATAAACTGCACAAACATCTGATCAGTAAAACTTGTCGATTGGCTGCAATCCGGGTCAAAGATTTATTCACTTCTTTACCTAACGTCTTAGATCTCAATGAGGTTAAACAGCTTTCAGATGCCTCTACAAATATCTATATAAAGCTCCTAGAAGTTTATCAAGAATCTCTTCCCATCCATATCACTTCGCCAGAGCAACTGCGAGCAACCTATGGCGAATCAGCCCTCTCTGCCTGGGGTATGCCAAAAATTGAAAAGCTGGCAGCTGAGCTAGAGCCTTTACTATTAGAGTTTCAAGAAAAGCATCGGATATCTAAAGACTGGCGTACCCTCGGATTTATTACAACGCAATTAAATTTCAGCAATGCTTTATTTCTAGAGCAACTGACGCCTGTTGAACAAGTGTTGATCACGCCCTACTTTAAGTTTATTGAGGAGCAAGTAGCGCTACCTCTACAGCGCCTGTGCAGTGCGGCCGCCAATTATGAACTGAATTCTCCTGAATTTATCTTGGTTAAGCAGATGCTGCCGATGATGCGGGATATCTCGGCGACGGTCAATGGAGCCTTGATCAAGGGATTCCCTAACTACTACGGTCGCCGGGGAAAGCTCGATAATGTAGCTGTCCAACATTCCTGCCTGCGCGATTTGGATATGTTTCAGGTTTACCTGTGGCTTTGTGTTTTGGAAGGAAGATTGACGGCGGTTGAGCATGAGCTCGTGGCGTTGTGCATTATGGTCTTAGAGAGTGTCGGCATCGCTTGGCCCCTGGTTCTGAGATGGAATGAAATGTTAATGGATGAGATCTTACGGCGGGTAGATGCCCGTCAGCGGCAGTTGCTAGAGCCTTATACAACAGGTATGGTCAAGGCCTTTGAATGCGATCGCACTCCAGTTCGACTTTAGGTCTGCTGCAAACCTTGGGCAAACCGACAGTGGCCCAAGGATAAGTCAAACAGGTGGAAGCCATACTCCTGGGACAGGGCCTCAAACACCTTGAGGCCACGGACGCTATTGCCGTGGCCATCTAACGGAGGGGAAAACACGGCAATCCCGGCTTGGTTGGGCACCACCGCCAGAATGCCCCCAGACACCCCGCTTTTGGCTGGAATCCCCACCCGAAAAGCCCACTCTCCAGCGAAGTTATACATGCCACAGGTATACATCACACTGAGAATATCCCGCACATGTTCAGCCCCCACTGCCTGAACACCGGTCAGGGGGTTCACCCCTTTGTTGGCTAGGGTGGCGGCCATCACCGCCAGGTCGTGGCAGGTGACCAGCACCGAGCACTGCTGAAAGTACAGGTCCAGGGCTTCATCAATATGTTCATCGATGAGGCCAAAGTTGAGCATCAGGTGGGCCATGGCCCGGTTGCGGTGGCCCGTGGATCGCTCTGACACAAAGGTGGACACATCCACAAACACCTCATCCCCTACGTATCGCTGAAACATGGCCAACATCCGGTTGAGGCGATCGGCAGGGTCTTGGCCGGTGATCAGGCTAGTGGTGGCGATCGCCCCGGCATTGACCATCGGGTTGTCGGGCCGCTTCGAGTCTTCATCCAGGCGAATGAGGGAGTTAAACGGGTCGCCCGTGGGTTCAACGCCGACTTTCTTTAATAGGTTCTCTCGCCCATAGTCCTCCAGGGCCATGCTGTAGACAAATACCTTAGAGATGGATTGAATCGTGAACTTCTGGGCTACATCCCCCACCTCAAACACCTGGCCATCCAGGGTGACCACACTAATGCCAAACCAGTCGGGGTTAGCCTTGGCCAGCTCAGGAATGTAGGTGGCCACTCTGCCTTCTGAGAGCCCCTTTAGCTCATGGTAGAGCTGATTTAAGAATGATTGGACCGCTGCGATCGCCATAGTCTCTCCCTAGTATGGCCACATCGAGCCATACTACAACTGCCGTAGCTTGCTTTGATCTGATCTGTGAATAATTCAGGCTAAGCCAGCGGCGGTTGCTGAAGTCTGCCAAACCCGACTCGACCAGGTCTGGCGGAGATGAATTGTTTCACTCATGTCTGGTTCCCTAGGGTGATTTGGCTTTGATGCTGGCGAAAACCGGAAGAATGATTACAATCTGGGTGATCTGGACCTATGCTTAGGTCTACTTACGGTCGTTTACCCCCTAAACAAGCCCCTATGAGTAGCATTGCCACCCGATCTCTTCTTGGTCAATCCCCTGATGTGGTGCAGGGGGTATTGGGGCCGTACCATCACCACCAGCCCAACCCCGATAATCAAACCGATCTGTATGTCTATGGCACCAGCTACTTACGGGGGGTGTTTCCGGTCCAGACCACTGGCCTGATTGGCATCTACCGCAATCATCTGTGTATTGCCCTAAAGGTGGTGTTTTCTAAGGTTGATCCCCGCTACAGCCACTTTGTGTACAACCGTGAAATTGCCAGCCGCCTGTTCGAGCGGGTGATGGGGAATGACTATGCCCACTGGCAGCCCGTAGAAGCTGACCCCCGGGCCAACGACACAGTGCACTATGTGTACTGCATGGGTCATCGGGTGGCCACCACCTGGGATGCCAAAGCCAGCGACCAGACCTTAGCTAGCGATGTTTCCATCTTTTTAGACAACCGCTGTGAGCCAGACACCAATGCTCTGTTGGCTCAGCCCTTGATTCCCCAGGTGACGGGGGGACAGGCCTTTATGCGGCGACAGCCAGGGGCGGCCAAAGTAGCCCCTGAAGCGGTAAAACTCATCGAACCCGAGGGCTTTAGTGATATTGAAGGCAACCCTTACGCCCCAGAAATCTTAAAGGCCACCCATACCTATCAAATTGTCACTGGTACTGGGGGGGGGCGCTTCCAGCCGGAAGCAGCCGTCACCCGAACCCAAGGGATCACCTGGCTGATTAATGCCCTGGGCCAAATGGCGGCCCACCCCGAGGCGATCGCGTTACCTGAAACCGTTATTAAGGCCCCCTTTGCCGATGTGCCCGCCGATCATCCCCAGGCGCCGCAGTTTGCCCTAGCCCAACAACTGGAGCTAATTTTTGCCGATGATGACGGCCAGGTGTACCCCGATGCGACCATGACCCGGGCAGAGTGGGTAGCGATGGTTCACAACGGTCTACAAGGGCTGGTGGAACTGAACTATGGCCCCACAACCGCCCTGGAAGATGTGATCGAGCCCAGGAGCGCTGGCATTACCTTTACGGACCTGAGTGGCCATTGGGGAGAGTCGGTGATTCGGTCTATGGCGGTGTACGGCCTAGCCAGTCCCCTGGGGGACAGCAGCAGCCAGTTTGGCCCCGAGGCTCCCGCCCAGCGGGACTACGCCGCCGCCCTGTTAGTCCAGTTAATCGAAGTCCCCAGGGCTGCTGTGCCAGGAGCAAAACCCCGCCCAGGGGCGATCAAGGTCTTCTCAGATATTGGCCAGGATGTTTACAAAGATGAGATTATCCAGGCGGTTAACCAGTACGGGCTGATCACCGGCTACGACGACCAAACCTTTCGTCCCAGCGAACCCGTCAGCCGCGAGCAGGCTGTCGCCATGGTGGTTAAGGCGATGCAAACGTTGGTGTCTGACCCTGACGCTATCCAAATTCCTGACACCCTGAGTGACCCGCCTCCGTTTGCTGATGTGACTGCCGGGGAAAATGCCACCAAAATCCAGTTCGCCAAAACAGCCGGGTTAGTCAGTGACGACGATGACGGTTACTTTCGGCCCCTGGATAAACTCAGTCGAGCTCAGCTGATGGCTATGGTCTACCGGGGGCTAGAGTTTGTGGTGCAGGCCAACCTAGGCCAGTCCGTGCCGCTGATCACAGCAATCATCCCCACCAAGCCCCCCCAGCCTGCCTTTCATGATGTGCCAGATGACCACTGGGCCAGGGAAATGATCTCCACCCTAGCCAGGGTCGGATTGGCCAGCCCCTATAGCGAAACTGGTACAGCCTTTAAGCCTGACCAACCGGCCCAGCGAAATGTAGCCGCAGCGGCCATGGTGCGCCTGGTCGAAACTCGCCTTACCCAGCTAGAAGCCCCCCCGCCAACCCAACCCGTACCCTTTAACGATATCCAGGGGAATCCCTATGCTGAGGCAATTTTGCAGGCGGCCCATACCTATAAGCTGGTCAAGGGCTATGAAGACGGCAGCTTTAAGCCCACCTCACCCATGACCCGGGAACAGGCGGTGTCTTTAGTGGTAGAAGCCTTGACCCACAAGGTGAAAAAAAACGAAGCCATCACCATTCCTGACCACCTGACCCAGGCCCCCTTCGCGGATGTGGATATCAATCGCTGGAGTGCCCCCAAGGTGTACTTCGCCAAACAGGCGGGGATTGTGGTTGGAGACGACCTGGGCCAGTTTCAGCCAGAAGCCCCCCTCAGTCGCGCCCAATTGGCCGCGATTATGCACCAGGCCCTACGCTATGCCATTCGGGTGGATTTTGACAAAACTACGGTTCCCCTCGACCAGGTGCTGACCGTAGACCCCAACCAGGTACGGACCTTTACCGATCTGCCCGACGACCATTGGGCTACCCCGATGGTGAAGGCCTTAGCGACTGTGGGCTTAGCCTTACCTAAAGACGCCAACACCCCGGATCAGTTTGGCCCTGATACCCTGGCCTATCGGGATTACGCTGTCGCTGCGATCGTCGGTATGTTGGGGATGTCTTATCGGCAGGCGGTGTGAGGGGGGAGGTGGCTTCGACTTTGCTCAGCCCAAGGGGGGATGGGGAAGATGGGGGCGGTGGGGAAGATGGGGGGATGTTAGCCTGACGTTTCATTATTCAGCACTTCACCCTGTCGCCAGCGATCGATCGCGTCATTAAATGCCTCGGCGGCTTCGTCGTAGAGGCAGTGACCGACGCCGGGCCGGGGCATAAAGGTGACTTGCGGACTCAAGGCTGCGAGTCCTTGGGATTGGCTGATGGGCACGACCCGGTCTAGTTCTCCCCAGAGCAGCAGGGTGGGGACAGTGAGCTCGGCCACCATCGCTTTAATGGAAGGGCTGAAGCTTGTGTTAGTGCGCGATCGCACCAGGTAACATAAGGCCCTAGCGGCTCCGCGATCGCGGGGGGGCAGGGCAAATAGGGTGACCAGGTCCTCATCCACCTGGTCTGGCACTGTGTAGATACCCCTCAGGGCTCGCCGCAGAAAACTAGGGCGACGGACCACAGAAAACAGCGATCGCAGCAGCAACGGATTAGCCACTAAGCTTTCTACCTTTAAAGATAACGCCGCTATCCAACCTGGTACCAAGTCTTCCCGCGCCGCCGGTAGGGGGACGGTAATCAACGCCAGTTGTTTGACCCAGTCGGGGAAGTAGTGGGTCACGGTTAAAGCCACTAAGGCCCCCAGGGAATGCCCCACCAAGGCCACCGGTACCCCGACCACTGTCTGGATAAAGTCAGCCACTTGGTCTGCCCATAGATCGGCCCCGTATAGGGTAGCGGCCTTGGCAGAATCGCCAAACCCTAACAAATCTAGGGCATAGACAGGCCCCCCCTGGCTGAGGGCAGGCAGGTTGTGCCGCCACTGGTTTAAATTAGCCCCAAACCCATGAATCAGTAGCAAAGGAGGCCGGTCTTCAATTCCTCCAGGCCCGGGGTTAAACCAGTAGCGCACCCGCCACCCCCGCCAGTACCAAAACCGCTGCTGTCCGGCGGCACTCAACGGCGATGGCAAACTACTTAGTAACGGTTGCACAGGGGACACAGCAGGATACCTAAATTGAGTGAGAGCGTCTAGGTTTATGGAGATCTCTATAGGAAAGAAGTTCCCAACGTTATCCACCGACCAGCACTAGGGTAGGGTGGGCTCGGCCCACCACTGGGAGATTGTTTTCCAGAGATCACCTATGACCGCAGCGATCGCTGAAAGGTTTTAACCGCCTCGACGTGATTGGCCATATTGATACAGCGCAACAGTAAAGCTAAGTCAATTCCACTCACCTCTTCGCTGGTAGCCACTTTTTCATAGCTCAGGGCATCGTTCGCGCCTCGCAGATGGTAGACCTCTAAAACCCCGTCTTCCCAGAACCAGACCTCTTTAATCTGCAATCGCCGGTAGGCCTCTAGTTTGTGAAGGCCGCCGGTAGAAAACACCACTTCAATAGCCAGATCGGGGCGATCGCGCCCAGGGGCCAGTTTGTAAGACTCATCGGCTTCGCGTTTGACGGCCCCGCCTTCACTTTCCAGGGTCATGGAGCCAGTGGGGGTGAAGTCAAACCCAGCCATCAGCAGGTAAAGCTCTAGCAAAGCGGCAATGCGTTTTTTGACGGTCTCGTGGGGTTCCCCTGGCATCCGCCGAATCTCCAAAACGCCATCTAAGAACGAGAGCCGATAGCCAGGGCGATCTAGCAGTTGCTCAATCGCTTTGAACTCTCTCCAGGTGAGACCTTCAAACAGGAGCGGGGTGGCTTTGTCGGGGGTGGCGATCGCGGTTGGCGGCATAGGAACCTCCGGTCTATCGTAGGGATGGGCATACCATCATGGTTTGGACTTGACTCTTCCAGTATTCCACAGGGGCAAGGGCACTGCCTGGAATACCTACGATGGTGCTTCTGCTACTCAGCGCAGGGACGCTCAGGGAAGTGGTGCCAACGCTATAGCATTGGCAAGATAGGCATAATCTACGGATCGACGGCCTGATTCTCCATGGCTGGTGGGAGCACGATCGAGGCAAAGGCTTTGGTGTCGTCCTGGTCAAGTTGGTGGGCCAGGTCAGCGGCTTCTAGTTGTTCTAGCAACGGTAAAATCTCGCTAGAGTGTCTAAGGCACCCCTGACGCTACTGGGTCCCCCCAGAGCAAATCTGCCGGATGGACCTCGATCTGACACAATCTAGATCTGACACAATAAAGAACGGTTTGACATAGGGTTTTGTGTATGACTTCCGGAACGGCCACTAGCCAACACTATCAACAGGTGCTGACCCTGCGATCGCGAGGCAAGTCCCTCCAGCGGTTTACCAGCGATGTGGACCGGGTGGTGCGGGACTCGGGGGTGACCACGGGCCTGTGTACGGTCTTTCTGCGTCACACCTCCGCCAGTTTAATCATCCAAGAAAATGCCGACCCCGACGTGTTGGTGGACTTAGAGAACTTTCTGGCCAAACTGGTGCCCGAGGGCAACCACTACATCCACAGCACCGAAGGCCCCGACGACATGCCCGCCCACATTCGCACTGTGCTCACCCACACCTCTGAAACCATCCCGGTGATGGGCGGGCGGTTGGCCCTGGGTACCTGGCAAGGGCTGTATTTGTGGGAACACCGGGCGCGGGGCTCGGCTCGGGACGTGGTGGTTCACGTGACGGGTTACTAGCATGATCGATAGTTTTGACCCAGTCGGCTTTAGCACCATCCCCCCTCCTCCGGAGGGGTTTAAATCGGGGTTTGTGGGCATTGTGGGCCGCCCCAATGTGGGCAAGTCGACTCTGATGAATGCCCTGGTGGGACAAAAGGTGGCGATCACCTCCCCCACCGCCCAAACCACCCGCAACCGGCTGCGGGGCATTTTGTCCACGGACCAGGCCCAAATTATTTTTGTGGATACCCCCGGCATCCATAAGCCCCACCATGAGTTGGGGAAAATTCTAGTGAAAAATGCCCGCATGGCCATCGACTCGGTGGATGCCACCCTGTTTGTGGTGGATGGCAGTGCCGAGGCCGGGCGGGGAGACCAATTTGTGGCTGAATTGCTAACCCAAAGCCAGCGACCGGTGATTTTGGGCATCAACAAAATTGACCAGCAGCCCCAAGCCTTTGCTGACCTCGATGCCAGCTACCAGACCCTGGCCAATGCCCAGGGTTGGCCCCTGGTGAAATTTTCGGCCCTGGACGAAACTGGCCTGGACACCCTCCTACAGACCCTGATCGACCAACTTGACCCCGGCCCCTACTACTACCCGCCAGACCTGGTCACCGACCAGCCGGAGCGGTTCATCATGGGAGAACTGATTCGGGAGCAGATTTTGCTCAACACTCGCGAAGAGGTGCCCCATTCTGTGGCGATCGCCATTGATCGAGTCGAGGAAGACCCCCACATCACCCGCATTCTGGCCACCATCCATGTGGAGCGAGACTCCCAAAAGGGCATCTTGATCGGCAAAAAAGGCAGCATGCTGAAGACCATCGGTTCTGACGCCCGTCAGCAGATTCAAAAACTGGTAATGGGCCAGGTTTACCTGGAGCTATTCGTTAAAGTGGTGCCCAAATGGCGGCAATCCCGCAGCCGCCTGGAAGACTTTGGCTACCGGGTTGAAGACTGATGATAAAAGGCAGAAGAGAGAAGGCAAAAGGCAAAAGGCCGAAGAACCCACCCCGCCCTCCGGGCACCCCTCCCAGGAGGGGACGA
The DNA here is from genome assembly GCF_012911975.1 of Nodosilinea sp. P-1105. GTDB lineage: Bacteria > Cyanobacteriota > Cyanobacteriia > Phormidesmidales > Phormidesmidaceae > Nodosilinea. The sequence goes on along the minus strand of NZ_SMDQ01000044.1, from coordinate 39,048 downwards.
TAAGTCCTGATGTGCTGAGGCAACCTCTCTGAAGATACAGGGCTTTTGCGAAGCGCTCACCCTCATTTTTAGCCTTGACAAACCACTAGTGTTCAGTCAAGAAAATAATGACAGGAGATTTGACTTAAGGTTCACGGTAAGCGGTTCAAGGCGAACCATGTACCGTGAACCGTAGACCGTGAACCGCGCCTCTGTTGACCCGTCACGTCTGGCTCTACAGATTAGACAACAGCCGCTGCACGATCTGCATGCCGGTCAGCGCCTGCCAGCCAAACAGCCCAGTCAGCACGACATTCAGAGTAATATGGGTCAGCCGAGCCGTCTCGCTGCCTTTCTGCATAAAGGGCACCAGGGCAGCTGATGTGGCGATCAGAGCAGCCATGGAGAGCCCTACCAGCAAGTGGGGACCGACGAAAAGCTTACCCGCCTCCAAATAGGTGGCCCCCATTCCACTAACGGTGCCAATTACCATAAACGCCAGTAAGATAGAGCCCACCTGGTGATGTTTGACCGCAAACTTGCCCTTAATCAGCTGCTTGCGGGTTTCAGCATCGGCCAGGCGGGTTCTGCGGGCCTGAATGCCTAGATACAGTGCATAAAGGGTTGTAGCCAGCAGCAGCCACATGACAATCGGATGGACAAAGTTAAGCCAGGGCTGAAAAGTTTCCACGGTGATTAGATCTCGCTAAGGTCTTAGGTTACAACAGGTTTTGCTTAACAAAAATTATAGGATCAGCGATCCTGCCTTGGCAAAGCATTTGTCAGGATGGCAGTATTCCCGAAGCAAAACCAGATGGACTGGCCGCTATAGCCGTCGTCATTGTTTTGGGAACGTCAGGTGAACAGGCCCAGCTCAAGGAGGCACCCGTGAGAGCACCAAAGCGATTCCTGTCGACGTTGCTAGTGAGTTGTTTAGTGGCGCTTTTGGGTGGCCAGGGGCTGCTATGGAGCGTGCCACCAGGGCTGGCTCAAGCCCCGAATGGAGGCCTCAGGGCCGAGTCGGCAGCAACTGAGCCGGTCCTGGGGAATGGAGAATCCACCGATGACAATTCTGAGCCCTCTCTAGAGCCAGGGGATGGGGAGCCAGCCTCAGCCCCTGAGCGGGTGCTGCCCACCCCTGACTTAGATCCCCCTGACGGCACCCTGCGGCTGCCCCCGGTTGTGCCTATTGACCCGTCCCCGGCTGGTAGCCCGGAAGACCCAGCCGCTGACACGGCAACCCCTGACGCTGGACCAACGGATGAGGATGACGCCGCCTCCCCTGAAGCCGAGACCAACTCCTTGCTGGATGATCTGGAGCCAGACCAGGTCCGACGGAGTCAGCTGCTGATGGCGGGGGACCAACGTTACCTGGCGGGCGACAAGGCGGCGGCGGCTACCCTCTATGGCCTGGCTAAAGACGCCACCTGGTTGGCGGAAGATCCTGAGAATGGGCGCATTTTTCCCCTGACCGACCCGGAGGATCTGCCCCCAGCGGGGCGGGTCTACTGGCGAGAAGCCCAGGCGGGGGCTGACTCTGGATTTACCAACCGAGTGCGGGTGCCCCTGGAACTGCTGGTTAAAGACTATCCGGAGTTTTTGCCCGGCCAGGCCATGTACGCCCGCTACCTGGTAAATCAGGGGCAGACTCGGGAGGCCCTTGCCCTGCTGGATGACGCCCTCACCCTGTACCCCTACCAACCTGACTTGTTGAAGGCCCAGGTGGATGTGCAGATGGCCCAGGAGCAGTGGATTGAAGCGGCCATCACCGCTAACCAGTTCGCTATACTCAACCCTGACCATCCCGACCAGGAGGCCATGGCCCAACTGGCCCGGCAAAACCTAGACCGCTTTCGGGGAGAGATGAACCAGACCCTGACCCGCAATCTAGTGTCTAATATCATTACTGGCGCTGCGGGCTATATTCTCACCGGTGGGCTGCTCGGCCCCTTTAGCGCCCTTAACTCTGGCATGTTACTGATGCAGGGGGAAAGTGGGCTGGGGCAACAGGTGGCGGAACAGGCGATGCGGCAACTCCCGATGGTCAAAGATCCCGAAATTCGGGCTTACGTTAACGATATGGGCCAAAAATTAGCGGCTCTGGCCGGTCGAGACGAGTTTAATTACAGCTTTGAAGTGATCATGGACGACAGCCTTAATGCCTTTGCCCTACCAGGGGGAAAAGTCTTCATTAACGCTGGTGCCATTACCCGCTCCTATTCAGAGGCGGAATTGGCCGGGTTGATCGGTCACGAAATTTCCCATGCGGTCCTGTCCCATGGGTTTCAAATGGTGACCCAGGGTAACCTGACGGCGAGTCTGGCGGCCTTTATTCCCATCCCGGAGGTGGCTAACATTGCTGCTAACTTGATTGTGGCCAGCTATTCCCGTGATATGGAGCGCCAGGCCGACCTGTTGGGGACTAAGCTGCTGGCGACCGGGGGCTATGCCGCCGATGGATTACACAACCTGATGGTGACCCTAGAGCAAGAGTTCGGCAATCGAGGGGTGGGGTGGTTTGCATCGCACCCCAATCCTGGGGAGCGGGTCAACTATTTGAGGCAGTTGGTTGAGCAAGGGGGGTTCGATCGCTATGCCTATGAAGGGGTTGAGCCTCACTTGAAAATTCGCCGCAAAATGGCTCAACTTTTAGCGGCTTACGAGCAAGAGCAAGCCTCGGATGCCTCGGATGATTAGATTAGGGGGGATGGACTAATATCGACTGGTGATCTTAACTCCTGTCCCTAACCGCAATGACCCTAGTGTTGACCAACGACGATGGCATTGATGCCCCAGGCATAGCTGCCTTGCAAGCTGCTTTAGCTGATCACAGCCCCTGGGTCGTGGCCCCTGACCAACACCTGTCCGGATGTAGCCATCAAATCAATCGAGGCGGGCCGATCGCCATCGACCAACGCCGCGATCGCGCCTTTGCCATTGGCGGCACCCCCGCCGACTGTACCCGAGTAGCCCTGTGCCACCTCTGCCCCGAGGCCACCTGGGTGATTTCGGGGATTAATGCTGGCGGCAATATGGGCGCTGATCTGCATGTCTCTGGCACCGTGGCCGCTGTGAGGGAGGCCGCCCTGCTGCGCAAACCCGGCATTGCCATTTCCCACTACATCCAAAACCGCCGCTCCATCGACTGGGATTGGGCCAGCCGTCTGGCCAGTCAGGTGATTGCCAGCCTGATGACTCAACCCCTGCCCCCCGGCTGTTTTTGGAATGTGAATTTGCCCCATCTGAAACCGGGCGATCGCGATCCAGACCTGGTGTTTTGCACCACCTGTACCCAGCCCCTACCGACCGAGTTCAAGGTAGAGCAGGGGCAGTTTTACTATGTGGGCGACTATGGCCAGCGTCGTCATGATCCCGATTCTGACGTGGCCGTCTGCTTTGGCGGTAACATTGCGGTCAGCAAAGTTTGTTTGTGGTAGCCCCCGTTTTAGGACCTGTCCGGTAGACTTGACCGGTAGTCGTGGGGCATTGTCATGGCAACTCAGCCTGATCAGGGGGAACTCGGGAATGGCTCGTTTTACCCATCGCCAACCCCAGACCAGTCCATGGCACAGGGCAGCCAGTATCCCCCCCTGAAGCCGGAGGTGCAGCAAGCCCTGACCGCTCTGGTTGGCCGGATGCGATTGGCGGTACAGCGGCAACAACTGAATGCCGATGTGCAAGCCCAACTGCACCGACTGGCGGTTGACCTGGCCCAATACACCAACCCAGATCTGCTGATCGAGCCGCTGACGGTGGCGTTGATGTCCGATCGCCTCTCTGATCAAGCCCGCCAGGAATTGGTCCAGGTGTTGGCCAAACTGCACACCGAGGCGGACGCCCACCAGCGGCTAAATCGCCTAGCCCACCAGGTGGAACAGTGTCTCAGCCGCCAAACGGTGCCGCCCCAGGTGCAGACGGAACTGGCCCGGCTACTCAGTCTGATGTCCAGCATTCGCCACTATCCCCACTACATTAGTGAGCTAGAACTGGCGGTATCGGCTCTGTTACCCGGGGTATTTAACCAAGATGCTGCTGGCCAATCGATCGCGATCGCCCCAGACCTCCCGCCCTCTCTACCAGGGCAGGCGCCACCTCTGCCACCACCGCCAGATACTCCGGCTAAAGGGCTCACCCTAGCCCGCAAAATTCGTAACCACCTGAGATTAATCACCCGGCAGCATCCGTTTCCCCTGCAATCGCTTTTGAGTGCATCGGGTTCAGGCCAAAACCGGCTGTTGTCAGGGTTGAGCTGGTTTTTGATCATCTTTTCCCTCCTACCTGCCTTAGCCTACGGCGGTGTGATCATTCTGGGGGTAGGGCGGATTCAAACCTTAGAGCAACAGCTAGAAAACACCGAAGCCGATTTAGAGAGGGTGCGCCAGGAACGGCGGCTAGACCGACGCCGGGCCGTTTTTTATGAAAACAACCTTGGTAGTGTGGGTACCAGACTAGAGCGAATTAATAATCGCAATGACCGTCTGCTTCGGGATGGAGCAGAGTCGGCCAATTCATGGTTGGGATATCACCGGCAGGTGGCAGGAAGACGGCAAGATAACCTAAAAGACCGCTTCGACCCAGTGCGTGATTCTCTGGGGATAGCTCCCTTTCAGGCAGAGGATGAAGCCGAACTAACGACGCAGTTAGAGACCCTAGGGGACTATGGCGATCTGGCCCAGCTCCTGCTGACCCTAGACAAAATGACCCGACCCGAGTCGGTGGAGGCCCTAGACGATCCGATTCCGGCGATGCCGTCCTGGGGGTTGCAACAAGCGCTTTTAGACCAGATTGACGCCGAGGTGCAGGGCCAGCGGGGGCTGATTAAGGAAGGGCAAGCCCTGGTAGACGAGTCCTTTGCAGACACCGACGCTGATTTAGATAGCGAAGAAGACGCCAATGCAGAGGCTCCCGAGGAAGAGACTCCCCAAGAAGAGACTGCTGAATCTGAAGAGGAGGAGCCCGAAGAACAAGACAGGTTGCTCCAGATTGTGATCGATGGCTTGATAGACACGGCTAACGAAGTGGATTTACCCCTGATACTGGCGGTGGTTTCAGCGGGGGCTCTCGGTGGGTTCGTCAGCGTTATTGTCCGGTCCAGCGACTTAGTTCAGGGGGCAGAAAAAAAGCCCCTGGACTTGTTTTTTGTGGGGTTTTTTCGCCCGGTGGTGGGCATGACCTTTGCCTTCTTTTTGGTGGCGGTGATTGAATCGGGAATTTTGTCGGGCATTTTTACCCTGGGTCGGCAGGAGGGAGCCGAGGGAAGCGATCGCAGTATTTACCTCTATATCGCTATCTCGTTTGTGGCCGGCTTTAGCGAGCGACTGGTGCGCGATTTTGTCGTCCAAACCGAGCGCCAAATTACGGGCCTACCACCGTCCCAGGACACCTCCGATGGTCAAGATCGTTAGAGGCTCGGTGTAGAAATCCGGTTTCTAACCATGCTGCATTGATGCTCCCGTCAGGACTCCAATAAGGAACATTACATTTTCAGCTGTACCCATAACGGATGCTAAGATCCTGGCAACAGAATTGGGATTTGCCCCCATGGTTAATAGTACGATTGTCCCTTTGTCGTCTTCAAACCGCGCTAGTGCAGGGGGAGATCAGTTTCCCTACACTGTTTCCCAAAGCCTAATGCTGGTAGGGAAAATTTTATGGTTGCTCTTACTGATTGGCCTATTTGCCCTATCGTTCATTGTCTGGATCTGGATCGCCAGTTTTCGCAGCGGATGGCGGTTTTGGAGTTGGGTTGAAAGCCGACCTCACCCGCAACAGGTTTCCATTGGTCTGCTGTATGGGCTAATCATTTTAGCGGTATCACCCTTCTTTTTGTTTTTGGACTGGACCCAAAAACAGTTTGACCGGGTGCTGCCTGAGTGGATGAAGCTGCCTGCCCAGGTGCCGTTCCGCCAGATCTTTGAACAACGCCTGGGAATTAAGCTGGGAGATGAAATGCCTTTCTTCCTAGAAAAAGACATTGACGGTTCTGACTAGTAAAGTAAGGCAGAAGTAAGAAGGCAAAAGGCAGAAAGGGAATCCCCTATGTGCCCAGGGTTTTGCCGTCCAGAAATAGCAGTGCCATTTCCGCCGTGGAGTACTAGTAGTCTGTCAAGCCAGAAGTGACGGGTCAGCAGGGCTGAGATGCATGGTCTACGGCTATCCTTGAATCACTCACCGTGAGCCTTGAACCCTAAGTCGCATCTCTTGTCATTATTTTTTTGACCGAACACCAGTGGTCAGTCAGGCGTGAAATTTAAGCTAAGAAACTTTGGATAGGCCAGGAGCCAAAATCCAAGGGTTAGAATCCAGGCCCTTCTTTTATTCTGACTCCTGACTCCTGAATTCTATGACAGGCATAGCTTCCCTAAGCGAGGGAAGACGCCTCAGCTGTCTCTGTTTCGGTAGCGGGTAAGGCCGTGGTCTGTGAGCCGGAGTCGCCCGAGGATGGTGGTGACTCCACTGAAGAGGTCATTTTCTTGAGCCCATGGGCACTGAGGCCGAGTAGAAACGCTAAGATGGCTGGTCCAATAATCAGAGAGAAAACCAAGGACAACATGGCTAGCCTCATGGTAATTTCGCCCATTATGCCTTAGTTTTTGACCGTGGCCCAGGGCGATCGCAACCAAGAGCAGGCTTTCCCCCTGAAATAGGGCCAATACCAATCATGTCAGTTTGTGAAGCCCCCAGAAAGCAGGTGATAAACTTGAGGCAATTGTGTTCGCCTGTGTGCGTTTATCTATGCCCAGGATGTAGGGGCAACGCAGAGATTAGCTAGGTTTTGAGTAACTTACACGAGGGTAAGCTCGTGGCCACAAGGGTACAAGCTCCGGGGGGAGCAGCCCCCCAGTCGGATACGCTGGTGAGTTCTAGTGTGCTGACGCGATCGCCGTTGACCAGCGATGAGTTTGAGGTGGATGGGCTAGAGGGGCGATCGCCGACCCCATCGGAGTTTTCTACCTCTGCCTTTCAAGAAAATTTTGCTGGGGTGCCTGTTAGCTCTGGCGCTATGCCCCTGGTGCAGCCCAAGCTGGTGGTGGGGCCAGCCAACGACAAGTACGAACAAGAGGCCGATCGGGTTGCTGACCAGGTAATGGGTATGTCAGAGCCGGGGGGGCTGCCAACTCCCCAGCCAGCCCCTGGCCTGCAACGGCAGTCGATCGAGTCTGAGTCGATGCCCGATCTGGACGACGACGACGAGTTGGTGCAGACCAAGGCGTTGGGTCCGCCTCCATCCATTAGCCAGGTTCTAGGAGCCGATCACCAGCTGCAACGGGAGCCCTTAGACGACCTAGACGATGACGACGAGCTGGTGCAAATGAAGCCGGCTGGTGCAGCCACGGCGATCGCCTCGCCCACCTTAACCAGCCAACTGGGCCAGGGCGGTGGCCACCCCCTGCCTAGCTCAACCCGCCACTTTATGGAAACGCGGTTTGGGGCTGACTTTAGCCAGGTGCAAGCACATACCGATGCCGATGCGATGCAGATGAGCCAAAACCTGAAGGCCCAGGCGTTTACCAGCGGTCAACATATTTATTTCGGTGCAGGCCAATATCAACCGCATAGCGCCAAAGGACAGCACCTCCTCGCTCATGAACTGGCTCATACGATTCAGCAGGGTGCAAGCAAAACTCATATCTCTCAAAGCAAGCCAAGCTCCAGTGTGCCAGTGAGCCAACCCACCGATGCCTCAGAACAAGAGGCTGAAACAGTCGCTAACCGGGTTGTCACAGGACACTCCCTCTCCCCAAACGCCCTATCAAGCATAGGAACGACCAATTCTCACCTCATTGCCCGCAGAGCAGCAGCAGATATTCCAGCTACACCCTCAGACATTTCCAAAAAGGCACCGAGCGATCGCATTTCGCTAGTGACAGCGACCTTTGAGCCTAGCGCTGCGATCTCAGACTACCTTGAAACCCAAGGGCGACATGGAGGGGCTGTCAACGTGCAACTGGGTAATCTAGCCGCAGGTACCATTCCCGTCAGAAAATCAGGAGAAACCTATCAAACTCCTGGGCGTGGGAATGCGGCATACAAACCCGTTCCCCTAATGCATCGGGCATTGCAGCCCTTGCGATCGGCTGGGGTTGAGCCTGTTCTTGCCGTCCGCGTACAAAATAATGCTATTGACGGCTACATTACCCTTGCTCGCAATCAAACGGTAGCGGGCAACCAGGCTGCTCTACCTAACTGGGTTAAAGATCATGCTCAGGAAATGGGCTGGCTAGGGTTTGACATCAGCCGCATTCCCCGAGTCGAAAACAAGCTGCAAGCTGGCGCCCTTTCGTTACAAATGACAGATTTCCCCGTGCGCGTCGGCGGCTTCATCAATGGCACAGCCAGCTTTGGGCTGAGTAATGAAACTACTACCTTTTCTGCCAGCGGCAACATTAGTGTTCCCCATCTCACAGATACCCAGATCAGCATTGAACAAGATGCAGCAGGCAATCTTAATGGTAATACCGATATTCCGGTTCAAATTGCTAACTTCTCCGGCCAAGTCATTGCCCAGTTCCACAACGGCACTCTCGATATCCGGGGCACGGTCGGCTACCAGGCCGAAAAATTCAGCGGCGAAGTCACCCTACTGGTCACAGATCGAGAAACGGCCCGCAATGTCGCCAAAAATGAATTGTCGCCAGATGCCATCACTGACTCCGCCGCCCAAGCCTCTGGCGTAACGGCAGATCCCCAACCAGGTCCCAGAGCGATTGCCGGATTTGGCAACCTCAACTTTGCCTTCACCGAATGGATGACCGGCCAAGCCCAGGTGATTATTGACAATGAAGGGCACATCACCGTTGTGGGCGAAATTGCCCCTCCAGCCGAAATCGAGCTATTCCCCCAGCGGGACTACATCTACGACATCTTTAGTATTGAAGTTCGTACTTTGTATGGGGTGCCCTTAGTCGGCAACGTCTTTGTGTTTGCCAACGTCGGCATGCAGGCTCTGGCAAAGCTAGGACCGGGTAAAATCTACAACATTGCCATCATAGGTCGCTACTCCACTGACCCTGATGTCTTGCAGAACTTTGAGATGGAAGCTACCCTCAATATTTCTGCGTTTGCTGGTCTACGGATGCGAGCTGAAGGGGGGGTCGGGGTTCAGCTCATGAAGCACGACATTAAGACTGGTGTTGGACTAGATGGGCTAGCAGGTGTTCAGGGCTATGTCGAAGCAACTCCCACCATTGGCTATCGCGAAACCGCCGACCCTCAGGAGGGCCGCCAGGGAGAATACTTTATTAAGGGACACATGGAAATCGCGGCTCAGCCCTTCCTTGGGTTAGGCGGCGACCTATTTGTGGAACTCGATAGTCCCTGGTGGTCGCCTGCTCCCAACAAGAAATGGACCTGGCCGTTGTTTGACCTTGAATATCCCTTGCCGGGTGAATTTGGCATTGGGGCTGATGTGGACTACGTGATTGGGTCTGGAGAACTGCCCGAAATTCAGTTCGGTGAAGTGAACTTTGACTCCAGCAAGTTTATGACTGATCTGATGAATGATCATGTACCCCCCAAGAGTCAGGGTGAACAGGAGACCGCTGGAGAATGGCAGGAAGATCAAGCCGAGGGTGCTGCCGCCGACCCCACCGTAACAGCCCAGACAACCTCTCCGTCTGATGATCCGGCCAGCCCTCGCCGACTGGGGGATGAACCCGTCCCTGCCAGCCCACAAGAAGCCCAAAATCGCATGGGAGGTATGGAAGCGCTCGCCCAACTGGTAGACCGCTCTCAAGGTCAACCCCTGACCGAAGCCCAATTTACTAGCGCCATCAGCAGCTTGAGAAGTCGCTATCGATTCTCCCGCTTAGATATCGAGCGACGTGACGAGGATTGGTATGTCCGAGCCGCCATGAGCGATCCAGTGGATTTCACTGTGCAGGGAACAGAACAAAACGAAGTAGAAGAACGTTTCGGTGAAGGTCCTCATGCTGGAGCAATGCGTATTGAAGAAGGACCTCCTTTTGGAACAACTGACGAGCGGCATGGCGAAGTTGCTGAAGAAACACCCTCGAGCACACCAATTCCACCAAGATTGGATGGGCAGGATCTACAACGAATTGAACAGGGGCAAGTTCTCAATCTAACTCAGTTTAGGAATACATTTGGGCCTCAGTTTCCAGAACGAATGCTCCCTCCCGGTTTCAGACCGCCTAACGACCCACAAGGTCGGACAAATAGAGAGCGGTCAAAAGCAGGTCTTTCTGCTGTCCTACTTAGCGGTGAGCGAGTAGAGCTTCATCACGTTGATCAAGATTTCTTCAGTCGTCTTGATGAAATGAGCGCAGGATTCCATCGCAGTGTTCATGACGATCCTGAGTATCATCCGTATACTGACGATCCTGGCTATGCGTCTTGGCGCAATGAGCCAGCTTTTTACTATGGGCGAATTAGGACTCTGGGTTACATCTATAACAACATTCGGCGAAGGTATTGGCGTAACCGCTTTAGGTAAGAAAGAACTGTCATCTCTCATGGAAGGTACGCTTACCCTTCTCGCATCACTCTAAAGTAACGTGAGTTTAGATTAAATCGAAGGCAGTAGGTTGTGGATCAGTGCAATCGAAGGCTTCTTGGGCTGGTGGCGATATATAGTCAGTGCGATCGCTGATCTTGTAATATGGGTTTAGTGCAGCGTAACCCATGTGGTTTAAGAGTTACAACCACCCAAGGTGATCGCAAGAAAAGAAATTACCAGTTAAGCCGGACGGATCAGAATGTTGTACTTCGGTAACAACGGATTTTGTTCCAGTCGGTCTTCAATACTGACCATCTCTTGTTTGGTCAACGTAATTCCTTTTTCAGAAGTCGAGGTGTTCAACCGGACCCCACTCTCCGCACGTCAAAGTGTCACACTCAGAAATTAAAGCTAAAACTCCCGGTTCGCTCATTTTTGAGTAAGGTCAGCGAATTGGGTTGAATTTGGGCTATGGAAACCCCTCTAACCGTTATCACAGAACGGGTTGACGATATTATTCTAGCGGTGATAGAAGGGGTGAGCTCATCAGAGGAAGCGATCGCGGCTGTAGAACCCTAGAAGCCTTGCAAAATGGTCGGCTCTTTATTTAGCGTTAAGATCAGCATCAGGCCGTCTCGGGGAGAAAGCTGGTGACCCAAACCATTGCCGCCGATAAAATCACCCTCTACGACCTAGAGCAACAGTTTCAGCTACAGCAGTCCTTCGCCCCTGACTTTTTCCCAGAATGGCAGCGGGGGCTGCCTGCCCTAACTACAGCCGAACAAGAAAGACTCCAGCGGGTCAAAGCCATTGCCGCCAATTTAGAGCGGCGATCGGTTTTAGAAAATACGGTCAAGCTAGCGATTGTGGCACCGTTGCTGGACTTGGCTGGTCTCTTTTTGCCGCCGTTTTACGTCAGCACTGAAGACGCTGTGGAAATCGAAGCCATTGATGGCGACTTAGCAGTACGTGGTCGCATCGACATCCTGGTCATTAAAGAGCGACTTTGGGTTTTGGTGATTGAGTCGAAGCGGGCTGAATTTTCTCTGAAGGTTGGTATTCCTCAGGTATTGTCTGACATGCTAGCCGCTCCTACCCAGGATCTGCCTCTATACGGCCTTGTTACCAACGGTACAGATTTTCTCTTTACCAAACTACTGCGCCAAAAAACGCCCTACTATGCCAAGTCTAAACAATTTGTGCTAGGTCAAAATGACGACTTAGAGCAAGTGCTGCAAATCCTGAAGCGGTTGGCAGCCTTGGTGGTGTGAATGGACGGCCTATGGCTCACCCCACTGAATATGTGTTTACGCAAACAAATTTGCCCTAAAAAAATAAACGATTATCAGCTTTGGTAACGATATCTCAACAATTCAACTGTTGTTCGGGCAAATGGAGTTAAGTTTAGGGCCATATCGCCTGGTAGGTGGCTAAACCTAGTTTTTTAGACCACCCGCCTAACAAGTGTTTCCTGTATCCGACGCTACCGTAGCTGCGATCGCCTTCCAGGGCAGTTCTTGATTGGACTGTCGTACTAATTTGACGCGATCGCACGAGAATATTCTTAGGAAAGGACACTGCCCCCGTGACCACTTTTCCTGGTTCCCCTAAGTTGCCGAAGGGTGCGATTGTTGCCCTGAATCCGGCCACAAATCAAATTGTTAGTACGATCGCGTTTCAATACAACCCTGAATCTCTCAGCCGGACATTGCAGGTGCAAATGGCCGAGGGAGATGATGCCGCCAGGGAAGAAGGGCTGCGCTTGGAAGGTGCTCCAATTGAGACCCTGAAGTTGGAGATTGAATTTGATGCAACTGACAAGCTAGAGCAGGCTGATTCCGACGCTGTAGAACTGGGGATCTACCCTCAACTAGCGGCTTTAGAAACCTTGATTTACCCCAGTGTTAATGCTGTCAAGGCCAATATGAAGCTGGCTGATCAGGGCGGACTGGAAATTATTCCAGTGCAGGCCCCGCTTACGCTGCTGGTGTGGGGTAAAAAGCGAGTTCTGCCGGTGCGGCTGACCGATTTCAGCATCGAAGAGCAGGCCTACGATGTCAACCTCAACCCAATTCGGGCCAAGGTGGCCCTAGGGCTGCGGGTGCTTAACTACAGTGATTTGTCCTGGAATGAGCGGGGAGCTCGCTTGTTCTTGGGCCACCACGAAAATCTGGAATCTATGGCCCGCAAGGGTCGTTTGACGAATCCGTCGGCGGTGACGGGGGTGCGGTTATGACGATTCGATTGTGACCCTGACGTTTACCGCCGTTGATTTGATGTTGATTGCCTTTTCCAAGGATTTCACTGTGTTTGACCATACCAGCCGCTACTACCCCATCGACACCGCTGAGTATAAGACCACCGACGGACGCACCATTGCCTATAAACGGCGGCGGTTTGTCCCCCAGGGTAAGACCGTACCTCTACTGCAAGAGGTGACGGTAATTGACGGCGATCGCCTGGATTTGATCACCTATGCTGGCCTGGGGGATCCCGAGCAGTTTTGGCAGGTGTGCGACGCCAACGATGCCCTGAACCCCGCTGATCTGACGGCAGAAACTGGGCGGGTGTTGCGGATTCCCCGGCCACAGGTGTAGGGGGAGTCATGGCCTTAGGCATTAACCTGACAGTCTTGATGGGTAAATCAGTCCCTAAGCCAGTGCCTCGGCAGGTGGTGGAGGCGCTGAAAAGTGTGGAGGTAACCCACACCGACGAGGGGCGATCGGGGTTTCAAATGGTCTTTGGCATCGGGCGGCGCGATCGCAATGACATCAAAGACTACCAGCTGGTGAAAAATCCCCTATTTCAGGTGTTTAACCGGGTGAGCTTGGTGGTCAGCTTTGGCCATGCGGCCCAGGTGCTGATGGATGGGGTGATTACCAACCAGCAGCTCTCGCCCAGTCCAGAGCCGGGGCAGTCCACCTTCACCCTAACCGGCGAAGACGTCAGTGCCCTGATGGATCTCGAAGAACGCTCCGAAGAACACGCGGCCCAGGACGAAGCCACCATTGCTCGGATGATTTTGAAACGCTACGCCACCTACGGGGTTATACCCCGGGTAATCACCCCTCGCTTTATCGATCGCCCCACCCAAAATGAGCGGATTCCATCCCAGCAGGGTACTGACCTGGCCTATTTGCAGCAGATTGGCCAGCGTTTCGCCCATGTGTTTTATATGGTGCCGGGGCCGGTGGCGGGCAGCAGCACCGCCTATTGGGGGCCACCCCAGCGGCAGACTCGTCCCCAAAAGGCCCTGACCATGACCATGGGTTCCTACACCAACCTGACGTCGGTCAATTTTCAGAACGATGCCATGGCCGCCACCGAGGTGGAAGGGCAGGTGCAAGACCGCCACACCAACCAAGTGCGACCAGCCCAGGAAACCCGCAGCGATCGCCCCACCCTGTCTGCCAACCCAGCCCTAGAGGACAATCGCCTCCGGCGCACCACCCAGTTTCGGGAAACCGGGCGTGACTCTGCCCAGGCCGATGCCCTGGTGCAGGCGGTTGTCGATCGCTCTGTGGATGATGTGGTCACCGTCAGCGGCGAATTGGACACCATTCGCTATGGAGATGTGTTGCAGCTGCGGGGCCTGGTGGGGTTGCGGGGGGTGGGCTACAGCTACGACGGCCTGTACTACGTCAAAAGCGTCACCCATACCCTCAGCTCTGGCCAATACAAACAAAAATTCACCATTACCCGGGACGGGTTGGGTAGCACTGTGGAGCGAGTGGCGATATGAAACAGTTCTTTGGCAAATATCGCGGCAAAGTGACTGCCACCAAAGACCCCCTGCACCTGGGTCGGGTGCAGGTACAAGTACCCGCCATCTTTGGGGAAGGGCGGCACAGCTGGGCCATGCCCTGCACCCCCTACGCCGGTCAAGACATTGGCCTGTTTATGGTGCCCCCCGTAAACACCAACATCTGGGTGGAGTTTGAAGGGGGCGATCCTGACTACCCGATTTGGAGTGGCTGCTTTTGGGGCGAGGGGGAACTACCGAAGGCCGCCCAGGTGGAACAACCTGAGGAGGTACAGGTGTTTAGGACGGCAGGGGTCACCCTCACCGTTAGCCGTGAAAAAAACAAAGAAGGTGTCACCCTGGAGGTGGATAAACCAGTGGTAGACAAGCCCCTGAAGCTGATTTACAACCCGGCTGGCATCGAGCTCAACCACAACAATAAGATGACCGCCAGGTTCATTACCGACGGGCAAACCCTGGAGTTGAAACATGGCGATACCTCCACGGTGACCTTGACCGCCGACAAGATTCAACTGAAGCAGAGTGCCATCGAGGCCGTACTCACCAGTAACAGCATTGACCTCACCTGTAACCCCGCCACCGTCAAACTCAGTACCGCCTCCGGGATTGAGCTGGCCAATTCCCCCGCTACCGCGAAGCTGTCCTCCTCCGGCATCGAGCTCAGTAGCACTCCGGCGACAGTCAAGCTATCCCCTGCTGCCATCGAACTCAGCAATGGTGCGGCCAACGTCAAACTTTCCCCAGCCAGTGTCAATGTCAACAACGGTGCCCTGGAGGTGATCTAACCTGTCCGACGTATCTCCATTCACATTTGTAGCCAGAGGGTACCATGCCAGGTTTTTTGCTCAATGCCAGTTCCACCGTCATCTGCGCCCATGGCGGCCAGGCCAAGCCCCCGGTACCCAATCCCCGGGTGCGGGTGATGGGCATGCCGGTGACGACCCAAGGGCCACCCTATGTGGTAGCGGGCTGTGCCAACCCTCCGCCTCCGGCCAATGTCGGCCCCTGTATTGTCGGCAATTGGATCATGGGTGCCCTGCGGGTCAAGGTGATGGGGATGCCGGTGTTGTTGCAGAGTAGCCAGGCCATCTGCGTGCCGACCGGCACCCCCCTAACGGTGATTGTGGCCAATGCCCGTGTCAAAGCGATGTGAGAACTGCCCCTATGTCCTTAAACATTCGCTATCCCTTTTCGATCGATGGTCGCGGCCGGGTGGCCGAGGCCGACTTGGATGACCACATTCGCCAGCTGATTGAGCAGGTGCTGTTTACGGGGCCAGGGGAGCGGGTGAACCGACCCACCTTTGGCAGCGAAATTCAGCAGTTGCTATTTGCCCCCAACAGTCCAGAACTGGCGGCGGCCACCCAGTTTATGGTGCAGGGAGCTTTGGAGCAGTGGCTGGAGGATGTGATTCAGGTGGAAGCGGTGGAAGTGGAGAGTGATGACTCGCGGCTGACGGTGACGGTGCAGTATATCAAGCGGCGCACCCAGGAACGGCAGCTGGCTGAGTTTACCCGGGAGGTGTGATATGAGCGTCCAATACCGCTGCAAAAATCAACGCCGCCGTGCCCTGGTGCGCCAGGGGGGGGAGCCGGGACCCCCGCCGGTGAACGGTATCGACTACCTGGAGGTGGACCGCGACCAGCGCACCCTGGTAGTGACGTTTCTGCATGATCTGGCTGGGTCCAACCGTCCCCAAGGGGTGCCCCCGGACCTGGCCCCCCTCACCGCCGACAATGTGCTAATTAGCGGTGGCACCCGGCTGCAAAGCCTCGGGATTGAAGCGGTCAGCAGCGTTGGTCACGAACTGCGGGTGCGCCTCAGCCAGCCCGGTGACTATTCCCCCTATACCCTAACCCTGGTGCAGTCCCCCTCACGCCCAGAGCCACCAACCGGCATTGACCCGCAGTTGGCGGCCGTTGACTTTTGCTTTTGGGTCGATGATGTCAGCGAGTTCGACTGTCAGCCGCCGCCGCCGCCAGGGGATCCGGCCCTGCCGACCCCGGTGATTGACTACCTGGCAAAAGACTATGGCAGTTTTCGTCAACTTATGTTGGATCGGCTGTCGGTGACCCTGCCGGACTGGCCCGCCGACAACCCGGCCGACACGGGCATGGTGGTGGTGGAGCTGCTGGCCTATGCCGCCGACCACCTGAGCTATTACCAGGATGCCGCCGCCACGGAAGCTTACCTGGGTACCTGCCGCCGCCGGGTCTCCATGCGCCGCCATAGCCGCCTGCTGGACTATCTTATGCACGATGGCTGCAATGCCCGAGCCTGGGTGGTGCTACGCCTGAAGGGAGTGGTGCCTGAGACCATCAAGCCGGGCATTACCCTGCTAGGTCCCGATCCACAGCAAGGGCGGCCGGGGGTGCAATTTCTGAGTAAAACGGTGTTGCCAGCGGGGGCCGTTGAGCCTAACAGTGAAGCTTACCTGCGGGCCATGAGCCAAGGCTCTCAGGTGTTTGAAACCCTGCACGACCTCACCCTGCACCCGGCCCTGGATGAACTACACCTGTACACCTGGGGGGATGAGCAATGTGGGCTACCCCGGGGGGCCACCCGGGCCACCCTGAAGGATCCCGATCCTCCCCATGATGCTAACGGTCTGGAGGATACCGATAGTCTGCTGGCGGTGGGCCGGGTTTTGATCTTGCAAGAAGTGCGAGGTGCCACCAGCGGTGAGGCCCGAGACGCCAACCGCGAGCATCGCCATGCCGTCAGGCTGACCCGGGTGCAGCGCAGCCGCGACCCTCTGACCAGGGAATCCCTGCTCACTATCGAGTGGGCCGATGCTGATGCCCTGCCCTTTGAGCTGCCGATTTCTGGCGTCAATCCCCAGGGGGTACCGTTTGAGCAGCCCCTGAGTGTGGCCTATGGCAATGTGGTGCTGGCCGATGCTGGGCGATCGCGCCACCTACAAAATAATGAGGATATTCGAGGCAATCGGGGCTGGTTTCCCCACCAGCGGCCTCGCTTGGCGGAACATCCCCTCACCCGCCAGGGGCAGGTGCAAACCGCCCGGGATCAGTGGCAGCCCTTTGACCCAGAGGCCCCGGCCCAGTCGGCTATGCAGTGGTCGCTGCGCCAGGTCAAACCGGCGATCGCGCTATGGGAAAAGCAAGCACCCAGCGATGACCAACCCGGTGGCCCCCAGTGGCAGCCCCAGCAGGATTTGTTAATTAGCGATCGCTTTGCCCGGGACTTTGTGGTGGAAACCGAGGAAGACGGTCGGGCCTTCTTGCGGTTTGGGGACGGGGAACTGGGCCGGGAGCCTGAGCCCGAGGTAGCCCTCTATGCCCGCTACCGCACCGGCAATGGCAAGGGGGGCAATGTGGGGGCCGATACCCTGGTGAATATTGTCCTGCGGTCTGAGAATCTGGGGTTTGACGATCGGTCGAAGCTCACTGCCTTGGCAGCGGTCCTATCCCCCACCAATCCCCTACCGGCCCAGGGCGGGGAAGACCCCGAACCCCTAGAACAGGTGCGGCTGGATGCGCCCCAGGCGTTTCGAGAGGTGCGGCGACGGGCGGTGACTGAGGCTGACTACGAAGCCCTGGCCGAGCAATATTCTGGGGTCCAACGGGCCGTGGCCAGTCGCCGCTGGACCGGCAGTTGGCCCACCATTTTCCTTGCTGTCGATCGCAGCGATGGTCGCCCCCTAGACGATGACTTTCGCCAGGGACTGCTAACCTACCTGGAAGAATTTCGCCTCACTGGCCACGATGTGGCGATTGAAAGCCCCCAGTTTGTGCCCCTGGACATTGAAATCGCCGTGCAACTTCAGCCCGACTATTTCCGGAGTACGGTGCAGACCGCCCTGCTGGATAGCTTCAGCAACCGGGTGCTGGCTAACGAGCAGGTGGGCTTTTTCCACCCCAATCGTTTTACCTTTGGTCAGCCAGTGTACCTCAGTCAGGTGGTGGCCCGGGCCATGGCGGTCGAGGGGGTGCAGGCGGCGACGGTGACCCGGTTTCGCCGCTGGGATGGCTCGGGTCAGGACGGCTTGATTACGGGGGTACTGCGGTTTGACCGGCTGGAAATTGCCCAACTGGATAATCTGCCCAGTCTGCCTGAAAACGGTCGCTTGACCCTGACCTTAGAGGGGGGCCTATGACCCGCGATCGCACTACCCACAACCGCCCCGGCCTGTCGCAGCTAAGCTACCGGATTGGCGACTACCACAGCTTTCGCCAGCGCTTACTGGCGGCCCTGCCCCAGGCCCTGAAGACGGTGGAGCGGGAGGCTCCCCTGGCTAAGCTCACCACCCGCGACTCCAGCGATCCGGCCATTGCCCTGCTGGATGCCTGGGCAGTGGTGGCCGACGTACTCACCTTTTACCAAGAACGGATCGCCAATGAGGGCTTTTTGCGCACCGCCACGGAACGGCGATCGGTGTTGGAACTGGCCCGGGCGATCGCCTACGAACTAGACCCCGGTGTCGCCGCCAGCACCTACCTCAGCTTTGTGGTGGAAGATGCCCCCGGTTCGCCCACGGTGGTGCCGATCCCGGCCTACACCCAAATTATGAGTGTGCCGGTCAAAGATGAACTGCCCCAAATTTTTGAAACCACAGCCGACTTTACCGCTCGCCTGGCCTGGAATAACCTGCGCCCCCGCCCGGCTCGACCCCAGCAAGTGCTGCCCCACACCCGACAGCTTTACCTAGAGGGGGCCAGCACCCAGCTACAACCTGGCGAGTTGCTGCTACTGGTGGATCGGGGGCCAGATCCCCAAGCCTTTTTGCTACCCCTGCAAGCGGTGGAACCGGACACCAGCGCAGGCTATACCCGGGTGCGGTGGCACCAGTCCCTGCCCCCAATCACCACCCCGCTGCGACGACCCCAGGTGTTGGCCTTTCGGCAGCAGGCCCGTCTGTTTGGCTTTAATGCGCCCCCCTGGGAGCAAATGCCAGCGGCGATCAAGCTGGCGGCGGTGGAAAAAAGCGGCGGCGCGATCGCAGGGGGTGTGTTTCGCTCTGACAGCGATGGGCTGACCTGGACAGCGGCCAGTCAGGGTTTGCCTGATCAGGATGTTACCTGCCTGGCCACAAAATATGGCCCAGACGGAGAGATCATTATTTTTGCTGGCACTCCAGAGAAAGGTATTTTTCGCTCCAAAGATAACGGTCAAAGCTGGCAAGCGGTCAATAGTGGACTTACCAATCAACGGATTCAAACCCTACACGTTGACAGTGAAGGGGATCCCATCTATGCAGGAACCCCTAATGGTGGCGTGTTTCGTTCAAAAGATGATGGTGAGAATTGGGTCGCAATTAACATTGGAAAAATTAGCTCCCGCAAGGTTGAGCCGACTCCTGCCGATGAAACTGAACTATGGGAACCTGTCAATACCAGCATTCCAGATACAGTCGTACGATCGCTGTTAACTTATTCCATCACAACCCACCAGGGTCTAGGAGCAATTAGCAACAGTGGTAAAACAATCACTGGCCTGGGAACAGCGTTCAAAGCAGATATCTCGGTGGGCGACTATATTTCACCTGCTCGCTCTGGGGCTGGTGCCGTCGAAGTTGATGATGTTACAAATGACTTCGAACTTAAAGTCAAAAAGGCGATCAAATTTTTGCCAGGAGGCACTTCCTATAGTGCAAAAGCTAGCGTCATATCGACTCTGACCATTGAAGATTTATTGAGTATAGCTGCTGCGGCTTCGTCAGAAGATGTAGTTAGTGTTGACAGATCGGTTGGGAGTCTCATTAGATCTCTTATTCAACTTACAGGGCCAATTAAAGAAACAGCCCAAACTCTATTTAGTCCCACCATCAGTGTTTTATTGGAAAACTCATATAGCTTTGAGGAAGCTCAAGGTATAGCAGGGGTAGAGGATTTTATTCAAGATCTTCAGGAACGAGTTTCCAACCTTATTTTCCTCGATCTAGAGCCAATGGCAAAGTTTACAACCCATGTAGAACTTCAGGAATCCAATACCCTTGCGATTAATATCACTCCAGATGAAATCAATCTTCCTAGGGAAATTCTACCCGATGATGGGAATGGATGGTTTGATCTAAAAATCTCGGGCAGCCCAGTTGTTCTTTTCCCGTGGCTTGAGATTGAGGCTGATGGTACAGTAGTTAAAATTCCGCAGTGTAAACAAATCAAGGATATCCTAAATAGCTTTAGCCTTTTTCCCAATACAGCAGTAGATCTAGAAGAGATGAATACAGGACTTGAGCTAGTCATTCAAGTTGGCGAAAGCTCTGAAGCTCGATCTATGGGCAGGACTGATGATGACAACTCTAGTGTTGAATTTGATCCACCTTTCGATATAAGAATTCCTGACTCAAGGTCAGATGCAGAGCCAGTTTCTTTGACTATAAACCATACGATTCAGTCGAACTTTTCGATCAATGGTATGGAGATAACGGTTACAGAAAGAACGACCCTAACTCAACCGCTTCCGAGTTTTACCACTCTATCACTCTTAGAAGTGCCAGTAGCAGAGATATCACCTTTAATTGCTCAGACAAAAATTCGCAAATTTATTGAAAGTATAGCTATTGACGGCATAGATTTAGAAGATTTAGGCACATTAAACCCATTAATCTCTAGAGAGAGTCAAGTTGGCACTATCAAAGCTGTAGGTAAAACAGTGATTGGCAAAGGCTCAAAATTCACTGATCTGCTGCCAGATAACATTATCTACACTTGGCCAAGTATTGATCGGGGCTCCTGGTCGGCCACTCTGAAAGCCAATGTAGAGCAAGAAATAGAGAAGAAAGTGGTTTCAGTTGAGGACGATTTTGAACTCACTCTTGAGTCAGCTTTCTCTAAGGAGATTTCTTCTCCCGTCTCTTATTACGTGTTTGCAAATGACAATCGGGACAAGAAGTTATTTAGACGAAAGCATATTTTTGCTGGGACTGATGATGGCCTCTACTTTTCTAGAGATTATGCCCAAAGTTGGCATGTCCTAGGTAGTGAAGGAGATGTCAGGAACAAAGTTATTTTCTCCTTGGCTTATTCGACGAAGTTAATTGAAAATCCTCCAGGGGAATATGACTATTATGTGTTTGCTGGCACCGAAGCTGGTGCCTATTATTCTAAGTTTGATTTGATTAATACTTTTTCGCATGCTTCTCCATGGCGTCAACTGCCATTGATTCGAGAAGGCTTATCAGATTCTTCGAGCGTTTTCTCGCTCCTGGCTAATGGCGATTCTCAAGATGATGGTGCATATGTCTGGGTTGGCACAAATGTAGGACTATACTTCTTGTCTTCACTTTATTTTGATTTTGAATCTGAGGATTTAAGTGCTGATTTTGATATTGGATTCCCTGATGAGAATGCTGTTATTTATTCTCTTGCTGCTTCTAAGCGAAGAAATGCAGTCTATGTCTTCGCTGCAACTAATCATGGGCTCTATAGGACAGTTGTAGAATCCTCAGATGAGGATCCTGTTAATTGGGCAGATGCATCAGGAAATTGGAGTAAACAGCAGAAAGGTGCCATTGTTTCTCTGCGTGTTATAACCGTTGAGGCTGACGATCAGGCGAATATTTATGTAGGTAGTCAGTTTGTTGGCTTTTTTGTTACTGAAGAGACTGACTCCGGAGCTGGCAACACCGCTGATGAACCCAATTCAGGGTTGACCAATGATCATGAGTTAGCTACCCCGGTATTGCAAAAGCTGGAATGGCCCAATTTTGTTATCCAAGAACCGCGCCGGATGGATCTCGACACCCTGTATCCCCAGTGGTTAGAAGGCAGTTGGGTGGTACTGGTGGACGATCGCAACCCCAACAATCCCGAACAGCGGGCAGAGCCTCGCTATGCAGTGCGACAGATTGAGGCGATCGCCACGGTAGATCGCCAGGACTTTGGCCTCGCGGGCAAACTTACCCGTCTAGCCGTTACCCCCGCCCTTGACCCTGCCGCCTTTGGCCTGCGCAGTGCGCGGGTGCTGGGTCGCAGTACCGAGCTGCCCCTGGCCCTAGAACCCTTAACCGTGGAGGAACGGCAGCACGAAATTTTTGCCGACCCGCTGGTGGAGAACACCCTGTATCTGCAAGACTTTGTGGCCAACCTGCAACCCAAGCAGGTGGTGATGGTTAGTGGTCAGCCCATGGGCATGGGGCTGAGTGATGTGGGGGGTGTGTTGCGATCGCGCCACCACTGGCAACCTCGAAACACCGGCCTCAACAATCTCACCATCAACGCCCTGGCAAATATACAGGAAGACCTGCTAGCCGCCACCAACGAAGGGCTCTATCGCTCTTTCGATGGAACCACCTGGGAATCTGTATCGCCCTTGCGGTTCAAAGCTGTTCACAGCATTTTTTCGGAGCCTAACCTCCTGCTGGTAGGGGCGGATCTGGATCTGTACCGGGCTGAGCTACCCGGTGGCAATCTGGTCAAGGTTACCCTGCCGACCGGGGTCACGGTTTTGAGCTTCACCGCCTGCACCGTCGATGCTGAAGCGCCCATCAACATCAGCAATATTAGCGGTATCACGATCAGGACTGCTGATGCAATTCAGCCAGAGGATTTGCCGGTAGGGACGGTGATCACTGCAACAGTAGAAGCTCCGCCAGCAGACGAAGAAGAAAATTCAGAAAATCAATCTGTATCACAAACCCGGATTGTTATCCAAGAACCAAGCCAGCAGACTTTCTTGATTAACGAGATCTTTGCTCTCAACCAATTTCCTAATCAAGCAATGCCGACCACTTTTAATATTGGCGGTACCGTCTGGCTGGCTGGCACAGATCGGGGTTTTCTCCGCTCTACGGATTCCGGAACAACCTGGGAGTATTTGAAAGACCATCAAGATCGACAAATTTATTGTCTATTCTCCAGAAAAAGCCAGTCCATCATTGAGATTTTTGCCGGGACAGATCAGGGGCTTTACTACTCACAAGATAGTGGTCAGAGCTGGAATTTGCTGGCAGCACTTTGGGAACAGCAGATTCATCCGGCGGTCTACGCCCTGGCCGAACGGGACAATGTTGTGTTTGTAGGTACGGGTCGGGGAATATTTCAAGTTACCGGAGAAGAGATTCAGAAGCTGGATGGACTCTGCGATCGCGCTATCCTCTCCCTCACCATTGAGGACGGCATCCTCTACGCTGGCACCGACCAGGGCATCTACCGTTCCCCTGACCAGGGCGAAACCTGGGACGCCCTCGACCCCGGCCTAGCCCCCGTCACCGGTCGAGTCCTCCTGTCCCTCCCCCACCTCCCCCACTCTTCCACCCCCCACCTCCTAGTCGGCACCGAAGCCGGTCTCTTCGCCACCCCCACCGCAGGGCAAAGGTTACAGCCGACCAACTGGAGCCGCAGCAACACTGGCCTCGTCAATTCCCAGGTCACCACCCTGGCCAGCAGTGCCGATGGCACCACCCTCCTGGCGGGCACCCTGGCGGGGCTGTACCGTTCTGCCAGTGGTGGCCGCACCTGGGTACCCTTTGATGACGGGCTGGATCAACCCAATGGCCCGGACAGGTTGCCGATTCAGGCGATCCTCAGAACGGAGGGGGGGCACTGGCTGGTGGGCACCCCAGCAGGGCTGTTTGTCCATGGGCCAGTGGCTGATGATCCCGATGGGGGAACGGCTTGGCAGGTGGTGGGGCGCGACACCCTGACCTACCCCAACATTTTGGCCCTGGCTCTGCAAGGGTCCTGGCTGCTGGCCGGGACGGTGAATGGCGGCCTGTTTAAGCTCAACCTGACCTCCCTGAACTTTGACGGCCCCCAGGGTCAACCCATAGCCCAGCGCTGGCAGCCGACGGGGCTAAACAATACCGATGTGGATGCGATCGCCGTGGTGGATGAGGGCATCTATGCCGGTACCATCGGGGACGGGATCTTTCGCTCCACGGACCAGGGCAACACCTGGGAGCAGATCACCCAAACTCGCCAGGGGCGAGGGACGTTAGCCAGTGATGGCACCCAAGTCACCTGGAGTGGGACTCAGTTTGGGGGAATGTTGCGATCGGGGGATGTGATTACAGCGGCGGGACAAACCCGCACCATTACCAGTTCAAATCCCATCGCTCTTGATGTTCCGTTCACGGTGGATGCCCCTTTCCGCCCTGATCTATCCCCCAATACCCGCTTCACCATAGCAACGGGGTTGACCAATCTGGAGATTACCGCCCTGGCCTACCAGGAAGCGGGGGGCACCCTCACTCTCTACGCCGGTACCGCCGGTAGTGGGATGTTTCGCTCTAAAGACGGGGGCGATCGCTGGCAGCCGGTGATCGCCAACCTCGACGACCTCAACATTCGCTGTTTGCTCTACGAAGACATGGACGAAGACCCTGGCACTCTCTGGGCTGGTACCGCCACCCGTGGAGTATTTCGCTCCATCAACCAGGGGGACCTGTGGACCAGCGCCAGCCTCAACCTAACCAATACGGACGTGCGCGCCCTGCTGCGGCCTAGCCAGTCCACCCTGCTGGTGGGGGGCATTGGCTTTTTGCGTTCCACCGATGAGCTAACGGTGAAGCCGGTGCAGCGCCATGACCGGATGCAGGTGGTGCAGGCTCCCCAGCCGATTGCCGCCCAGCCCGATAGCGAGCAACGCTGGCAGCTGCGGGATAAAGACGGCTTCCTCGGCAGCCTCGACACCACCGCCGAGCAGATCTTCCCCCTGCTGCCCGCCGAGGAGGACGCTCCCCTGGTCAGCGAACAGGCTCAGATCAAACACCCGCCGACGGAGCAGCAGCAGCCGGTGGTGATCCTGCAAGCACCCCTGACCTACAGCTACGACCCGATCACCGTCACCGTGGCCGCCAATGTGGTCCCGGCTACCCATGGGGAAACGGCCCTGGAGGTGTTGGGCAGCGGCGATGGCACCACCAGCAACCCCACCTTTGTCCTGAAAAAGCCACCTCTGACCTATGTGGCCGCCACCAATGCCCGAGGCTCGGACAGCACCCTGGAGGTGCGGGTGGACGGGGTGCTGTGGCAGGAGGTCAGCGCCCTGTATTCCCTGCAACCCCAGGCCCAGGCCTATATCATTCGCATTCAGGACGATGGCACCACCACCGTCACCTTTGGGGATGGGGTGCGCGGTTCCCGGCCCCCCAGTGGCCAGGAAAATATCACCGCCCGCTACCGCAGCGGCATTGGTCGAGAGGGTAACGTTCAGGCGGGGCAGCTCAGTATTCTCAAGACCCGACCCCAGGGCATTGCCGAGGTGATTAACCCCCTGGCCGCCAGCGGAGCAGCGGATCGCGAATCCCTAGATGCGGCCCGCACCAATGCGCCCCCCACCGCCCGTACCCTGGGACGAATTGTCTCCCTTCAAGACTTTCAAGACTTTGCCCAGGGATTTGTGGGCATTGCCAAGGCCCAGGCTGTGGCCCTGTGGGATGGCAGCGCTCCGGTGGTGCACATCACCATTGCCGGGGCTGACGGTGACCCGGTGCCGGAAACCTCGGCCCTGTACCAGTCGTTGCTAGCGGCCATTGACCAGGCCCGCGACCCCACCCAGCAGGTGCAAGTGGCCTCGTACCAGCGTTTATTTTTCAATGTCGAGGCCCGGGTGCTGTTGGATACTCGCTACCTGGTAGAAGCGGTGGAGCCCCAGATGATTCAGAGGCTGGTGGACCGATTTGCTTTCCAGGGCCGAGGCTTTGGTCAGGCCGTGACCTCGGCAGAGGTAATCACGGCCCTGCAGTCGGTGGAGGGGGTGATTGCGGTGGATTTAGAAGCCCTCTATCGAGTGGGCCGCAGCCGCACCCTGAATGTCAGTCTCGATGCTCGCACCGCCGTTTATGACCCCGATACCGAAACCATTCAGCCTGCCCAGTTGTTTTTGCTTAGCCCGGTTGGTTTGCAATTTTCCGTTGTCTCCACCCTATGACCCTGCCTCCCTTCACTGACGATAGGCTCTATCGCTTGCTACCGGCCATCTATCGCATTCGCGATGGGGCCCAGGGGGAACCCCTGCGGGCGTTGTTAGCGATCGCCCAGCAGGAATTTCAGGCCCTGGAGCAGGACATCGACCAGCTCTATGACGACTGGTTTATTGAAACCTGTGCCCAGTGGGTGGTGCCCTACATTGGCGACCTGCTGGATGTGGGAGAACTGTATGCCGATGGCAGCGGGGCCTATGGTCAGCAGGAGCGGCGGGCCTATGTGGCCAATACCCTGGCCTACCGGCGGCGCAAGGGCACCACACCGATTCTGGAGCAGCTGACCCAGGATGTAACTGGCTGGCGATCGCGGGCGGTAGAGTTTAGCCGTTTAGTCAACACCAGCCAAACCCTAGCCCGCCTGCGGCCCGAAAGCACCACCGTCAACCTACGGGCCAACGATCGCCTAGAGCAAATCGGCACCCCCTTCGAGCAGCAGGCGGCCTATTCCGTGGACGTGCGATCGCCCCAGGTGGGGGGCCGCTACAACGTACCCAATGTGGGGCTGTATGTCTGGCGACTTCAGAGCTATCCCCTAGGGCGGGTGCAGGGGAGGGCGATCGCCACCGACCAGGGGGATACCTATTACAACGTTAACCCGGTGGGCTTGCCCCCGATGCCCCTGTTTAACCAGCCCCAAACCAAAACCGACATCGTCACCCTGGCTCAGGAGATTAATGTGCCGGCTCCCCTGCGGCGACCGGTGCTAGCCGATGAGCTGGCCCAGCGGCGTCAAAGGCTGAACCGGGGAGAGGCCCCCCTGGCTGGAGGGAGCTACTTCGACCGTGACCCAGTGTTCCAGATTTTCATCAATGGTCAGCCCCAGCCCTTGGTCCCAGAAACTATGCTGATGGCGGATTTGGGGGATATCGGAGCTAAAGCTATCCCCTGGGGGGAGGGCGAGCCGCCCGCCTACCTGGTGGCGGTGGACCCGGAACGGGGACACCTGGTCTTCCGCCCCGGCCTGGAACCGGAGCGGGTGGAGGCCAGCTATTTCTATGGCTTTAGCGATGACCTGGGGGGCGGTCCCTATAACCGCATTGGGGCGTTGCCGGACGCACTGGACCCGGCCCAAATCCCTCTTTCCCTCTGGCACTGGTCCGTACAGCGGGCCACCAGCGCCGATCCGAACCCCCTGGCCACCGCCATCGATGCCTGGAACCGCACGGTAACGGTGCGCTATGGCCTGCGCCGGGGCACCCATATTCCCCTGGCCCTGGTGGCGGTGCCGCCGGTACAGGTGGTGCAGGTGCGGGAGTCAGAGCGCGATCGCCCTCCAGAATTTCGTCCCGGCTGGGTACGAGGGCTAGGGGTGAGCCGAGGCCTGTGCCCCAACGACCTGACCATTGGCCCTGGCCTAGCGGTGGACCGAGAGGGGCGGCCCCTGCGCCTGGCTTGCCCTTGGCGGCTAGATGTGGTGGCGCGATTCGAGTCGGTGATCCGTGAGCAGCCAGACCAGCGGTGGGTGCTGGTGCTGTTTTACCAGCCCACCCCCCAGGGGAACCCAGTGGAACTGGGGCTTTGGCCCAAAACCGCCCTAAAGGGCTATCCCCCAGACACGGTTTTCCCTCTAGCGGAACTGACGTTTACAGATCAACTTCAGTTGCAAGGGGTCGTATCACCAGTGAAGACCCAGCCCCTGCGCCCAGGGATTTTACAGGGGCTAGACCTCCAGACTCGCCCCGGCACTCTAGAAACGGTGATCACCCCCGGCACGGCGGTGGATACCCAGGGGAATCCGTTTATGTTGACTGCACCCTACCCTCTGGATTTGGCCCCTTACCAGGGCAGCCAGCCCTGGGTAGTGATGGTGCCCTCGGAGCGGGGTGGGCGGCGAGTTCAACTGCTGTTGACCTTTGATGCAGAAGCATTGCGAGCTACCCACATTCCCCTGGCTCGGCTCGATGTGCCGTCGGTGACGGTGGAATCCATCCAGACCGAGGCCGAACGGGTGGGGCGCGATCCTGCCATCAGCCGTACCGATTTAACCGTATCCATCAGCGGCACCACGTTGCAGGTGTCCCCAGGGGCATTGCAGATTCCTGATCACGATCCCCTCACCCTGGACCAGCCCCAGTTCCTGGATTTGGCTCCCTTCGCGGGCCGGACTCTGTTGGTGTTTCTGGCGGCCCAGGCCAACCAGGGCTGGCCCCTAGGGACTGGTTCCACCGCCCGTTCGGAGACCAACGCCCATGGGGGACTGATTCCAGTAGATCCTCCCCAGGCCAACAGCGCCGATCCCCTCAGGCTGCAAGGGGTAGATACCGGCTGGATCGTGATTCGCGACAGTGCCACCTACGTCGGTGATTTAACCCTGGCGGTGCCCCCCAGTGCCCGCCTAAAGCTGCTAGCGGCCGATGGGGTGCGGCCACACGTGCAAGGGGCGATCGCGATCCAGGGCTGGAGCCAAGCTGACCTGGCTCCGGCTGAAATCAGCCTCAATGGGCTGCTGGTGGAGGGCAAACTCCAGATTTTGCCCGGCAGTCTCGGCCGATTAACCCTCCAGCACTGTACCCTGGTGCCCCAGTTGGGTGGATTGCAGGTGGCATCCACCGCTAATCCCGAGGGAGACTGTGACCTGGGAGATTTTTCCCTGTTGGCCTTTGTGGCCTATGCCCTGGCTATGGTGTGGCAGCTGATTGCCCAGGACTTGGGGCTAAAGCGGCAGGGGCCATCGTTGACCATGACCCAGTTTTTGCAGACCAGTTGGCACCAATTGATGGCGGGGTTGGCCGAGATGTTTGCCGTGGCAGGGCATGACAGTCCCCACTACTGGGGGGAGATCCGGCTGGAGTCCGTGGACAACGATCGCTTAGAAATCTACCTAGAGCGCACCATCTGTGGCCCCATTACCCTGGCGGCTACGGTAGCCCGGCTGCACATTGCCGAAAGTGTGGTTGATGCTGGTGCAGGGTCTAGCCAAGGTGCCATTGCCGCCCCCGGCACCGCCCTGGCAGTGCAAGCCTCGACGGTGCTGGGCCGCACCAGTGCTCGGGAGCTGGAGGCCAGTGATAGCCTGTTCACCGAGAAAGTCACCGTGGGGCGGCACCAGGTGGGCTGTTTGCGGTTCTGCTATGTACCGGTGGCCTCCAGTACCCCCAGCCGCTACCGGTGCCAGCCAGATTTAGCCTTGGCGGAAGCGTTAGACAATATTCCTGGCGGTATTGTCGCTTTGGGGATGGTTCCCTCCCAGGGTCAGGTGTTAGTGGGAACGGCCAAGGACGGCCTGTTTCGTTTGGGACGATCCCCTGGGACAGAAGACTTTAGCTGGGAGGAGATGAACGGCGATTTGCCGGAGCTGTCCCTCACCGCCCTGACCACCTACCCCTGGCCCGATCCCCAAGCCGCTATCCCTACGGATCAACGGCAGACCTTAGTCGGCACCACCACCGGTCGGGTATTCCGGGTGTTGGGCGATCCCTGGACCGCAGGCCCAGAAACCGAACCGGTCTTTGACTGGCGGCCGCTGCCCCTGCCTAGCCTCAACGGAGCGATCACCGCCCTCTATTTCGATCCCCATCTCGGTCAGGGGCAGGTGCGCTTCCCGGCGACAGGGTTGGGGGCTGGGCCCGACACCGCGATCGCCCTGGTGGGCATCGGTACCCGCTTTTCCCAAACCCTGCAGCCGGGGGATGTAATCACTATCCAAGATTTACCCTGGCGGGTAGAATCCCTGGGGCGGCAGCTCCCGTCAGGCACCACCCTCACGGCCCGGGGGCGACAGGTCACCCTTCAGTCCCCTACCGCCCTAGCCCCCTTGCAAGTGGGGGATACCCTGACCGTGGAACGGGCACTCACCACCGGGGCCAGCCGCCAGACCATTGGCCAAACCCGGACCATTGTTGCCCTCAATCCGGGTGATGCCACCGTCACCGTCAATGCCCCCTTTGGTGAGGTGATGGGGGTGGACCAGGCTCAACCCGTTGTGATCAACATTGACACGGAACTTGTGGTTACAGCGGCTGCCGCTGAGGACAATGAGCGACCCGATCAAACAGACCCCGTAGAGGCTGGGGATGCCGACAGCGAGCAACCCCCCGAGTCCTTCACCATTCTGCGGTTATGGGTGACCAGCGATGGCAGCGGCCTGTGGCGGGGCACTGTGGATGGGCAACAGTGGCAGCCCTTGAGTATGGGGCTCACCACCCCCCGGCTCACGGCCATTGTGCGATCGCAGCGGCAGCTCTGGCTGGGTACCGCTGGGGGCGGCATGTTTCGCCTAGGGAGCGACAACCGCTGGCAGCCAGTCAATCAAGGTATGCCCCAGAAGCTGATCAGTGCCTTAGTCGTCACCCCCGGCGGCAGGCTGCTGGCGGCTACCCCCAGGGGGATTTTTGGCTTGGAGCGCGATCGCGATGCCTGGGAGAACCTCAGCACCGGCCTCACCAGCCTAGATATCACCGTTCTGGCCGCTCGCCACTCCCAGGATGATGATGCTCAGGACGCTAACGCTGCCCCAGCCAACGGTGTGCCACCTACCCTGCTGGCTGGCAGCCGAGATGGCAAACTGTTTAGCTCCCAGGACGAAGGCCAAAGCTGGGAGAGGATGGGCCTCGACTTTCGGGGAACTGATATCACGGCCCTGACCATCGATGACGCCACTGGCGAGATTTGGCTGGGGACAGCGGCGGGGGCTTTACTGCGGGGGTGGGTGGACTCAGAGGCCGATTCCCCGGCCCTGATCTGGCAATCCATCCAGCAGGGACGGCTGGACCTGGCTACCAAACTACATATTCTCAACCAGCTCCAGCCCAGTTTTACCTCAACCCGCTATGGCGAACCGGGCTATATGCAGCTGCGCCAAACCTGCCCTAGCGTCATTCGCACTGGGGCCGAAGACGGTGCTGAAATGGGGGTATTTAATGCCCTGAAACAAGCCCAGCGAGAAGCTAACCTACTCGCCAGCCTCGATGAGTATCTGCGGTTTGGGTTAGCCGCTGGCATTTTCTACATGACGTAAGGAGGGAACCCCATGGCAGGCGATATCACTCGGTCTACATTTGACCCCAAGAAAGGTTACACCAGTGTCCGCATGCAGCAGGGTCGTCTCCAGCTCGATGCCGACTGGAACGAGCAGGCCGACATTCAAAATCACCTGCGCCGCGCCTACGTCACTGACATGATTGGGGCGGGTAGTGGGGCCTCCAAGGTAGACCCGTTTACGGGCGATCCCAGTGATACCAGTTTCCAGCTGCGGGCGATCGCTACGCCTCCCCTTAGCAATCCATCTGCCACCGACATTGCTCTACTGCCGGGGCACTTCTATACCCGGGGGGTGCTGTGTGAACTGGCCCCCGAATCCAGCTTTACGGTCAGGAAGCTAGACAATCAGCGGTTACAGGTTTCCCCTAGCTTGACCATTGATGGCCGCCGACTGCGAGTTGGGGACTGGCTGATGTTAGCTGGCGATGAAGGGACTCACGGAACGAATTCGACCGAACCCTCGGCCTCTTTGATCGGCTGGCGGATCAAAAAAATTATCGATCAAGGCAATCGCGAAATCCAGGTGGATGGCGCTTTGGATGACGTGACCGTGACTCAAATGAGGCGTATCGTTACCTATACCTCTCAACCGGATTACCTCCTGGACGAGGAATCCGAGGGGTTTGACCGCTTGTCTGAGCAACGCTACTTTGCCTACCTCGACGTGTGGGAACGCCCGGTGACAGCGGTGGATGACCCCACCCTGCGGGACGTGGCCCTGAATGTGCCTGACACCACCACCCGCACCAAAACCGTGTGGCAGTTAAAGCTGAGGCAACCTGACGAGACCATTCAAGTTAATCAACTGCAGGTACCAGCGGCGATCGCCACCGATTGGCCCCAGCCCTGGCGAGATTTTGAGCAGGCTGAGCGCGATCGCGCCCCCCGGATGAATGCCTGTGCCCGACTCTGCCCCGATGGTACAACTGGGTCTAATGGCCGCCTGGGTAACTACCTTTACCGGGTGGAAATTCACCATGGCAATGACCCAGTTACTTCCAATGGCAATGGCAATGGCAATGGCAACCAGGCCGTTACCTTCAAATGGTCGCGCAATAACGGCAGCGTGGTCAGTCCAGTGAAGGCGATCGAAGGCAATGTAATTCGCATTAGCAAATCCAGCCAAGATGCCTGGGCTGACTCTACTCCAGGGCAGTGGCTAGAGCTGCTGACCGCCGCCCAAGAACTCAGGGGTGAACCTGGCTTGCTGGTGCCCCTGAGAAGTGCCACTGACACCAAGCTGGAGTTTGATGATGCCCTAATTGTCGGCGGCAGTATCCCCAAAAATGTGTCGAAGGTGCGCCGCTGGGATCACACGGTCACCGACACCCGTCAGGGGGTTCTGGCCATTTCGTCGAATTGGATCGAGCTAGAGAACGGCATCAAAGTCCAGTTTGCTGTGACAGAGGCCTCTGAGCCTGCTGAATCCGATGGCGACACCGCCAGCGATCAGGCAGCGAAAACAGTACCCATCATTTACCGGACTGGCGATTATTGGCTGATTCCAGCTCGGGCCGCCACTAATGATATTGAGTGGCCCAGCGATCGCGCCGATGACGATGTCAGCAACCAGGGGGTCTCCATTTCCCGCCCGATACCCCAGCCCCCCCATGGCATCGAACACCAGTACGCCCTATTGGCCGTCGTTGATTTTACCAGTGAGGACTCCATACCTAAGGTCTACGATCAGCGCATTCTGTTTCCCCCTCTCTTGCGAGCCTTGGACCGAGAAGGGGGCGAAATTGCTGGAGACCTTGAAATTCGTGGTCAGTTTTCTGTCATGGGCTTAGAGGCTGATCCTGAAACTGAACAAAAGGCCGATACCCAGGCTGCTCGTCTCATCGTCCTGAAAAACGGCAATGTGGGCGTAGGCAAAACCGACCCACAAAGCGCCTTGGATGTAGAAGGCACAATTAGAACAACCGACTTAGATATTACAGGTGAGTTTTTCGCGGAAACCTTTCAGGGACAAAGGTTTGAAGTGTTACTGCAGCCGGACAATGATGAATCAGGGACGCAGGAACCGGTTCGTTATGGGGTGATGCAAGCCAGTACGACCCCAGATGGTCAGCCTTCTGATCCAAAGCAAATTCAATTTGTAGCCGAGCCCGAAACGAGCTTTGTCTTTCTCAACGGCCCTGTGGGTATTGGGCTTGATGATCCCCAGTATCCGCTAGAGATTAATGGAGCCACAAAACTAGAATTGGGCACAGCGATCAATGAGTTCTCTACCGATGACACATTGCACGATAGGAGTGACGACGCTGTACCAACTGAGAAGGCTGTTAAAACCTATGTGGATCATCAAATTAGTGACTTTGATGACAAGCTAGCCAACAAAGCAAACCTTAATGGTGATGATAATGTTGACTTCAGGGCTCAAACCCTCAGTTGCCGCACCCTAGAACTGAATGCTTTTGCGGTGGATGCAATTTCCAATGACGAGTCATTGGGGGATGCCCGCAATAATGCGTTACCTACTGAAGGTGCTGTAAAAGGCTATGTTATTGGTCAAGTAGAGTCTTTAAATAATAGTCTGAATGACAAAGCCGATCAAAATGGCGATGAAAATGTTGATTTCAAGGCTCAGAACCTGAGTTGCCTCTCCCTGAACTTGAACATGGCTCAGATTAATGCCATTTCAGAGGATGGAATACTGCAAGACTTACGCCATGATACGTTACCCACTGAGGGAGCTGTTAAAACTTATGTTGACAGTGAAGTAGAACAGTTGACCAATAGTCTGGATGGGAAAGCGGATCAAACCGGTAGCAACAGTATCGATTTTAGTGCGAAAACGCTGAGTTGTATGTCGCTTAATCTCAACTCAGCCATAATCAATGAGATTTCAGGGGATGATATCCCTGAAGTCGGTCGAGATGATGTTCTGGTCACTGAACAGGCCCTCACCGCCTACGTTGACGGCAGAGCAGCTGAGGTGAATGATACGCTTAGCCAAAAAGCTAGTCTCAATGGTGATTCCAATGAAGACTTTAGAGTTAAAACTCTACAGGCTGACCGACTTGAATCGATGAACTTAGTCACTACTACAATTGATGGCCATGATGTTTTGGTAAGACATGGTTTAACCAGCTCCAACTATTATCAAATTTCCTCTGGTTTACTAAAAGACAATATTAGTGAGTTTACAAGCCAAGAAGTAGCTGAAAATCTTAGTAAGTTACATCCAGTAAAATTTAACTATAAGAGCGATCGCAGTAGCAACACGCATGCAGGCTTTATCGCTGAAGAAGTGCCCGACTTGTTGGCGAGCGATGATCATCAGAAAGTCAAGTTGATGGATGTCATCGCGCTGTTAACGAAAGCCGTTCAGGAGCATCGTCATGTGGTTAAGCAACTGTCCGCCAAGGTCAAAAAACAGGATCAAGAGATTGCCCAGCTTAAACAGACCCTGAGTAATATCATTCCCCCAGATTCATGAATGCCAACTAAATTACTTATCTAGGCATTAAAGATCTCCGGTATTTCTAACACTCTGAAAATAAGGACTCAAACCATGGCCATTACCCCCACCTATCCCGGTGTCTACGTCCAAGAAATTCCCAGCGGTGTCCGCACCATAACCGGCGTCGCTACATCCATTACAGCCTTTATTGGCTATGCTCCAAGAGGTTTAACCAATTCTCCGGTCCGCATTAAGAACTTTGGTTCCTATGAGCGTATATTTGGTGGACTGTCACGCACTAGCACCATGAGTTATGCTGTTCAGCATTTTTTCTTGAATGGGGGAAATGATGCCATTATTGTGCGTCTTTCTAACACAGTTATGAAAAAGTCTGATCCAGATGATCCTGAGAGTGATGATGTTGTTGACGAAGATAACTCTGCTAAAACTGCCGAGTATAGTTTGCCTACTTCCCTAGATGATAGCCCAGTTGTTCTCAGCGCAGCGAGTGAAGGAGCTTGGGGAAACAATCTGGAAATAAGTGTAGATTACGCCACTGCCACTCCTGAAGAGACTTTTAACCTAACAGTGAAATTCATCGAAAATAGAGAAGAAATCGCTAGCGAAACCATTCGGAATTTATCGATGGATCCAATGGCAAGTCGGTTTGTCTCCGACGTGATAGAAAGCCAGTCATCCCTTGTGCGCGTCAAGGCAATACTTGGTGGCGACAGTAGCCCTAGACCTAATGAGACTAGAGATGAAGAAGGAAAGCCAAGTTCTATAAATACCCCTTCCACTGAGGGATCTAACGGAACTGATCCTAGAAATGATAATCAGTATATTGGCAGTCAAAGAGACAAAACTGGTCTCTTTTCCTTGGAGAAAGCTGATTTATTCAACATTCTTTGTATTCCCCCAGTCAGGTCAGATGTTGATATTTCTCTGACTACATGGACAGCAGCTGCTCAGTATTGCCTGGAGCGACGGGCTATGTTGCTGATTGATCCTCCCATGGATTGGATTAGTCATAGCCTTGCTGTTGATGGAGTTGATGAAATCCGTGGAGCAGCCGGAGATGCTAAACAAAATGCAGCCGTATTTTTTCCTAGGGTAAAGCTAGCTGATCCATTAAAGGAAAATCGTTTAGAAACTTTTGTACCCAGCCCGATTATGGCTGGTCTGTTTGCCAGGACTGACAGTAGCCGTGGCGTTTGGAAAGCGCCAGCGGGAACAGAAGCCACTTTGAACGGTGTTCGAGAGTTAACAGTAAATTTGACCGATGGTGAAAATGGCGAACTCAATCCTTTGGGGGTCAACTGCTTACGTAACTTTCCAGTCTATGGAAATGTAGCCTGGGGCTCTCGAACCCTGGATGGTGACGATCGCCTAGCGTCAGAATGGAAATATGTTCCGGTGCGTCGCCTGGCCCTTTTCCTGCAAGAAAGCCTCTATCGCGGCACCCAGTGGGTGGTATTTGAGCCCAACGACGAGCCCCTGTGGGCGCAAATTCGCCTGAATGTTGGGGCGTTTATGAACAATCTGTTCCGCCAGGGGGCGTTTCAGGGTACCACCCCTAAAGATGCTTATTTCGTCAAGTGCGACAGTGAAACCACCACCCAAAACGACATTGATCGTGGCATTGTCAATATTCTGATTGGCTTTGCCCCCCTGAAACCAGCCGAGTTTGTGATCCTGAAATTCCAACAAATCGCTGGACAGCTCGAAACTTAAAGGCAGAAAGCAGCCTCGTAGGGTGGGCATCGCCCACCACCCTCTAAACCCCCTCCACATATAACCTTAGGAGAAAACCATGGCCCAGTTCAGTGTTAATGCCCAACGATTTGATCCCTACAAAAACTACAAATTCCGCGTTAAGTGGGATGGTCGCTATGTAGCTGGTATCAGCAAGGTCGGTGCCCTGAAGCGCACCACCGAAGTGGTCACCCACCGGGAAGGGGGCGACCCGAGCAGCCCTCGCCATTCGCCAGGGCAATCTAAATACGAGCCCATTACCCTAGAGCGGGGGGTAACCCACGACAAAGAATTTGAGCAGTGGGCGAACAAAGTCTGGAACTTTGGCTCTGGCCTTGGGGCTGAAGTTTCCCTCCAGGACTTTCGTAAAGATCTGATTTTAGAGCTGATGAATGAGGCCGGGCAGGTGGCGATCGCCTATCGCATTTACCGCTGTTGGGTGTCCGAATTCACGGCTATGCCTGATTTAGACGCCAGCGCCAATGAGGTGGCCATTCAGAGCATTCAGTTGCAAAACGAAGGTTGGGAACGGGATACCGAGGTAACGGAACCCTCTGAACCCAGCTTCTTAGAACCAGCCTAATCAATCTATGGAATCACTGACAGCCGCGCATATCGTCCAGATTTGGGAACTAGGTCAAGGGCAGCACCCCCTTGATCGGGTCTTGACTTGCCTGGCGTTTGCGCTACCTGACCAGCCCCTAGACATTCTGGCCAGTCTAAGTATTGGTCGGCGGGATGGCTATCTGCTGACCCTGCGAGAGCTCACCTTTGGCCCAACCCTAGACAGCGTAGCGACCTGCCCTAGCTGCCAGGAAACCCTGGAGTTTGCCCTGAAAGTGGGGGATATTCGCACCGGGGATCCCTCAGTGCCGTTGGTAGACCCGGTGGAGTGGGAAACCGATGGGATCCGTCTAAAGTTTCGGCTGCCTAATAGTCTGGATCTAGCCGCGACGGTGGGCCTGGGCGATTCTGCGGCGGCTCGGCAGCAGTTGCTAGAGCGCTGTGTGCTGGCCGCTAGCCAGGGAGATCAGCCGATAGCAGTGGGGAATTTGGCTTCGTCGGTTTTGGCCCAGGTGGAGGGGGCGATCGCCGCTGCCGATCCCCAAGCTGACATTACCCTCGACCTCACCTGCCCGGCCTGTGGCCATAACTGGCAGGTGGCCTTTGACATTGGAGCATTTCTCTGGGCGGAAATCACCGCCTATGCCCAACGGCTGCTGCTGGATACCCACCAACTGGCCAGGGTTTATGGCTGGGCCGAGGCTGACATTCTGGCCATGTCGAACCAGCGACGACAGTATTATTTAGGACTGGTGGGCTAATGGTTGAACGGCTGATCCAGCGATGGCAAACACCCCAAGCGGCATCCCAGGTGCGGCCCCAAACCGTTACTCGCTTTGGTCCTGAGCCGGGGTTGCCCCAGGACATCGCTGGGGTTTCCCTGTGGCAACCCCACTCATTGCAGGGGGTGCGAGGCCGTCAATGGATCCCAGAGCCAGTAGCCCAGGACCAGCCCTTAGCGTTGCAATCTTCGGAATGGCCGCTGGTATCCCTAGCCCAGAATCCCTTTATTGCTGTGGATGATCGCCCCCAAGGCGCGATCGCAGAAATCACCGAAACTACCGCGCGATCGCTTGCCAGTCCGCTCTCCCTCTCCCCCCAACTCAACTCTCCAGCCGATACCTCCCCATCTCCCCCATCTCCCCCATCTCCCCCACTCCCCCACTCCCCCACTCCCCACCTCCTCCAACCAAAGGCAGCTCCACCCCTAGAGGCCGTACCTAGCTCCGATGGAGAATCGCCGCCAGTGATAGCCCCCACCCCACCCCCTTCTGTTTCCCCATTGCTACCAAGGGTAAATCCACCATCCCTGTCTTCTGCGATCGCATCACCGGCAGAGTCCACCCGTGATGCCCCTAGTGATGTTCCCACCGCAGATCAGCCCCACCAGGACAAAACTGAACCAGCGGCCTCCCTCGCAGCCCAGGCTCCAACCCAGGTCCTACCCCCTGCCTCGAATGTCATAAGTTCTATCACCCCAGCGGTGACTCACTCGGTTCCTTCAGAGGCTGCAGCGCGATCGCAGGACTTGTTCTCCCCGGCTGCCCCAACGGCCAACTCTGGCGCGAAGCCAGTGAGCACTACCCCCCCTACGGTCTCTCCTACTCCCCCACTCCCCCACTCTCTTACGCCTCCGCCTTCCCCATCTCCCCAGCTCAACTCTCCAGCCGATACCTCCCCATCTCCCCACTCCCCCACCTCCCCATCTCCCCCGCTCCCCCAACCCTCCAGCCCCGACGGTAAGCCAGTGGGCAGTGCCCACCCTACGGTAGATCAAGCCACCTCTAGTGTGAAGCCACTGGACACCGCCT
Source organism: Nodosilinea sp. P-1105 (assembly GCF_012911975.1). Lineage (GTDB taxonomy): Bacteria > Cyanobacteriota > Cyanobacteriia > Phormidesmidales > Phormidesmidaceae > Nodosilinea. The sequence continues at coordinate 441 of NZ_SMDQ01000044.1, read as the reverse complement.
CCCCGAGGGTAGCTCCTCCGTCGGCCCCTCAGTTTCCTTCTCCTGAAGCTACCCTCCCCCCCGTCATCTCCTCCTCCCCCCCATCATCCAGCCCTAGGGTGAGGCCGGTGGGCAGTGGAAGGTCGGTGGGCAGTGCCCACCCTACGGTCTCTCCGACTCCCCCACTCCCCCACCCCATCACTCCACATCCCCTCATCTCCCCATCCTCCTCGCTAGGGCAGACACACGGGTCTGCCCCTACTCTCCCGTCTCCCATTACCGTCACCATCGGCCGCATCGACATCCGCACTACCCCCAAAAACACCCCACCTCCACTCCGCCGTCGCCCTAACCCAGCCCCTTCCCTCTCCCTCAAGGACTACCTCGATCGCCGCAACCAGCCCTAATTCCCCCACCCCCCCCCCCCCCCCCCCCCCCCCTCCCCCCCCCCCCCCCTCCCCC
>NZ_SMDQ01000043.1 GCF_012911975.1 Nodosilinea sp. P-1105 | reverse complement strand
TCAACTTCCCGGTGAGTATTTACACTCGGCTGGGGCCAGAATCTGAGGAACCTCCTTAGAAATGAGCGAACCGGGAGCTTCAAGTCAGCGATCGTAGCTTTCGTAGGGTGGGCAGTGCCAGCCCACCCCTTTCAAGGTGACCTAACTAAAAAAGCATTGGCAGCTTTTTCTAAGATTTAGGGCTCATATAGATGGCGTTTAGGGAGCTGACCCAACAGGCCAACCACGTCTTCCTGTGCAATGCGAAGCGCGACAACACCTCCTACAGGTCAACCCTTCCGCGCAGCCCATCTGGCTTTCCCACCAAGTATCGCGAGCTACGGCGAACCTAAATCCACCACCTTGACAAGGCTGGCAGTGCCAGCCCTACAACTAGGGGGAAATCCTACTCGTCTAGGATTTTGGGCACCTTGAAGAAGTTATCCTCGCGATCGGGGGCGCAGGAGAGCATGGACTCGCGATCGCCAAATGATTCGAGCTGGTCAGCCCGGGTAATATTTTCTACCTCAATTGCCCGGGTGGTGGGCTCCACGTTCTCGGTGTCCAGCTCTTTCAGCTGCTCGACATAGTCCAAAATACTATTGAGCTGCCCGGTAAACTGTTGCTCCTCTTCCGGGGATAGCTCCAGCCGAGCCAGCAGGGCCACCTTACGCACCTGTTCCAGATCAATCATAATGCTCACTAATAGACGGGCAACACGATAAACAGGCAACAATGCCCCTTTGTCAGAGTAATGATTGGATCATAAGCTACCCTGGCAGGCAAGGCAAAGCCTGGTTGTCCAGTCGTGTTAATCCCTGCCAATGGGTCGGAGCTCCTGTGCACAGTCACCGCTTATCCAGCTAAGACTGGCGATGCCTGTTCCTTATTACTTCAGGGCGAAGAATAAGATCACAGGGTATAATCGCCGTGTTTTGCAAATGAGTATTTATCTTCATTGCCTTGAGAGGACGCCATGGGCTCCATCACCCTAGATCCTGGTCCCCAGGTCTTGTTAGTTGGCACCAATGAGAGCCAAATCCGCCAAATGGGGTTTGATCTACAAGAAGCAGGCTACGTACCGTCCACGGCTTATACCGCCAAAGCAGGGGTGGCCCTGGCCCTAGAGGGTAAACCCGCGCTGGTGGTGGTCGATCGCCTGTTGGGAGGAGAATCGGGGTTAGTGCTGTGCCAAACCCTACGCAGCCGGGGACTAAAAGCGCCCATTGTGCTGCTGATGGCCAAAGACAGCTTAGAAGACCGGATTGCCTGCCTAGAATGCGGGGCCGATGATTATTTCCTGAAGCCCTACCGAGCCGATACGTTTTTGAAAATTGTGCAGCTTTATCTGCAAGCCCCCCCCACGGATGCAGAGAACCTGCGGTTTGGGGATTTGATTTTAGATATCGCTAGCCGCCAGGCACTGCGCAATGGTCGCATTATCGAGCTGACAATGAAGGAGTTTGAGCTGCTGAAATACTTAATGGAGCATCCCCGGGAGGTGCTACCCCGAGAACAGATTTTGGAGAATGTGTGGGGTTACGACTTTGTCGGGGAATCTAACGTGATTGAGGTATATATCCGATATCTGCGGCTCAAAATCGACGGCGAAGATGAGAAGCGAATCATTCAAACGGTGCGGGGGGTGGGCTATGTGCTGCGGGAAACCTAGGCAATTGCCTTAAACCATGAACTTTTCGGTACGATAAAGCGTCAACTAGTGCTCAGTCAATCTGATTATGCTGGGGTCTTTGATGGGGGGTTCACGATTTACGGCCTGCGGATCACGGCCAGCCGTAAACCTGAAACCTTGAATCGTAACCCCTGCTGGTCGCCCCCCCTTTCCATCGAACGCTATCCTATGCCTAATCTGCCCCATTTCTACCCTCGACTGATGAGTTCCCTCTCCTTCAACTGGTTCAGCCGGGCTTTAGTGGGGGGGGGCCTGGTGATGGTGTTAGCTCTGGGGGCCGGATGCTCGACCAGCGAAGCTAATCCTGACATTAACGCTACCGCCCCCGGCCCGGCCCCCCAGGACAGCCCAGAGGGTACATCTAGGGCGACAGAGCACCAAAACCTGGCCCAGGAGCTGCCCATCAGTGCGGTAACGATCCTGGGGGGTGAAGAAATCTTTTTAGAGGTTGCCGCTACCCCTCAGCAACAGTCCCTGGGGCTCATGTACCGGGACCCCTTACCGGACGATCGCGGCATGGTTTTTCCCATGACGTTTCCTCGTCGGGTCAGCTTCTGGATGAAAAATGTGCCGGTCCCGCTGGACATGGTGTTCATCTATGAGGGCACAATTCAGGCGATCGCATCGGAGGTGCCCCCCTGTACTGCCGATCCTTGCCCTACCTATGGCCCCGAGGATCAACTAATCGACCATGTGATTGAACTGCGAGCCGGGCGAGCCGCAGAACTGGGTTTGGCCGTAGGAGACCCGGTGGAGATTCAGCCTTTGGAGCGCTAGTGGTCTGTCAAGCTAGACGCGACGGGGCCGGTGCACGGTCTACGGTGCACGGTCTACGGCTCGCCTTAAACCGTGTACCGTGAACCGTGAGCCCTAAGTCACATTTCCCATCATGATTTCTTTGACCCAATGTTAGGCCCGCTGGCAAGCCCGCACCAGTCGGATCGCTTCGTAGCTGTAGGTGGGGCCGAGGCGATCGCGGATATCAGTCAGCGAGCTGTCCCCCATCTCGGTCAACACCGCCTGGATGGCTCGTTGATCCTCAGGGGCGACCAATCGATCCAAATCAACCGTCTCTCCCTGGCGGATCAGGCGCTCCAGGTGGCTGGCAATGGTGCTGGGGCGTAGGCCCCGCTGGCTGGCAATGGCCTCGACGGACAGCCCTTGGTGGTAAAGGGCCAGGGTGTGGCGATGGGTATCGCCAACCCGTTGGTGTCGTTCTCGACCTGGGCGCGATCGGCGCGCCGCTCCAGGGTCCGACTCAAGGCCATAGTCGGCACAAAACTGGCGAATTCGGTCGGTAAACACCTGACCATATTGGTCTAGCTTCCGACGACCGACCCCCGAGACCTGACTAAAGGACTCCAGGGTTTGGGGCCGAGTTTGGGCCATTTGCCGCAGGGCCGACTCTGGAAACACCACATAGGGGGGCACACTTTGTTGATCGGCTAACTGTTTACGTAGGGTCTTCAGGATGCTCAACAACTGGGCCACCTCGGGACGGTCGACCATCTCAGAAGGCGCATCGGCAAACCGCTGGGCAACCGCCACCTGCACCGGCAGTTGCTGGCGCAGGATCTGCCAACTGGCCGCATTCAGCTTGAGTACCGGGTAGCCATCGGTGGTTTCATCGACTAATCGCTGGTGTAGCAGCGATCGCCCCAACAAGCGCCACTCGTCCACTGATCGGTCTTTACCAATACCATGGGTTGATAGGCGATCGTGCTTCAGATCCAGAATCTTCTGCTTTTTAGAGCCCCGCAGCACGTCAATAATATGGGTCATGCCAAACCGCTCTTGACAGCGGGCCACGCAGGACAGAAACTTCTGGGCCTCAATCGTCCAGTCTTCGAGGGGCGGCGGATTGATGCAGTTATCACACTGATGGCACAGCCCGTTTAGGGTTTCACCAAAGTAGCTGAGTTGTACCTGGCGACGGCACACGGTCGCTTCCGCGTAGTCCACCATCTGCCGTAGTTGCTGGCGGGCAATCCGCTGTTCCTCAGCATCGGGTTTTTGACTAATCAAATAGTCGGCGGTGGCCACATCCCCGTAGGCCAGGTACAGGGTGCAGTGGGCTGGTTCCCCATCTCGCCCGGCCCGGCCACTCTCTTGGTAGTAGCCCTCAATATTACGGGGAATGTCGTAATGAATTACAAAGCGGACGTCGGGCTTGTTAATCCCCATGCCAAAGGCCACGGTAGCCACCATCAACCGCACATCATCACGGATGAACCGGGTTTGGTTGTCTCGTCGCACCTGGTCAGATAACCCGGCGTGGTAAGGCAATACCGATTCCCCATCGACGGTCAAGCGCTGGGCTAACTCATCCACCCGCTTACGGCTGAGGCAGTAGATAATTCCCGAGCCCTGATGTTGTTTCACCTGCTGTCGCAGAGTTTGATAGCTGTCGCGCCCCTTTGGCCGCACCTCGTAGAATAAATTGGCCCGGTTAAAGCTAGACACCTGAATCAGGGGGTCTCGCAACCGCAGTTGCTGGGCAATATCCTGGCGGACCCGCTCAGTGGCCGTAGCCGTGAGGGCTATGACTGCAACTTGCGGAAACCTCTCCCGCAGTGTTGACAACTGCCGATATTCAGGCCGAAAGTCGTGGCCCCACTCTGACACACAGTGGGCTTCATCAATGGCAAACCCACTGACCCCGACTGTTTGCATTAGGTGCTCCAACAGTTGAACACCGCCTGGACGCATCAGCCGCTCTGGGGAAACGTACAGCAGATTCACCTGCCCCGCCCGCAGGGCCGCTTCCCGCTGACATAGTGTGTCATAGTCTAGGGCGCTGTTCAGGCAGGTGGCCGCAATGCCGTTATCTTGCAAACTATCGACCTGGTCTTGCATCAGAGCAATTAGCGGCGACACCACCACCATCACCCCTAGCTTGAGCAAGGCTGGCAACTGGTAACACAGAGATTTGCCACCCCCCGTAGGCATGATCACCAGGGCATCCTGGTTTTTCAGCACCGCTTCGATCACCCGGCGTTGCCCGGGACGAAACTGGTCATAGCCAAAGAAGTGTTTCAGCGCCCCTTCTAAAGAGGGAAAAACCTGGGTTGGTGATGTTTTCTCGACCATAGTCTCTGGTATCAAGGCTGCCCCTATAAAAATGGTGATCGTCCGCTTATGGTGCCCGCTTAGGCGGGTTATGACAACCCCAGTCAAGCAACAATCCACCTCCAACTTTGGACTGCCCCAGGGCCACCTCTTTGTCGTAGCTACGGTCAACCTCGTGATGGCGGCCCAGGCGTGTAGGGTAGCCCCCGAAACACCCACCCCTAAGCATGATCGGAAGCCAGTTCTATCAGCCAATCAAGGACCACCAAAGCGAATTGGGGTTGGCCACCCGAATCGGGACAAGTCATAACACGCCAAAGACCAACACACCAAGTCTGCCATTGCTGCCGCAAGCCAGACCAATGCCCCAGTCGTCGCATAAGTTTACGTTATTCCCCAAGCCTGGGTTCGGTTAGCTAGGCTAGCTGAGGGGAGTGAAGGAGTGGGGGAGTGAAAGCACATGGCGAACATTATGTCTGACTATGGAGCAACGTAAAGCTATGTTACGGAAATGACGTCATGACGCTATGCTGTCTTGACAGCCCAGAGGAAGCCGCTTAGAGTACTTACATACCCGGGTTACCCCTATTAGAAGTGCGTTATGGAAGAGCAAAAAGCGACTAAGGTCACGCTGTATTTACCACCAGACTTGCATCGTCAGCTAAAGATTCGATCGGCTGTAGAGGGGGAGGCAATGTCTGCGATCGCTAAGCGTGCCATTGATTTCTACCTGGCCAATTCTGATGTGGTTGACGGCTTAGAGGCCGCGTTCGGTCATACTTATCAACTCCATAGTTGTCCGAGCTGTTCAACCTCTTTGGTCATGCGCGACGGTGAGCTTGCGGAAGTATCTACCTCTGGTAGCTCGGATCATCCCCTGCCTCCTGTCGAAGCCGCAGGCGTCATTGCTCAGCCAGGGCAATTGGATGAGGGCGAGTTGGTTGTCTGTTAACTCAGTTCAAGCGACTTTGCTGGGTTTATTCAAGAAAATGTGTTCAGTAGAACTGTGTTGAATTAAGTTTGACTGCTTTGATTGTTGATAGCCCTGTAGAGCCGAAAAGGTATCAGTCATGCGAGAGGATTTAAACGTACTAGTACAAGCCCAATATCCTCTGATTTATCTGGTCACCTTTGAGGAAGAGCGGGCTGAGCAAACGATCGCTATGGTGGCACGGCACCTATCTCGAGATCAGGACGTCAAGTCGCCCCTGCGAGTCTACACTTGGACCATGACTCGAGGCATGGTTGAGTCCGGGGCCCAGGGGTCTGGGACTCAGCACAACAATACAGTTTCTCCGGAAGCCGCTGTGGAGTGGGTAATTCGGCAGCGAGAGCCCGGTATCTTTATCTTCAAAGATTTGCATCCATTTAAGGATTCTCCAGCCGTTACTCGATGTTTACGGGATGCGATCGTTGCCCTCAAGGGTACCCGCAAGACTATTGTTTTAATGTCTCCGGTACAAGAGGTGCCCATCGAGCTAGAGAAAGAGGTGGTGGTGCTCGACTTCCCCCTACCTGACATGACCGAGCTAGATGAGGTACTCTCCACTGAAATGAATCGAGCCCGGGGTGGTAGCATTTCCACCGAAGAGCGAGAGAAGCTGTTGAAAGCGGCCCTAGGGCTGACTCGGGATGAAGCCGAGAAGGTCTACCGCAAGGCTCGGGTAATGGCTAAGCGCCTAACCGCTGAAGAGGTGGATATTGTTCTCTCCGAAAAGAAGCAATTGATTCGCCGCAACGGCATTCTTGAGTTTATGGATGTCGATGAAACCATTGATTCCGTAGGCGGCTTGGAAGAGTTGAAGCATTGGTTAAAGCAGCGCTCTGACGCCTTTACCGAACGAGCTAGAGAGTATGGCTTGCCCCAACCCAAGGGAATGTTGATTTTGGGGGTGCCCGGTTGTGGTAAGTCGCTGATTGCCAAGACCACCTCTAGGCTCTGGGGGTTACCCCTGCTAAGGCTAGATTTAGGTCGGGTATATGACGGGTCTACGGTAGGTCGTTCTGAAGCTAATTTGCGGGCTGCCCTGCGGACCGCCGAATCCATTTCCCCCGCCATCCTATTTATCGATGAAATTGATAAAGCCTTTGCTGGCGGTACGGGCTCTTCTGATTCCGACGGTGGCACCTCTAGCCGCATTTTTGGTACCTTCCTCACCTGGATGCAGGAAAAAACCTCCCCTGTCTTTGTGATGGCGACCGCTAACCGAGTGGAACGGTTGCCGAGTGAGTTTCTGCGCAAAGGCCGGTTCGATGAAATCTTCTTTGTTGACCTGCCCAACTCCGAAGAGCGCAAGGATATTTTTCAAATCCATCTGCAAAAGCGGCGGCGCGACATTGACCGCTTTGACCTCGACCAACTGACAAAGGTCTGTGATGGATTTTCTGGAGCAGAAATTGAGCAGGGCTTGATTTCTGCCATGTACGAAGCATTTGCCCAAGGACGAGAGTTCACTCAGCTTGACATTATCGCAGCCATTCGCTCGACGCTGCCGCTGTCTAAGACCATGAGTGAACAGGTGACCGCATTGCGGGATTGGGCCCGCCAGCGGGCCCGTCCGGCGGCAGCCTCCGTCGCTGAATACCAGCGGATGGAGTTTTAACAGGCTTTCCTCCCGGCGGTATCCGGGGGAAGGGCTAGCAGTTGCTAGCAGCTAGTATCCAGTAGCCTATGGTTAACTGGTGTCGTTAACTCTCAAACCTCGTTGTCTCTCTCAATTTCCCTACAGGAGGAAACATTATGTCTCACTTCAGCACCCTTCGCACCAAAGTGACCGATGCTGAAATTTTGAAGCAGTCGCTGTCTGACCTGGGTATTTCCACCAAGACTGAGGCTGATGTTCGCGGTTACAATGGCCAGCGTGTCCGCGCCGACCTTGTCGCCGTTCTGGATGGTGAGTACGATCTAGGTTGGTCTCGTAATGCTGATGGCTCCTTTGATCTAATTGCTGATCTCTGGGGTGTGGCTAAGAAGCACAATCAGACCGAACTCATTAACTCCATCAACCAAAAGTACGCTGTGAACAAGACCTTGGCTGAAGTCAAGCGTCCTGGGCTGCAAAATGCCAACGTCAAGCTGGTGCTGCAGTAAGTTTCTAACGCGTTCCCTAAGGATGGTCTGGTCGGCGTAAGAGTCGGCCAGACCATTTTTTGTGGTTTCCTTTAGACTGGCAGATAGCCTAGGCAGGTTTCCTAGGCGACTTCTACCCCCTTTGAGGTTTATGGTGTCCCTTAGCCAGTCTGAGATTTCAGCCATTAATCAACTGTTGGTGTCGGCGGGTAACTATGCCCTGGCCCAATCCAGACAGTCGTTTCAGGTTTTTGAGAAAGGGATAGATGACTATGTCACGACGGTTGACCAGGCTCTGGATCAAAAGCTGCTGAGTGGGTTTCAGCAACTTTTCCCTGAGGATGGGGTGATTACGGAAGAAAATCAGGCTACGGCCCGGCAGTTTAGACAAGACTATCGCCGTCTATGGTTTATCGATCCCATCGATGGTACCGATGACTTTATCGGCGGTAGAGCCAACTATGCGGTTATGGTTGGTCTGGTGGTGGATGGTGTGCCCCAAGTCGGTTGGATTTACGCCCCAGTACACCATCAGTTGGTGTGGGGCGGCCCCGATTGGGGCTTATTTCAGCAGCATGGGGGAGAGGAGCCGCAACCCTTGGTGCCTCGGGAACCGCCTCTGGTTGACGGTCAGCCCTGGGCCTTAGTGATTGGCGATAAGGATGAGCGACGGTTTGGTCAAGCGATCGCGGCTCGCTTACCCCAGGTCAACTTTGTGTCGTTGGGCAGCTTTGGTCTGAAAGTACTGGCGGTGATCACTGGGCAAGCCGGGCTTTATATCTACCTAAATGGCCGGGTCAAGCTCTGGGATACCACCGGCCCCCTGGCCCTGGCCCAAGCGGCGGGACTGATCTGCTGTGACCTGGCAGGCAACCCGATCTGGTTCGATGAGGCCGCCGTCGATCCGGATACCCTGATTCATCGTCAACCAATTGTGGTCGGGTGGCCTCACTATGTGAATCGGTTTCGAGACATTATCAGGGAAGTTGCCACCATAGGGGTCTAGAACCTCGGTACAGTATGGCTAAAACCCCAGTTTCTGCATCGCTGCTCTAACAGCATGACTGACTTCCGGCCAAGAAACCGGGGTTCTGTACCGGCGTTCTAGTGGGTCCAGCGGGCTTTGTAGTTGCGGGCATCGATGTGCACCAGGTTGGGAAAGCGGCTATAGCGGCCTAGGCCACCGGGCCACCAGGGTTCCAGAGCCCAGTACACCTGGTTACCTGTGAGGCCACTGCAATTAAAGTCGATAGCATCGCCAACAATATGCCGACTGCGGGAGGCCCCACCCACCCGACGGTTGACCTCTGGGGGACGGTACCAACTGGTGACAATAAACGGACGGCCAATGCGATCGCGGGCCTGCTGGGCCAGGGTGGCAATCCGCACAATGGCATCCACGGTGGCCTGGTTGGGCGGCATGCGCGCCCCCCCTCGGGTGGCCTCTGACCAGGTAAAGTTGCCATTAGGGATAATGCTGGCATCAAGTTGAATGTTATTTGGGGTCCACTGCTGGGGGCGGGGGGGCACTGGGGCTGGTTTCGGAGCAGGCATCGCTTCGGGGGAGTTGGGGGCTGCTCGCTCGAGCTGGCGCAGGTCATCAAACAGGGACTGAATCGTCGGAATCCGTCCCTCTAGCCGTCGCCAGATTTGCACCAGGCGAATTAGGGCTTCTCGCTGCTGATCTGATTGCACATAGGTAACCGGCACACTTTCCACAAAGTCGAGCAAAGCCCGGTCGAGGATACGGGCCGCGGCCACCAGAGCCTCTTGATTATCTGCGTTTTGCACCAGGTCGTTAGGGTCAACGCCTAACTGCTGAATCGCTGTAGCCCGTGAGTCGAGCCCAAACCAGCGGCGATAGCCTTCGGTCAGGGCAAAGCGGAGATCCCCCTGCCCCTGGTATTGCTGGGGCACCTTTTGGATAAAGGCAATCAGGGCCGGATCAACAATTTCTAACTCTGTTTCACTGGCAAAGGGGTCTTCCTGCAACAGCGACTCAATCGCTTCTTCCCGCGAGTCCAGTTCGCGCCAAAGCTGGACTAAGCGAATCAGGGCTTCCCGCTGATTAGGGTAACCAGCGTAGTAGCGCACCACCGACTGCATAAACCCCACCAGCGCCTTATCCAGCTCCGACTCGTCTGGCACCTGGTCAACCACCTCTACCCCCAGGACGTCATAAACCTCCTGGGCCGTGTTCAATTGACGCCACAGGCGTACCGCTTCCACCAGGGCCTGGCGCTGAAAATCAAGCCGACCATAGTTGGGGGAGACCCGCTCGGCAAAGGCCAGGAGCACTGGATCGAGCTGGGTCAGATTTTGGGGCAGCTGGGCCCCACTATAGTCCGTGTCAATGTCATCCAGGTAAGCCTGGCGCAGGGCCTCGGGGTCAATGGCTTCTAACTGGGCCGCCAGGGGATTATCTGAACTGGGGGTATATCCCTGGGCGATCGCCTCTAGAAAGCGATCGCTATATCGACCGGCCTGGGTATTCCACAGGTCACTGCTAGGCCAGTCTGCGGCTATGAGAGAATCAGTCAGGCTGCGTAGGGTATTGGCGGCATACTGTACCTGGGTGGCAAAGGTGTTGATCTGGGTCATATCAATTTGATGAATGGGGGCAATCCCCAGACCTGTTTCGCCATCTTCTAACTGCGGCTGGTTATGTACCGCATACAAAGCCGCCAATATCGGCTTATGGACCCCAGCACGGGCGGCCTCAATTAAGTAATAGTTGTTTCGTTGATCAGGGGCTAGCGGGTTCATGGCATTCACCTTCTTAATATCTCCCGGGCCAGTTGCACCAGACAGGGGGTATAGCGGTTCGCGATGATCACGACCCGTCGTCACAAAGTGTAGAACCTATGGACAAAATCCAACCAAAGACTCTGAATCATTTTCGTTCTATTGCAGGACAGGTTAAGCTAATCGCCACCGACATGGATGGCACCTTGACCCGCCAGGGATCCTTTAGTGGCGACCTGCTGCAAGGGTTAGAGCGATTACAGCAGAGGGGATGGCCCGTGGTGATTGTGACAGGGCGATCGGCGGGATGGGTCCAGGGCATAGCCCATTACCTGCCCGTGACCGGGGCCATGGCCGAAAATGGCGGCGTTTACTTTCCTGGGGCCAGGGCCGCTGCCGAGCCGTTAGTCTCCCTGCCCAGCCTCACGACCCACCGTCACCAGCTGGCGGACTTGTTTGCCCGGCTTCAGGCCCAGTGGCCACGGCTACAAGAGTCCAGCGATAACCGCTTCCGCTTGAGCGACTGGACGTTTGACATTGAGGACTTATCCCAGGCTGATCTGGATGGCCTGGCCGATGTCTGCCATACCCAGGGCTGGGGGTTCACCTACAGCACAGTGCAGTGCCATTGCTTTAAACCTGGTCAGGCTAAGGCTGCCGGTCTCCAGCAAATGCTGCTACGCTATTTCCCCCAGCTATCTACCCAGGACATTGTCACCGTAGGCGATAGCCCCAATGATGCCAGCCTATTTGATCCGGTTTTGTTTCCCCACTCGGTGGGGGTAGCCAATGTGCAAGACTACTGGCAGCAGTTGCCCCATCGCCCCACCTATGTGACCGAGGCCCCAGAAGTCGATGGCTTTTTAGAGCTAGTCAACCAGCTGTTGGCTTAATTCCCGCCGGGTAAAGAATGTGCTCCCTGCAAAGGGTGTGCTCCCTGAGCCAGTTCAAGTTGAGCGATTTCGGCCAACAGGCTGCGCAGGGGCAGGTTCACGCTGCCATCGGGCCGCCGCTCTAAATCCCAATGGGCTAGGCCAGTGTGCAGGGTTCCTTGTTCAAATATCCGAGTTAGCTGAGTTTCGATGGCTTCATCAGCGGTATAGTCATTTAGGGTTGGTCCTACGACATCGTTCCACATCAACCGTATGAGTGTGGAAGGTTGCTTTTGGTCGATGCATTGACAAAACCAGTTAAGGATATCAAGCAGGCGAACGGTGGCTTTTACCTCCTGGGGAAAAAGGTAGTCGATACCTTGCAGACATTGACAATAAAAGTCAATGAAGGTTTGCGAGGTCAGGTCGGCATACTTCAGCTTTAGGGGTTGCACGTGCTGAATTAACGTTTTCGTAGAATCGGTAATATCCATGGCTCAGAGCAATGCTCAGGGGCGATACATCCCCCTTACCATGACACCCTGGCATGAACGCTGCAGTCAGCCAGGTGACAGGACTCCAGTCACACGGGCTCACTACAGTGCGCCCCACCTCCCCACCCCACTCCCTCGGGTGTATTCTCCGTACATCTCCCTTAAGTCAGGCCTGCTATGATTGCAAGCAATTAGGTTTAGCGTCCATCCCCCGTTCTAGCTAAAGCCATGTTTTACTTCGACCCCCTTTATTTCGTCATAATTATTCCCGGCATGCTGCTGATGTTTTGGGCCCAAAGCCGGGTTAAGGGTACGTATCGCAAATACTCTAAGGTCCAGTCTTCCATGGGGATGACGGGAGCCCACGTTGCCCAGACGATTTTGGCCAAAAAGGGGATTCGTGGGGTGAAGGTAGAACCCGTGGCCGGAGAGCTGACTGACCATTACGATCCTGGCGCTAAGGCAGTGCGCCTGTCCCAGGGAATTTATGGCTCGAGTTCGTTGTCAGCGGCGGCGGTGGCTGCCCACGAATGTGGCCACGTACTACAAGATGTGCAAGGCTACAAGTTTATGAATCTGCGGGCGGCGTTAGTACCCGCAGTCAACCTGGGATCGCGGCTGGGGCCGATTCTGATTATGGCTGGGCTGTTTTTTCAGCTGTTTGGCCTGGCCTGGTTGGGGGTGTTTTTCTTTGCGGCGGTTTTAGCCTTTCAAGTGGTTACCCTGCCGGTGGAATTTGACGCTTCACGTCGGGCGCTGCGGTTGGTGGATGAGTTGGGGATTTTGCAGGGGGAAGAGCATAAGGGGGCCAAAGCGGTCCTCGATGCTGCCGCCTGGACCTATGTGGCCACGGCGTTCTATGCAGCGCTTAACTTGCTTTACTACATTACGCTGATTAGCCGTCGCAGTAGTTAGTATCGCCTGGCAGAGATAGGGCCACCTTTACGGCAGGTGTCAGGTTTTAGGTATGAGGTATCAGGAAGAGTTGGCTGACTGATGCCGCAGTGTACTGGTGGCAAAAGTCAGCAGGCAGACGGCAGAACTCCTTTAAAACCCAGAGCCAGGTTGCTTCAGAAACGCTGCCTCTTCAGGGGTGGTGGTACGCCCTAGAACCTGGTTGCGGTGAGGGAATCGTCCAAATCGCTGAATCACCTGCTGGTGGCGATAGGCATAGTCTAAGGGAGCCTCGAACTGGGGAGAGTGCTGGTGGAGGGCTTCGATCAGGGCGACACACTGGTTTTGGTCAGCCAGGCTTTCACTGTGCTCTAGGGGCAGATAGATGAATAGCCGCTCCACGGGCACCAGAGCTTGATCGAACCCCTGGTTAATGGCTTGATGGGCGATCGCTAGGGCCTGATCGTCAGTGGCAAAGCTGCGGGGGTCTCCCCGAAACAGATTGCGGGGAAACTGGTCGAGCAACAAAAGCAGGGCCAAGCAAGATCGAGGCTGGGCTTGCCAGGGAGCTAACTGGCCCGCAGCAGCCTGCTGATAGTCCACCAAAAACCGCTGGCGAATCGTAGCGTCAAAGGTCGGGTCTTTCTTAAACCAGATCTGGCGCTGTTGTCCATACTCGCTGCTGGGTCGGTGCGGATCGTCAAACCAAAAATTGAGAATATCGGTGACGCGGTCCATAGCACTCCTCTAGGTCAACACGAGGGGATCGAAGGCGTAGTCCTCCCAGCCCTGATGGTGCCGCTCTGAGATGTAGGGTGTCAAGGTGAACTGAGGTCGGTCGTCGTTGCTGACATCAATGCGCAAAAACGAGTAGGGCCGACGGCGATCAGCCCTGTGGCCGGTCAGGCCCAGAAACAGTTGAGACTTGGCCACCAACCGCAGTTCCGCTGGACGCTTGTCAGACTCTCCGGCAAAGGTTTCATACAGCATCGCTCCTTCCAGTCGTTGCCGCCGCAGGCTAAGGCCACTACCGCCGCAGACCACCCAGTTGATGTGGCGATCGCCATGGCCAGTGTCTACAGTTCTCAGGTATTCAAAACAATGGGCATGACCATTCAGGACCAGATTCACCAGGGGGCGATCGCGAATCAGCTCAGGCACTGCTGCTGCCACCTGATCAAGCACCCAACGCAAGTTCTGGCGAATGGCCAGGGTTTGCCCCTGGCTCCATTTAGTCATTTCGGTGACGTAGGGAGGGTGGTGAAAGTAGAGAATGCGGCCCCGTACCGCCGGATCTTGCCAAGAGGCAATCAGCCGTTCTTTTAGCCAAAGCAACTGCTCCGTATCAATCAGCGCGGTGGGGTTAGTATGGAGCTGCTTATCGAGATCAATCAGCATTTCGTCAAACTGCTCGATCTTGGCTTGCAGGTCGTCCAACCGCTCCGGTCGATGGGGATCGGTGGCCTGCAAGTGCACCGCCTCATCAACGACGGCTTGGCGCTGCTGCTGTATGCTATCTTGCTGCTCTAGTAAATACTGACGATAGGCGGGGGTGCTGGCCTGGTTCAGCAGCGGGGAGGGATCGTTAAAGGTACTGGAGTCTAGGGCGAAGAAATCGACGCCGTTATAGCGGAAAGTGTAGTAGCGGTTAGGCAGACGGGTAAACTGCCCGGGTTGGTAGTGCAACCCTTGGTGACCATCCTGCCAAGGGCCGTAGTGGGCCTCCAAATGGGCCTCCAACTGCTCGGCTGGGATCGCTTTAAGGTAGTCCAAAAATGCCCGGGCATAGGCGTCACCTACTCCAGAACCATGCCAGCCCATATTAGGACTGAGATTAACCCCCAGCAGCTTGTGGAAGGGCTTGGTCATTTGGATCAACGCGCTATAGGCCAGCGGTAGGTTGTAGTAATCGTGGTTGCCTGGCACCGCCAAAAAGGGGAACCGAAAGACCATTTGGTCGTAGGCGATGCGATCAGGGCGATCGCCGCCCACCAGCCACTCCCGATAGGGACGGATGAAATTTTCTGGATACTGCTCCCTAGAACCTACCTGGTATACTACGTCACCGGTATGCATCAAAAAGCGGCAATCTTGCAGGTGGGGCACCATCTTCTGGGCAATGCGCCGCTGGGGGTGATGGTCGGGGTGGGGGCCAGAACCACTGTCGCCAATCACTAAAAACGAAAACTCACCTCGATCATCCTGGGGCTGACCATCCTGCAAAATCAGTCGAGTTTGGTCAATGCGCCGGGCCGCCAAGGTGGGATGCTGCCAGCAGACCCGTTCTTTCATCTTGGCGACTTTGGTCAAAATGGGAGGGTCGAGGATGGAAGTCATAGAGGGCAAGTCTGGGGGCAAAGGGAGATTGAAACAACGGGATAGAGCACCAGGGGGCAAAGGGCGTCAGGCCAGGCCCTTTACTTAGGGTAATGCTAGTTGATTAGATTTGCCGAGGCGGGGAGATGGGGGGGAGTGATGGAGGGGGGGATAGGGAAGTTTTGAGTTTTGAGTTGGTAGATGGGGGAGATGGGGAAGGTAGGGAGATGGGGGGTGGGTTTCGGGTTCACGGTTCACGGTCCACGGCTTTACCTATCACCTGTCACCTATCACCCTTTAAAGAAATAATCGGGGGAACAGCCCACCGCCGCAGCTTAGGACACACTTCCCCCCGTGAACCGGTCGAATTGAAGTTAAGTAACCAATGTCAGGGCTACTTAGCCACCTTTTCTTTGAACAACTTACCAGCCGAAAAGGCAGGCACTGTGGTGGCTGGAATCACCATGGTGTCGCCCGTCTTGGGATTGCGCCCTTCACGCTCTTTCCGTTCACGGGGCTCGAATGAACCAAAGCCAACCAAGGTAACCTTGTTCCCCTCGGCCACGGCTTCCATGATCGCGTCAATGGTTGCTGTAATCACCAAATCCACTTCTTTCTTGGTTACGGTTTTCTCGAGGCTAGCAGAGGCTTTTTCCGCCACCTTATCAACGAGTTCGCCTTTGTTCATAACTGTCTCCTATGGGCAATGAACACTGGGATAACAGGCGCATTCCAATGACCACTATCATTTGACTACTGTCATTTGACAACCGTCATTGCTTAAGCCTAATCCTAGGCTATGGAATGGCTGAAACCCCTGTCAAATCAGAATTTCACTGACCCATTCTAAGGGCAACTCAGAAAAAGTGGATCGTCCAAAGCTTTAATTTATGTAGATTTCGGGGTTTTTTAAGAAATTTGAACCCCGAGCCCCCGGCCTAGCTGCGCAGACAGGGCTCACCCAAAGTCGTCACATCCCTTGGTAGAAAAGGGGTTTAGCGCTTAGCACCAGTTGCGACCAACAGACGCTGCCGCGATCGCAGTGCCACATAACTTAGTTGGGAAGAAATAGCAAAGTGTTAAGCGCGATCGCGGCCGAACGGTGTTTTCACCCCACCTGTGGCCCTACCCAGTTATTCCCCATCACTACCACCCCCATCCATGCAAGCCGCTCATGGGCACCATGAATAGCTTGTTTTGTAAATTTGGATACAGAAAATTACATTGGATGTATAGCGATTTGGCCGCAGAACTGCAACGCGATCGCCGCCAGAGCATGGAGCCGTTTTGGCCTTGATCGGCGCGATCCATCGCCTCACCTATCCGGCTAGCCCCTGTGGCCCAGGGCGTTTCCCGGCCAAGCGCCATTTATGACACGACACCACGATTAAGGAGGTATTCTATGACAACCTGTTATTGGCCGATTCACACCCCTCATTTGCCTCAACAGGGGCTAGGCACCTGGATCAGCAACGCCTGGCAGGCCGTGCTAGCCCAACTCAATTGCTCTACAGAACCCCGGGTATGGTCAACCCACACCGCTAAGGAACTGCTGTGGAATGCTTACGACCCAATCACCGGAGAAACCATCCACTTTGCCACTGAAAATGAACTGCGAACCTGGTTAGAAGACCTGCACTACCGCGATCAAGCCATTGCTCGCCAACAGCAGGAAAAAATTAGGATCTACTGGAACAAGTACTAAGGTGACCTCTAGCAAAGATTGTCCCTTTATGTAGGATGGGCAAAGGGCCTTGCCCGTGCCCATCAGTAGAGAAATGGGTACGCAAGCTTTGCCCATCCTACGGGGGTATTTTGTTATCCAGAGATCACCTAAGCCCAGGCTGGTCGTGTAGAGCAGGCTAGAACGCCGGACAGATTGCACCGATGCTCTAAGACTCAGCCACCAGGGCCTCTAACTTTGTCACCAGATCGTCTTTTGCGACCACCCCCTCGACTGTCTCGGCCCGTTCCCCCTGGTGAAAGAAAATCAGGGTGGGAATAGCCATCACATGGTATTGCAGGGCCAGAGCATCTTCTTCATCCACATTCAGCTTGGCCACCTTGGCTTTACCGGCAAAAGTTTCAGCTAACTCTTCGATAATCGGGTTCATGATTCGGCAAGGACCACACCAGGCGGCCCAAAAATCAACCAGTACGGGTACATCGCTTTGCAGTACTTCCGCTTCAAAATTATCGGCGGTGAGAGTGATGTAGCTGGTGGCATCAGCCATAGTTGATATCTCCTGGTCGATAAAATGGCAAATCTAAACCCACAGGGGGTTACCCTGCTTGTTTTCTAAGGTACTGCATCACCTGAACAATCCGGTTGGATTACCCAGGATTTTTGGGTTCCCCCCTTCAACAAGTATTGGTTGGCAGAAATATGACCACCTTTGCTGGGGGTGTCAGGTTCTAGGTGTCAGGTATCAGGAATGGCTGGCCGACTTCTGCCGTCGAGTCATAGTACTCTACAACAAAAATAATCCCCTATTTGGTGGGGCGGAAGTCCTGAAACGACAAGGAATTGCCGTTCCTCCTTCTGCCTTCCTCCTTCTGCCTTTCTGTACTAGTTACCTGCTGTTAAGAACCAGCGAAAATCTTCGTCCCGTTGGCTGAGTTGCACCCAATCTACCCCTTGGCCCCGCAGAAGATCCACAAGCCTGGCGCAGGCAGGCCGTTCAGTGGCGTAGTGGCCAGCGTCGATGAGCACCAAATTGCGATCGCGCCCCTCCTGAAACTGGTGAAACTTGCAGTCGGAGGTGAGGTAGGCCTGGGCTCCAGTTTTAGCCACGGCCCCCATGAAGCTAGCTCCAGAGCCCCCCAGCACTGCTAGGCGACTAATGGTTTGGTTAAGGTTTGCTGCCGGGGAATAGATCAGATTAGGGGGCGACAGCTTACCCTGAATCAGGGTTAGCAGGGCTTGTAAGCTCAGGGTTGGACGCAGGTTCCCCACCCGGCCATAGCCTAACCCGTCCTGGGTGGGCACCACCGGCTGAGCATCTTGTAATTGCAGCATTTGGGCCAGCACATCGGCGGTGCCGTCTTGCACCTGGTCGAAGTTGGTGTGGGCGCTGTACACCCCAATCCCGTAGGCGATCGCCAGTCGCACCATGTCCCCCACCGGGTCGCCCTTGGCCACTGACTTGAGGGGACTAAAAATCAATGGGTGATGGGCCAAGATCAGGTTGACGCCAAGGCCCTGGTCTCGCAGGGCGATCGCCTCTTCCATCACCGCCAGGGTCGGGGTGAGGCACACCAGCACTCGGGCAGGCTCATCCAGCACGCCGGGCTCGATTTGCCAGCCGCAGTTATCCCAGCTTTCTTGCCAGGCAGGGTTAGCCCAAGCCTCGAACCAGGTGATCAATTTAGCAATAGATAGTGTCATTCAGCTTGAGTATCCAAGGTAGCTGCTTTTTTACATTCTGCCTGCTACTTGCCTCTAGTGACCTGGCTACCTGGCTAGTCCTCCGTAGCATAAGTCGGTCAACCCTTCCTGATACCTGACACCCAGAACTTGAACAGGGCATGCTTCTGCCTGCTGTCGTCCTTGATTAGTGCAAAAAGTGCCTGACCCCCGTCATGGCCATGATCAGGCCCAGTTCGTTGGCCGCTTTAATCGAGTCATCGTCGCGGCGGCTGCCCCCCGGCTGGACAATGGCTCGAATTCCAGCGGCAGCGGCGGCTCGCACTGAGTCGTCAAAGGGGAAGAAGCCGTCACTGGCCAGGACTGCCCCCTGGGTTTTCGCCCCGGCCTGGGCCAGGGCGATGTTCACCGACCCCACCCGATTCATTTGACCAGCCCCAATGCCCAGGGTTTGCTGCTGGTTGGTAACCACAATGGCGTTGGACTTGACATGTTTGACCAGTCGCCAGGCAAACAGCATCTCTGCCAGGTCATTGTCGGTGGGCTGAGCCTCGGTCACCATTTGCCAGGTGGCGGGGTCGTCGCGGTAGGTGTCAGGGTTTTGCAACAGAAAGCCCCCCGCGATCGCCTGGACGGCCTGGGCTGGCCCTGTGTGCAAATCTTCTAGCACCAGCACCCGCAGATTTGACTTTTTGGCCAAAACTCCCTGGGCTTCGGTGCTGCACCCCGGGGCCACAATACATTCCAGGAAGGTGCCGGTCAGGTGCTGGGCGGTGTCGGCATCAATGGGGCGGTTGAGGGCGACAATGCCACCAAAGGCCGAGACCGAGTCGGCATCATAGGCCCGCTGGTAGGCGCTGGCCAGGGTGTCGCCCATGGCGGCGCCGCAGGGGTTGGTGTGCTTCAGCACCGCTGCCGCCGGGCGATCCACCGGAAATTCGGCGATGATCCGCCGGGCGGCTTCTAAATCTACCAGGTTGTTGTAGCTCAATGCTTTGCCCTGAAGCTGTTCCGCCCCGGCCCAGCCCCTCGCCACCGATCCCGTGCGGTACCAGGCTGCTGTTTGGTGCGGATTTTCGCCATAGCGCAGGGTTGCTTGCTGGTGACCGGTCAAGGCCCACTGAGCAGGCATGGCCGGAGCTTCAGTGGTCTCTGGGGCCTCGGCAGCCTCGGGGGGTTGAGTCAGGTAGGTGGCGATCGCCTGATCATAGGAGGCCGTATGCCAGAAGGCTGCCCTGGCGCAAGCCTGACGGAACCCCAGGGGTACGTCCCCTTGGTGAGACCGCAGGGTCTCGAGATAGTTGCCATATTGGGCGGGGTTGCACAGCACCGTCAAGTAGCGGTGGTTCTTGGCGGCAGCCCGCAGCAGGGTCGGACCACCAATGTCGATCTGTTCGATCGCCTCGGTCAGAGTGACCCCATCTTTGGCGATGGTCTGCTCGAAGGGATACAGATTAACCACCACCAAATCCAGGGGACGAATGCCGTTGTCAGCCAAGTCGGCTTGGTCCTCGGGCAGGTCTTGCCGAGCCAAAATGCCGCCGTGAATTTTGGGATGCAAGGTTTTGACCCGTCCCCCCAAGATCTCAGGGGAACCGGTGTAATCGGACACCTTGGTCACTGGGATACCAGCCTCGGCCAAGGTCCTGGCAGTGCCGCCACTGCTGATCAGCTCAAACCCCAGGTTGCTCACCAGGGCTTGAGCCAGTTCCACCAGCCCGGTTTTATCCGATACGCTCAACAGTGCCAGCCGCGCCATTAGTCTTGTCCCAATCATTATTTGCAAGTCATTACTATACCGATTTTTGGCTATACCGATTTTTGATTTGGGTCTCCCGAGCTTTGAATTTTGAACTTTGAACTTTGAATTCTTCCCCATCCCTTCCCTGTGGGTTACGGCGGGACTTAAGGGACCTGGCGATCGCCCTAACCCCGACCGCCTAACCCACGCTACGGCCGACACTGATTCGTTTTTCGCTTTTCGTGTTTCGTCCTCCGCCCTCCGCCCTCCGCCCTCCGCCCTCCGCCCTCCCGTCCTCCGCCCTCCGCCCTCCGCCCTCCGCCCTCCGCCCTCCGTCCTCCGTCCTTGCTATAGGATCAAAGCAGTAATGGAGATACAGGGCCATGACCCCTTTGCTTAAAGCACCAGATACAACGTCGGCAACTGGATCACCGCTATTGCGGTTCTATCGGTCGGCGATCGGCAAAAAGCTGGTGACGGGGGTGACTGGCCTGGCCCTGGCCACATTTGTGCTGGTGCATATGTTGGGCAATCTATTGCTGTTTTTGGGACATCAGTCTTACAACGCCTATGCCCACCACTTAGCCAGCCTGGGGCCTTTACTCTATGCCATAGAGGGGGTGCTATTGGTGGCAGTGTTGCTGCATGGGGCGATTGGGGTTGAAATTTATGTCGGCAAGCGCCGGGCCAGGGCTGAGCAGTACCAGGTCTATCGGTCAGTCGGGGAAAACAGCTACCAGTCCCTGAGTTCCCGCACGATGATCGTTAGCGGCACGGTGTTGGTGGGGTTTTTGGTGGCCCACCTGGCGACGTTTAAGTTTGGCCCCTACTATCCCACTGACTTGAATGGGGAAACGGTGCGAGACTTGGCCCGCCTCGTGGTTGAGGTGTTTCACAAACTGCCCTACACCCTGGGTTACTCGATGGTGCTGGGGTTGTTGGGGCTGCACCTGCGCCACGGTATCTGGAGCGCTTTTCAGTCGATCGGCGCCCTCCAGGCGGGGATACGGCCAGCGGCCTACGGTATAAGCTTGGTCTTGGCTGGGGCGATCGCCCTGGGCTTTTTGGTCCTTCCCTGGGCAATTTATCTGGGCTGGATTGACTAAGTCATATGGTATAAACCCACCGATGGTTCTCCGACGTAGACTAACGACAGCAATAGTAGGATTGGCGGCGTTGGCTGTGGGGGCCTGCGGCGATCGCCTTAATACTGCTGACATAGAAGCCACCCTAAAAGCCGATATCGAACGGCAGGGGCGGCGGCTGGTGCTGCAGCAGGTGCACTGCCCCAGGGACGTAACCCCCCAGGCGGGGGCTGCGTTTCAATGTGTGGGAGAGTTAGCCTCTGGGGACAGGTTCACCATTCACGTGACCCAGCCGGCCCCCCAGGGTACCCTTACCTGGGAGGTACCCAACTCTAAGGTGATGCTAAACCTGTCCAGGGTGGAAGAGACAATCCAACAGAGGTTGTTTCAGACCTTTGGCCAATCGGTCTTGGTGGACTGTGGCACGGCGAAGTATCGCCCTAACCAACCAGGGGACCAGTTTCAATGTGAGATTGTAGGGGGCCTGACCACCGAGGGCGCCACCTTTGAGACAGTGTTGGTTACCGTCGGGGCCGACGGCAATCTCACCTGGCATGAGCGGCGAGCTAACTGGGCCACGGCCCCAGACAGTGAGGCCCCATCGCCAGAGATGGAGCGGCCTGAACCCCCAGGCCGCCAGGATGATGGTTGACCCTATGATTTTCTGTCCCTTCCCCCATGTCGTTTGCGGTGTGGTCGGCTTATTGTTGTAGAGGGATAAACCTAGATCGAGAATGGAGTAGGGGCTAGGAGACCATTTACCCGTACGCCACCAAGCCTCCACTGTCCTGACTTTCAACTGCCCTAATGTTTAACGCCCACCTTTTACCTGTATCGTAGACCCAGCCTATGACCACCGTTTTCGACTTTTTAGCCCGGGGCGGCCCTGTCATGGTGCCGATTATGGGCTGTTCAGTACTGACCATCGCCACGGCCCTAGAGCGGGGTCTATTTTGGACTAAGCTGCTGAAGCGGGAGAGGCAGGTGGTGAATCAGGTGCTGGAGGCATCGCGGCGCGACTTAAGTCAGGCAGCGGCGATCGCGGCCCAGGCCCAAGATATCCCCATTGGTCGGTTTCTGCTGGCCCCCCTGCGGCTAAAGCAACCCTCCCCCGAAACCTTTCGGCTAGCGATGGAAACGGCGGGCGATCGCGAGTTTGTGAAAATGCGCAAAGGGGATAAAATCCTCGAAACCATTGTGGCCGTTGCCCCCCTACTGGGGCTGTTGGGTACGGTCACGGGGCTAATTGCCACCTTTAGCAACCTCAATATTGGCGGTGGCGGCACCGGCGAGCAAGCCAGCGCTGCGGCAGCGGGTATCGGTGAAGCCCTGATTACCACCGCCGCTGGGATGGTGGTGGCGATTTTGGCCCTACTGGTGTTTCGGGTGATGGTGTCGTTACAGGCCCAGCAAATAGATTACTTTTCCGACGCGGGCAACGAACTGGAACTGATCTACCGTCAATACTGGTACGAACCCGCCCTGCTGGCTGCTGACCAAGCCCATCGGGGCGAGTTCAGCAGCCCGGTCTCGGCAGAACCCCGGTAGAGTCTATGCGGTTTAAGCAGCAACAAAACGCCAAGCTACCCCAGGTGGACCTAATTCCTATGCTGAACGTGATGATGGGAATTCTGGCCTTTTTTGTGATGATTACTATGACCCTGGGTAGCGAAAGCCTGATCGAGGTGCAGCTACCCGCTGACCAACCCGAGGCGGACACGCCCTTGCCCGCTGACCCTTTTATCGTGGAACTGGCTGGCGTTAATGACGTGCGCCTAAACGGGCAGCCCATTGACCCAGACACCCTCAAGGCCCAAGTGACAGACTATTTAGCTCGCAACCCAGAGAACATCATTTTTCTGCTGCCCAGTCAGGATTTACCCTACGAGCAGGTGATGCAGTTTCTAGGGGAGATGCGGGCGGTGGGGGGCGATCGGGTCTCGTTGGCGATCGAGGAATAGGGCTTAGTTAAAAATAATGACGGGAAATATGACTTAGGGTGCACGGTAAGCGGTTTAAGGCGAGCCGTAGACCGTGCACCGTGTACCGCGTACCGCAGATCCGGTTGACCTGTCACGTCTGGTTTGACAGATCACTGTTGCTGAGGGTGTCAGGTGTCGGGAATGGTGGGCCGACGGGTGCCGCAGAGTACCAGGGAGTCCGGTTGAGCTTGGGGCTGCTGGGCTGTGGTCAGAGCGTAGAAGAGGGCCTCGTACTGATCCAGCGATCGCTCCAGGGAAAAGTGAGTTTCGGCGTAGCGTCGGCCCTGACAAGCGAGACGGGTGGCTAAGGCGCGATCGCGATAGAGCTGCACAATGCCTGCCGCCAAGGTTGCCGGGTTTTCTGGCTGCACCACCAGCCCCCCCCCGCTGGCCTGCACCACCTGGGCCGCCACCCCGGCCCCCGGCACCGAGGCCACCAGGGGCCGCCCACTGGCCAGCAGCAGTTGAATCTTTGACGGCATGTTAAATTCCACCACCTGCTGCTTTTGCAATACCAAACCCACATCCGCCGCCGCTACTAGATCAGGTAGTTCGGCGCGGGGCACAAAAGGGTGCAACAGCACATTGGTTAAGCCCAGGTGCTGCCGCATATGCTCCAGGTCCGCCAACCGTCGCCGTTCCCCCACAATCACCAGTTGAATGGTGGGGTAAGCGGCCAACGCCTGAGCCGCCCCCATGGCGGTACTGATCCCCTGGGTTTCGGCAATGTTACCGGCGTACAGCACCACAAATTTATCTTGCAAGCCATGGCGCTGGCGAAAGCGACTGGTCCCTTGGGTTTGAGGACAGATAAAGTGGGTATCCACCCAATTGGGCAGGGTCGTGACGGTTTGGC
Source organism: Nodosilinea sp. P-1105 (assembly GCF_012911975.1). Classification (GTDB taxonomy): domain Bacteria; phylum Cyanobacteriota; class Cyanobacteriia; order Phormidesmidales; family Phormidesmidaceae; genus Nodosilinea. Next base: position 26,216 of record NZ_SMDQ01000043.1, on the reverse strand, counting down.
TAGGCACCCCCTGCTGCAACACACTGTCCCGAAAGCGGCTGGTAATCACACTGATGCGGTTGGCTTGATGGTAGGCAAACCGCTCTAGCCATTGCATCGCTCGGATGGCCCAGGGATTGCTCAACAACCCGGTCTTGACCGCTGCCGCCGGTAGCAGGTCCTGCACATTCAGCACACTGGGGCAGCGAAACCACCGCTTAACCAGGGCTACGGGCAAGCAGGCCAACAACGATGGACTGGTATTCAGAATAACGTCGGGTCGCCAGCCGGCCAGGGCTGGGCCCAGGCTCAACACCATAAAGCTAAGTTCTAAAGATAAGCGCCCCCACAGCCCTGCCTGGGGGCGTACCCACACAAAGCATCGCTGAATCGTCACCCCATTGCGGGTTTCGGTACTGTACAGGCGACCGCGATAGTCGGGGTGAATACTGCGATCGGGGTAGTTGGGCATGGCCGTGACCACCCGCACCTGGTGACCCCTAGCGGCTAATCCTTCCGCCAGTTCAGTCATCAAGGGAGCAATGCCGATAGGTTCTGGGTGATAGTTGTAGGAATAAATCAGAATGCGCATGGGCAGGGGGCTAGGGGGGCAGTAGCCGACCGACTCGAACAGGCTGGAATAGTTGTTATGCTCGCGTGAATACTGCGGTTTTTACGAATGTCAGTGGCTTCTTAAAGGCCTCCTTATAAAAGAGGGCTATATCTTTGCAGAGTCGCCATCAATGGTTTCTCTGTGGATAATCCGGCAAAGGTCTGAATGTCTGGCGTTGCTGACGCAAGGTATGAATTGGATCTCGTAAACCTTACGACTCCGTTCAGGATTCCGCAAAATCATACCGCTATTCAGCAACGCCAATGATTCAGTGCCTGTCCCCCTTCGATAAGCTCACCCTGCTCAGTACCCTTGCTCAAGAATCTGGGCTCACGATAGCCCTCAGTTCTCCTGCCAACCAGGAAATCTCCATGCAGATCAGTGGCCTGGATAATGCAGGCATGGCAGATATCATGAATGCGATCGCCTCAACGCTTCGGGGGCAGGTTCATCCCCTCTAGATATAACTGCATCCAGTTGAAGGGGAGAGCCTCGTCTTTCTCCACTACTTCTTGAAAGCTCCACCACCACACCTTTAAGGATCGGGGTTGCAAATTGTGGCGTAATCCTACAAATGGTGAAATAAGTATTTTTGCTTACGGCAGAAATCATATGCTTATGGTGAAACTCTTGTACAAGGGTGGTGGCCATGCATTACAAATCAGGGAGCTTCTACTGTACATGTCCAGAAAATAGCCTTGTCCAGAACATACGTCGAAATTCACCAATAAAGCTAGGAAGTGAAGCGAACTTCTGCCAAGCCTGTGGTACTCGATTGAAGGATACATGTTCAATGTGTCACGGACGAGGGAATACCATTTGCACAAACTGTGGAGGCCTTATCCTCGGGGGATGTCAGGCTTGCAACGGGACAGGTTCAGTAACAAAACTTCATATATGCTCAGGAGCTACTTCACGCCAAGGCGTTAGACCTACCTGGCTAAATGACGAAGTATTTCCTAACAGGGGAACTATCCGAAACTCACTAATTCCTCCATCTGATTTAAAACCCAGTGATAGGAACAGCGACGGGGGTGGTTGTGGTACTGTCGCTTCTTTAGTGGCGGGATTATTTATTTTGCTTTTACTCTTTGGCTGAAATAAGCAGCATCATGCCCAAAGTTGATCACTTCTCCGCTTGTAGCTTCAACCAGTTCTACTAGCTCAAAATGTTCGGGTGCCCAACTCCTTCACCTGGCCAACGTCCTATCCCGCATCCCTTCGTTTACCGTTCTCTCCACACCCAGGCGAAGGGTAGCACTTCCGCTCCGCTCCAGTGCTAGAGGTTCACCAGGGTGCTCCGTTCACTAGTCTAGGGGAGCTGGAGAGAGAAAAAGGAGAGGAGAGGGTATCTCGTGGTTGGGCTGGTGGCCAGAGGGCCAGGGCGGCTCAGAACTCCACCACCTGCACTTCTTTGCAGACAAGCTGAAACTGACAGCCTACGGACTCGGCCAACAGCATAACGGTATCAAGTCGGCAATTGCCGGTTTCAAAGGCTCTTAGAATTTGGCTGCGGCGGTTCACAGGGGTAATCTTCTCGGTATCTTCTGACTCTGCCTGCTCTTTCTCGATGCGCACATACTCACGCACGATCTCTTTCAGCCAATCCTCGGCCCCCCATCGCTCGATAGGCATGTCGTCCTCGTCGATGTGGCGTACAGTCCCCTTGGGGGCACCAGGGCGGGCCTCATGCCAGGGTAGACCTCGTTGGCCAGCTTAATGTGAGAGGTGGGGCGGCAGCAGCAGAGCAACGGCAGCAGACGCAAGCTTGAGAGGAACGGCAACCCACCCACCCCAAAGGCTACGGGGTGGAATGCCAAACCCCAGGGCAGAGCAACAGACTCTATAAGGCACTCTGCCCACCCCACCGACCGGAACCGCTTCGAGGGGCACACCCTACCGGGAGGTTGTTTAGGGGGGACGATCAAGAGCTGGGCCAGGGACCGCTAGGATCTGGTCTCCCCCTGCGGGGGGCTCCTCTTCCGTGTTCCTCCAGCAAGGGTGTGTTCTGGGGGAGATAGGGTGCGATCGAGTAGCGATTCCTGTGGAGTATCGCATAGCGGATCCCATGCAGATTGGGCAGCAACTTCTGTGTAGTCCACCTGCGCGCCCCTGACTTCAGACCGTTTCGCTAGCACTTCTACTCACCCAAAATCTTCCTAAGGGTTGTTTACAAAATGTAACAGTGCGGTTAAGGTAGTGACATACATACCTTTTCATCCCTTGTGGATGTGTCCAAATTCAACCTGCACTTATACGAATCATGACTACAACGATCCAACAACAACAGAGCTCTTCCCTCTGGGAGCAGTTTTGTCAGTGGGTCACCAGCACCGAAAACCGCCTCTACATTGGCTGGTTCGGCGTGCTGATGATTCCCACCCTGCTAGCTGCCACCACCTGCTTCGTGATTGCCTTCATCGCGGCTCCCCCCGTCGACATCGACGGTATCCGTGAGCCCGTTGCTGGTTCTCTGATGTACGGCAACAACATCATCTCTGGTGCGGTTGTGCCTTCATCCAATGCCATCGGCCTGCACTTCTACCCGATCTGGGAAGCTGCTTCCCTGGATGAGTGGCTGTATAACGGTGGTCCTTACCAATTCGTTATCTTCCACTTCCTGATTGGCGTCTTCTGCTACATGGGTCGTGAGTGGGAACTGAGCTACCGCCTGGGTATGCGCCCCTGGATTTGCGTTGCTTACAGCGCTCCTGTGGCCGCTGCTACCGCTGTGTTCTTGATCTATCCGTTGGGTCAAGGCTCTTTCTCTGACGGTATGCCCCTGGGTATCTCTGGTACCTTCAACTTCATGTTGGTGTTCCAAGCTGAGCACAACATCCTGATGCACCCCTTCCACATGCTGGGTGTAGCCGGTGTGTTCGGTGGTTCTCTGTTCTCCGCCATGCACGGTTCCCTGGTGACCTCGTCTCTGGTGCGTGAAACCACCGAGACTGAGTCTCAGAACTATGGCTACAAGTTCGGTCAAGAGGAAGAGACCTACAACATCGTGGCGGCCCACGGTTACTTCGGTCGGTTGATCTTCCAATATGCCAGCTTCAACAACAGCCGCAGCCTGCACTTCTTCTTGGGTGCCTGGCCTGTAATCGGCATCTGGTTCACTGCCCTGGGCATCAGCACCATGGCCTTCAACCTGAACGGGTTCAACTTCAACCAGTCCGTCCTGGATTCCCAGGGTCGCGTGATTGGTACCTGGGCAGACGTGATCAACCGGGCCAACCTGGGGATGGAAGTGATGCACGAGCGTAATGCTCACAACTTCCCTCTGGACCTGGCTTCTGCTGAGGCTCCTGAAATCATCGGCTAGGTTTGGCTAGTCCATTGATTTAGAAAAGGCGCTCCCTCCGGGGGGCGCTTTTTTGTGGCTTTTGGTGATGGGGTAGAGCGATAGGGCGGCCCGTGTGACTCCAGCAAGGGGATGTTCTGGGGGAGATGGGGTGCGATCGAGTAACGACTCCTGTGGAGTATCGCATTACGACTCCTGTGGAGTATCGCGTCATCCAGGCCCAAGACAGCAGCAGTGAGCATAAAAAAACCAGCCACTCAGGGCTGGTTATAGGATTTTGAACTTTTTAGTTTGTTCAGCCTCTTAGTAAATCAACTCCCCGGACTATTAGGCAAAGGAGGAATTCTCACCAGAGCTTTCTTTCTCAGCAGGTTAGGACAATGCATCTGCTTAATCAGGCCATCAGGGGAGTCAAAGTACTTACTGGTGTACTCTAGAATGGCACTGGCAACTGGCTTAAGCTGCTCACCCTCAATAGTCAGATTAGCCAGCAGGTAAGTGTTTTTGCCGGGGGCACTGAGGGCGATCGCACAGTTTTGATTGCACACTCCAAAGCACTCTGCTGACTGAATCATTACCTCTGTGCGGAGGTGCCAATCTTGGGAGAGAGTTTTCAACTGCTCAAACAGCTGATCGCCACCACGACTCTGATTAGTATCACAAGTTCCTGCACAGGTAGTGCAGACAAAGAGCGTATGTTGCTGATTCATCACTCTCAGGCCAGAGAAACACGTCGCTTAAGCCAGTAGCCAATTCCAGTACCTAGAGCCAAGAACAGGGTGAAATAGGTAAGACTGATCATGCGGGTTTCTATTGGCGGCGCTACTGCATTGACGTCAATAGTCTTGGTCAGCGTGAAGGGGACAAACTCCGGTTCGCTACCAGGTACAGGCTCTACGTTAACAACGATGCGATGGGGTGCCCCATCAAAGAACTGCTGCCGCCAGCCAAACTCACCGTCTCTATCAGCCTGAGCTGTAAACTGCATTACCCGGTCATAGCCAACCAACCAGGTTTCAACCTCCAACAAGGCGTTGTCGATGGGTTGACCGCCCTCATCTGCTATGGCAATCGCCAAAGGAATGGCTTGGCCTACTGTAGCCACTGCCCCGGTCCTAATTTCAGCGGCTATAGACTCTGGTACGGGCTTAACATCTAATGGTTCTGACTCAACCATTTCATGACCGTGGTCATGACTATGCCCGTGGCCACCGGGGTGGGCCTCGGCCCGTTCAGCCATCACGCTCACATAAAGCATGACAGCTATAGCAACGAGTGCAGTACCGCTAAGCAGCCACTGCACTCGACGGGGGGCTGTCTCACCAGGTAAAACTTTCTGGTCACCGCCAATGACCCAGCCACCACCCAGACCCACAATAAACAAGATACTTAGCAAGATGGCAACATTTCGATACTTTACTGGGTTTTCAGGCACCTGCAGAGTTAGAACCTGCGTGTAAGGTTCGAAGCTTCCCTCTACCTGAGGTGACACTAACACCTGAAGCTGGTAGCTACCCCGAATCGGCATCATCTTCTCAAGCTGAGCTGTACCCTGGTCGGCAGGCAGTGTAACCTCAAACAGCGTGGTTCCCTCGACAATAGGAAAATCAGAAGTCCACCAAGGAGTTTTAGGCGGTGTTAGCAGGGTAAGGTCAAAGTTGACAGCTTCTAAGGATTGACCATAGCTATCCAATGCCGTTAACGAAAGAGTCGTTGGTGTGGAAAACGGAATAACTTCACTGAGGGAAGGATCTGTTTCAATCTCTACCGATGGAGATGCAGTAACAGCTAAACCACTACACAGCAGCGTTGACACGGCCACTACTCCACCCAGTAAGGGTTTCAGAATTGGTTGCACAGAATTATCTCTCCATCGATAGATAGGCTATAGATATGAAAAATTTGCCCTAAAGAGAAAGGATGCAAGACTGCCCTTAGTGACAGCCAACCCCCAGGGTTTCATGGCGAATTTGGTGCATTGCATCGTGGGTGGCCGGATACGATGAGAAATACAACATCCAAATCGTCAGAGACCCTAATCCAAGGAACAAGCATATCTGCACCGGTGTGGAAAGCGCAATTTGTCTAGTTTTTCCCAAAGTCAAGGATATCGATGTATTCATCACAAGCACCTCAAACAAAAAAGTTAATCACAAAAGTTAACCGCACCTAGCTATCTTAAACTAGCTAAGATTCAGTGGAATCATCGTGCAGATGCTCACAGCTCAACAAGTTAATTAGTTTTTCGTCAAGCTCTGATTTATCTACTAAGCCAGTTTCTAAAACAAGCTTCTCCAGAACAGTATACCAACGCTGATAATAGTTCCAGGTTGGATCGGCAAGATCATGATCCGACTCCCACTCACCAATAGTGGAAATCAGATTTTGACGAAATTCCTCCCACTCGTAATGACCTTTCTTTGACAATGCAATTGCAATAGCGAATGCTACCTGCTCCCAGCTACGTTGAAAAGAAAGTTGACCGTTCTTCCGAGGAGGAGACTCTTCACTACCCATTAAACTAGAGGCAGCAAAATGTTCAAATCGAGTAAACATGAAAAATGTTCGTATAGGAACTGAATGGCTTAGGGCAAAGCTACTTTAGCTACACCCATCATGGATTCTGGAGTGACCAGCGCTGCAAGTTCTTCTTCACTCATATGTTCGGTGCCAGCAGGTCTTTCAGGCAATACCCACCAGCGAATTTGACCACTACTATCCCAAACACGAATATTGATAGAGTTGTCTAGATTTAAGCCAAACTCTTGTAACACTTTTCGAGGCTCACGAGCTGCCCTAGCTCTGAAAGTTGGATCTTTATACCAATAGGGGGGTAGTCCTAATGTTGGCCAAGGATAGCAAGAACACAATGTACAGATGATCAAGTTATGAACGGAAGGTGTATTTTCCGCTACCCGCATATGTTCTCCTTCGGCTCCAGACATTCCCGTTGTCATGCCAATGGAATTACAAGCTTCGTTACAATCTTGAATCAATAACTCTTTGAAGGCTGGATCAACCCAGGCTTTGGCGACCAACTTAGCTCCATTGAAAGGCCCCATTTGAGATTCAAAGTACTCCAGAACTTTGTTGACAGTCTCACTGCCAATCACCCCTTTTTCAATCAATAAAGCCTCAAGAGCTCTCACTTTTGCCGCACTTTCTAGTTCCCGATTTGGGCTATAGGTAAACTGTTCATCTCCTGGTATAGACATAGAAAGAACACCTCGATAAATTTACAATGCCAATCCCTAATAACCAGCGTTTATCAGGCTGCGTCAAGATAGAGCTCGAATAAGTCAGCGTAAAACGTGGAACCTGGCTCTGCTAAGTCCTCACCCCAAATGTCCTTAGGATCAAACCGAACACTGTAACTTGGTTGGGCAGGTCCTAAACCATCAGAAGGACCTGGAAAGTAGGCATAGCACCCCTCATAAACCAGATCAATGATTCCAGGTTTACCGCGTAGATGGCCTGGCAGTCGGGTATGGTCAACAACAGGCATATTCTTGACAACTACAGCGTCCCCCGCAGAAAACTTAGGTGTAACATCGACATCCTGCTTAGGGGAATCCCCTAGTTCCAAGTATTTGATGACTTGATCGTCAATAGCAGGGACAACTTTCTGAGGCAGCGGCGTAGGATCGACGTTTCCCTCTTTCAGGTAGAAGCTTGTTTTCTCATCCAACTCTTCTTGAGAGATATAACCTTTCTCAACAAAGAATCCTGAAATTCCACCTAGCCACTTTTCGTAATAGCGCAGTTTGAAGTAATCGAAGGGATTCATCGCCTCTGCACCACGTCGTAAGTCAGCCCATGTCCAAATATCCTTAAAAGTAGTAGGAATCTGGTCTATAGGATACTTTGGAAGAGAATCTTTGAGATGAGTACTCAGGCCCATCATGGCAGCATGAATACCAAAAATACGTTTTTCCCATTGCTCAACAAATACTTTCTTTTGAAAGTCAACAGAACCAAGGCCTTCGAGACCGCCGAGAGAATGTTGCAATTTCATATTCACTTAGCTCCTTTTCAAAACTATTAAAATCCGATTAATTTCGGATCTTCCTGGCTGATTCACCAGTGCTGGCTACAGCAGGGGTAGTTGTCATAGCCTTACCCCAGGCTTCAGAAAGGTAGCCAAAGATATTTCCCAAAATCATGGCAGCGATCGCAATCAGGACTGGGTTATTAGGAAGGGCAGCAGTCACTGGCAATCCTGTAACCGCGACAGTTCCTACGGTTTGCGAAAACCCCCAGACAATAGCAGGGGTAATACCATAAGTGAAGGGAAGCTTGGATGCCTGTACCATGGCGGCACTGCCGATACCAACACAAATAGCTGCGACAAGAGGATTAGGGCCGATTAAGTCGATGGCCCAAAGAGAGAGAGCCGCAATAATAATCCCTGTAATATTACAAGAGATAGACTTAATAAACCCCTGAACACCGCCTCCTACAATGAAGAAAGATGCCCAGGCAGTAAAGGTCACCCAAACCGGTACAGGAATTACAGTAGCAGTCAGAAACACATCAACGCCGCCAAGCACGCCTATACTGATTGTCAAAGCTTCGGATTGTTTCATGGCAGATTGGGCTCCGAATTAAGAGTTTTCATTACATCAAGCATTCACTAAAATCACGCCGTATTTGCGCTTCATCTAAGTCGCGGCCAATAAATACCAGCTCATTTCGTCGAACTTCGCCAGACTGCCAAGGGCGACCAGGACGACCATCCAAGGTCATATGAACTCCCTGAAAAACAAATCGACGATCTTCATAATCCATGTTCAGGATACCTTTCATGCGAAAAAGATCAGGGCCACGAGCTTGCACTAGTTGGTAAAGCCAGCGATTAAGTTTATCCCCATTAACCACTCCAGCAGTCTGAATAGCTACTGAGGAAACAGTCTGATCGTGATCATGCGCATCTTCATCTAGAAACTCTGGATCAATACTGAGGGCGTTCTTTAGATCAAAAGCTCCAACCTCTAATACGGTATCTAGAGGGATTTGACAGTTTTGAGTTTGATAAATTTTGGCGATCGCATTCATCCCTCTAATTCGTTGTTCGAGCTCCTCTAGAACTGGAGAAGAAACTAGATCGATTTTATTCAGCAAGATTACATCAGCAAAAGCAATTTGCTCTTGGGCTTCACTGCTATCCCAGTGATCCCAGATATATTTAGCGTCCACGACAGTAACAATAGCATCTAGAAGAAGTTGCGATCGCATCACCTCATCTACGAAAAAAGATTGGATTACAGGAGCTGGATCGGCTAACCCTGTAGTTTCAATCATTAAATAATCAAAGCCTTCAGAACGCCCCATCAGGTTGCTCACAATGCGAATTAGATCACTTCGCACCGTACAACAGATGCAACCGTTATTCATCTCAAGAATTTCTTCATCAGCATCAATTACCAGCTGATTATCGATTCCAACTTCACCAAACTCATTAACTATGACAGCAACTCTTTTCCCGTGATTTGCTGTAAGAATGTAATTGAGCAAAGTCGTTTTACCAGCACCAAGATAACCAGTTAGAATTGTAGTTGGCGTCAAACTTTTCAAGAGCATAGCCTCTGCATAATGTCATCTATACAGCAATTGACCTAAGTGATGAATGATCATTGCTTAAGTCAATTGCTAACTGACAAAAATTCACAAGGTAACTCTCCTGGAATCGATAACACAGTATAGACATGACCATTAAGTTTGGAAATTCAATCTCAACCTTGCTTAATAGAATTCTAGATAATCGATAAAACAAATACTGTAATCAATGTCACATACTAGATGATTGATTTCTTGTAATTCCTATTTCGTAGCCCAAGGAAAGTTTGTCTACACTATAAATCTTATTTTTTGGCTAGATGAGACTGCTATACTAAATCCAGATACTCATAATCTAAGTCAATGATGACAAGCAACAATGTTTCGATCAGTAGCCTAAAAGAGCATGATATCGATGATCTTGACTTGAGGATAATAGAGCTTTTACAAAAGAATGGGAGGATTCCTTATCGGGATATTGCTCGAAATATTGATGCACCTGAGGCTACTGTCAGGTACCGTATGAAACGGTTGCTAGATGAAGGTATTATTACTGTCAATGCTTTCATAAATACTGGCAAAGTCAGATATGAAAATGTTGCCTACATAGAGCTCAAGGTGGATCCCGACTTTTTTGAAACAACTCTTGAAGAATTAATTAGAATGGATAGCGTTAGCTACTTGTCGGCTGTAACAGGAAGTTTTGATATCATGATGGAATATATCTACAGAGACAATGAAGAATTGCTTTTATTTGTAAATATGTTAAAGAAAAAAAAGGTTATTTTAGAATTAAATTCCAGAAACATATTAAAAATATATAAGGCTCAATATCCTGTCCGTGTTAACCAGTCAAAACAAATTGGCAAGGATTCATAACTAAACAGAGTTCAAAAAATTATTCTTATACTGACATGTAAGCTATTCCACAGGATTCTTTTGCTATCTCATATTCTTCGCCAACAATTCTTTCCAGATGTTGTTGTAGATCTAGAAACTTTTTATTGTATCGATCCTTGAAGGCTGAATCAGAGATATTTAATCTTTCAATTATTCCTCCTGGTTGACCTCCAATAACAATCAACTTCTGACCTAGCAAAATCGCCTCTTCTACATCATGAGTAACTAACACCATTGTAGAACCTGTTCCTTGCCAAATATTCAGTAAAAATTTTTGTAATCGTCGCCGCAATTGAACATCTAACGCTGAAAAGGGTTCGTCTAAAAGTAATACATCTGGCTGGACTGCCAAAGATCGAGCAATAGAAACACGCTGTTTCATTCCACCTGAAAGCTGATGAGGATAGAGTTCTCGTGATTGAGATAAGCCAACCTGCTTTATCACCTCCTGAACCTGAGGATTGGAGCTACACTTTCGTTTACCTCGTACCTTAAAGCCAAAGCTAATATTCTGCTCAACAGTTAACCACGGGTAAAGGGTATTTTCCTGAAAAACCATGCCAATTTTAGGTGTAATTCCCTGCAATGGCACCCCATGGAATAAAACCTCACCAGATGAAGGAGGTGTAATTCCTCCTAATAACTTAAGCAAAGTCGACTTACCGCCACCCGAACGACCAAGGATAGTAATAAAATCTCCATCAACTACTGACAAGTTAATTCCAGACAAAGCAGTAAACACATTTTTATTATTTGTATGAAAAACTTTTTTCACATCCCGACAGGTCAAAATTGGCCGGAGATGATTTTTGCATAAATTTGAAGAGTGGCTTCTCATTAATTAGACTTTCCACCAAAAAAACTTCTTTTGAATCAACAATAATAGCCTATCAACAGCGAATCCAGTAATACCAATAATACTAATTCCTAGTAAAATTAAGTTACTATTAAATAAATTTCTCCCTGTCATTACAACTGTACCCAATCCATCTCTCAAACCTGTCATCTCTGCCGCCAATACAGCCATCCAAGCGGCAATAAAGTTAAGTCTTAGAAGAGTAAACACACCAGGCAAGACAGCCGGAATAATTACAAACCTCCAACGAGCAAAGTTATCTGCTCCTAAATTCTCTGCTGTAATTAAGAAATTTAGAGGAATTTTCTTGATTTCAGCAACCGTAGCAATAGTCAGAGTGAAAAACACTCCCATGAACACAATAAAAATAGCTGTCAGGTTGCTGACCCCGAAGATAACTAGTGCTAGCGGAATCCAAGCGATTGGAGCGATTGGAGCTACCAAACCTAGAATTGGTAAGATAAATAGCTCAGACCATTGAGATAGACTAATCAAAAGACCAAAGGTGACAGAGCCTAAAAAAGCTATCGTCATACCTAGGATTACTCGAAATAGGGTGATGAAGACAGACTCATAGATGGTTGCAGATTGAGATCCTAGGCCAATTCTGAAATTGCTTTCAAGCAAAACAGGTAAAAACTTTGATGGTGGTGGCAACACTTGAACGATAGGGTTCTCAGGGTTAGCACCAATCCCTTCCCAAACTCCTATAAATAGGGCGATGGATACTAGTCCACAAACCAACGGTAGTAGCGACCGAGAGATAGGATTATACCAACCAGAGTTATCATTCGACATACTACTTCTCTAGCTCTTTCACAATAGAGACATCAAAAATCTCTTGCGCTGGCACATCTGCTTGAATATAGTTCAGTTGAACCATTTTATCGACAACCGTTTGGACGGCATCTAGGTCTGGGGTAAAGGTTATGGGAGAAGGTTGTGTCTGGAATGCAGTCAGTAATACATCATTGTCAACACGGTAATAGTTACCGTTTGCCAATAACTCAATAGCAGTCTCAGGATCAGTATTAATAATTTCTGCTGCACATTGTAATCCCTGAATATACGCCTCTACAACTTCAGGGCGTTGATCAAGGGTTGTTTCTAAAACACTAACTACTGTATTTGGCGTCGTAATAGACCAAACCTCAGCGTTATCGGTGATAACATTTGCACTGCCCATAGCTACAAATTGAGTAGTGTAGGGTTTAATATGGCTGAGAATATCGACTTCTCCTAGGCGAAATGCATCTACCATGGCCAGAAGGTCATCGAAATAGACCATATCAAAATCACTTGAGTCAATACCCGCTTTCTCAAACCCGTCTGCCAGGATCAACTCAAGGGTATCTCCTCGTAGAGTAGCAACCTTCAAGGTTTCATTTGGATTCTCAGTGACGTAGGTAGCTAGGTCAGCTAGAGATTCAACCCCATAGTTACTATCAATAATCACCTGCATAACGCCCCAACCACCTGCTGCAGCTACTGTCTTAATGGGTACACCACTATTAGCAGCAAAAAACGGCAGGGTAAAAGGATTGGTACTGAAGTCAATTTGTCCTCCAGCAAGGGCCGCATTATTATCCCCTGGGTTTGTGAAAAATACCGTTTCTACTGCTAACCCAGCTTTCTCAAAGCAGTCTGACTCAACTCCCACAAATAAAGGAGCCATATCCAAGGCCACTAAGTGGCCTGCTTTAACCGGTATTAAGCTACTAGAGGGCGTGGATTCAGAACTGCTTGACTCGAGTGCATTCCTGTCCGTAGGCGGTCCTGAAGCACAAGCCCCTGCAAAGCCAGCAACGATCACAAAAAGGAGAGGAACACGCTTCCGTAACATGGGAACACACCTAATTAGCAAGAAACCCGAACAAATTGGAAGTCCAACTTACCTATCGCTAGCCGAAACCATCTGATCGTGAGAGTAAAGGTATAAGCGCCACTTTTTTGTAACCAAGGACACAAAATTCTGCAAAAAAGATGTCATTCTTTGCTTTTAGAACAATTAATCGGTTTTTTTCCTGCGCTTTTAGCAAAGATATACCTCAGTGCCTGCCCATTTTATTGGGATGCGTGAGGGTTGGGTGATGAGAAGTCAGAGGGTGAAAAGCATGATAAAGCATTGAGGAGTGAGCAACCCAACCCAGTACACCTCCTTCAGACTGAAGAATACGGATGGTTGCATTATGGTCTTCCGGGTCAAAGGTGGCACAGCAGTCGTCCAGCAAGAGGCAATAGTAGCCCAAATCGCTAGCATGACGGTAAGTTGCTAGAACACAACACTGGGTTGTTACACCAGCAATAATTAGGTGGGTAATATTATTGTTACGTAGCTTATGATCTAGGGGGGTATTGACAAAACAGGAATGTGCCGGTTTATCTAGTTGTGTCTCGTGGGGTAAAGGGCGTAGTTCCTCAATGATTTCCACTCCTTTTTCTCCCTGAACTAAGAACCGTCCCATTTTTCCCGACTGACCAATAGGAGAACCTGCATTGGAATATCGTTTTTGCTTGCTATCAGTTAAGTCAGACAGATCAGGAGGATGACTTTCTCGAGTAAAGATGACTGCCATACCCAAGTTGCGAGACCATTCTAGAAGAGATTGAATTGATGGGATAATAGCTCTAATCGAAGTCAAGTCTAAATTTAGCTGATTTGCATTAAATCCATCGGGATGACAAAAATCATTCTGCATATCGACAATAAGCAAAGCCGTATTTTTTATTGACAAGTCAAAGGAATGAGTATGAGTTTCTATTTTCACCATAAACCTATCTCATGAAGCAATTCTATGAGTTTACAAGCTTATTCTATTTATTACCATTTTTTTTGAAAATTATACTCACCTGCCATATCTGATGATAAATTTTGTCTTTGATTGTATTGTGTATTGACATAGCCACCCTCCTAATACTCAATTTTCGTCATTTCTTCTTGAATCATGCCCCATTCCCATCATTCGGAATCTGATATTGCTCTTCGTGTTAGGGCAATTGAGTCACTTTTAGCAGAAAAGGGGATTATTGATCCTGCTACCTTGGATGCCATCATTGATGCCTATGAACACCGCATTGGTCCCCATAACGGAGCTCGTATTGTAGCGAAAGCCTGGGTAAGCTATGATTACAAGCAACGATTATTGGCTGATGGTACTAGTGCGATCGCAGAACTAGGCCTAACAGGTTTTTCCAGCGAGCATATGGTTGTTGTGGAAAATACGCCCCAGGTTCACAACTTAGTTGTCTGCACTCTCTGTTCCTGCTATCCCTGGGCCATTCTGGGGTTACCCCCAACCTGGTACAAGTCTTTTGCCTACCGATCTCGTGCTGTTATTGAGCCCCGCAAAGTGCTGCAAGAATTCGGTCTGGATATTCCTGATGAGGTCGAAATCCGAGTGTGGGACAGTAATGCTGACTTACGGTACCTGGTATTACCTGAGCGACCTAGCGGCACCGAAGACATGTCTGAAGAAGCTCTTGCTGATCTAGTTACCCGAAATGCCATGATTGGCACGGCTAAAGTTTATCCCCCTCGATCACCTTCAACCATTACAGCCTAGGAGGACATGCTATGAATGGTCCCCACGACATGGGTGGAATGCACGGCATGGGACCTATTCCAATTGAAGCAGATGAGTCTGTTTTCCATTCTCAATGGGAGGCTAAGGTTTTTGCTATGAGCTTTGCCACCTTCTGCAATTATTTCCCAGTAGATGAAACCCGCCATGCTTCCGAGCGGATGCCTCCAGGGGATTATCTTACATCTTCCTACTATGAACGGTGGCTCTACGCCCTGGAACTCTTGATTACTGAGCATAACCTGGTTACACCCGAAGAAATTGAACAACGCATAGCTAAGCTTTCGCAAGAAGAATACTAACGATGGCAATAGAAACCAGTAACGAATGTATGAGTGTGGCTCAAGCTGAAATCCTATTACAGTCTGGGGTCAACTGTCGCGGGGTTACCAATGCTCCACCTAAGTTTCAGGTGGGGGATATGGTTAAAGCAAAGGTTATGCACCCCGTGACTTACACTCGTCTGCCACGCTACGTGCGAGGAAAGGTCGGCACTATTGCTAAAGTACATGGAGTATATGTTTTCCCAGACACAATTGGTCAGCGACTGGATACCAAACCTCAGTATGTGTACAATGTACGCTTTGCAGCTCAGGATATCTGGGGGCCGGATGCATCACCTAAAGATTTCCTTCACATTGATCTATTCGATGATCATTTAGACACTGTTTAGACTCGATGAAACTTCCTCAAAATTTTTCTTCGTCAGCATCTTATCCTATGTCAAATCTAGATAAAGAACCTGTGTTCAAAACCCCTTGGGAGGCCAGAGCCTTTGCTATTGTGAATCAGTTAGCAACACTTGAACATTGTACTTGGCCTGAATGGACCCAATATCTCTCATCTGAAATTAAGGCTACAGAACAAGTTAATCATGATACAGACACTTACTATGAACAGTGGGTGGGGGCCTGTGAAAAATTACTCGTAGATAAGGGACTGTTAGATATTCAAGCTATTCACACGAAAATTAATGAGCTGAGAGCAGAGCAGAAACTAGAACATGGGCACTGATATTAGATCATAATTACTGAGAACCTATTTGCTTGTGGTGCCCTAAAAAGCTAACATGTTACTCATCGCAAAAGTAAGAAAAGAAGTACTGGGGCTAAACCTAAACTGGAAAATCCTGAAGAGGCTAGCAGTCAGAGCCCAGAAGCCAAAATTCAGTCCCTGCTTATATTCTGACTCCTGGCTCCTGACTGCTATGACAGGTATAGCGTCCCACATTGAGAAGTACACTGAAGCATCACCTATGACTTCAGCGAGAAGCTATTTTGGAGCGTAGGAGAGGTAAAGAGGCGATCGCTCAACAATTGCTACAGAGTATCGCCCCCAACGCTACTGTCGTAACTGCTCTTGCATAAACCCCAGTACCCGCTCAAAAGCCCCACGGGTCGGATGGCCTGCCTGCCTTAACTCCAGGGTTAGAGCTGGGTGAGCCCTGGGGGATATACCAAACCGGTTTCCAGGGCCAGAGTTGATCTCGATGGTCTCCAGGGCCTTCCCTCGCTTCCAGCACATCATCTCATCGTCCCTCACCACCTCAGGCGTGCCCCCAAAGGTTTGGCGCAGGGTATCAAAGCGCTCCTTGGGACTGGTGCTGTCCTCAGAAAAGCGAATGGCCAATAGGGGTACCCCAGCATCAGCCCTGGCCTTTGCGGCCTCCAGGTCATCCTGGGAGACTCCTAACGCTGCCCTATGGTCCCTAGTCATACCAATGGGCAACGAGGGCTGACTCGCCACCGGGGCCAGCACCGATTCATCGGCCATCAGAGACAGTACAAAGCCCCCGGTCAGACACATACCAATCACCCCAACCCCCGGTCCACCACAGTCCTGGTGAGCTTTTCGACAAAGGGCTTTAAGCCACTGGGTAATGGGGCTCGACTGATGCTTGGCAAAGCAGTAAAACTCTTGACTGATGCAGAGTTGGGCCACTAATCCCAGGGTTTTCACCACTGAGAAGGGGCGATCTGGTTGGTCAAACAAGAGAGGCATGTAGACTGTAAAGCCAGCCGCTGCAATTTGTCGCCCTAGGTCTACGCATTCAGGAATCATGCCAGGCAACTCATGCAGCAGCACTACGGCAGGCCCAGTGCCTTTTGTATAGACAGGTCGAGCTGGGAACCCCTCACTAGCAAACTCAAAGGTAGAAAAGTCTTTCATGGGATCGCAACCCAAAAGCGTCTGATAGGCTCGATCAGCCCCCAGTAAGGTACCAGGGGCACTGATCTAACCGCTACTCTTCCGCATCCTCTTCACCTGACTTGACCAAGCGAATATGCTTATAGCCCATCTTGATCTGAAACTCATCCCCAGGCTGAAGCCCCATTTCTGAGGTATAGGCAGAACCAATCACAATCTGACCGTTTTTATGAACCGTCACCGTATAGGATGCCTCTCGGCCTCGACCGTCTTTGTTCTTCTCAGGGTCTAACTGAATGCCCTTTGCCGACAGCAAGGCATCATAGAATTCAGCTAGGTTCACCCGAGGCTTGCCGCCTTTACCAGCGGTGTAATAGCCACATTCTTTAGCCAGCTCACGCTTGGAGAGACTATCGTTCTCTTTGACTGCTTTCAATAGCTCTTTGCCAGTCAAACACTCTTTAGATTTTGTTGCCATTCTTAATTATTCCTGCAATAAAACACCAGATTTTCAGGATTTCGTACTGGAATTATAGATCCTGCTAGCATCTAGAATGTTAAGCAACAAAAAGGGTTATCACCTAATGAATCAGGCAAAAGAGCAGTCAGTTGCCCTAGTCACTGGAGGAGCCTAAGGAATTGGACTGGGCATGACGACACATCTACTTCACCAGGGATGGCAGGTTGTTATTGCCGATATTAACGAACAAGCATCCACCCCAGGCCGCTAACCTGAGCACTGTAGACCACCAGCAACATCCTGTGGGTCGAGTCGGCCAACCCCAGGACATCGCTGAAATGACTCACTTCCTATTGTCAGATAAGGCAGGCTTTATCACGGGGCAGAACGTTGTCATTGATGATGGCATGACCTAAAAGATGATCTATGAAGAATGACTGGTAAAGGGCGATCGCAACCGGCTTCTGTGATTGCCGCTGGAGTGACACCTTTGCCAGGGCTGCTAGAGCGACAATGGAGCGCCCTACGTTTAGTTTCCTTTAGGAGGTCTACCCTACAATGGCGACTATGGCGCGGGGTACATCCCACTTTTGTCATCATGAGCAGAACGGAGCGTAGCGAAGGATCTCAGTTCTTGCACAAGATCGAGATTCTTCACTTCGCTATCGCTACATTACTCTTTCAGAGCCGCTAAAGCGAACAGAATGACATTTGCAAAACTAGGATGCACCCCAAATGCTGACTGTTCCTGAACACAAATTCAGATTCGTCGAATTAGATCCTAAATATGAGTGATTCGCAGAAGTTTCTAATTCCGTTAGAGTCCCCATACATCAAAGTTTTCAGAAGCTTCTCACATTATCAAGTTTATAAAGCACAACTTCACTCGCTCTTTCTCACTATAAGCCGTATTTTTCCAATTGGTTTTGCAAATATCCCTTAGGATCATTTGGATCTAAACTATCAAACATCAGTTGTTCAACTCTTTCTTTCTCATTAGGAACAGGGAGATTGAGTTCTGTGGACATTTCCTGAATTAACTCACTTAGGAAAATCTCTTCTCCAATCTGACGATAGTCTGTTAAAGCTTCCTGACTCAGATTATTCCAGCGTACCATTTGAGAAACAATCCAGTGAGAAAAACTTTGCCATGGGTAAGGATCGAAATCAACCCGATCAGGGATATCTAGACTATTACCTCGGCCATCATCAAAATTTCCTAAATATACTGAATCCAGAACCTCTTGTGGCTGATTAAGAAATGCTCGTGTTGACAAAGTTTGAGAAATTTCCGATCTATTGCTCTTATCTTTTGAATAATGAGCTGCCTCTAAGACTGCTTTTGTTAATGCCTGGAAAGTATTAGGATGATTATCCATCCACTCTTGGCCAGCACCTAGGATACAGCATGGGTGCCCTGGCCATAAATCTTTACTGAGCATGTGGATGTAACCAGCCCCTTCAGAAACTAATCTCTGATTAAATGGCTCAGCAATTAGCATGGCATCTAAGTCGCCAATTGACATCTGAGCCACAGTGTCAGGTGGAGGAACAACATCCAACTGAACATCTGTATCAGGATCTAACCCACCTGTAGCTAAATAATATCGCAATAAGAGAGTGTGAGTTGAATATGGAAAGGGAATGGCAATTCTAAAACCTTTAAAGTCCGCCGGTCCTTTAACTCTCTGCTCATGCTGCTTAGCAACCGTGATTGCATTTCCATTCAGGTTACTTATAATTAGTGACCTTGTTGAAAATGCTGTAGAGCCAATACCAAGGGTCATTGCTATTGGCATTGGAGCAATAAGGTGAGACGCATCGAGCTCACCCGAAGATATCGCATCTCGAACGGCAGCCCACCCTGGCATTTTAACCAACTCAACGTTAAGACCATACTTCTCATATATCCCACGTGGCCCTGCCATTAAGATGGGCGTAGCACAAGTAATTGGTACAAATCCAACTTTGATAGTGGTCTTCTCTAAATTACCTATGATCTCATCATCGCCAGCTCCTTGAGTAACTGCGTCATTTGATGGACCAGCACAATTTGTTAATGAAACCAAAGCTGCACCAACCGCTAGATTTCTAAGAAACTCCTTTCTCGTTATACTACTAGCCTTGATGGCATCTCCGAAAAATTCGCCAGCCTTTGGCCCAAAAGCAGCTGAGAATGCTGCATCTAGCCCTCCAGCCTGTTGGATCAAAGCATTGCAGAGCTTTTCTCTCTTAGGATTGCCCTGTACGGCCATCCTGAGGAATAATGTCTTCCTAATTTCCTTAAAACTTAATTCTTCCGCTATCGGTATAGCTTTAGGATCATAAAACCCCATTCTGCTTAAGTCATCGATAAGCTCTAGTGGATCCTGTGGCATTGTGCTGGCGAAATCACAATGATCAGACCTTTCATGAGTATAGCCACACGAGCATTCGATGTAGTTAGATATAGAACCACTACACTTGTCAAGTATTGAAGAGCCTGTAAGCATGGCTTGTATCAACCCAAGTAAAAAACAGTTAGAACGCCTGAAGTACAAACTAAAAGACAGGTACTTGCTTGTCCAATTTCCAAAAAGCTAGACTGGAAAAGCAGGATCGCTCCTAAAAAGTACTGTTAGCCACCTTCAATTCATGACGAGGTATAGCAGAAACAAACCCAAAAAATAGTAGCACTTGCCACAGAAATGTAAAGCTCAGGGTTTTCAAATATCTTCCTTTTGATAGTTGCACCTCAATATTACGGATTCTCAACCTGAGTCAAATACGATTCTGTCATCTAGACTACTGTTTTAACCATGAGGATTGCCAACTATAGGTAGATGACGGAATGGCGAAGGTAATCCCAAATGGATAACTTTAATAAGTGAAATCAACTTCTAGTAAGTTTTCATGGATGCCTCAACCGCACCTTCTCAATAAGTGCTGGTAACTTGGCCTCTGATCAATGAGTTTGCGACGTTTGAGGCTTCTGATTCAGGACTTTACCAGCGGTTATTGAGTAATTACTCTCATCCTTTATTTCTCTTGATAATTTCTCATGAATTAAAGTGTTTGAGATTTTTTCAAAAAAAGGCAACATACTTCGTCTTTGAATATCATTGTAAATTGTTTCAATGATATTCACAATTCAAAACCTACAGTACATTGATCTTTGAGTTTGAAATTTTGAAAACTCCAGAGTTTTGACATTTACTATTCAGTGGTTTATGATGATTGCATGTTAGATGAATAATTTTCCTCTTAAGCTCTAACTGAAACTTGAATTTAATGCTTTGCTATTTGTTTTTTTGTCTTGATCAGATGCTAGTAGGTGCATTTATTCATTTGACATCAAAAAGAGGAGGCATGATTTTAATGTGTGAGATTCCGCCCAAGAAAAACCATCGTCAAATTCCTCACAACCCTACTGACAGCTCAAGCATTGATCAATCTGAGTTAGATATCAACATTTTTGAAAAACGTATTATTTCAATACACAATCTTATGATTCAAAAGGGTTATCTTCCTAGTCTTGATCCTATTCGCAGGGCAGCCGAAGAAGTTGATGGAATTTTTGAAAGTAAATTATTTAGTTCTGATATTATTTTTGATTTGCCTGATTTTTTATTAGATAGGCTTCCGAAATATGGAGAAAGAAGAGTTCTAGCTCTTGAAACTGTTCTTTTAGAGCTTGGTTTCTTCAGTCGTGAAGATTTGAAAAATGAAGATGAAAACTACTTATCGTTTGATAAATCTGGTAAGGTGATGTCCAGAATTGCATATACCCCTTATGTAGAAGAGTTGAATCAAGGTGAATTAGGTTATCAAGTAGGCGACTGGGTTGAAGTAGTGTCACTAGGAAAGAAAGGACATATTCGGACACCAGTATATTTATTGAGGAAAAAGGGTAAAGTAGTCAGTTTGCAAGGCAGTTTCCTAAATCCGGAAGATGTTGCTCACTTCAAGAAAAAAGTAACACGTTTACCCTTATACTTAGTTGAGTTTGTTCTAGAGGATGTGTGGGGAAAATTGTGTCCTGATAACAGTAAAAATGATAAAATCAGGGTTGAATTATATGAGCATTGGCTTACCAAATTAAGTTGAACTGGACATGGAGTAAGTTTTTGGTTTCTTGCTATGGAAGACATACAAGCGCAAAATAGATATCCCTTCTACAAAGTTTCTGAGACAAGCGTGGAAGACCACGACCATGATCATCCGCCCATCAATGATGATGAAGCATACTGGAACCAGCGTACGAGAGTCATTCAAAAGCTTTTAGAAGAAAAAGGATTTTTCACAGCTGCTGATGTAAGGCGTGAAATTGAAAGAGAAGACTCTGTTACGCCTATGCTAGGGGCTCGTCTTGTTGCTCGGGCTTGGGTTGATCCAGATTTCAAGCTCCGCTTGTGTGAAGATGGCAAAGCAGCTTGCAGAGAAATGGATATTGACACTGTTGAGATTAAAAGGCTTGAAGTTGTTGAGAATACAGAATTTGTCCATCATGTAGTAGTTTGTACTCTTTGCTCTTGCTATCCAAGAGCAATACTCGGATATCATCCGCCTTCTTGGTATAAGAGTACAGCTTATCGTAATAGAGTAGTAGTTGATCCGAGAGGAGTTTTAGAAAATGATTTTGGAACTGTAATTGAAAAGGATGTTGAGATTAGAGTAATGGATAGCAATGCAGATACTAGATATCTTGTCATTCCTCTTAGACCTAAAGGAACTGAAGGATGGGATGAGGAGACTTTAATTCCTTTAGTTACTCGTGATAGCATGATTGGTGTTTCTTTCGCAAACGCTCCTTAGCGATTCAATCTATTTGTATCGTTGATATCAAAATTCATCTTCTTTAGGGGAATAATTCATGAGCGGACTTGGTGGACTTAACAAAACTCCTAGTGGTGTAGTTTTTGGGGCAGTACAGCTACAGCTACCTAATGTTGTAACACGTGACGACTTAGCAGCCCAAACTCAGCGTATTGTCGATATGGTAGGCAAAGCAAGACGTAATATGCCGACGATGGACTTAGTGGTTTTCCCAGAGTATTCCCTTCATGGTCTCTCAATGGACACTAATTCTGAGATTATGTGTCGGCTGGATGGTCCAGAAGTAGAGGCTTTCCGAAAAGCCTGTGTCAGCAATGACATATGGGGTTGTTTTTCCATAATGGAATATAACCCTAATGGCAACCCTTACAATAGTGGGATTATTATTGACAGTAAGGGGGA
This sequence comes from Nodosilinea sp. P-1105, assembly GCF_012911975.1. Lineage (GTDB taxonomy): Bacteria > Cyanobacteriota > Cyanobacteriia > Phormidesmidales > Phormidesmidaceae > Nodosilinea. Next base: position 3,602 of record NZ_SMDQ01000043.1, on the reverse strand, counting down.
GTTAAAACTTTACTATAGGAAGCTTCATCCTTGGGTACCTGTAGAGCCATGGGAACCAGGGAATCTAGGCATACCCGTGTGTGAGGGGCCTAACGGCAGCAAGATTGCTTTAATTATTTGTCATGATGGTATGTTTCCAGAAATGGCAAGAGAATGTGCCTATAAGGGTGCAGAAATTATGATTAGGACAGCAGGCTATACTGCTCCAATCCGTCATGCTTGGCGAATCACAAACCAAGCTAATGCATTCTGTAATCAGATAATCACTATCTCTGTTTGTATGTGTGGGACTGATGGGACATTCGATTCGATGGGCGAAGGAATGATTGTCAATTTTGACGGTGAACCTCTTGTTATGGGAAGTCATCGTCCAGACGAAATCATTACTGCTGAAGTTCGGCCTGATTTAGTTCGAGAATCACGTAAATATTGGAGTGTTGAGAACAATATTTATCAATTTGGCCATCGTGGTTATGTTGCAGTAAAAGGCGGTGCCCAAGACTGTCCGTATACTTACATGAAGGACTTAGTTGATGGCTCTTATCGATTACCTTGGGAAGATGAGGTGGTTTACACTGATGGTACTTCCTGCGGCTTTCCCCTTCCTAGTCGAGAATATCAAGGCGAAGGAGTTCCTCCAGATCTAAATGCAGCTGTTAGCTAACTGATTATTTATCAACTGACAATTAATGAGTAGTTTTTTATGTGCACAAAGTTTTCTGGAGCGAGGTAATACTTGTTTTCGTTATACAAGTAACGCTCTGCAGAGGTGGGGTACCAGCGATCGCATCCCTCCGCTCAACGCAAAAAAAGGGGAGCCGCAGCCCCCCAGGCAACTAACCCACCAACCGACAGCGAACCCGGCCACCCCGCACACCACCAACCAGCTGCACCTGGCCACCAGGAACCGTACAGGGCACCGACACCGCAAACGACCCCGGCCCAGAGGACACCGAGCGCACCAGCACCGAGTAACCCACCACCCGAGCCCACCGCACAGCGAAGTCAGCAGGCAACTGGTCAAACCACACTTCAGCCACGAAGCCGGTGAACGACCTGTCGGACTCCCGCCAGGAGCACTCGACCGCACCAAACTCAGTAGCCAAACCAGCCACAAACTCGTAAGAAACAGGAAGCATAGAAGAAACCAAACGCTACGGCTCCCTTCCACGCCACCGGCTTCCCCCCCCAGAGGGCGGCCAGACTAGGCGCAAGGGCAAGGCAGGCCCAAGAAAAAACGCGCAGCGACCACTCAATCAGCCTGACGCAGCTTGGGAACCCCTTGCGCCGGGTTGCTAAGGCGTAAAATAGAAAAGCCTGCGTTGGTTGTATATCAGGGGTTTAGCCTACATCGAGCTAGCGATAAGCCCAGGCCGAATTGGATCAGGCTTACTAGGGCATCAACAATGCGATCGCAGCCCTGGAGCAGTACGGGCATAATAGCTCCATGGAATTTCACATCAGCCCCTGGCGATTGCCAGGGGTATTTTGTTGGTCGCCGATCGTTAAACCGCTTACTGGATGAAGTTTTGAGGCACTGAGCCCCGCCACCGATGGCGTAGTGTCTGAACGGTTCGGAAGCGTAGCCCTCCTGGGCGTAGTCTCCCTCGCCGCTAGGGCTACTGTGCCATTCAACGCTCGGTGTCGCCCCAGGCCGCCCAGGGAGTCAGAATCAGAGAGCCCTGGCGGGCAAAAGCGGTAACTGGCGGTAAGTGGCGTCACACCGACCCAAAATACCACCAGATGGCAAGGGCTTTGAAACGGGAGGGCGATCGCCGTCTCTAAGCGGCGATCGCCTGTTGCTGGGGCATGACTGCCGCAGCGCACCAGTAGACCAATACCTGGTCATAGGTGCCCTCAGTAACCGGCTCAAATTCCCTCACGGTGCTGGCCACCCAGCCCGGCATATCGTGGACTTCAGAACCAACTTCAGGGAGCGCCTCGGGGTGCTCCGGTAGGCCAAACAACACATCGTCGGGGGAGACGCAAACATACATGAGCCGCTGCCCGGCGCTGTCCCACGGGTCGCGATCGGGTACTTGGCCATCCAGGGTCAGCACCGCCACGCTGAAACTGTTTTCCGAGCCATCGGCGGGGGAATAATCCTCTACCTGCGCTACTGTCCACTGCCGTCCTTCCCAGGAACGGACATCGCCTGCCGCAGGGGCAACTCCACTCAGCTCGAAGTCATAGTCCTCAATGGCCCATCCTTGGTAGGTATCAGGTTCACAGGAGTACTGAGCCTCCCGAGGCCAAGCAAACACAAGCTGGGTAACATTCATGGCTGACTCCTGAATCGACACAGGTAGCGGTTTCGGGTCTTCGTACTGGCCTTGATGACGTCGATCAACTCAACCTCTGAACGACCCTGTTCAGTATAGTCTTCGGCCATTGCCTTGCACTTTCGCCTGGCCTGCTGCTGACCATCGGCCAGGATCGGCTCATCCCAATCTTCGGGGACGCCCTCGGGGTCTGACAAGTAGGTCATTGGCAAATCCCCTCATTGAAACCCACCCCTGGTTTAGGGCAACTTAGTTCCCTTGTATTATCTGGCTAGTTGCCCGCGCCGCAACCACTCCACAGCTGAATATCCTACGGGAACCCTCTCTACACAAGGCATCCGCGCCAATCGAGAGGTTGGGATGAGACTTTTAGGTAGAACGGCGAAATAAGGCTTTGAGACAACTGGCACAAGGCAGCACAGGCCAAGTTTAGTCCATTCTTTAGCCCTACTGGCACAGAGCACATTTGCTTATGGGCAATAAGCCAGGATGACTCGCAGAAAACCCCTGCTAGATTTGCTCTGGCAGGGGTTATTCAAAGCACTCTGTAGTACGGCTTAGGATGTCTTCTGTTGAGATTCACCTCCCTCGTCTAAAAGTTGCTGAAGGTGTTGAAAGAGTTGCTTCTGATCTCCTCGGGCTAAGTGGTGTACAGCCCGCAATAGTTTTGACAGTGGCAGCACCTCTGCATCACTATCAGAACAAAGTCGGATAGTGATAGCATCTTCAATGGCCTGTTGTTGCTCCACAGGCGTTAGTTTCGCGTACAGACGTCGGAGCGTGTCGACACTATGGCCCATCATGTAAGCTAGGGACCTTAGCTCGATATCTGACAAGCCGACCTGAAAGCCCCATGTGGCCCAGAAATAGCGCATGGTATGTGGCGTTATCGCCTTGCCAACTAACCGATGAGACTTGAGTCTGATGGTACTGTGATACGTCTGCTCGCTGTAGGGTCGACCCGAGTACGGACTGATGAATAATGTACCGAGCCTCCAAATAGCTCCACGAGTAAAGATTCTACAAGCGTCCAATCGAGCTAATTGGGACTATGACAATAGAAGCAGATGTCTTGTACCTATCGGTTGGCGAACCTCGCCCTGCCGTTGGTGTTGACATTGGTAATGGCGTGATATTGCGCTATGACGAAGTCACTCAAGAGGTCATTGGGCTAACCGTGATTGGGCTACGAGCTAAGCTTGCAGCAGTGGCTTAGCGACACCAAACTTTATCCGTGGGGGGCTGGCCCCCAACCATTCCGGGGTTTTGGGATGCACCCGCAAAATGTAGACCCCCTGCTCTGGCATGGGGGCCGTGGTG